>CADAQF010000015.1 GCA_902790015.1 uncultured Eubacteriales bacterium | reverse complement strand
GGCCACACTTCGTCAATGAAGCGCTGCCGGGGCTTTTTCTTTTCCTGCTCCCGTGTGGCGTCCCAAGCCCGCAGGCGCAGAAAGCCCAGCATGTCCATTTCGTCGATTTCCTTCATCCGCCAGCCGTTCTTCATCAGTTCGTTGTAGGTGGCATAGATGTATTCCGGCAGGGTCAGGGTGCCTTTGGGATCGTATCAGCCCCGTCCTTTGTCCTTCCGCCTGTACAATTCGGATGAAAAATGGTCGTTTCTGCAAAGTATACGTCAAAAACTGCGCGGAATTGGCGGCGCAAACCCTGTACAATACAGACAGAAGCCGAAAGCCATATCATGATGCGACAGGAGAGACAACCATGGATCAATACAATAGCGGAGGCTTTACCCTTCCCGGGGAGGCCGGATACGAAGAGCTGACGCTCAAAATGGCTCAAAAATGGGGCGCCGACGTGATCAGGGATTCCGACGGAACGAAGCTGTCCCCCGAAATCGTCAGCGCAGGCTATCAGATCTATTCCACCATCTGCATCATCCGCCAGCATAACGCCTTTGCTGAAGCGCATCCCGACGCCCAGCAGCAGACCTTCCTTTCCTCCGACCCGCAGACCGCTTTGGGAAAAACGCTTTCGATCGCGCCCCTGGCGGGGTATTTTTCCGAGCAGTTCCAGTTGAACGACAGCCCGGACGCCCTGCCTTTCTGGCAGGTCTGGGACAGGACGGAGGGCAGGCTCCTTCATGCGGACGAGTGGCGTTACGCAAACGGGCAGGTCACCATCCCCTCGTGTATACCCTATCACCGGTATACCGTTTCCTTCCTGGCGTGGCGCGTCTGGGAGGAAATCAACATGTACAACCACACCACCAACCACTGGGAAAGCGAGCACCTGCGCCAGCTGGATCCCCGCCACCCGGAGGCCTGGGAATATCTGAAAAAATGGCTGCGGGACTGGTGCGCCGAAAACCCGGATACTAACGTGGTGCGCCTGACCTCGCTTTTTTATAATTTCGTCTGGATCTTCGGCAGCGACCCGCGCCGCCGCACCCGCTTCACGGACTGGGCCAGCTACGATTTCACCGTGAGCCCCGCGGCCCTCAGGGCCTTTGAGCGGGAATACGGCTATGCCCTCACGGCGGAGGATTTCATCAACAAAGGAAAGCTGCAGGCCACCCACCGTCCGCCCACCGCGCCCAAACGGGACTACATGGACTTTATCCAGCGCTTCGTCGCGCAAAAAGCGAAGGAACTGGTGGATATCATCCACGAATACGGCAAGCAGGCGTATGTGTTCTATGACGACAGCTGGGTGGGCATGGAACCGTGGGGAAAATACTTTGCCAATGTAGGCTTTGACGGGCTGATCAAATGCGTGTTTTCCGGGTTCGAATGCCGGTTGTGTGCCGGGGTCAGGGTGCCGACACACGAGATCCGCCTGCATCCCTACCTGTTCCCGGTCGGCCTGGGCGGGCTGCCTACCTTTTCTGAAGGCGGCCACCCTGAAAAGGACGCCGTGGCCTACTGGCTGCATGTGCGCAGGGCGCTGGCGCGCCAGTGCGTGGACAGGATCGGCCTGGGCGGCTATCTGCACCTGACCATCGGGCAGGAGCCGTTCAACGACGCCATAGCGGAAATGGCCGCCGTCTTCCGCCGCCTGAAGGAGCTTCACGCCCATGAAGCCCCGGCGGAGCTGCCGGTCACCGTGGCCGTGCTGCACACCTGGGGAAACCTGCGCTCCTGGACGCTTTCCGGGCACTTCCATGAGACCGACGGAAATGTGCTGATCCATATCAACGAAGCGCTTTCGGGCCTGCCGGTGAAGGTGAAGTTCTTAAGCTTTGAGGACGTGAAGGCCGGGGCGCTTAAGGATACCGACGTGGTGATCAACGCCGGAAAAGCGGGGGACGCCTGGAGCGGAGGCGACGCCTGGAAGGACGCGGGGCTGGTGACGGAGCTGACCCGGTTCGTATATGAGGGCGGCTGCTTTATCGGCGCAGGCGAGCCCGGGGCGGTGAACGGGGGAGACACCCGCTTTGCCCTGGCTCATGTGCTGGGTGTCGATCAGGACGACGGGGCCTACGCCTGCCACGGAGCCTGGACGTTTGAAACGGAAAAGGCTGCGCCGTTCCTGGTCGCGGACGAGGCGCTGGCTGTTACCCCCGGCATCCGTCTGATCTCGCCCGACACCAGGGTGCTCAGGGCGCCGGGCGGCGTGCCCGCGCTGACCGAGCGGACGTTCGGAAAGGGCAAAGCGCTCTACATGGGCGGCTTTTCCTACAGTCCCCGCGCGGCACGGATGCTGCTGGAAATGCTTTTGTACCTGACCGGCGCCGACGCAGGCCGGGCGGGCCTTGCCGAAGATCCGGCGGCGGAGTGCGCCTGGTTCCCGGGGCAGAAAACCCTGGTGGTCATGAACGCCTCCGAAGAGCCCGTGGATACCTTTGTGTCGCTTCCCTGCGGGAAGGTGAACGTCCATCTGGAAGCGCACCGGACCCTCTTTAAAACGGTACAATAAGTTCCCATAAGCATCCCGGAAGAAGAGTTTATGGTCGATTCTGCATGGTTTTCGGGCAAAATCAAATAGAATGGCCCCACGGGAAGGAGTATAATAAAAGTACAATATGGTTGAAAACTATCTGTTATAAACATGCTCTTGCCCTGCACACGAACAGCCCGGAAGAAAGGAGCGGACCCGACCATGCGGATCAGATCAGCCGGCCCCAGGCGCCGGGGAGCGCTGAAATCCTATTTTCAGAGCAACTGGCAGCTATACCTGATGCTGCTGGTGCCAGTCGCCTTCGTCATCATCTTTAAGTACGCCGCCTATCCCGGTCTGCGTATCGCCTTTATGAATTACAAGCCCGCCAAGGGCTATGCCGGCAGTCCCTGGGTGGGGTTTGAGACCTTTCAGAAGGTTTTCAAGGACAAGGATTTCCTGCGCGCGCTCAAAAACTCCCTGGCCTTCAACTTCCTGGATCTGATCGTGGGCTTTCCGGTGCCGATCATATTGGCGCTGCTGCTGAACGAACTGCGCTTTCAGCGCTACAAAAAGCTGTCCCAGACTATCCTTTACCTGCCGCACTTCCTTTCCTGGGTCATCATCGCCAGCGTGGCGCTGAACCTGTTCAAGCCCGAGACCGGCCTGGTGAACATCCTTCTGCGCAACACGGGGGCCATCAAGCAGGGCATTCCTTTCCTGACGGAAAAATGGCACTGGGCCGTCACCTACCTGCTGATCGGCGTATGGCAGAACATGGGCTGGGGTTCCATCATCTACCTGGCGGCCATCACCGGCATCAGCATGGACCTGTATGAGGCCGCCACCATCGACGGCGCGGGAAGGCTGCGCAAGATCTGGAACGTGACCATTCCCTGCATCCGCGGCACCATGGTGACGCTGCTGATCATGAACCTGGGCCGCGTCATGGGCAGCAACTTTGAGCGGCTGGACTCCTTTGGCAATGTCCAGGTCAAGGACTTCCAGTATCAGCTGGCCATCTACATCTATGAAAAGGGCCTGTCGGGAGGCAACTTCAGCCGCGCTACCGCCGTGGGCCTGTTCCAGTCCCTGGTGGGGCTGATCCTGGTGCTGTCCTCCGACCGCGTCTCCAAAGCGCTGGGCGAAGACGGCCTGCTGTAAGAGGGGAGGAATGAGCATGTCTGCCGCAACGGTCGAAAAAAAGACTTCCCCGTTCAAGGGCGTCAATCGGGTGCGCGTCAGTGATTTTGTGATCGCTTTCATCATCCTGCTGCTGTCGCTGACCTGTATCGTCCCGTTCATACACATCGCCGCCAAGAGCATCTCCTCCAACACCGCCGTGCTTTCAAAGCGCGTGTACCTGTGGCCGGAGGGCATCAACTTTGACGCCTACGGCTCCATCTTCCGGGACGGCCAGCTGACTCATTCCATGATTTATACCATCTGGATGACGCTGCTTTTTACGGTCATCGGGATGATCATCACCATCCTGGCGGCGTATCCTTTGGCCCGCAGGGAGCTTAAGGGCCGCACGGTGATCGCGTTCATCATTATGTTCACCATGTATTTCAGCGCCGGTCTGATCCCCGAATACCTGCTGTATAAGGACCTGAAGCTGCTCAATACCATGTGGGTGCTGGTGCTGCCGCTCTGCTTTTCTCCCTACAATATGCTGATCATGCGCTCCTTCATACGCTCCACCATACCGGACAGCCTGTATGAGGCGGCCAATCTGGACGGAGCGGATCATTTCCAGATCCTGTTCCGCATCGTACTGCCGCTGTCAAAGCCCATTCTGGCCACGCTGGCGCTGTTTTACGCGGTCGGCCGGTGGAACGCCTACGCGGACGCCAAGTATTACATCACCACTAAATCCCTTCAGCCGCTTCAGTATCTTCTGAGCAACATGGTTTTGAATTCCGGGCAGGACGCGGTGAGCCTCTCCGAGGCGACCGCCGCAGAGTCCACGCCCGAGGTGCTCCAGGCTGCGGTGGTCATGTTCGCCACCATCCCCATCATGCTGGTTTATCCCTTCGTGCAGAAATATTTCGTGCAGGGCACCATGATCGGCGCCGTGAAGGGATAACACACTCCTGTTCCTTTGGGCGGAAATGCCCTAAAAATATAAAGGAGGAAATCGCAATGAAGAAACTGCTTGCCCTGCTGCTGGCGGCGGGCCTGGTGATGAGCCTGGCCGTCACCGTCCATGCCGACGTGCCCGCGGACTGGGAGCCCTTTGCCGAGCGGGTGAAGATCACCGTGCCCGTGTACGACCGCTCCAAGGCCGGCTACCCCGCCGTGGACGACAACTACTGGACCCAGTGGATCCAGAAGGAATTCGGCGACAAGTACAATATCGACGTGCAGTACGTGGCCATCCCCCGCGGCGACGTGATGACCAAGTACAGCCTGCTGATCGCGGCCGACGAGACCCCCACCATCCTGATGGAATATGACTATCCCAAGGTGGCGCAGTGGGCCAACGACGGCGCGATGACCGAGATCAACCTGGACGAGTTCAAGGCCGTGGCCCCCACCTTCTATCAGGCGATGGTGGAGCACAACCAGCTGGGCTACACCGACATCAACGGCAAGACCTACTTTGTCCTGACTGAGCGCCCCTATCACGACACGACCTTCACCTTCGCCAACTTCGTCCGCATGGACTGGCTGCGCAAGGTGGGCTACGACCATGTGCCCCAGAACTATGAAGAGCACAAGGATGCCATGAACAAGATGCTCGCGGCGGGCCTGTGCGATTATCCGCAGGGCCTGGGCATCCCCACCAGCGCCTACATTGTCAACTTTGCCTACCGTGATTTCCCCGTGGACGAGGCTGAATGGGCCATGCATTCCTCCCTGGGCACGCCGGGCTTTACCTGGTATCCCACCGAGCGGATGCTCAAGCGTCTCAACAGCGAATACCATATGGGCTGGTACTCCAGCGAGTTTGATCTGGACAAGAACAGCGGCGGCCAGGGCACCGACGCCCTGCAGACCGACTTCATCAACGGCAAGATCTATCAGTACGGCGGCTACATCGCCAACAACATGGCCTGGCTGACCGCGTTCTATGAGAACAATCCGGACGCCGAGCTGGCCATCGCCAGCCCCTACGCGGGCCTGGAAGAGGGCGTCAATACCGCCGCGATTCGCGCGGACAACCCCTTCGGCATGATCGTCGGCTTCTCCAGCCTGGCCACTCCCGACCAGCTGAAGGCGGCCTGGATGCTGATGGAGTGGATGATCCAGCCCGAGAACCTCTTCACCCTGGAAAACGGCATCGAGGGCGAGACCTACAAGCTGGACGAAAACGGCCTGCCGGTGATGCTGGACTATACCGGCGAGCATATGCTGAACCACAACAATAACATCGACATGACCTGCCTGGTGCACGCCTCCAAGAAGGTCGGCACGGTCGAACAGACCATCGCCCAGATGAGCCCCGCCGGCCTGCCCCAGGACTTCACCCAGATGCTGATCGACAACTATTACGAGCTGCGCAAGCTGGCCGATGAAGGCAAGGCCTATTCCGACCCCGTGTTCGCCGTGGCCATCGAGAGCGAGAGCGAATACAGCGCCACGCTGCTGAGCCTGTGGCAGGAATACTACGCCAAGCTGATCAAGTGCGACCCCGCCGAGTTTGACGCCCTGTACGCCAAGTACTGCCAGGAGTTTCTGGACGCCGGCTATCAGGAAATCATCGACGAGCGGCTGGAAGCCTATGAAGCCGGCAACACCACCAAGCTGCCCGCGCTTCCCTGAAAATAAGGAACCATGATGAGGCTGCTGTAAAAGATCCCGCCTCAAACGTCCCGGCGGATGCCTAAGGATCCATCGTCGCTTTCAGGGTCCGCCGGGACACCTTCCCCGCAGGGGGGAGGGTTCAGCATACAGCCAAAAGAAGCGGAGCCATAAAGCCCCGCTTCTTTTGCGGAAGGAGCAATGAAGCCATGTATACGCCCAGCGAAACGAGATATAAGACCATGCGGTACCGCCGCTGCGGGAACAGCGGGGTCATGCTGCCGGCATTATCCCTGGGGCTTTGGCACAACTTCGGGGACATCACGCCGTTTTCCGTACAGCAGTCGCTTTTGCGCACCGCCTTTGACAACGGCATCACCCATTTCGACCTGGCCAACAACTACGGCCCGCCCTACGGCGCGGCGGAAGCCAATTTCGGACGCCATATGGACGTGGACTGGCGGCCCCACCGTGACGAACTGTTTATATCCACCAAGGCGGGGTACGACATGTGGGACGGCCCCTACGGCAACTGGGGCAGCCGCAAGTATCTGATCTCCAGCCTGGATCAGAGCCTCAGACGCATGCATGTGGACTATGTGGACCTTTTTTACCACCATCGGCCCGACCCCAACACCCCCATCGAAGAGACCATGGGCGCGCTGGACCAGATCGTCCGCAGCGGCAAGGCGCTGTATGTCGGTATTTCGAATTATAATGCGGAACAGACCGAAGCAGCCGTCAGGGAGCTGAAACGTCTGGGTACGCCGTGCCTCATCCACCAGCCCCGCTATTCCATGCTGGACCGCTGGATCGAGAAGGGACTTACGGACGTGCTCAGGGAAGAAAGGGTCGGCTGCATCGTATTTCAGCCGCTGGCAGGAGGCCTGCTGACCGGCAAATACTTGAACGGCATCCCGGAGGATTCCCGGATGAAGACGGACGGCCGCTTCCTTAAGCCCGACAGCCTGACGGAAGATACGCTTTACAGGCTTCGCGCCCTGAAGGCTATAGCCGACGAAAGGGGACAGAAGCTCCATCACCTGGCGCTTGAGTGGGCGCTGCGGGACGAAACCATCACCTCCGCCCTGATCGGCGCCAGCCGGCCCGAACAGATCCTGGACAACCTGGCCGCGCTGGACGCGCCGCCGCTCACGGACGAAGAGCTGCAGCGGATCGACGCGATCCTCGGCTGAACCGTCTCCGCCGAACTGTGACAAAAAACACTCAGGGGCTGCCGCAGAAACATCAGCATCTGCAGCAGCCCCTTTGTCAAATTGGTTTCCCGCTCACGCGGGGTCATGTGCGTTTCACTTCAGGGTTTTTCCGTCAGAGGATCCGCTGTTTTTTCCGGCATCCTCATCCGGGGTCCTGATCCCGGGCCGTCAGGAGAAGATGCTGAAAATCTTTTCCAGGCCCTCGGTGGCCTTTTCAAAGGTTTTGTGCGCGCCGACGATCGCGCCGCCGATCGTGCCGGCGACCATGCCGACCGCACCCCCGATGCAGGCTCCCGTACAGGCGACGGGAACACCGCCGACAGCCCCGCCGATGACGGCGCCAACGCCAAGGCCCGTGACTGCTCCGACGCCCATGCCGCCGAACGTTCCGGCGACATGATCCCAGACGTCGCCGCCGCTGATCATTTCCAGTTCATTGGGATTCAGTTCCTTCATTTTCATATTTTCATTCATTATTTTTTCCTCCTTGCGCGATGCGCATTGTTTTTTATTTGCTGCAGAAACCTGTTTGGTCCCTGTGCCTGCATATATGGCTGAAGATAAGCGCCGGAAGCGAAGATGAGGAAAGATTATCAAAATCCCGATACGCTCAAATAGCGGGGGCCGCAGCGCTGTTTTAAGCGCTGCGGCCCCCGCTTTGATTTCACATATAGCGCGCATGGGCTTTTCCCGCGGCATGGGTCAGCTCCGGTCCGGTCCGGGCTCGGCGGTCATCCAGCCGGTAAAGGTCATCAGGGAGGGAGGAGGGCCGTCCGCGGCCGTCTTGCGCCAGGCTGTAGGCGAGCAGCCCATAGCCCGGGAAAACTGGCGGTTGAAACTGCTCAGCGAGTTATAGCCCACCCTCCAGGCCACCTCCGTGATGGACAGGTTGGACGAACGGAGCAGCGTGCAGCTGTTGAGAATCCGCGTCTGATGCAGGAACTCCAGGGAGGAGGTGCCGATCTCCTCCTTGAACACGCGCCTGAAATGGGTGGGGCTCAGATGGCAGAGCTGCGAAAGCCGTTCCTGCGGGAAATTGATCATATAGTTTTCGTGGATATAATCCAGCGCCGGGGCGACGGAGGACATATCGGAATCCCGCAGGGTTTCCGTTTCCTCCTGGCTGTAGATCCTCAGCATGCCGACCAGCAGGGCGGCTACCAGCCCCTGCACGCGGGGCTGGTAGCCGGGCTGGCGGTCTGTGAGCTCGGAAATGATGTCTTCCGCATACCGTTTGGCCCAGGGCGCCTGCTCCTCGTGCAGAAGCAGGCTGCAGTCGGACAGGAAAAAGCCTACGTCCCTGAGTCCTCTGATCTGGCGCAGCGCGCCGGGGCCCAGCAGGGCGTCCGGATCCAGAAAAAGATAGCTCCAGCGGCTGGGCGCATCCGGATCGGACCAGGTGGTATGCGGCACGTTGCGGGCAATGCAGGTCACGTCACCGGCGGAAAAATGGACCTGCCGGCGGTTGAAGACCATGGTTCCGCCCGCGCTGTGGCAGACGCCGATCTCAAGGCAATTGTGAATATGCAGACGCTTGCCGGGAACGGAGCTGATATGCCAGTGATCTCCCGTCAGCGCCAGGATGGGAAAATCGGCGGGCAGCTCGTAATTGCGGTACTCCAGTACCGTTCGCCTCGGACGGCCCATAAAGCCGCTTCCTCCTTTTGCCTTACTCCATTCTGAACATCAGCCGCAGCTTGGGCTGGGCGCCGGTTTCCGGGTCCATCTCGAGGTCCAGCACGTCCTGCATATAGTCGTTCCATTTGTCTACGACGGGGCTTTGGGCCTGCGTTTTTTCGGCGAAGGCGATGCCCTTTTCGCACTCGTAGTAGCCGAACACGTCCCGTCCGTCGCTCCAGATCGTGTAGTTGCGGATGCCGGCTTCCCTGAGCAGGGAAAGCATTTCGGGCCAGATCTCGTCGTGGCGGCGCTTGTATTCCTCCTGCATGCCGGGTTTGATGCGGCCTTTCCAGGCAAAACGTTCCATAAAAGATGACCTCCTTCAATGTAGTGGACAGCGGATAGCGGATAGCGGATAGCTGACAACGGCGGGATCAGGTCGGGGCGGCTTCCCGGTTGGGGGCGCAGGAGGCGCGCTCGATCAGCTCCCAGTCGACCGTTTCGCGCTTCTGCTCCCCGCTGATGAGCAGCTGCACGGCCCGGGCGCCGGTGCGCTGCTGGTGGGTGTTGATGCTTGTCAGCGGCGGGCTTAAGTAGGGCGCGCAGAACAGGTCGTCGCAGCCGATCACGGACAGCTGCCCGGGGACGTCGATCCCGCGCTCCCTGGCGGACAAAAGGCAGCCCATGGCGACCAGGTCGTTCAGCGCTATGACGGCGGTGGGCCAGTAGCAGGGCTTGAGGCTCTGGAGCATGTCGTCCATGGCCTGTTTTCCGGCCTCGGCGGTGCCCTTGCAGAAGACGCGGTAGGAGGCGGTGTAGGGAAGCCTGGCGTCCCTAAGCCCCTGCTGGTAGCCTACGTCACGCCGCCGGGGGTCCGTATCCTCCTGCACGCCGCCGATAAAGGCGATCCTGTCGTGCCCCATGCCAGTAAGATAGGCGACCGTTTTGCGCGTCATGGCGGCGTTGTCGTTGGCGACGGAGGGAAAATCGTACCACGGGGGGATGCAGCCGATCAGCACGACAGGCATGAAGCGGCGCAGGGTTTTGAGCGCGTCGTGCACCAGCTCGTCGTGATCGGGCGGCAGATATTCCACGCAGACGATCAGCCCGTCCAGCCGGCGTTCTATCAGCATGGCGGCGGGGTTATAGGCGTCTGTATCCAGGCTGGCCCAGGGGAAGAGGCTCATGGTATAGCCATGCGTCCGCGCTTCCTCCTGGGCGCCGGTAAAGATCATGGCGTAATGGGGGTTCAGCAGCTTGGGCAGGATGATGCCCAGGGAATGGGTGGTTTTGCTGGTCAGCCCCCGGGCGATGGAGCTGGGACGGTAGTTGCGGCGCTCGATGGCCTGACGCACCTTTTCCCTGGTCGCGGGGGAGACGTTCGCTTCCCCCCGCAGCACCCGGGACACGGTGGCGATGGATACGCCGGCTTCGGAAGCGATATCGTAGATCGTCGCGTTGTCGCTGCCCATATGAAGCCTCCTTCCCAGGGCGTGTGATCTTTTTTGTGTAAGCGCTTTCATTATAAGCTCATTTTTGCCAATCCGCAATACCCTCAGCAAAGAAAATTTGGGAAAAATTAAAATATATATTGACAAGCACAGGGGGAAGACTTTATAATGTAAGCGCTAACAAAAACATGAAAACAGGCGGGTGACCTTATCATGCGTGAAAACTACCGTCAGACGGCGGACAGGGTGCTGGGGATGCTGCAGCGCGCGGACGGCAACGACCCGTCCCGCGGACATCTGACCATGAACAACTGGGAATGGCCCACCGGCGTGGCGCTGTACGGCATCTATAAGACCTACCAGCAAAGCGGGGACAAGGCCATTCTGGATTACCTGACGGGGTGGTACGACGACATGCTTTCCCGCCCGGAAAAGCCGCACCGCAACGTGAACACCGTAGCTCCCGTGCTGACCCTCACCTGCCTGTATCAGGAAACGGGAAACGAAGCTTATCTTCCCGTCATCGAAAGCTGGATCGACTGGGTGATCAAGGAAATGCCCCGCACGGAATACGGCGGCCTTCAGCACTGCACGGTGTGGAACAAGCATTACCAGCAGCTGTGGTGCGACACGCTGTTCATGGTGTGCCTGTTCCTGGCCAAAGCCGGTGTGGCGCTGAACAGGCCCGAGCTCATAGACGAAGCGGAATACCAGTTCCTGATGCATATACGCTATCTGCAGAATAAAGTGAACGGTCTTTTTTACCACGGGTGGACGTTTGACCGGCGGCATAATTTCGCCAACGCCTTCTGGGCCAGGGGAAACGCCTGGTTTACCGCGGCGGCCGTGGAGCTGTTTGACATAACCGGGCGAAACAACGCCGCCATGCGCATGATCCACAGCGCCTGGCAGGATCAGGTGCTGGCGCTGTGGAAATACCAGCGGGTCAACGGTCTGTACACCACGCTGATCGACGTGGAGGAAACCTACTGCGAGACCAGCGCCACGGCCGCCATCGCCTACGGCGTGCTCAAGGGCATAAGGCTGGGGTGGCTTCCCCAGGAGCCGTACCAGCAGATGGGGATGCTTTCAGCCAACGCCGTTTTAGGCCAGATCGACGAAACGGGGGCCGTGCAGGGCGTGTCCGGCGGAACGGGCATGGGCCACAGCCTGCAGCACTACAAGGATATCATCGTGACGCCCACGGCCTACGGCCAGGGGCTGACGTTCCTGATGCTGACGGAACTGATGATGCGGGACACCCGTCCCGAGTAAAAGTAAATAAGTTTGCCAGGAAAAGGAGGAAACGCGAATGAGCACCAAAGCTGCGGAAAGACGGGCGCTTCACGGCAGCGGCAAAGAGTACTGGCGACGGCTGTGGTCCGAGGTAAAGCGGGACAAGTGGCTGTACATCCTGCTTCTGCCGGGCCTGATTTACTTTATCATCTTCAAGTATCTGCCCATGTTCGGCATCGTCATCTCCTTTGAAAACTATGTGCCCTATTCGGGCGTGCTGGGCAGCGAATGGGTGGGGTTCAAATGGTTCCAGTACTTTTTCCGCTTCCCCGCCTGGACCACGTATCTGACCAATACGCTGATCCTGAGCCTGATGAACATCGTGCTTTATTTCCCGGCGCCCATCATCCTGGCGCTGATGCTCAACGAAATGCGGTCGCTTCAATATAAAAAGCTGCTGCAGACCCTGCTTTACGTGCCGCATTTTATTTCCATCGTCATCGTCGTTTCCATCACCTTCGTCATGTTCGGCCCCTCGGGGATCGTCTATAAGCTCACCCAGCAGCTGCTGGGTCATTCGATCAACTACATGGGCTCGCCGGATACCTTCCGCTGGATGATCATCGGCCAGACCATCTGGAAGGAAACCGGCTGGGGTACGATCATCTTCCTGGCGGCGCTGACCAACGTGGACACGCAGCTGTACGAGGCCGCCATGGTGGACGGCGCCAACCGCCTGCAGCGGCTCTGGCACATCACCCTGCCCGCCATCCGCTCGACCATCGTGCTGATGCTGATTTTGCGCATGGGCTCGATCCTGGATACAGGTTATGACCACCTGATCCTGATGGCCAATCCGCTGAACCGCAAGGTCAGCCAGACTTTGGACGTGTTTGTTTACCAGCAGGGCATTCAGTCCGGCCAGTTCAGCTACGCGTCCGCCATCGGCCTCATGAAGGCCATCGTCAGCGTGACGCTGGTGGTAGGCTCCAACAAGATTGCGCATTTGCTGGGCGAACAGGGTCTGTACTGAGGAAGGAGGGAGCGTCATGTCTGAACAGACAGAAAGAAAGAAAAAGCAGGAGCTTGTTTCTTCCGGCCCGGTCGGCACCTACAATACCGTCGGCAGCCGCATATTTGACGGCCTCAACTACCTGATCGTGACTCTTGTGGCTATCACCACGATCATCCCATTCATCTACATCATCGGCGCGTCCTTCGCCACCGAGTACGAAATCGCGACCCGTCCGATGTTCTTTATCCCGCAGGACGTTTCCCTGAACGCGTACCAGTTTATTTTCTCTTCCAACAAAATACTCCGCGGCTTTGGAAACTCCGTCCTGATCACCGTCTGCGGTACTGCGATCAACCTGTTTTTTACGGTCACCATGGCTTATGCCCTGTCCAAAAACCGCCTGCGCGGGAGAAACTTCTTTCTGAACATGGTTATATTCTCCATGTTCTTTTCCGGAGGCATGATTCCCGGCTATATCGTCATCGCGAACATCCTGAACCTTAAAAACACCTACTGGTCCGTACTGCTGCCCGGCGCCATCAGCGCCTACAACATGATGATCGTCAAAAATTTCTTCCAGGGCATCCCGCAGGAGCTGGAGGAGTCCGCCTCTATCGACGGCTGTACGGACCTGGGAGTCCTGTGGAAGATCGTGCTTCCGCTTTCGCTGCCGGTGCTGGCCACGTTCGGCCTGTTCTACGCGGTAGGCCACTGGAACGCCTACTTCGGCGCCATGATCTACATGACCGGCGCCAAGGAAAAATGGCCCCTGCAGGTATTGCTGCGCGAATTGATCATCATGTCCAACGGCTCCGCCGGCGATATGGCCAACATGGACCCGAACTTTGTTCAGCCTCCCGAACAGTCCGTCAAAATGGCCGTCATCGTCGTATCCACCGTGCCCATCATGTGCGTGTATCCCTTCCTGCAGAAATACTTCGTCAAGGGCGTCATGGTCGGCGCTTTGAAAGGCTGATCAACGGTTATCCGCGGCCGTATGCCGCTGAACGATAACAAATAAAAAGGAGGAAAAACCGATGAAGAAACTCGTCTCTGTGCTCCTGTCGCTGATGATGGTTCTTTCCCTGGCAAGCTTCGCTTCCGCGGAAGAACCCTTTGAAATCAGCGTCCTGCTGCCCGAATTCCCGTCTGACATTGACTTTGTCAACGATTTCGACAGCAACCCCGTTCTGCAGAAGATTTACGAACTGTCCGGAGTGAAGCTGAACATTCAGTGGGGCGCCAACTCCACCTATGGCGAAATCTTCAGCACTACCCTGGCGGACAAGAATCCCCCCATGCTGGTCTCCGCCACCAACGCCCGTGATCCCCAGGTCATCAACTCCGCCCGCGCGGGCGCGTTCTGGGATATTACCGACGCGATCCACGATGCCGAAAACTATCCGAATCTGGCGGCCGGCACCGAAGGCGTGTACGCCAACATCGCTATCGACGGCAATGTCTACGGTATCTATCGTTCCCGCGCCTTCCCGCGCGGCGGCATCTACTATCGCTGCGACATCGCCAAGGAAGTCGGCTTTGACCGCGAAGTGAAGACCCTCGACGACCTGACCGAACTGGCCGAAAAGCTTGCCGGCTACAGCGACGACACCTACGCGCTGAATATGTGCTCCTACACCGCCGGCACCATCAGCGTGATCACCGTGGCCTTCGGCGCTCCCAACACCTGGGGCGTGGATGAGAACGGCGACATCTATCCTGCCCATAAGTCTCCCGCCTACAAAGAAGGCCTCGACTGGCTGCGCCATCTCTATGAGATCGGCGGCATCGACCCCAACTTCGCGCAGATCTCCACCTCCGACTGGGATAATATCGAGCGCACCGGCAAAGCCTTCATGCGCTTTGACTGCCTGGACAACGCCCACCGTCAGCAGGAATGGTTCGAGACCAACGCCGGTGTTACCGAGCAGATCTTCCAGTCTGTCGGCCCCGTGGCCAAGGCGGACGGCTCTATCTCCGTATGGCCCCAGAACCCCGGCTTTGCCGGCGAGATCCTGCTCATGAAGAGCGCCATTTCCGAAGCGGATCTGCCCAAAGTCCTCAAATTCCTCGACTGGTGCAACTCTCCCGAAGGCCAGACCCTGATCAACGCCGGTCTGGAAGGCCTGACCTACGATGTCAACGAAGACGGCCTGCGCTATACGCCTGAAGAAAAATCTGATGAGTACAGCAAGAACGAGAAGATGTACCACAACAATGTCAACCAGCTGGGCATGGGCGTCGCCGGCAACCGTGAAAACCCCAAGGCGCTGGTGAACCGCGGCTATACTCAGCTCCGTCAGCGCTATGAGGACCTGAACGTCGAACTGGCCCCCTATGCTGTGACCAACCCCTGCTTTGCCTTTGTTTCTGAAACCTACACCGCCTTTGGCACGCAGCTGGATCAGATCATTTCCGACGCTGCTGTTCAGTACATCGCCGGCCTGATCGACGAAGCGGGCCTGCAGGCTGCCTGGGACGACTGGGCCATGCAGGGCGGCGACATGATCACGCAGGAATATAACGACGCGTATCACGCTGCCCAGCAGTAATCATTAACCCGCGATATTACGGGGCTGCCGCGAAGAGCGGCAGCCCCAACGTATGTGATTGGGAGGACGTATGAACAGAGTCTACTGCTGCTTTCCCGGCGGGAAGCATAAAGCCCTGACCATGAGCTATGACGACGGCCGTTCCTATGACCGCCGCCTGGTCGAAATATTTAATCAGAACGGCATCAGGGGCACGTTTCACCTGAACAGCGGCCTTTTTGACCGCGGCGACCGGGTGGATCCGGACGAGATCGCTACCCTGTATCAGGGACATGAGGTGGCCTGTCATACCGTCACCCATCCCACTATCGCCCGCTGCCCGCTGCCGGAAGTCGCACAGGAGGTGCTGGACGACCGCGAGTGGCTGGAAAAGCGCACCGGATATCCCGTGCGAGGACTCAGCTATCCCAACGGCTCCGTGAGCCGGGAAATCGAGACCATGCTTCCTTCCCTGGGCATCCGCTATGCCCGCGTGGTCGGCTCCAGCGACAGTTTCGCTCTGCCCGAAAACCCCTATCGCTGGCAGGCGACCTGCCATCACAACCACCGCCTGATGGAGCTGGGGGAGGAATTCCTGAAGCTGTTTAAAAAACAGTATCTGTACCTGATGTACGTTTGGGGCCACAGCTATGAGTTCAACGACAAAAACAACTGGAGCCTGATCGAGAACTTCTGCCGGATGATGGGGGGACAGGAGGACATCTGGTACTGCACCAACATCGAATTCATGGACTGCATGGACGATTTTAAGCGCCTGCAGTTTGCAGCGGATAATCATTTCGTGTATAATCCGAACGCGCGGGACTGCTGGATCTCCGTCAATGATCAGGCGCCCGTGTGCATCCCCGGCGGGAAGACCGCCGCACTTTAAAATTATAGGAGGATCAAGGATATGGAAGTCTACCGCGACGCGATCACCGGTTACGAGGTGCGGCGCTACGCCAACGGCCCGGAACGCAATTCCAAGCTGTATTTCACCTGCGAGAATTTTTCCACGGACGACAAGTACTTTTTCTTCATGAAGCAGCAGCTGGAGGGCCGCACCGACGGAGGCTGCTACCGCGCTGACGTGGAGACCGGCGAAATCACCCGGGTGACCGATTACACCTTCCGCGGCTTTGCGACCGACCGGGAAAAGAACATCGGCTATACCTGCAAAAACGAGACCGAAGTCTACGCGGTGGATCTGTCCACCAACCAAATGACCAAGATCGGCGATCTGCCCAAGGGAGGACAGATCACCGGCCACCTGACCGCGGCCAACACCGGGCGCATCGCGTGCAGCTATCACCTGGCCAACAAGTATTACGGGCTGGTGATCATGGATCCCGGCAAGGAGGCAGAAGTGGTCTACCAGAGCGATTACCGCCTGGGCCACGCGCAGATCTGCCCCACGGACGAAAACCTGATCTTCTACATCCACGAGACCGAGGGCGACGCCTTCCAGCGCACCTGGATGTTTGATGTCAAAGAGCGCTATGTGCGGCCCTATTACGTGGAGCATCCCAGCGAGTGGATCACCCACGAGGTCTGGGCGGCGGACGGCACGGAGATGGCGCTGATGAAGCTGGACCCGGCGGGGTTCGTGGACGGCGAAAAGGGCGAGTTCCACACCGGCAACATCATCATCGGCGACAAGGACGGCAGGCACTTTGACGTAGCAGCCACCAGCAAGCAGCTGCTGCACCCCTGCATCAGCAGGGACCACAAGTGGCTGTGCGCCGACCGCATCAGCTACCTGGGCACCACCGTGCAGGAAGGCGTAGTGCTGATCGAGCGCGCCACCCGGAAGGCCAAGCTGATCGCGACCACCGGCAGCTGCAAGTCCGGCGCGGACCATCAGCATCCTTCATTCAACCGCAGGGGAGACCAGATCCTGTTCTCCAACCCGGATGAAAACGGCGTGGCCCAGGTGTGCGTGATCGACCTCAAGCAGGTCTGGAAGGACTGGTGACCATATGCCCACGATCTGGATCATAGGCGATTCCACGGTGGAGGATAACAAGCCGCCGTTCAGGGGCTGGGGCTGGGCCCTGCCCCGCTACGCGGCGGAGGGCGTCAAGGTGCGCAATATCGCCCTGAGCGGGCGCAGCAGCCGCTCCTTTCGCGCCGAGGGGCTTTTCGCCCCGGCCGAAAAGGAGATGGCGGCGGGGGACATGCTGCTGATCCAGTTCGGCCATAACGACGAAAAGGACGACGAGCGGCATACCGACCCGGACACCACCTACAAGGAGGAGCTTTGGCGCTACTGCCGCACCGCCCTGGACAAAGGGGCGCAGCCGGTGCTTTTGACCCCGGTGTCCCGCCGGTTTTTCGTGGGCGGCGGCAGCATGCTGTACACGCACGGGGAATATCCCAGGGCGGTCCGGGAACTGGCAAAGGAAAAGGGCGTGCCGCTTTGCGACCTTAAAAAGGACAGCAGGGAGCTTTATCTGTCGCTGGGAGAGGAAAAGACGGCGGAGCTGTTCGTGCGGCTGAAGCCGGGCGAAAACCCGGATTTTCCCGACGGGCACGACGACAAAACGCACTTTAACGCCTACGGCGCCGAGCAGATATGCAGGCTGGTCGTGCGCGAGCTGAGGCAGTATCCAAAATGCGCGTCGTATCTTACAGAAGAACATGAATAACGGGTATTACTTCCATCACGGCTGGCGGTTCAAATTGGCCGGCGTCTTTCCCATGGAAAAGGCGCTGGCCGCCTGCCGCGACGAAAATGGCCGCCTGCCCACAGACAAGGTCTATGACGACGCCGGCTGGGAGCAGGTGACGCTTCCGCATACCTTCAACGGAACGGATCTTTTTTCGGTGCCCATCGAGGATGGAGGAAGCGGGCAGAAACGCTGCTGCGCGTTTTACCGAAATATCCTCATCATCCCGCCGCAGCAGCGGGGCAAAAGGGTGATCGTCGCCTTCGAAGGCGTCCGGCAGACCTGCTATCTGTACGTAAACGGCAGCCTTGCCGGGTATTACGAGATGGGCGTCGGGCCGTTCGGGTTTGACGTGAGCCCTTTTTTGGATGCGTCCGGGGAAAACGTCATCGCGGTCGCGACCGACAACACCAGCACCCGCAATATCCCCTTCTGCATCGCCGAAACGCCCAACGCGCCCGGCGCTGTGCCGGGAAGCTACCTGCAAAGCCAGGACGAGGCCGTGCCCGTTTCCCGGCAGGGCGTGGGCTTTTTCTGGAACTGCAACGATTTTAACCCGACCCTGGGCGGGCTGAGCCAGCCGGTGAGGGTCTTTTTCAAAAACAGCGTTCACCTGACGCTGCCGCTGTACGCTAACCTGCAGAGCCACGGGGTTTACGTCTATGCGGACGGGTTCGATTTGGCCCGGCGCAGTGCGCGGATCTGTGTGGAGGCGGAGGTGCGCAACCTGTCGGGCAGCCCCGTCCGGTGCCGGGCAGAGGCCCGCGTGCTTTCGTCAGACGGGCGGGAGATCGGCCGCTTTTCGTCGGAGATATCGGAAATCCCGTATGATCCGTGGCAGCCGCCCGTGACCGTCACGCCGGACGACGCCTACCGTTGGGACGATGAGACCGCGCGCTATGTCCCCCTGGAGGAGGACCGTGTGAGGCCCACCTGTCTGGACGCCGTTTCGGCAAAAAAAATCTGTTTCTCCCAGACCCTGTCGGGGCTTTCTTTCTGGGAGCCTTCGCGCCCGGAGCTTTACCGCGTGGAGATCATCCTGAAGGCGGGGGAAACCGTCGTCGACCGGGAGGAGATCGTCACGGGCTTCAGGCAGATCGCCTACGACCGGGACAGGGGCGTTCTCATAAACGGCCATCCGATCTGGCTGAGGGGTTATGCGCAACGGGCGACAAACGAATGGGCGCAGAGCGGCATCGTCCCTGAATGGATGCACGATATGGATATGCGCTGGGTCAGGGAGAGCGGCGCCAACCATATCCGCTGGATGCACGTCGCGGCCAGCCCGATGGACATCCGGGCCTGCGACCGCCAGGGGGTGGTCTGCACCCAGCCCGCCGGGGACAAGGAGCGCGAAACCTTCGGCCGTCAGTGGGACCAAAGGGTGGAGCTCATGCGCAACGTGATCCTGGCGTACCGCAATCATCCCGCCGTATGGTTCTGGGAAGCAGGGAACAATGTGATCTCCGCGGAACATATGCGGGAAATGAGGCTCCTTAATCGCAGGCTGGACCCGCATGGCGGCCGCTTCATGGGCTGCCGCACCATCAATACCGAGGACGCGCTCATTGAAAGCGAATACGTGGGCACGATGCTCAACCGGCACGCGGCCCGTTTTCTGGCAGAACACGGCCCGGTCACGGAAACCGAGTACAGCCGGGAGGAAGCGCCCCGCAGGGTGTGGGACGATTATTCCCCGCCTGATTATGACTACCGCAGCCGCTATCTGGGCAAGGGCGGAAAAAAGCAGAAGGGCCTGGATTTTTACGACCTGACCAGCGAGGACCTGGCCCTGGCCAACGCCCGGGGCTACAGCGAGTTTTTCTTCGACCGCATAGGAGGCGCCTCCGGCAAAGACCTGTACAGCGCCTGCGCCGCCCTGTGCTGGACGGATTCGGCCCAGCACGGCCGGCAGAGCTTCAGCGAAAACGGCCGCATGAGCGGGCGGGTGGACGCCGTCCGGGTCAAAAAACAGAGCTTCGATGTGTTCCGCGTGATGCACAGCGTGAAGCCCGCTGTCAGGCTGCTTGGGCACTGGAATTATCCTCAGCCGGGCGAGGGCCGATACAGGGCCTTCAAAAAGCGGTTCAACGGTGTATACTGGGAGGAAACGGACGAGCCGGAGCTCAGGGATCCGACGAACAAGACCGTATACGTCATCGGCAGCTACGCGGTCAAAAAGGTGCTGCTGTATGTAAACGGCCGTTTGGCCGGGCAGTGTGAAAGGCCGGAATACGGCTTCGTCTTCGCCTTCCCGGGGATAGACGTCACCCAGTCCGGCGTGATCGAGGCCGAAGGGGTCGGGTATGAGGATATGCCCGTCTGCCGCGACAGGATCGAAACGGCGGGAGCGCCCGCCAAAATAGCGCTGACCCCCTGCACGGCCCCCGGCGGCTGGAGGGCGGACGGAAACGACCTGTGCTTTGCGGACGTCCGCGTGACCGACAATAAGGGCCGGGTATGCCCGCTTTCTGATATGCGGATCGACTTTTCCGTTACGGGCCCGGCCACATTCCTGGGCGGCTACAACAGCGGCCGCTTTGACGGCAACGGGCGAAGCGACAGCGTGATCGGCCGGCCCTTCGTGTACGCCGAGTGCGGGACCAACCGCGTGCTGCTGCGGTCAAAAACGGAGGCGGGACAAGTGACGCTCTGCGCCCGGGCGGAGGGACTTGAGCCGGCTGAGATCAGAATCTCCACGGTGCCCTGCAAAAACGCGCCGCTGTCTGACGAAGCTTTGCCCGTGTGCTTTGCGGACGGCGCGCTGCTGCCGCCCTCCACCGAGGATGCCCCGGTCCCCATACCGGAGGCGGACCGCGTCAAATATGTGCCGGAAACCGAGAATTACTGCAAGGTCATGGTCAACGGCCAGGAGCCGGACTTCCGGGGCGTGCGCGCGGTGAACAGAAACGGCAGCGTCTGGGGGAATGTACTGTGCATCCTGGAAAGGATGAGGTCGATAGCCCCGGACCGCGTGGATTACCGGTGGGACCGGGAAACGGGAACGCTGACCTTGCGTTCGGCCGGGCGGACGGTCGTGGCCCAGACGGGCAGGACCCATCTGGAGGTGGACGGTCAGGAGAGCCTGATGGACGGGCAGCCATATGTCACGGAAGAAGGTATCCTGGTGATGGAGATCAACGCCGTCGCCCCGCTGGTTGAAGGCGCCTCCGTACAATACGATGACAAAATAGGCGCGCTGCGCATTACGCTGTGATAAGGAGAACGCATATGAATATCGGAATCAGGCTTCACGATACAGCCCCCGGCAGCTTCAGGCAGCGCCTGGAGTCTGCCCGGGCACAGGGCTTTAGCTGCGCTCATGTCGCTTTGGGGTTTACCTGGGAAGGCTTTTCCATGCAGGACGCCCCGAAGCTCCTGACCCCGGAGCTTTGTGCCCGCGTGCGGCAGGACCTGGAGGCCACGCATATGGAATGCGCGGTGCTGGGCTGCTATCTGAACCTGGCGGACCCGGATGGCGAACGCCGGGCGCACACGCAGGATATCTACAAGGCCCATCTGCGGGCGGCGCCCCTGATCGGCGCGCGGGTGGTGGGCACCGAGACCTACGCCAATCCCGCATCCCGTTTTTCCGAGCCCGCTCCTCAAAGCGAGGAGGCCTTCCGGCTGTTCATGGACAGCCTGCGCCCGGTCGTGCGCTTCGCGGAGGAGGCGGACGCCGTGCTCGCCGTGGAGATGGTGTATCACCACATTATTTCCACGCCCGAGCGCGCCCAAAGGATGTTGGAGGAGCTGCCGTCCGACCATCTGCAGATCATCCTGGACGCGGTCAATCTGGTAGGCCCCGGGCATGACGCCGAAGCGGAGGCCCTGACGCAGGACGCCATCCGCCGGCTGGGCGGCCGTATCCGCGTCCTTCACATGAAGGATTTCACCGTGCAGCCGGACGGCGGCATCCGCTCCCAGGCCTGCGGCACCGGACAGATGCGCTTTGAAAGCCTGCTTGCGCTGGCCAAAAAGCATGATCTTCCCATGACCCTGGAGGACACTGTGCCGGACAACGCCGAGCAGGCGCGGCTGCATCTGGAGCGCATCGCCGTGGCGCTGCCGTGAAGGGAGAAAAACAATGAACATCTTTATCTGCGGCGATTCCACCGCCCAGACCTATGACCCGGAAAAAACGCTGATGGTGGGCTGGGGGCAGGTGCTGGGGGAATACCTGCCCGGCATCGGCATACAGAATCACGCCATGGCGGGGCGCAGCACCAAATCCTTTTTGGCCGAAGGCAGGCTGCAGCGGCTGGATGGCCTGCTGGGGACCGGAGATCTGCTGCTGATCCAGTTCGCGCACAACGACGAAAACGAAAAGCCCGAACGGCACACCGAGCCATGGGCTGATTTTACCGACAACCTGGCTGTATTCATCGATTTCGCCAGGGAAAGGAATGCCGTGCCGGCGCTGCTGACGCCCATCTGCATACGGGTCTGGGAGAACGGAGTCTTACAGGAAACGCACGGGGAGTATAAGGACGCCATGCGTACGCTGGCGCGTAAAATGGCCGTTCCGCTGCTGGATATCTATCAGGACAGCTTCCGGATCGTATCGGAGGCGGGGGAGGAGGGCAGCAAAGCCTTCTTCATGCATCTGGCGCCGGGGGAGGACCCCCGGTATCCCGAAGGCCTCAGCGACAACGCCCATACCAAAAGATTCGGCGCGGAGCGGTTTGCCGCCTGCGTGGCGGAGCGGTTGAAGGACTCCGGGCTGGTTTAAATAATAACAGCATGACGGAAAACAGAGGTGAACATCATGGGCAAAAGAAAACGCGTCCCCGCAGCTAAAAGGAAAAGCGGTCTGTCCCTGACCCCGGAGGCCAAAGAGGGTCTGAAGACCATGTTTCTCATTCTGCTGATCATCGTGTTTTTTCCGTTCGTGGTCCTGTGGGAACTGATGAAAAGGCAGAAATAACCATATTTTCCGCGGTTTCTTCCCATTTCTGCCCGTTGACAGAAGGCCTTATTTGGAAAAAGATACCCAGCGGACGGGATATCCCGGGGCGGCAGAAGCACTGCTGACCGGCGGTGAGGGGATAAGGCTTTCCTCGCCTGAGGCGGTGCGAAGCTTTTGCCTGAAGGCTGTTCCTCCGTTCTTTCGGCCGGGCCGATATCATGATCAATAATTTACGGGAGAAGTGAAAAAAAGGGTATTCTTGCTGTTATTCTGGGTATTCTTGCCATCGCATGCGCGGTGCTGGGCACCTTCATGTTCGGCACAATCGGCGGCATCGCGGCTGGGGTCCTGGCTGCCGCTGCGGTCGTGCTGGGCATCCTGAAGCGCAAAAAGGACAGGAAGGGCGGCATCGCCTCCATCGTGATCGGAGCGCTGGCCATCATCCTGACGGTCGTTATGATGGACGTTTCTTCCAACATCTTCAAGACCCTGCATGAGAAGGCCGTGGAATTAAAGCCCGACGGTCTGTGGGCCCAGGTGTCCGAAGACGTTCATGGCGGTATGATGGAACTCGCCAGCAGGCTTCCCAAGGATCAGGCCAGCCTGGACGCGCTGCTTAAAGAAATGCAGGAGCTGCAAAACATGTCCGGGAACTGAAGTCGGCTGATTCTATCAGCTGATACCACTGACAAAAGAAAAGGCCGGCGGTGATTTTTCCCTCCGGTCTTTTCATTTGTCCTGCTATTTGCATGGGGGAGCCGTCCGCCGGGCGCGGGCGCATGGATCAGGAAAGCGGGCAGTCCTCCGTCAGGTCCCGGTGCGTATATTTAACGGCGCCGGTCATCGTCTCTTCGACGGTCTGCCCTTCGCCCAGCAGGATATATTTATAGGTGCACAGGCCCTCCAGCCCCACGGGGCCGCGGGCGTGCAGTTTGCCGGTAGCTATGCCGACCTCGGCGCCGAAGCCGTAGCGGAAGCCGTCGGCAAAGCGGGTGGAGCAGTTGACGTACACCCCCGCGCTGTCCACCCGGGAAATGAAGCGGCGGGCGGCCTCGCGGTCTTCGGTCACAATGGCGTCCGTATGATGGGAGCCGTAGCGGTTGATGTGGGCGACGGCCTCCTCCAGGCTGTCCACCACCCGGACGGACAAAACGGCGTCCAGATATTCCGTGCCCCAGTCCGCTTCCGTTGCCGGTTCGCAGGAGATGAGCGCCCGGGTCCTTTCGTCTCCCCGGAGCAGAACGCCTTTTTCCCGCATGGCCTTATCCATTAGCGGCAGAAAGGCCGGCGCGGCGGCCTGATGGACCAGCAGCGTTTCCGCGGCGTTGCAGACCGCGTAGGCCTGCGTCTTGGCGTCCACGGTCACCTTGAGGGCGGTGGCCGTATCGGCCAGCTTATCCACATAGACGTGGCAAAGCCCCTCGGCGTGGCCCATCACCGGGATGTGGGTGTGATCCATGATGTAGCGGACGAAGGCGTTGGAACCCCGGGGGATCAGGAGGTCTATATACGTGTCCAGGGACAGCATGGCGCTGACGTCGTCCCTGGTTTCCAGCAGCGCCGCCCAGCCCTGGGGGATACTAACGCGCCGGGCGGCCTCGTCCATCACTTCCATCAGCGCCCGGTTGGTGCCCAGCGCCTCTCTGCCGCCCTTGAGCAGGGCGGCGTTTCCGCTTTTAAGGGCCAGGGAGGCGATCTGAACCAGCGCGTCCGGCCTGCTTTCAAACACCACGCCCAATACGCCTATGGGGCAGCTCACCCGGTACAGCCGGAGCCCCGGCGCAAGCTCCCGGGCAAGCAGCGTGCGGCCCAAAGGGTCGGGGAGCCCGCTCAGCGCCCGGAGCCCGTCCGTGACGCCGCGGAGCTTTTTTTCGTCCATCAGCAGCCGGGCGAGCAGGGGCGCGGCCAGGCTTTCCTCGCGCGCCCGGGCCATATCCCCGCGGTTGGCGGCAAAAATGTCCTCCCGGCGCTCCCAAAGAAGCTCCGCCATGGAAAGAAGCGCGGCGTTTCTCTTTTCGTGCGGCAAGGCCACCAGCGCGTAGGACGCTTCCCGCGCCAGTACGGCCGTCTGTTCCACAGTCATCATATATATGCTTTCCGCCTTTCCTGCAGTCGTTTTGCCGCGCCGGCCCTTTTCCCGGGCATATGCCCCGGATCACTCTCCCTCGGCGTCCAGCCGCTGGCGGGCGATCAGGTCGGCAAAGACGCCATTTTGGGCCAGCAGGGCGTCATAGCTGCCCTCCTCGATGATCGCGCCGTTGTCCATCACCAGGATGCGGTCGCAGTTGCGGATGGTGGAGAGGCGGTGGGCGATCACGATGCGGGTGCATTTAAGCTCGTCCAGCGCCTGGGATACCTGGCGCTGGGTCTTATTGTCCAAAGCGCTGGTGGCCTCGTCGAAAATGAGGATGCGGGGCTTGGGCGCGATGGCGCGGGCTATCATCAGGCGCTGCTTCTGTCCGCCGGAGATGCCGCCCTGGCCTTCGGAAATGATGGTCTGCATGCCCATGGGCATTTCCCGGATGTCGGCGGCGATGCCGGCCGTTTCCGCCGCCTCCCAGGCATCGTCGAGGGTCAGCTGCGGGGCGGAGATGGTGATGTTCGAAAAGATGTCCCCCTGAAACAGCTGGCCGTTTTGGATCACCACACCGATATGCCTGCGCAGGGAACGCGGGTCCAGACGGCTCATGTCGTGGTGGTCGTAATAAATGGCGCCGTTTTCGGGCTTTTCAAACCCCAACAGCAGCCGCACCAGCGTGGATTTGCCGCAGCCCGTACGCCCTACGATGGCGACGTACTCGCCCGCTTTGATCTTAAGGGAAAGATCGCTCAGGATATAGGGCGTATTGCTCTCATAGCGGAAGGAAACGTGGCTCATCTCGATATTGCCGGTTATCTGCGTGACCGTTTCCTTTTCGGCGGAGACTTCCGGCTCCGCCTTCAGGATAGGCTCCGCCATTTCCAGGATGGGGGGGATGGAGGCGATGGAAATGGCGATGCCCGCCAGGGCGTGAAACGCCGCCGAAACGTGGCCGTAGGCCGTCTGAAACCCGAAATACTGGCTGGGCGACACGTTCGTTTCGACCGCCAGGTAATACAGCACCACCGTGCCCGCCAGCTGGATGGCAGTGGCGATAACGCCGTTGAGCTTAAGGAATATCGGCGGGTTGTATTCAAGCCTCGCGGATTTGGCGTACAGGTTTCCCCAGCGCGCGAACACGCGCTTTTCGGAGCCGGAGAGCTTTATTTTCTGCAGGCCGTTCAATATCGCGTAGCTCATGCCCGCTTCCTCCGCCTGCAGCTTCATGAGCTGGCGCGAAATGTTGATCTGCACCAGCGAGGCCGTGACGCTCAGCACCACCGTGGCCAGCGTGATCAAAAGAGAAGGCCATACCAGCGCCGGCGCGAAGCGGAATATCTGCGTGACGTAGATCAGCGACATCAGGCTGCTCAATCCTATGGAGAGGATATTGTTGAGCATCATGCTGCACAGCGAATTCACGGAGGCCGCGCGGCTTGAAAGATCGCCCGAGGCGTATTTCCTGAAAAAGCTCACGGGCAGGGACAAAAGCCGCATCATCACCGAGGCGTCCACACCCAGGGAAGCCTTGGTGTTGATCCTCTCCATCAGAAGGCTTCTGACCATGCTGAGCATCCTTGCGGCAAAGGCGGAGGACACCAGGAAAGCCGCCGCCCCGCCCATCAGGTTGAGGCGCTTTTGCTGGAGGATCGTGCCGGTGATCAGATAATTGACAGAAGGCTCTATCTGGCCCACCAGCGTCACCAGCAGCGTCGCCAGCACGATCAGGATGACATCTCCGCTGGAGATGCAGTTTTTCATATACTGCAAAAGATCCGTGATGCCCAGCTTCTTCATCGGCAGCGGCCGGTAAAAGCACAGCGCGTCCGCGGAAAAAAGGTGGGCGTTGCGCCGGGTCACGCGGGTCTTCCTGCCCGTTGAAGGGTCCTTGAAATAATACCCCATGACCGTGCCGGGAAGCAGCGCCACCGTGGCGCCGGTTTCCTTGATGCAGCCGAGCATGGGGCCGTAGGCGTCGTGCTGCCAGCCCTTTTCAAGCTCGATGTCCCGCACCATCAGCCCAGACGGCCGCAGGGCGTATTCCATCTGTTCGTTCAGATCGGTTATATCCTCCGGTATTTCGGCGGGCTTCTGATGGTAATAGCGCAGGATGTCGTCCAGCGCCTCCCGGGCGATCAGCCGGTCGTCTTCCAGACGCTCGGCGTTCCATTTGTCCATCACCACGCCGGCCATACGGAAGAAGGAATCTTCCAATACGTCCTGGTCGCTCTTCATGCGCTGCCTGATCTGCTCGTCAAACCATCCCACGGAAGTCCCTCCTTTCCGTCATTCATTTGTCACAAGCTCGGCGTAGGCTCCGCCCTTTTTGTAAAGCTCGTCGTGCGTGCCTCTTTCCACGATCCTGCCTTTTTCAAGGACGATGATCTCGTCGCTGTCCCTGATGGTGGACAGGCGGTGGGCGATCACGATGCAGGAAATGCCCCGGTCCCTGACCGCCCGGACCAGCTCGTACTCGGTCTTGGCGTCCAGGGCGCTGGTGGCCTCGTCCAGGATGATGATGGAAGGATCCTGCGCAAGCACGCGCGCTATTTCCAGGCGCTGGCGCTGGCCGCCGGACAGGTCCTTCCCGTTTTCCGTAAGCTTTGCCTGATAGCCGCCCGGGCGCTTCAGGATGTCGTCGTGAATCTGGGCGTCCCTGGCCGCCAGGATCACCTCGAAATCCGCGATGGACTGGTCCCACATGCGGATATTGTTCGCGATGGTATCCTCAAACAGCACGATGTCCTGGTCCACCATGGCCACGGAGCCGGTGAACACGCTGCGGGGGATAGCGCTGATGGGCCTGCCGTCAAAGAGTATTTCACCGCCCCAGGGCTGATAAAGCCCGGTGATCAGCTTGCTGACGGTGGATTTGCCGCACCCGCTGCCGCCCACGATGGCCACGCGGCTGCCCGGCTTTATATGCATCGAAAAATCGCTGATCGTAGGCTCCGCCAGGGGAGAATAGCCGAAGGTCAGATTCCTTACCTCCACCTCGCCCCGCAGCTTTGAGAGGTTTCCGTCCGCCGGCTCCTGGCTGTCCTTCACCAGCGGGTCGTCCGGGTATTCCATCACGTCCTCCACGCGCTCCATCTGGGTGCGCATTTCCTGGATGGTCTGCCCGGCAGAAACCAGGGTCATGGCCGGCTCCATAAAGCTGGACAAAAGCCCCTGGAAGGTGGTGATCATGCCCAGGGTGAAGCTTCCGTCTATCGCCAGGCGCACGCCTAAAAACAGCACCAGGAAGTTGCTGACGGTGCTGATGAATTCCGGAATGATGCCGAACCTGGCGTTGAGCGTCAGGTATTTCACGTTCTGCGAATTGACAGACGCCTGATAGCCGGACCATTTGCGGAAAAAGCCGCCCTCCGCGCCGGAGGCCTTGATGGTTTCGGCCATGCTGATGCCCGCCATGGTGGCGGAGGCCAGCTTCCCGCTGTCCCGCATCTGCACCCGGGTCAGGTTCACCCGCTTTTCAGACAGGTACCGGGCCACAAACAGGTTCAAAAACAGGGAAAAGAGGCCTATCAGCGTCATGAGCGGGCTGTAGCGCAGCATGATCACCAGGTAAAAGACCATCATGATGGAATTGAGCGCCAGCGGCGCCACGGTTTCCACCAGCGTGCCGGCGATGGCGGCGTTGGTGCCCTGGCGCTGCAGGATATCGCCGGTCATGCGCTGGGAAAAAAACTCCACCGGCAGCCGCAGGACCTTCCACATATAGGAGGCGTTGCCTTCAATGGCCATTTTGCCGTTGATTTTAAGCGCGTATATCGCCTGCGCCCAGCCCACGGCGACCTGGAACAGGCACAAAAGGCTCATGGCGACTATGAACGGGTACAGCCATTCCGGCGCCTGCCTGGTCAGCAGCCGGTCAAAGAATACGCGGGACAGCACCGGGTTGATGATGCCGAACAGATAGGAGATGACTGACGTGAGCGTAATGAACACGACCGCCGGCCCCGCTCCGCTCAGGCGCTTTCGGGCAAAGGCCACGGTGCTCTTGCGCTTGCCGGAGGGCGCAAAGCCTTCCCCGGGAGCGAACGTGAGGCAAAGGCCGGTGAAGGATTCGTCAAACTCCTCCATGGATACCTGCACCTCGCCGCGGGCGGGGTCGTTTAACACGGCGCGGTTTTTCCTGAACCCGTCCAGCACGACAAAGTGGTTGAAATTCCAGTGGATGATGCAGGGGAAGGTCGCCGATTGCCTGAGCGCCTCCACCTCCATTTTATAGCCGTGTACCTCCAGCCCGTAGTTTTGCCCGGCCAGGAACACGTTTTTCATGTTGGAGCCGTCGCGGGACACGCCGCAGGCCAGCCGCACCTGCTCCAGCGGCACCCACTTGTGATAATACGCCAGCACCATCGCCAGGCAGGCCGCTCCGCACTCCAGCGCCTCCATCTGCATGATGACAGGCACCTTGGCCACGCCCTTCTGAACGGGCTTTACTATTTTACTGTTTTTGCTTTTAAACATGCGCCGGGCCTCCCTCAGTTCAGCAGGAAGTGGATCGGCGTGGTGGATTCGGTCACGATTTCCGCGTCGTAGACGCCGTCAGGCATGGTGACCTTCGGGTCGTCCAGCTCAAAAACAACGGTGGAGGTGTCGATCACCTCATACCCGGTCACCGTAGCCAGCCTGCCTTCGATGCGGATGCGGCGGTCCTTAGAAAACAGGTTTTTGGTTTCAGGCGAATTGTATATGGTGATCAGATCGCCCCGGACGGTCAGCATAAGGAGTAGCTGATCCTGTACTGTCTGGTCCGTTTCTCCCTCCAAAGCCAATTCATAATAGCCGTCGGCAAGCTGTTCGTCGCTGTCGAGGTTTACCTTGAGGCGGAGCCTGGAGGCCTGGATGATATCGCTGACGTAGCCGGTTTGTCCACCGATGCGGACGGGCATGCGGACTTTGATGTAATCAGCCTGCGAGCTCAGCATGTCCGCCTGGGCGAAGCCGCTTTCAAACTGGACCTTCAGCTTCATGGTGCTTTCCATGGTGGTTGTGGCCGCGTATACGACGAACCCCGCCAGCAGCGCCACGATGGCGGAAAGGAGCATCCACAGCTTCGGGCTCGTGACCCGCATGTAATCATGCAGCTGCTCCGGGGAAGAGATCCGGTCGATGCTCTTTTGTCTGAACAAACCCTTATCCATTTTCTGAAGAAAGCTCCTTTCCGCTCAGTAAAGCGCAAGGGAAAGCGCGGCAAAAAACGCCGTCAGCAGCAGGAGAAACAGCACTTCCTGCTTCCATCGCCTTTCCATCAGCCCCACCACCTCCCGCATGAAGGCGTTGGGCCAGAACCACCATTTGGTGCCGCTGCCGATGCCCTCGATGGGGAAGCCGGCATTCCGGGCCCACACGCCGCTGCGGAAGACATGATAGTTGGTCGTAGAGAACACGGCGCTGCCTCCGGGCTTGACCGAATCGATGATGCGCTTGGAAAAGGCCATGTTCTGCCAGGTGTTGGCCGCCTGATCCTCAGGGAGGATCAGCCTTTCCGGGATGTTTTGGGACAGCAGGTACCTCCGCATCGCCTCAGCCTCGGCCATGCTTTCGTTTCTTCCCTGGCCGCCAGAAGGAATGAACACCGCCTCCCGGCCGGTCCGGGCCCGCTGCATTTTCCAGAAGGAAACAGCCCGGTCCACCCTGCCGCGCAAAAGGGGCGGGAGCGACCCGTCCTTTCTGAACCAGCAGCCCAGTATCACGATAAAATCCTTGTCAGGCTCTGGCTCGTAGCGGGCCGCGCGTATCCCGCAGATCACGGAGCCCGCCAGCATGCACTCAAAATAGACAAAGGCGGTGGCGTATACATTTTCCGCCGTTTCGCCGGCCCGCGCCTTCCATTCGGGCCCGGAAAAATCCCCGAAAAACATGATCATGCCGACGGCTTCCCCCGCAATCAGCAATACGGCCGTCAGGATGCCCAGGGCGTTCTGTATCCTGGGCTTTTCATGGCGCAAAAGCGCTATGTTGCTGACGATCATCGCCGCGGCGAACAAAAGTATCAGCGGGGAGGTCAGTATCATGAACCGCTTGCCGGCCCCGTAGATCGTGCTGTAGGCTTCCAGCATGCTGTACGAATTCGGGGAAACGAGGTGGGATACCGCCACCCTGAGCATCAGAAAAAAGTTGACCAGGGAAAACAGCGAAAAGCCCGAACAGTATATGGACGTATAGCTGTAAAACGCGGCACCCTTCATCTGGAAGCAATTCCATATCATGATGACGCTGATCAGCAGCCAGAATACCGTCACGGCGATGCATACCGCCTGATCGCCGGTAAAGCTGCCGTCGATCAGATTGTACACCGTGTTGAACCGCCCTACCCGCAGGTGGCTGAGCGTAAGCTCGCTGCCCTCCTCATCCACCACGGACACCCAGACGTCGCCGGGGCCCAGCGGCTGGATGGGCGCCTCAAAAAATCCGTCTTTCAGGGTCACTTCTCCGCTTCGGATGATGCCCTCCTCCTCCGGAAGGAGACGCAGGCCTTCCGGATGGACGTCGGTCCGCGGGAAGCCCGTCGGGATGCGGACCGTATAGGTCCTGAAAAAAACGATACGGCATAAAAAACAAAAAAGGATCAGGACCAGCGCGCATGCCGCGATCTGTACCACCGCCCGCTTCATCCGTCCTGTCTCCTTCCCGGTCCCGCCGTCAGGCCGACGCCTCTTTTTTTGTCTGTGTATTTGCCGCGCCGGGCGGGAAAGGCCGTACGTACGGCCGCCCGCACTCAGTCGGATTCGGGCAGCGCCCCCATATACTGTTTGAGCAGCAGCAGGGCGTTTTGATGCCGCAATTTTACGGCCCCGTAGCTCAGGTTCATCATCTGGGCGATCTCCGTCAGGGGCTTGCCGTCGTAATACCGAAGCACGATGATGTCCATCAGCTGCTGGGGCAGTCTGCGCAGGGCGCCGGCCAGTTCTCCCAGCGTTTCCGTCTGCAGCAGACCCTCCTCCACCTCGGAATCGTCGGACAGGTTTTCATCCAGCTCTTCCCCGGGACGGGAGCGGCGGAAATGGTCGATCACGGTGTTGCGCGTGATCGTGAATACCCACGTGCTGATGGAGGCCTTCTCGGTGTCGTATTCCGGCAGTTTGCGCTGCACCTTCATGAAAACGTCCGTACACAGGTCCTCCGCGTCGGCGTGGTTCTTCACCCGGGCGGAAATATAACCCATCACCTTGCTGCTGTAGGCGGTGTATATTTCTTCCAGACTCAGGTTATTCATGAACGTTGTTCTCCCCGTTGTTTTTGTCCTTTTTGAGGAACGGGTCGCCCGCGGCGAAAACCATGTCCATTTCGCCCATCGTCAGCTCCCGTACGGCGTAGCGCGAGTGAACGTCGTCTATCACGCGCTGCAGGTCGTCGTTTCCCTGAAATTTCTGAAACTCAAAAAGCTGTCTGAGCTTTTTTTCCATAGATGGCATCTCCTCCTTCGCCGCGGCTTCTCCTTTAAGCGGTATCATGGCTTTTACCGATCAACAGGCATATCCTCATATTATTATCACACAGCGGGCGTTAAAAGTCCAGTAAAAAACATAAAAAGTATCAAAATTCCGTCCCGGTTTCCGGGCAAAAAAGCACCCCGGGCCGCTGCTGCCCGTTTTGATTTCAGCTGCGTATAAAACATAGGAGCCGCCATAACCCCCAAGGCGCGCGAATCAAATAAACCAGCTGAAAAAAAGAAAGGGTGTTTTAATTTGCTGCAGCTGAACAATAAACGCATGATTTCCCTGGCTTTGGCCCTACTGCTGGCCGTGTCGGCCTGCTTTACGGCGCTGGCGCAGGCGGGCGGGGAGAAGGAACCGCCCCGCTTTTCTATCCTGAATGAAAAAGCGGTCGCAGAAGCCCAGGGTCTTACTTCCCAGGAATGGGACCGGCAGATGGACCGGGCCCGCTCCGCCGGTCTTCAGGACCCTGTCGTCGAGGACCAGCTTAAGTCCGCCGTACCGGACGCGGAGATCCTCCGCCAGAACGGAAAGATCTACGCCATCCACAGCTCCCAGGGTCTGGCCGTAGCGCGGGACGCTCAGGAAGCCTACCGTTATGTCAGCCGTCTGAACGGGCTGCTGGAGGGATCCCCCGAAGCCTCCCTGCGGCTGTGGTCCGTTATGACCATGGGCGCCTCCAAAGTGTATGTGTTCCAGCAGGTCTTTGAGGGCCTGACCGTGGTAGCCGGCACCGTCAGGCTCGTGACCGACGGGGAAGGACGGGTCACCGCGGTCTTCAGTTCCCTGGCCTCCGCCGTGCCGCACGGAAACGCCGCCGCGGACATCACCGCCGCCCAGGCCGAGGACACCGTGCGCCGCCACCTGACCGCGCAGGGCCATCCGGACACCGTTCAGCCTGAATACACCTACCGCGCCATCATCCCGGTCGAATCGGACATGGTGACCAATGAGGTGCTGCCCGACAGGCTGGTGTACGTCGTGTACTCCCGCAACCCCGGCTTTGGCGGGGAAACCTCCGTTGACCTTCCCTTCCTGGCCCATTTCATCAGCATGGACGGGACCTATCTGCGCAGCTGTTCCGTCACCGCTCCCGATGACAGGGCAGTGAAGGGCGGCTACTCCGCCGTGTATGCCTTCGAGTTCATGGAAAAAAGCGTCTGGAGCGGGGAAGTCAGGGACGTGCGGGGCAGGACCCGTTCGCTCACCGTGCCCGTCATGCGGGATACCCGCACCGGCGCCTGGTATCTGGGCGACCCCGAGCGGAAAATCGCCGTGGGCGACTTTGCCTCCCTGGCATACGGCGACAGGCAGGTGGTCCTGCTGGCCAAAAACGCCAACGAGGGCTGGGACGACAACGACCTGATCACCTATGACAACCTGATCCGTGTCTGGGACTTTTACGCAGGCCTGGGCTGGAAGGGCGCGGACGGCGCCGGCACCCCCATCCTCCTGCTTCGCAATATGTGCGACGAACAGGGCAACGCCTACTCAAACGCCGCCTACGGCGGCCTTGACAAGGGCTGGCAGTGCTTCGCCTACGGCGGGGAAGAGGGTTTCAGCCAGGCGCTGGACGTGATGGCCCACGAGTTCACCCACGCCGTGACCTCCACCGCCATGAACACCAGCCTCTATCAGGACGACATGGGCGCCATCAACGAGGCCATGTCCGATATCATGGGCAAGCTGTGCGAGATGACCGTCACCGGCAAGACCGAAAGCAGCTGGCTGATCGCGCAGGACAGCCTGATGACCCTCCGCTCCATGCTGCATCCCCATGAGCATGAGCAGCCCGAATACGTCTGGGATATGTACTATGTGCCCGGCGTGGATAACCCCAGCGACGTGAACGACCGCGGGGGCGTGCACTGCAATTCGTCGATCCTTAACATGCTTGCCGCAAGACTCTGCAGCGAGTACGGCATGCCCACCGAAAGCGCCGTGAAGCTGTGGCTGACCGTCGCCTTCACCATGACCCCGAAGACCGATTACCAGCAGCTGGCGGAGCTGATGCGCTGGGCGCTCAGTTATTCCGGCAACGGCGCCTATAAGGACGCGCTGGAAAGCCTTCTTGAGTACAGCCGCATGGAGGAGACCGGGCTGCCCGAAAAGCTGCCCGACGGCCAGCGTGTGGTCACGCTGACTCTCCCCGATACCGAAGCCTTTGAAGACCCCAACTGGATCCTGATCGCCTTTTCCGTGGACACGCAGGAGATCACCGCCCGGGCCCGGGCCGTATGGACCTTTGTGACCGAGCTGTTCCGGTCCGACCGGACCAAACAGGACAGGAACGAATCCTTTGCCCGCCTGGCCGAGGCGCTTCACCTGAACGGGGAGCCCGCCAAAGACGATGCGTCCGGGGAGGAAGCTCCCTCGTGGCTTTCCAGAATGTTCTCCGGTCTCGTTTCCCAGCATGTTTCCTGGCAGGCGGCCGGCGGCAGGGACGTGACCATGGTGCTTAAGGACCGGCCCGGCCTGTACCTGCTGATGAATTTCGACCCGCAAAAGCTGGCAGACCCCGAAGCCCCGCCCAGAAATGTGGTTGTGCTGCTGGACGACGAATGGTTTGACCTGGACAGCCTGGCAGACGACACTGAGGAAGAATTGAGCAAAGAGGAAGAACAGCGCCTGGAACGGCTCTTTGAAAAGCTGTTCAACATGGTACTCAACGCGTTCAGCGCCGATACCGAATACCCCGAACAGGAAGCGCTGCCCACCCTGGGGCTGGAAAATGTGACCCTTAAAACCACCGACGAAGCCCCGGAGGAAGTCCTTCCCGCCGCCTGATTCAAAAAAAAGAATACTGTTTTACATCCGGGGCGTGCGCGGGATGCGCATGGATCAGGGGTAAACAGTATAAGGCCCATGCCGCGCGCAAAACGGCATGGGCCTTTTATAATCAAAACTGCGTTATTGGATTTTGGCGTTATCCAAAGCGTCCCTGGCCAGCAGGTACGCGCCGGTGATGCCGCTGGCGTCTCCCAGTCCCGGAGGAACGATATAATCCTCCAGTCCTTCGTCCACCTCGCGCACCGGCAGGTAGCCGTTCAGCAGGGATATGGTTTTGGCGCGCACCATGGGGAAAAGGAGACGCTGGTGCATCACGCCGCCGCCCAGGATGATCTTCTGCGGGGAGAGCACCATCATCGCGTTGGCGCAGATCTGGGCCAGATACCCGGCTTCCAGCGCCCAGGCGGCGTGCCCCTCGGGAAGCTGCTGCGCGGGCAGCCCCCAGCGCTTCTGAATGGCCGGGCCGGCCGCCAGGCCCTCGCCGCAGCCCTTGTGATAAGGACAGAAGCCCTCAGGAGCGGGGTCGGACGCGTCGGGGGAAAGCAGCATGTGCCCCACCTCCGGGTGCATCAGCCCGTGCACCGGCTGACCGTTCACTACGACGCCGCCTCCTATGCCGGTGCCCACCGTCAGATACAGGCAGCTGGAAAGCCCCCGGGCCGCGCCCAGCCTGTTTTCGGCCAGCGCGGCGGCGTTCACATCCGTGTCAAACCCGACGGGTACGTGGAGGGCGTCCCTGAACGCCTGCAGTATCGGGTAATCGCGCCAGGAAAGCTTAGGCGTCCGGGTGATGTGCCCGTACGCGGGAGACTTCGGGTCCAGGTCCAGGGGACCGAAGCAGCCGACGCCCAAGGCATCGATCGGCCGGCTTCTAAAAAATGCCAGCATCTGCGGCATGGTATCCTCCGGGGTGCCGGTAGGTATCACCTTCCTGTCCGTTTCCCGTCCCTGGCTGTCCATCAGCGCCATCACCATTTTTGTTCCGCCCGCTTCCAATGCTCCGAACACTGTCGAAAACCCCCTTCTTTCAGAAATAATTAAATTTTTTCAAACCGGCAGGAATTACCGGCATTGCGTCGTATTATAGAAACCGTATGTTCTGACACACACTGGTGTGTCAAAACGGGAAAAACACCACATCTTACGGAGGTATTTATATGACCAAGAAAGAGATGATCCACGCCCTGAGCAAGAAGACCGGTATGTCCCTCAAGGAAGCCGAACTGGCCTTCACCGCGGTTGTCGACATCATCACCGACGAGATCGCCGAAAAGCAGGAAGCCGCCGTCAGCGGCCTGGGCATTTTCATGGTGCGCAGCCGCAGCTCCCGCAAGGGCCGCAACTTCCAGACCGGCGAATCCGTGAAGATCCCGTCCAGCAAGTCCGTCGGTTTCCGCGCAGGCAAGAATCTGAAGGAAGCCGTCAACAAGAAATAATCCCGGTCCCTTGATTTCTGGCACTAAGCCCGGCGTAAAACGCGGGCTTTTTTGTTTTACCGTTTTTTATCGGGGGAAGATATAAAAATCCCGCCCGAGAGGAAGGCGGGATAAACGATATGACTGGCTTACTGGGCCAGCTTCTTGTTCAGGCGGGCCTTCTTGCGGTTGGCCGTGTTCTTGTGGATGACGCCCTTGGCGGCAGCCTTGTCCAGCGCGGCGAAAGCGCTCGACAGCTTTTCCGGAGTGGCATCAGCCTCGTACTTCTTAACGGCGGTTTTGACGCCGGATTTGACCATACGGTTGCGCAGGTTCTTCTTCTTGGAAACCTTGACGCGCTTGATCGCAGACTTGATGTTCGGCATGTTTTTCACCTCCCGGTCAGGAATAGCTGTTTTTCTGCGCGTGATACGGCCGCGCAAATCAACATCAGATATCATACCACGCCCGGGACGGAATGGCAAGGCCTTTTTCAGAAAAACCTTCAAAAAAATCTGACAATCTGACAGGATATTCTGACAAGGCGGGGGAGCAGCCGCTGCATGCATTCGGGAAAGGGCATGCGCATTCTGATTTCACCCCTCCTGTCGTCCTTTTGTTTCCGGGGCTGGCTTTTTGAAGCCGCCAGTCCTCATAAATCAGGGCTTTTGAGGCTCCGCTTCTGATTCCCGTTCGGGGCCAGTCAATATCATTTCCTTGAAAACGCAGCGGACGAGCCAGCTTTTGCGTGTTTTTTCGCGGTTCATGCCTGCTTTGATTTGGCTCGCAGGAAAAGTGTACTCACGAAACTATCGGCTTTCCTCCCAGCATCGGACAAGAGAAAGATTCATCTGTCTCAAATCATCCAGCGTGTATTCCCTGTTGAAAGGCCCCAGGTTGACAGGAAGGCCAAATGACCGTTCCAAGTCAAGCTTTACCTTCGGCATGATCGTAAACTGAGAACATTTGAAGGATTCTTCTGTGTAGCCTACCTGTTTCAGGAGCATGGCACTTTGATAGAAGTCATATATATTTTTATCGAGCAGTCGCACATCCTGAAGCGTTTGTCCCTCCAATTTGGAAACAAAGTATTCGTTGCATTTTTCCTGGCGGAAATACCCCAGCAGAAAGAGACAGCCTGCCTGATCAAATTCGATACAGCTGAATACGGTCTTTGGACCCTGCTCAAACATACGAAAAACGGGTTGATAATCTGTTGTTGAGTAAACGGACAAACGATTGTTGAGCCTATCGCCTTTTCTGCCTTCAATATGATACAAGTAATTCCCGCCGGGCGAAAAACAGGGAATGCAGTTGATTGCCGTATCTTTTATGGCAGAAACTCTGAATTTGGCGATCAGCCGCAGTTCCGAAAGAGAATAGATAGCCATGACACCGTTATTGCTATAGACAGCAGCTGTCTCACCATCTGGGTGCAATGCAGGATAATACGCATATGTCATGTCCTTGAATTTCGCCAGTTCGTTGCCCGCCGAGTCAAGCACATACACCGTCTGGCCGGTACAGCCAATCTGATAGCGTTCATTTGCTATGAGTGTAAAAAAAGGTTTTCGCATAGAGGTCACCTCACGGCTTTATCGATGTACTTTTCACACTACAGCCTCGCTGTGATCAGTATATAACCGCTTCTTGCGTCCCCTGCTTGACAGCCTCCCCATCCTGTCGCACAGCAGGATTGATCAGTATCCCCATGTAATAAGCTCCCATTGCCCATCCTCGGTCTGCAGCAGGATCCAGCTGTACTCTGTATATTCCTCGTCCGGATTGAGACCGGAGCCCGGGTACTCCTCGTCCTCCGCAGCAGAATGGAAGGAAGACATGAATACGATGCCATCTACATAGTTTTTGCCTGTCTCGCGGCTCTCCGAACCTGCATAATACCGGTATTCGCTTGCAGAAAGCTCATCAGATGCATAGGAGATACTGTGCAATTCACAGCTGTACCAGGTCAGGAATTCGTTTTTGATCACTGCGATCGCAGCATCCATCTGCTCCGGAGTGAAGCGCTCCGATATGCCATAATCAACGGTCACCTGTGAAATGTCACCGGGGCGATATTTGGGATGAAGCGAATCCATCTGCGCGAGTTCATCGCCGGACAGCTTCATGAAGGACATACCCTCCATACCATGAATGGCCATTACAAGCCCATCACCCGTGAACGTGAGGGAGGCGGTTACAGATTGTCCGTTTGCTCTCAGAGTTAGATTCTCACCGTCAACCCGATACTGAGCTTCGCCGCCCTCCTCATACTGACGGCTGAGAGGATCGATCATACGCAGGGTCACTGTTCCACCCGCAGTGAAATTCATGGAGATGCCCATGCGTTTGCCGTATTCTTCCATCTCGCCGTACCATGTACCCAGCAGATGTGTGGCAGCGCCGGCATCCCATGCTGCTTCGTGGAGGGTCAAGGGAAAGGTTGGCTGATAATCGCCAACTACGCGATAGCGCAGATGCACGAAGTCGGCATCCTCCCAATCCAGCACCTGAACTTCCCGGAGACTCACCACCTGGCTGCTGTCAGTTGGGCCCTTGTCGGCGCACACAATCAGGTCCACCTGAGGGCCCTCCTCATACAGTGTCGAATAGATTACCTCAAAAGTCTTCTTTGCCCGGATGAATACGGAGATTTCCGTGCGGTGAATGCCCGATCCCCAGGAGGAAGCTGTCAGCAGATCCATCTGACCGTCCTGATCATAATCCCAGGGCACCGCATTCAGAAACCCGTATCCGCCAACGCTCTCACATAGATCATAGACCGATCCATCCACAAAGGCATAGCTGGCGCCGGAGTCACTGAACTTGAAGACCCGGATATCCGTCTCCCGAGCCACATCAGCCGGTGTGACGTCATAGCAGTGGTCTGCAATCTCATGGAATCCATCAACGATTCCATTTGGGCAGGTCAGGGCAAAGGCGGCCATAAACTCCTCCACCTCATCCCTGCTGCAGGTTACCTCAAATATGGCTTCATCGGACGACTCAGCCCAGACACCAGGCGGCACCAGGCATAGCATCGTCACGCAGATTAAAATCAGGCGTTTCATGGTCATCACTCCCCCCACACCACAGCTTCATTGCAGTCAATACACATCCGTTTCCTATAACCCCTGTTTCACAGCCTTCCCGTCCTGCCGCACAAACTCATACGCTGCCGGCGGCTCCTTTGCCCACACCTTTTCCAGATCCAGGTGGTGCCGTTCAGCATCGTCAGACAGTCCTCCGGCCGCATCCGGCAGAGTCGGACTTGTAATTGCGCCGGCATTTGCTCTGGGTCAGTTCCTGCACGGTGCGGACGCCCGTGCTGCGCACCATCTCATCCTCCGGGCTCAGCGCCTGCGCCACCTTCAGCAGACGGTCGCGGCAATGCACAAAGTGTTCTTTTTGATGGAGTCTTTCAGTCGAATTGCTTTATTGGCAAAAGAGCTCAGGAAATGCATCCCTGTATGGCACACCTGCATACTGCTGCTTCATCCTGTCAAATTTCTCCGAGTACTTCCTGATCCTCGCCTCGTTCTCAGGAGTCAGGGGCAAGGCAGGTTTCCGTTTACCTGTAATTGCAGCTATCTTCTCTCCGTGAGTATCCCAAATCTCGTAAGCACTTGAAACTCTGCAGTCTTCTATTTGGCAGTTCGCTGCAATCCAGGCACATTGCTCGGTTGTGAAATAATTCAGCGGGCATTGAAAAACTTTCAGCTGCTTTAAGGTGGGGAGAAATGAGCAGTCCTGATCTTCAATCAGTTTTCCCGACCATTCCAGGCATTCCAGTTTCATCCCAGTCAAAGGCATGAGCGATGTGACGCGCATAGATGACCAAATCATATCGCCAACGAACAGCACACGAAGTGATCTTGCTTTTTCTATACCGCTCAAATCATGTAATCGGGTAAAATCGGAAATATGAAGTATCCTCAAGGAGTGGTTGTTGGACATATCCCATAGACTGGTGATTCTCTGATTCCAGAACCAATGCAGGCACTCCAAATCTGGAAGATCAGCGAGCCCTGACCAGTCCTGAACAAGATTGTCCTTAAAAAAATAAATCCGCTTGAATTGCTTTCCGTAACGAGACAAAAAATAGTCGAATGTGTCCTGCCGCAGGCCGTATATTTGAATGGCATCCATCTCAGGGTGATCTGCCAACTGATCAATTTCATCACGAGTAAGTTTTTCGCCATGCAAGCCATGCAAATAGAAGCTCTCTGGCCATCTGTATAAATCGTCCTGTGAAAAGTGCTGAGATGCTGTTCTGCAATCGCTGATTTCACTCATATTTCGTCCCTCATATTTCTTCGTTAATTACGAAATAACTATAGCATGTGCAAACGGGATAAGCAAGAAGATTCCTCACGACAGATGAGATCAGAAGATTCTTCGTGACAGATGAGATCAACAACGAAATAAGCTGTATCGTTCCATCATCAAAAGCATATACTGCGGCTGTTCCTCAAAATCAGGAATGCTTTGAAACTGGGGAACAGCCGCAGTTTATCGCCCTCAAAAAAGTTTAGGAGCAAGTATTCTCGCCTGCCTGTTCAAAGCCCGCGGTCATGGCGGTCTGCAGGAGGGGTGTTCGGAAGCGCTCCTTTTTCATTGCAGCTTTGCGCGGTGCTGCCCTAGGTGCTGCCCTAAAGGGATAATCAATATGTTTGCCGGCCCCGTTACCGCGCCTCGTCCAGTAAAGTGAATCGGGCCCGGTTGTCCGTGGCGCTGTCCGGACCGATAAAGACTTCAAACTCGCCCGGCTCGCTGACAAAACGCATGGAAAGATCATACAGCCGCAGCATATCTTCGGAGATCACGAAGGCGACTTCCCTGCTTTCGCCGGGCTCCAGCTTAACCTTCCGGAAGCCCTTGAGCTGGCGTACGGGCCGGGCAACGCTTGCGGCCAGGTCATGCAGATACAGCTGTACGGTTTCGGTGCCTTCGCGGCTTCCTGTGTTGGTGACCGTGACGGAAGCGGTGATGCGCTGCTTTTTGGTCATGCTGTCCGCGCTGAGCTTTACGGATGAGTAGGCAAAACCGGTGTAGCTCAGCCCGAACCCGAACGGATACAGCGGCTCGTTCGGAATATCCTGATACTTGGAGCCGAACCGCGCCGCATGATAATCGCCGCGGAAGGGCCTGCCGGTATTCAGATGATTGTAATGGACAGGCAGCTGGCCCACGCACCAGGGGAAACACATGCTCAGCCTTCCGCTGGGATCGCTTTCTCCCAGCAGCGTGCGCACCACGGCGTTTCCGCCTTCCGAACCCGGGAGCCAGGCGGCCAGGATAGCCTTTGCCTTTTCTTTCAGCGGCCGGATGTCCAAAGGCCTGCCGCCGAACAGCACCACGGCGATGTTTTTGTTGGCCCTTGCTATCTCATCCAGCAGCCGGAGCTGGCATTTGGGCAGCGTGATATCGCCCCTGCTGGCCGCTTCCCCGGTGCATTCCCGGTGCTCGCCCAGGCACAGTACGACCTTATCCGCCTTTTTTGCCAGATCCACCGCTTCTTTCAAGGCTTCTTCCGGGTCGCAGCTATCCGGCGCAACAGGCTGCTGAAAGCCCAGGACCGGCTGGTCCGGGTCGCTGATGGGACATCCGGGAGCGGTGGGAACATTCCTCGTCCGGGGGTGCCGGGCAAGCGCCGCTCTGACAGTGACGGTGTCCTGATCGTCCGCAAAGATCGACCAGGCCCCGTTCAGATACGGATGGTCGACATACGGGCCGATGAAAGCGGCTTCGTCGCCCCTGATGGGCAGCATCTGATCTTCGTTTTTCAGCAGCACGAAGGATTTTTCAGCGCATTCCCGGGCTGCCTGGCGGTGGCCGTCTGACAGCAGCACGGCTTTTTCTTCGCCTTCGTCCGCGTCCCTGAAGGGGCGCTCGAACAGGCCCAGCCTGTTTTTGAGCCGCAGCACCCGCCAGGCGCTTTCATTTATCCATTGTTCGGGCACTTTTCCTTCTTCCACCAGCTTTTTCAGATTTCGGATATAGATGGGGCTGGTCATGTCCATGTCCACGCCGGCCCGCAGAGCGATAAACGCGGCTTCTTTCTGATCGGCGGCGATGCCGTGGGCCAGCAGTTCCTCAAGGGCGTTCCAGTCGGAAATCACCATGCCTTTAAAGCCCATTTCCTTTCGCAGCACTTCCTTGAGCAGCCATTCATTGGCTGCGGAGGGGATGCGGTCCAGGGTGTTGAAGGAGGCCATGACCACCTCGCAGCCTGCGTCCACGGCTGCCTGATAGGCGGGCAGATGATCCTCGCGCAGGGTGCGGACAGACAGCTCCGCGGTGTTGTAATCCCGTCCGCCTTCCGCGGCGCCGTAGCCTGCAAAGTGTTTAAGACACGCGGCGATTCTGCCTTTTTCCTCAAGACTGTCTCCCTGGTATCCCCGAACCATGGCGGCGGCCATCTGCGCGTTCAGGTAAGGGTCTTCCCCGGTGGACTCCATCACCCGGCCCCACCGGGCGTCCCACACCAGGTCAGCCATGGGGGAGAAGGTCACATGAATGCCGGCCGCCGCGGCTTCCCGGGCGGCGATCGCGGCTCCCTGCTTTACCAGCTCAGGATCGAAGGTGCAGCCCTGAGCCAGCGGAATGGGAAACACCGTGCGGTAGCCGTTGATAATGTCCGCCATGAACAAAAGCGGGATGTGATGGGGATGCCGGGCCATGAATTCCGTTTGCAGCTTCCTGATCTTTTCCGCCCCGATAATGGACAGATAGCTGCCCGCCAGGCGCAGATCCTCCTCGGTAAGGCCCATATCGGCAGCCGGGCCGGTCACCGCTCCCGCGTTTTGGAAGTATCCCGGCAGCTGCACCAGCTGGCCGATCTTTTCATCCAGTGTCAAATCATTAAGCAGCTGCCGCAATTCTGTTTCTTTCATCCGGGTGCTTCCTCCTGCGTGTTTTTAAGTCTTGCCTGAAATGTTCTCCGCCGTGCCGGGCCAGCGGACGGGGACGGCGGAAAGAGGCCGTCCGTTCTGCTTCCATGCCCTCAATATCACGGCCCGCCGATTACCGGAACTATCATATCACAGATATCCTTCCGGTTGCCACTATAAAAATCCCGGCTCAGGCGATTCCGGGATTTCAAAGGGACACTGCGGGAATATATGTGCTTTGTTTACTTTTTTTGATACTGTGAGATGCTGCATGGGAACCCCATATCATGCAGTAAGGCTTTGCAGGCGCAAATGACAGACTTCAGGCAAGGCGTAAACAATGAGGCATCCCATGCCGGTAAGGATTTCATTTTTAATCAGCGTGATAAAAAGGAGTTTTTGCTGTGGACTGTGGGAGGTGATCCCTCAGAACGCATTCGTTTTGACCGTGCTGCGTCATTTCCCTGGAAAAGGGGAGGCGCCGGCATGCCGGCGCCTCCTCCGCTGTCAGGAAGGTTTATGGCAGGAGCCGGCCATGGGACAGCAGCCGCAGCTTCCGCCGCAGGCGGATTTTTCCCGCTTTTTGTCTTTCCGCAGCCCCCTGATGATCCAGGCCACAAGGCCGATCAGTATAAGGCTTACAGCAATTGTTCCCGCGTTCTCCGCGATTTTCTGGATCATACCATCACACCTTCCGGGTCAGTTTGGCGGCCTCCTGATATTTCCTGAAAAACAGCATGTAGATCATTACACCCAGGACAGCCAGGGCGGCAATCAAACCAATGATATTGACATTGCCGGTAAACAGCCCGCCGAACTGATTGATCATCAGGCTGACGGCATAGGCGAAGCCGCACTGCCAGGCTATGGCAAACCAGGTCCAGCCCGCGTTGTTCATTTCCCGCCTGATCGCGCCGATCGCCGCGAAGCAGGGCGCGCAAAGCAGATTGAATACCAGGAAAGCGTAGGCGGCGACGCCGGAGAAAGAAGCGGCCAGGTTGGCATAAGTTTCCGTGCCGCCATAGAGGATGCCCATGGTGCCCACGATATTTTCCTTTGCGATCAGGCCGGTGATGGAGGCCACCGTCGCCTGCCAGGTGCCGAACCCCAGGGGCTTGAAGAGCCAGGCGATTATACCGCCGAATTTGGCCAGGATGGAGAGCTCCAGTTCTTCCTCCGAAAGCATGCGGAACGCGCCGTCCGCCACGCCGAAGCGGCTGAGGAACCACACCAGGATGGTAGACAGCAGGATGATGGTGCCGGCTTTCCTGATAAAGCTCCAGCCGCGTTCCCACATGGAGCGGAGCACGTTGCCCACGGTGGGCCAATGATAAGCGGGAAGTTCCATGACGAAGGGGGCGGGTTCCCCGGCGAAGCGCTTCGTCTTTTTCAGAATGATGCCGCTGATGATGATGGCCGCCATGCCGATGAAGTATGCGCTGGTGGCGACCCAGGCGGATTTATGGAAGATCGCGCCGGCGATCATGGCGATGAAAGGCACCTTCGCGCTGCAGGGGATGAAGGTGGTGGTTATGATGGTCATGCGCCGGTCACGCTCGTTCTCGATGGTGCGGGAGGCCATGATGCCAGGCACACCGCAGCCCACGCCGATGAGCATGGGGATGAAGGACTTGCCGGACAGACCGAACTTGCGGAAGATCCGGTCCAGCACAAAGGCGATCCGGGCCATGTAGCCGCAGGCTTCCAGGAACGCCAGCAGGAGGAACAGCACCAGCATCTGGGGCACAAAGCCCAGCACCGAGCCCACGCCCGCCACAATGCCGTCCAGGATCAGGCCCTTGAGCCAGGGCGCCGCATGGATCGCGTCCAGCCCGCTTTCCACCAGGGCGGGAATACCGGGCACCCAGGTGCCGTAGTTGGCCGGGTCAGGCGCGCCGACGTCGGATTTATATCCATCCTCGGTGCTCAGGTATTCCGATATGGCGGCTTTCAGAACCTCTTTCCCGGTATCGGGGTGTTCTTCCGTTTCTAGGGTTTCCTCATCCTGGGTGATATAGGTCACCCTGGCGTCGTCCGGTACGGCCGCAAAAAGCGTGTTTAACGATTCTTCGGGGTTGGCTTCGTCGATTGTCACGCCGTATTCGTTTGAGAAGGCTTCGATCACGGCGTCCGTATCGCCGTATCGCTCCGCCGCTTCTTCATACTGAGCGGTGCCGTTGCCAAACAGGTGATACCCGTCGCCGAACAGACCGTCGTTGGCCCAGTCGGTAGCCGGCGCGCCGACGGCCACCATGGCGATCCAGTATACTGCGAACATCACCAGGGCGAAGATGGGCAAACCCAAAAACCGGTTGGTGACCACCTTATCGATCTTGTCCGATGCGTTCAGACTGCCCGCGCTGTGCTTGCGGTAACAGGATTTGATCACCTGGGCGATGTACACATACCGCTCGTTGGTGATGATGCTCTCCGCGTCGTCGTCCAGTTCCTTTTCAGCCGCGGCGATGTCTGCTTCGATATGCCGCATGGTTTCCGGCTTGATATTCAGACGCTCCAGCACCTTGTCGTCCCGCTCAAACACCTTGATGGCGTACCAGCGCTGCTGTTCCTCAGGCAGGTCATGAACGATGGCTTCCTCAATATGGGCCAGGGCATGCTCTACCGGGCCGGAAAAGGTGTGCTGCGGCACGGTTTTCGCGCTTTGTGCCGCCTGGATGGCCGCCTCCGCCGCTTCCATGACGCCGGTGCCCTTCAGGGCTGAAATTTCCACCACCCGGCAGCCCAGCTGCTTTGCCAGGTCCGCCGTGTTCAGCCTGTCGCCGTTCTTTTTTACCACGTCCATCATGTTGATGGCGACCACCACGGGGATGCCCAGCTCAACCAGCTGCGTGGTCAGGTAGAGATTGCGCTCCAGGTTGGTGCCGTCGATGATGTTGAGGATGGCGTCGGGCCGTTCGCCCACCAGATAATTCCGTGCCACAACCTCTTCCAGGGTGTAGGGAGACAGGCTGTAAATGCCCGGCAGGTCGGTGACGGTGACGCCGTCATGCTTTTTCAGCCTGCCTTCTTTCTTCTCCACCGTGACGCCGGGCCAGTTGCCCACAAACTGGTTGGAGCCGGTCAGCGCGTTGAACAGTGTGGTTTTTCCGCTGTTGGGATTGCCTGCCAAAGCGATTCGGATGTCCATACAGAATGAGCCTCCTGTTAATGATTTCTAATTAGGCATTGCTAACCATGCGTTAAAAAAATCACTCCACCTCGATGCTTTCGGCATCCGCCTTGCGAAGGGACAGTTCGTATCCGCGCACGGTGATCTCGATGGGGTCGCCCAGCGGCGCGACCTTGCGCACGAAGACCTCCACGCCCCTGGTGATGCCCATATCCATGATCCTGCGCTTCACCGCGCCTTCCCCATGGATCCTGACCACTTTGGCCTTGCCGCCCACCGGCACTTCCCTCAGGTTTTTCATGTCTTTTCCTCCTTGTCAAATCATGATCTTCCGGGCCATTTCCTCGTCAATGGCTACGCGGGATTCCTTGACCTTCACGATCACGCTGCCGTTCAGCGCCGTGATCACCTTCACGCTTCCGCCTGCCACAAACCCCAGGTTTTCCAGGTGTTTCCTGACTTCCGGACTTCCTCCGATCCTGCGGATGACGAATTCCTCTCCCGGAGTCGCATAGCTCAATGGGATCATCCTGCCCCTCCTGTCCGGTAGAATACCAGCCGCCGCTCTTTGGTATTAGAGACGGTTAACTCTGGGATGCATTATAGTTAGTTTGTATTAACTTGTCGATGCCTTTATTTCGGCAATCCTTTTTTTGCGGTCAGACAGCCGGTATGCGTACAATGAGCATAGAGGCTTTCCTTCACGGGCCGAAGATAACGATTCGCGGTAAGCTGCCTGTACTGTTCATGCTATATAGAAGTGTCTTTCCTGCTGGCATCGAGCCGTCCTCTTGCAGCCATTGCAGACAAACGGCGGGCTCATCCGTTTCTGGCAAATGGACTCAGGGGCACCTTTTTCGCTTCGGGGCGGAGATACTTTGTGCTTCTTCACCTCCTTTGCAACGGTTTTCTGATCTCTGCCAATTCGTCTGGCAATCTGTTTGAACGACATTCCGGGATCAAGACAATCCTGAATCTTCTGTCGTTCTTCTTCGCTCAGGGGCTTGCAGCGGTTTTCCTGGTCTGTCATTTTGCAGACCTCCTTTCCGGGATTTCTCCCCGGTCTAAGGTCTGCTGCACAATTCTCCAAAGTTAAATCTGCAGTAACTTCTACTGTGGAGTACTGTGGACGTTACTCTGGGAATTTACTGTTTTGAACAAAACGACTGCGAAAAACACCAAATGATTGCAAAAAAGGCTCTTGGTCTTGTTTTATTGGGAAAAAGTGTTATAATTTACATGACTGATTTGATCGTTAATTATATTTGGAAAGGAGGATCGTTTTTCGTGGTTCCCGCAGGTTTATTTCGGATGAAATGAAAGGAAGGATACACATGAAAAAAAGCACTCGCATCCTGGCGCTGGTTACAGTGCTGTTGTTTGCCTTATCGCTGGTGCTGATCATCGGCGTTGATACCAACTGGGGCAAAGCTGAACTGACCAATATGACGCTGGTCACGCCCGACGGCGATGAGATCAGCGCCCTGATGTGGCGGCCTCTTAGCGCCACGCCGGAAAACCCCGCTCCCTGCGTGCTGTACTGCCATGGCGGCAACGACATGAAGGAGCAGGGCAGTTCCTACGCTGTTGAACTGGTTCGCCGCGGCTATGTGGTGGTGGCGTGGGATTATTCCAACTGCGCCCGTTCTGACATCGCCACAGGCACCAGTGAAACCGCGCCCGATCCTTTGACAGGCGCGCCCACCATGGGCGGTGAAACAGTATGGAACACGATCAAGACCTTCAACT
>CADAQF010000014.1 GCA_902790015.1 uncultured Eubacteriales bacterium | reverse complement strand
CATGTGATAATCAGGAATGAAAACCGAAGCATTGAGCAAACACTGGAAATGGTAGAAAAGGCCTTCGGTTTGCAGGTAGTACAATCAAAATCCCGTTGAAACAGTGGTATCACTTTCTCGACAATGAATTGCGCCTGACGGCGCGTGGATTGATGCTGCGCTTCATGATTTGCCCTGCAGGCATGAATTGCGCTGCGGCGCATAAGGCGCAATCCGTTTGCGTTAAGGATGGTTGAAGAAAAGCTGTCCGATCTTGGATATGACAGCTTGTATTTACGCCCCGTTTCCTGTGATATCCCCGAGACTGACTTTGAGAAAATGGACTGGTACAGAGTCATCGCAAGAAAAAACGCAGGTTAGTTATCGGATTCATGATCGATGTATTCGGGTTCCGTGAACCAGAAGAGATGAATAAGGTCGGTACAATCAGTATCCGGCTGAGACGGTACAGCGCGCAATCGCATGAAAGGATAAAAGAAATGATCACAGTGAATCTGTATTATAAAGGCGTCAATGGATCAGCGAGGGCATTTGCCGAGGAAATGGAATCCTCCGGAATCGCTGACGCCATCAGAGCGGAGAAAGGAAATCTTCGCTATCAGTACTTCCAGCCGCTGGACGATCCGGAAACCGTTCTGCTGATCGACAGCTGGAGAAATCAGTCCGACATCGATGCCCATCATGCGAGTCCCATGATGGCGCAGCTTGCCGCGCTTCGGGAAAAATACGATCTGCATATGACTGCGGAACGGTATGTGAGCGAAGCGCTGGGAGAAAATGAACAGTTTATCAGAAAATGAAGAAGGATTTTGAAGTAGTGCGGCAGTAAAATGATTTCAGCGGCGCATTGTGCGCAGCATATCTGATGAACATAGAATAATGACAATGTATTGACATCAGACAAATAAATATAGATAATTGGGCTTAATGGAGGTGCATATCATGGCAACTACGAATCTGAATATCAGAACAGAAAAGGAAATAAAAGACCAGGCTGACAGTATTTTTTCCGAGCTGGGACTGAATATGACCACGGCAATCAATTTGTTCCTCAGAACAACGATCAGGGAAAACGGGATTCCTTTTGCACTTAAGCTGGATGTGCCGAATGCAGCAACCGCCGCTGCAATCGAAGAGGGCAGACGTATCGCTGCAGACAGCAGCGTGAAGGGTTATACCAATATGGACGATCTTAAGGCGGCACTGGAAGTAGAAAGTACGAGGTAAGGTTTACAAACCGGTTCAAGAAGGATCTGAAACTGGCAAAGAAACAGAACAAAGATCTGGATAAACTGTTTGTGGCCGTGAGTATTCTTGCTGACGGAGGTACGCTGGATGCAAAATATCGTGACCATGATTTGTCCGGGAATTATAAAGGAGCAAGGGAATGTCATATTGAACCTGACTGGCTTTTGGTGTATGAAATCTGTAATGATGTGCTTGTGCTCATGCTTTATCGCCTCGGGACGCATTCGGAGCTGTTTAAGAAATAGTCCGGGAAATTGAAGCTTGTCGAGATGCTCCCTTGAACTGGCTAATGTTCATAATTAGTTGACATATTCCTGACGAACAGGCAAAACGCTGACATGTTCCTGGCCGCAAAAAAGCGAACGGGCAGCAGTCACAGACATGTTTCCCTGTATCAACGAGGTAATGAATCATTTGTTTCATTTCCTCGTTCCATGTAAAGACAGTTTGTTTATTGTCCAAAATCAGATCTGCCCCAAATATCAGCATCGTTCCTGACATGACCGAGCAGGATGTGACCGCTGAAGAAACCAGAGCAACGCAAGAGGAAATCAAGTCTTACGTGCTGGAGCATACCGGACTGAAGGTCTCCCGCCTGTATATCGCCCAGGTGAAAGCGAAGCATGGGATCATCGAACGGGAATGCTGCAACAAGGCGAAGACGGAGGGCGGCAAAGTGCCGAAATGCCCGCCGGAGAAGGAGAAAGCCATTGAAGAAGCCTTGCGGCATTTCCAGATGATACCTCGATAAAGGATCTTTTTGTACGGAAGTCTTCGGTCAACGCCTTCCCATTTCACTTTCGGGAAGGCGTTTCAGCGTGCATTTTTCGGAGGCTCCTGAGCTATCATCCTGACCGCAGTCAGAAATGTTTTTCAAATCCGTGTGACGATACCCGCCTTCCGTCCGTCTAATGGGTGTAACGTTACGAAGGGGGCGCAAGCCGTGGACAGAGAACGATTCATCGCGGAGATCGAAGCCTGCTCGGGCATGATGTACCGGGTGGCCTGGTCGATCCTGCGGAACAACGCCGACTGTGAGGACGCGCTGCAGGACGCGGCGCTCCGGGCCTGGGAGAAGCGGGGCCGGCTGCGGGATGAACGGTTCTTCCGCACCTGGATCACCCGCATTCTGATCAACGCGTGTTACGACACGCAGCGAAAGCGCCGGCGGACGGTTCCCCTGGATGAGATTCCCGAGCAGGCCGCGGCTTCGGCCCCGGATCCCGCCCTGGCCCTGGCGCTGGAAGCGCTGCAGGAAAAGCTCCGGCTGCCGCTGGTGCTGTGCTATTCGGAGGGAATGAGCTATGAGGAGGCAGCGGACGCGTTGCGCATCCCCGTCACAACCCTCCGCGGGCGCATCCACCGGGGCAAAGAACAACTGAGAAAGGAGCTGAGCGAGAAATGAAGCGTGATCCGGATGAGCTGAACCTGCGGGATGCCTTTGGCGCGATGCCGGCGGAGATGCACGACGCGCTCATGAGAACCGCCCGCTCCGTCAAGGAGGAAGAACCCGTGAAAAAGAGAATTTCTGCCGCCCTCGTCCTGGCGATCGCGCTGGGACTGGCCGTCATCGGAACCGCTTATGCCCTGTTCTCATCCCAGGTGGCTGATTTCTTCGGCCTGCACTGGAACGCGGAGCTGGGCGAGCGTCTGCAGCAGGGGAAGATCGCGCAGATCGGTGAGTCGGTGACCGTCGGGGACGTGGTGTTCACCCTGGATGAGATCGTATACAAGGATCGTGCGCTGTACGGTGTCGGCACGGCGCGGCCGGTCCATCCCCAGGATGTGCTCGTGCCGAATGATTTCGCCTATGATCCCGAGTATTTCGCCATGAACGAGGCGGCGCAGGTCTTTGCGGCAAAAGCACAGGCGACTGGCGGCAGAATGCTGACCATCAACGCCACGCCTCTGGAGGTCGGGATTGATGAAGGAACCATGCTGCGGGTTGGAACCTGCGGATACTATGACGTGGCGAATGAGGATGGCTCTCTCACGTTCTCCTTCGAAGCAGATGATGGATTTGCGATCAACGAGGGAACGAGCTATCAGATTCAGATGGAGAGCTATGTGGAACAGCTCGATGCTGAAGGCCGGATCGTGGAAGGCTCCATGTCACAAGTGAAATGGACCGTGGCTTGTGTTCCGGTCGTGATGAATACGGATGCCGGCACGCAGCCTTCACCCACTTCAGGAACCGTCACGATCGAGCAGGAGGGATACGAACTGAATGTTCCTGCCGCATATCAGGAATCCGGGACCATGCCGATCTACCGTGCCGTGGAAACGGACTTCACTGCGAGCGTGGATCCGGTATGGTTCAACCAAACCGGTATTGTCTCCGGTGAAGGTACGGAAGATATCCACTTTGCCGATCACGCCATCCTGAGTCTGAGTCCGGAAGCTCTGTTCTACTATGAATTCACGGACGACAACTACACGGAAGCACCCTCCAACGTGATTGTCGAACGGGCCTGGGTGCGGGACTGGGAGGGGCATCGGGGAGAATTCAGCCTGGAGAAAACGGAGCTGACCGGCATCACCCTGGCGGAGGCACAGACCGCGGCCGAAGACCTGATGGCGCGGCTGGGCATCTCCGGCAATGAGTACGTCTGCACCGAGGCGCTGGACCTGAGCTGGGAGCGGATCCAGACCATGGGCGCCATCTGGGAGCAGGCGATCCGGGAAGGAGAACTGCTGGTGGACGACGACTACCAGCCCTATGACTACAGCGCCATTCCGGTCAGCGAGGAGGGATATTTCCTGAAATACAGCCCGTTGGGCGTGGACACCGCCCCGGCGGGTGGGCGATACAGCGCTGTCTTCTACGTCAACAGCCGTGGCATCGTGTACGCTGCCGTCCGGAATGCCTTTACGCGGGGAGAGGCAGTGCGCACGCCCGAAGCCTTGATCACGCCGGACGCGGCCATCACGACGCTGACCACGGAACTCGGCCGCTCGCTTTCCCGGAATGACCGGGCCATCCGATCCATCCGGAGCGCCGCCCTGACCTATGAAGCGGTCCGCGCCGACAACAAAGCCGACGGTATGGTCTTCGTGCCGGTCTGGATGATCCTCTGGCAGGACGCGTCCGCTGCCTCAAACGGTTTCAACTGCTATGCGCTCGTCAACGCAGTGGATGGCACGCTGATGGACGCCTCGTTCCGCTGAGCGGAAAGAAAACCATAGATAAGCGGGTGCATCCATTTTGCAGATGCACCCCGTTTCGGCTTTTGCAGGTGTTTCCAAAAAAGGCCTGTTCCTTTGGCCAAATAGAATCCAAAGAAACCGGCGGTTTCATGGCAGGGAATCAAATGGGGAAAGCGCCCCCTGGCACACAACGCTGCTTGCCAAGTCTGATGTGTTATTATACTTTAGCGCTGGTGCTGGCAGCGGACATCTCATTCTGCCTGACGGGAAGGGAGCAAAAGAAGGCTGGCGTGGGCCGGAATGATGGGGCGATCTCAAAAGCGGCATATGGCCGCGTTTCCGAAGGTGAACACAACCTGTGAAATGAAGCCGTGTTTTGAAAACGCCTGCCCCGCGGCGCACATCATCGTTGGAGAAAAAGTATGCAAATAGATGTTTGCCTGGCCCGGCTCCAGCCCGGATCGACTGCCTGGAAACCCTCCCGGCACCAGAAAAACCGCCCGGAACCCCATCATCAGGGATTCCGGGCGGTTCATCCGTTCAGCGTGAACAGTGTGTGCCGTTTCGCATCATCTCGCCGCCTGGCGGAATTCATCCAGGAATTCGTCGCATGACCAGACGCCGCAGCTCATCACGCTGCCGCCGCTGACGTACATCTGCAGGGTGACCCCGTTTTCCAGCGTCAGGTACAGCCCCTGAGAGGTGGCCGTGCAGCTGCCGCTTAAGAAGGAGGAATCGTTGATCAGCATTCGGCGCAGGCGCTGGATGGTGGTCTTCTCCGTCACCCGGCCGACGCCGGAAAGGCTGATCTCGGTGATCTCGGCGGAGCCGACCAGCCGGCCCATATCGTATTCCAGGCCCTGGCCGTTCAGCGATACCCGCTGAAACACGCGGTTCTGCCCGTTGACCCGGGCGGCCACGGCCGCGCCGTCCATGTTCTTAACGGCGTAGACGGTCTCGCCCTCCAGCACGGTATTGGACGAAATGCCGCTTCCCGAGGGGGAGGAGGCGTACACAGTCACCTTGCCCAGGGCTTTGCCCAGGTATTTCTTGTTCAGGCTCTCCGGGCTGGTAAGCATCCGGTAATACTCGCCGTCCACCAGCACCATGGGGAAGGAGGAAACCGAGCTTCCGGCGAAGAGGCTGCGGAAGGAAACGCCTCTGCCGCTGTTCAGCGTGACGCTGCCGCTGGGCAGGTCGGCCCGCAGGGGCGCGGCCGTTCCGGCAGGGCCTTCGCCTGCGGCGATGGACTGCACGGCGGGCGTGGGCGCGGGCGCTTTGATCAGCCCCGGAACGCCCCATAAAACGACCGCTATGACGAGCGCCGCCGCCAGCGCGGGCACGCCGGCTTTAAGCCACATAGCGCTTCGGACGGAATGCTTTGCCTGTGCCGCCTGAAAAGCCCTGTACGCGCCGCCGGGCGCGGCGTTCAGGCCGCCCAGGGCTTCATCCGCGGTTCGGCGCAGGGTCTTCAGCCTCTGTTCCGTATTCACAGGCGTCACTTCCTTTCAGTTTATTTTCCAGCTTTTGTCTGGCCCGGGAAAGCCGGCTGGAAATGGTCCCCGTGGAAACGTGCAGCATCTGCGCGATATCGGGAATGCTGCACTGCTGGTAGTAGTAAAGCAGTATGACCTCCCTGAACGCGGGAGCCAGCTCGTTGATGGCCTGCAGGAGGGCTTGCTTGTCCTGCCTGTCCTCCAGTACGGAGCCGTTTTCGGGGATCAGCTCCAGCATGGGGCTGCCCACGATGACCCGTCTGGCCCAGGAGGTGCGCCATGTGTCCCTGCAGCGGTTGCGGGCCACCTTCAAAAGCCATGTCTTCAGCGCCTGGGGCGCCAGATCAGGCGGGCAGGAGGTCAGGAGCTTGACGAACGTGTCCTGCGTGACGTCCTCTGCCTGTTCCCGGCTGCCCAGGTAAAAATAACTGAAGCGGAGAACATCGGTGGCGTACAGCCGGTAGATCTCCTCGAAACGGGCCTCATCCATCCGGCCGCTGCGCCTCCTTTCTCCCTGGCATATATATAACGAGTGAAAACCCCGATTTCTTCCCGGATAAAACGTATTTTCGGAATTTTTTTGAACTTTTTTCTTTCACCGATGCGCCCAGGAGGCAGGATGGAAGAAAAAAGGTTATTTTCGGGAAAGGGGCCGCCACGCGGCGGCCCCGACGGTTGATTGGACTGTTTTAAAAATGAGGTTTTCTGCTTTATGCGGCTCAGAAGCTGGTGCCCGGTTTGCCGTCCCAGACGATCCCGAATTCCAGGAACAGCTGGCTGTTGAAGGCCCGCTGGAAGGCCTGGTCGGTCGTGTTGACCTGGTTGGCGCCGTGGCAGCCGGTGTTCATCGCTTCCAGGACGCCGTCGGCGATTTTGACGATCTTGTTGGCCTTTTCGTAAGAGATGGACTTGCCCATGAACTTGAACTCGTCCTTATCGAAGAAGTGGTAGCTGGTGGAGATGCCCACACTGTGATAGCCGGACTCTCTGTAGGTGTTGCGGGTGAAGGTGCCGCCCGAAATCTCGGACATTTCAGCCTTGTTCAGTTCCCTGACTTCCATGGTGTTTTCTGTATTGCAAATGGTCATTGTATTATCCTCCTTTATCGTTTATTCGTTCTCAGACCGTTTGGGTCAGTAGGCCTTGGCTTCATAGGTGCCAAGCTTGCCGTCCCATTCGATGTCGTATTTGTCGTCCAGGATCTGTTTCCATTCGCGCAGATAGCCGACCAGGTCAGCCTGCTTGGAATATTTGTCTTCCCAGAGCTTTTTGCTTTCTGAGCGGAGGGTCTTGGCCAGGCTCTTGCTGATCTGGGTGGAGCCCACATAGTACCGGTCGGATCCGAAGACCACATTCTGGTAGGATACGCCGGCACGGTACAGGGCGGTATCTCCGAAGCATTCCTCAAAGGGATGTCCGCCGGCGGCGGTTTCCAGTTCCGCATGAGTCAGTTCTTCCATCTGGGAAAGGGCGGTTATATTTTTCATATTGTTATCCTCCTTGATTTTTCCTGTGTTTGTTTCTGCTCCAAGCTTTGGCGGATCAGATGATAAAGTCGTTGATATCCTGCGTGTTATCGATCTTACGGGTACGAACGTCGTCTCCGTTCAGCCAGTCGGCGATCATCTGAGCGACGGCGTTATAGTTCTTGCCGTTGATGGCCGAGTCGGCGATGCCGGCGGCGCCGGAGGGGGTGGGGTTGCTGTTGACCTTTCCGCCGGTCACGCGATCCAGATAAGTCAGTTCGATTTCCTTCAGGTTAGTACGATTGTTCATCATAGTTGTCTCTCCTTTCTTTGCCCTGCGGTTACTTCCTGGGCGTCTTTTTTGTATTTATGTGTCTGTAACGTTTTTTGTTTGGTCCGGAGCGCCGGGTTCCGGCGTTCCTGTTTTCCGCGGGTTTTATTATTCAACCCGTTCACCTTATGATACGAAAGACCCTGGACGCATGGCAGTTCCGGGAAGAAAATTACTCAGAAAATCAAAAAAGGAGAGCCCTGCTAAAAACAGGACTCTCCGAGGCAGCAGAGAAAAGGCTGTCAATCAATCATAGGCTTACTTGACATATTCTGCCGCGCCCTGGCCGGCGATACGGCCGAAGACGATGATATCGGCCACAGCGTTGCCGCCCAGGCGGTTGCCGCCGTGCACGCCGCCGGTGACCTCGCCCGCGGCGAACAGGCCGGAGATGGCGGTGCCGTCAGCGCGAAGCACCTGCGCCGCGTCGTTGATCCTGACGCCGCCCATCGTGTGGTGGATGCCCGCGGTCACCTTGATGGCGTAGAAGGGAGCGGTATCCAGCGGGTTGGCGAAGGAAACGCGGCCGAAGTCCGGGTCTTCCTTGGCGGCTACCTTGGCGTTCCAGTCGGCCATGGTGGCGGCGAAGGCGTCGGCGGGAATGCCGATCTCCTCAGCCAGGGCTTCATAGGTATCCGCCTGGTGGCAGAAATCGGTGCCTCGCTTGATGTAGCCCTGGATAACGGTGGAGGCGTCGGCCATCTTCTGATCGACGATCAGCCAGCTGAAGGAGCCGGGCTGGGCAATCTCGGCGGCGGAAACGACGTCGCGGGTGCCCACCTCGTCGATAAAGCGCTTGCCTTCGGCGTTGACGAGAATCGCGCCGTCGCCGCGCAGGCCCTCGGTGATCAGCGCAGCGGTGTCCGCCTGCACGGTGGGATGGATCTGGATCTGGTCCATATCCACGGTGTCGGCGCCCACGGCGACGGCCATTTCGATGCCCTGGCCCTGCAGGCCGGCGGAGTTGGTGGTCATGAAGCCCTCGAGCTCGGGCTTGTAGGAGGCGACCATCGGCAGGTTGGCGCCGAAGCCGCCGCTGGCCAGGATGACGGCCTTCGCGTTTACGACTACGCTGTTGCCGGAGACGCCGGTGGCATGGACGCCGGTGGCAGCGCCGCTCTCATCCGTGAGGATCTTATCGGCGGTGGTCTGGGTCAGGATGGTGATGTTTTCCCGGGCGTCGCAGGCGGCCTTCAGGCGGGGCACGATGTACGCGCCGACGGAGAGGGTCTTGCCGTTTTCGTCCACGGGGCGATGGATGCGCTTGACGGACGCGCCGCCGAAGGAGGCCACGCTGGTCAGGTGGATGTCCACGGTGTCAAGCCACTGGATCGCGGCTTCGGATTTTTCGGCCAGGGTCTTGACCAGGGCCGGGTCGTTCAGGCCCTTGCCGCCGATCATGGTGTCCAGCTCGAACAGCTCCACGCTGTCAAAATAGCCCTCGGGGCTGGCCTGGTAGGCGGCATACTGCTCCTGCACGGCGCCGGCCAGGGTGATGATGGTCTCGTTGTCGGCATAGCCTTCTGCGGCCTTCAGCTGCTTTTCCACGCCCGCGTTTTCAGCGAAGGTGTTCTTGTCCTGCAGGTCGGTCTTGGCCGCGTTCATGCCGCCGGTGGATTTGACGGTGTTGCCGCCGACGACCTCCTGGCTTTCGACGATGATGACCTTTTTGCCGGCGTCCGCCGCGGTGATGGCAGCGGTCATGCCCGCGCCGCCGGCGCCCACGATGACGATATCCGCGTCATACACGGCATCCTGCGCGGCTTCCTTTTCCACGGCGGCCATATAGTCGTCCGGGTTGACGCCGGCGTTCACCAGCGCCTCGCGGGCGGCGGCCAAAATGGCGTTGGAGGTGATGGTGGCGGTGGCCATGACGTCCACGTTGATGGTGTTTCCTTCAAGCATCGCCGGGCCCATCGCGGCGATGGCTTCGCTGCCGATGCCGGGGGTTTCCAGCGGGCCGTCGATCACGACGTCGGTGATCACGCCGTCGGTCAGCGTGATGGTGACGGTGACGTCCCCGCCCAGGCCCATGGCAGAGGCGGTGCCGGTCACAGTGTCGGCCATGGCGGGCGTCAGCGCCAGCGCCATCATCAGGGCGATCAGGAGAGCGGAAATGCGTTTGATCATAGCGGTACTCCTTATACAGTTTTTTCAGATAAAAGAGCAATGCTCTTTCTCTGGCGTCATTATAGCAAAAAAGGAAACGGAAATCAATGGACAAACTGGAAAGGGAAGACACAAAGCGCCTTCGGAATATGCATATTTGTATGCTGTTATCCGGTGTTCTTTTAGTGCCTTCGTCTTCTTTTCCCGTCACAGCACAAACGGCATCAGCGGCAGGCCTTCCGCTGAGAACAGATGCACCGGGGCGTAATCCGTCCAGGCATAGCGGGCGTGAACGGGGAAGGGGACGGAGGGGCTTGAAAGGATCAGCCGGCCGTCCGAAATCTCTGCGTCGGCGGGCGCGAAGACGCCGTCCTGCCCGGCAATTTCCATGAGCAGGCTGCCCTCGCCCCGCACATATACCGGGGCGGACAGGCATACGGTCAGCCTTCCGTGATCGGGGCAGGCGTACAGCGCCTGCGGGGCCGCCGGAGCGTCCTCATGGTAGATGACGCGCAGCGCCTCGTCGCAAAGCCTTTCACCCACGACTCTTTTGGCCGTGGGATGGATATTGTCGAATTCGCCCTGATCTAAAAGGCACACCAGAGAGCTTTTGCGCGTCAGGTCCCGCGCGCGCTGCTGGGCCAGCCGAAGCGCCGGCCACTGGAAGGAATCCGCGGCGTCCTTCGCGATCCACATGGGCAGCTGCACGTTCAGGAAGGGCAGGCCTTCGTCCCGGAACACCCTGCGCAGCATGCGGATGAAGCTGATCAGCAACACGTCGTATTTCTGGGTGCGCCAGGTGTCCTCCTCGCCCTGATAATAGATCACGCCGCTCAGCTGCAGGGGCGCCACATGGGCCGTCATGCTTTCATAAAGCCCCGCCGGGCGGTACGGACAGCCGGGGCCGTCGGGCAGCTTCCAGGGAAACGGGCCGATCAGCTGTTCCAGCTCCGGCCCGGATATGGCGGGGTTTTCGGCGCGGTAAGGCGCGGCAGCCTCGTCCCAGGCGCGCTGGGCGGCGAATACCTCCGCCTCCTCGGCCAGATACTGTTCAAGCGTCTTGCCTTTGTACAGGCGCTCGTATTCGTCCCAGTAGCGTTTGCCCTCCTTGGTCTCAAGCAGGGCTTCCCGGTCCATCCAGCAGGTGACGGAGGTACCGCCCCAATAGCAGTCGATGATGCCGACGGGCACCTGCAGCCTTTTTTCCAGCTTCATCGCAAAGAAATAGGCTACGGCGCTCATGTCTTTGGCCGTGCCGGGCGCCACGGGCAGCCAGCGGGCGTTTTCAAACCGGCTGTCGTTTTCATCCCCCGGCACGGCGATCTTGGGAACGTTGAAATACCGGACCTGGTCGTTCTGGTGGGCCGGTATCAGGGCCTGGCCTTCGTCCGCGTTCTGCAGCTCCAGCTCCATATTGCTCTGGCCCCCGGCCAGATAGACCTCGCCGACGGCGATGTTTTCGGAGATCACGGTCTCCCGTCCGGCCTGAGCGGTCAGGACGCAGCGAAGCGCCGCCTCCTGCGGGGCCAGCAGCGCCTCAAAGCGGCCGTCCTTTGCCGGACATTCGTTTTCGGCCAGCAGCTGCCCATGGGGGCCCACCAGCCGCACCGTGACATACGGGCTGTCCGTTTGCCCGAATACGCGTATGACCTTGCGGCGGCACAGCACCGCCCCGGAGGAAAAAAGGGGAGACAGCTTAAGCATGAGGGAAACCGTCCTTTAACCTGAAATCAGCCGGGCCGTTGTCCAGCCCGGCTGTGTGTTTTATTATTTGATGCCGATCTCGGTATCCGAGGGAGAGACGTTGGAGTGTTCCTTGATATAGTCGATGATCTCGTCGGTATAGCCGAAGGCGAGGCTCACATAGCTGTCCGCCGCGCCGTAGTAAATGGCGATGCGCCCGGTCTTGTTGTCCTGCAGGGTGGCGCAGGGGAAGCAGACGTTTCCGACGAAGCCGCGTTCCTCATACCACTTTTCGGGGGTCAGCAGCCAGCTGTCGCAGCGGTATTTGACCTTGGAGGGATTGTCGATGTCCAGGATAGCGCCGCCGATGGAATAGACGTATCCGTTGCAGGTGCCGCTGACGCCGTGATAGAACAGCAGCCATCCTTCGCTGGTCTCGATCGGAGCAGCGCCGCCGCCGATCTTCAGGCTCTCCCACCATTCCCAGGAACGGCCCATCACGTGGCGGTGGCGGCCCCAGTAGGTCAGGTCAGGGCTTTCGCTCAGGAAGATGTCGCCGAACGGCGTGTGGCCGGAATCGGACGGACGGGACAGGAGGACAAAATTCCCGTTGATCTTGCGGGGGAAGAGAACGGCGTTGCGGTTGAAGGGCAGGAAGGGGTTTTCCAGGCGGGTGAAGGTCTTGAAGTCCTTCGTTTTGGCCAGGCCGATAGCGGCTCCGTAAAAATCGGTGCACCACATGATGTAATACGTATCCTCCACCTTGACCAGGCGGGGGTCATAGGCGTAGCCGGGCATGAAGGGCTCGCCCTTTTCATCGACGAACTGGATCTTGTCCTTCTCAAAGTCCCAGTGGATGCCGTCCTGGCTGCGGCCGAAATAGATGAAGGAGACGCCGTTGGTCTGCTCGCCGCGGAACACGCCGACATACGCGCCCTCATAGGGCATCACGGCGGAATTGAATATGCGGGCCACCCCGGGGATGGGGTTGCGGTCGATGATGGGGTTTTCGCTGTAGCGCCACAGCGGGCTGTTGGTCACCTCGCCGGCGGGCTTGTCCTGCCAGGGCATTTGGGAAAGATCCGGGCAAAGCAGCTGATACTTGGGCATGGTCGATTCCTCCAATGAATGATATTACTCGGCCGGCGTGATATTATCGTATCCGGCGTAGGCCATCATGGCCTCGACGATCTTGGGATAGCGGAACGCGGCGGTTTTCCGGTCCAGCAGGCCGAAAAGCTCTCCGTTTCCGGTAAAGCCGTGGTTGTCCCACCACAGGCAGGGCATATTGCGGGCGCTGGCGGCGGCGGTGTAGTAGGCGGTGAAATTGACGCGGGCCTGGAGATTGTCGCCCTTGTTCAGCGCGCCGAATTCGCCGATGACCACCGGGATGCCGTTCAGGATGTACTTTTTGTACAGGGAAGCCATGAACTGGGCGATGGGCTGGGTGCTGGCGGTCTGGCGCACCTCGAAGGTGTTCAGGGAGGCGTTCAGGTTCAGCGCGAAGTCATAGGGCGTATAGGCGTGGACGGAAACGATGATGCGGTTGTCCGCGTCGTCCTCGGGGAGCTTGAAATAATCGTTCAGCACCGACGCGGGGGAGGCGGTATAGCCGGGCACCATCAGATAACGGGTCTCGTTGTTTCCGCCGCTCGTGCGCACGGTGTCCACAAACAGCTGGTTCAGCCGGTTCAGGCAGTCCGCCGCGTCCAGGCAGGCGGGAACGTTGGCGTCAAAAGTCCATTCGTAGGAGGTGTTGATCAGCCTGGGCTCGTTCATGGACTCGAAAATCAGATGCTCGTCGTACTCAGCGAAGCGTTCGGCGATCTGTCCCCAGAGGGTCTGTATATAGGCGGCGGAGGCGTCATAATGGTCCGAGGAGGGCAGGAACTGATCCTCGTCGTGATGGATGTTGAGGATCACGTAGAACCCGCGGGAATACGCGTAATCCACGACCTCCTGCACGCGGTCCATCCAGCGCTGGCTGATGTTCATTTCGCTGTCGACATGGTCGTGCCACGACACCGGGATACGGACGGAACTGAACCCTGCGTTCTTCAGCGCGTCGAACATTTCCGGCGTGGTCTTGACGCCCACCCAGGAGGTTTCCACCGTCATCTCGTCGGCATTCATGTTCCAGGCGCCCTTGATAGCGTCGAAGGTGTTGCCCAGGTTCCAGCCCACGCCCATCTTTTTAAGGAAGGCCATCGCCTCGTTGTCGGGTAAAACCTGCTGCTTGATGAACGTGACGTCCGGAATTTCGATCTCCTCGCCCAGCGCGGCGAAGGAGGCGGTGAGCATCATCACGGCCAGTACGCAGGCTACAAGACCCTTGCAGTTTTTCATATCGCTCCTCCTCATGTCCCGTCAGGACATAATCGTTGTTTCTGCTTGGTATGATGCCATATTAATCGATCCTTGTCAAGCGAAAAAAGAGGTAAAAAAAGGCTGCCGCGTGAGCGGCAGCCCAAAGGTTCGGGTTACAGATTATTTGCCGTTGAAGGTGTCGCACAGCGCCTGCCAAACGGGAGTCTTGGTCTCCAGCAGTTCGGCGGGAGTGCTGCCGCCCAGGTTCCACAGGAAGTCCTGACCCTCGATGTCGTTGACGGAGCCGAGGTACAGCACCTTGTCGGAAGCGCTGTTGGCGGGCTCACGCAGCATGGCGTAGGTCTCGTCCACGGCACGGTCGTCGGTGTAGTTGTACTTGTTGCCGATCCAGGCATACTCATCGTCGTAGCCGGGGGTGGCGTTGGTCCACAGGTCATAGATGTAGGCCAGCTTGGCAACCGTCTCAGCGTCATAGACGTTGGGGATAACGGTCACGTTGTCGCTGGAGATGTGCAGATAGTGGTCGCCCTTGGGGCCTTTGGGGAAGGCCACGCAGCCCCACTCGTCTTCCATGTCGGCCATTTCGCTGTTGTCGTTGAAGCCGCCGTAGGTCTGATACATATAGAAGCCGCAGAAGCCCTGCTTCCAGGCATCCTTGTAATAGTCCCAGGAACCGTCAGCGGGCTGCTGATAGCCGTAGGTGTTCCAGATGTCCTTGGACCAGGCCAGCGCTTCCAGGGTGTTGTCGCTGCCGGCGGTGATGGTCAGAAGGCCGTTCTCATCGAAATCGAAGAAGCTGCCGCCGTTGGCGAACACGGCCACACGGTACATGTCAACGTTGGAACCGGTCATGCCGTAGATGTCCCAGATGCCGTCGTTGTCGGTATCCTTCTGGATCTTCTTGAGCATATCCTCGAAAGCTTCCCAGGTCCAGGTGCCGTCGGCCTGCATGTCATAGATGGTGTTCCAGTCGATGCCGGCTTCTTCCAGGACGCGCTTGTTGAAGTACAGGCACTGACGGGGTTCGGGGTTGCCGGTGGCCACGCCGTAGACCTTGCCGCCCTTGGTCATGAAATCAACGGTAGCGCTGTTCCACTTCTCATCGTCCAGGTTGATCAGGTCGTTGTCGCTCCAAACGGCGAAGGCGTTGTTGGCCATGGGGCCGCCCACGAAATCCGGGGGCAGGATGTACAGGCACAGGGTGCCGTCGGGAGCACTGTAGAAGTTCACCAGCTCCTGGGCGTTGCTGCCCCAGTCGCCCTTGGCGATCTGGGTGATCTTGCAGTTGTAGGTGGACATGATCCAGTCGCGGTAATCGTACTGGGCCTGCTGTTCCTCGGTGGGCTCGGCCACGCGGTCAGCGCTGGCAGTCCAGTAGTCATAAATGAAGATTTCCGCGCCGCCAAAGTCGATGCCTTCCTTGACTTCCGGATAGCCTTCGGGAGCTTCCGCCACAACCGCGGCGCAGGTGAGCAGCATCACGGCAGACAGAAGCCGACGCCGTCCGCTTCACCGCGACCGGCCTCGCGCCCGACCGCGCGGACGCATACAGATTCGATGTGACTGGGCATTCAATGATCCAACTGGCCTTATTATACCATATTTTGACAATAATGCAAGCGTTTGCGTAAATATAGGGTGTTCACGCCGTGCTTTTTTTTTCTTAATTCTTGCGGTATTATTCCTTGCTGCCCGTCATGGCGATGCTCTGCACGAACGTGCGCTGGGTGAATATGTACAGGATGATCAGCGGGATGCAGCAGATCAGCACGCCGATGGAGATCAGCTGCTGCTGACGGCCCACCGGCACGATGATGGGCTTGCTGGCGTCGCTGGAGAAGTAGCGGCTCATGCGGGACACGATGGTGGACAGCTCCGTCGAATAGATCGGGCGGGACTGGATGGCCAGGAAGTTGCGGGTGTAGAACAGGTCCGTCCACTGCCACACGAAGGAGAACAGGAAGCAGGACAGCACCGTGGGCATGGCGTCGGGCAGCATGATCTGCACGAACGTCTGCATCGTGCTGCAGCCGTCCACGAAGGCGGCCTCCTCCAGGGACTTGGGGATGCCCCGGAAATACTGCCGCAGCATGTAGATGTACAGCCCGTCCTTAAGCCCCATGCACGTGGCGCTCATCAGCACGTAGGGCAGCACCGAGCCGCGCAGGTTCAGCGAATTGCCGGTGAGCGCCCTGAAGATGCCGAAGATGTCAAAGTTGGTGAAGGTGATGTACAGGGAGGTGGAGATGGTCTGCGGGGGAATGACGATGACGGCGATCACGCACGCAAACCAGAATTTCTTGAGCGGGAAGTTGTAGCGGGCAAAGCCGTAGCCCACGAGCGTACATGCGATGACCTGGAAGAAGGACACCAGCAGCGTGGTCCAGAGCGTGTTGATCATGGACCTGGGGAAGTTGGTCAGGTCGAACACGATCCGGAAATTGTCCAGCGTGGGGTTCCTCGGAACCAGCACGACCGTGGAATCGTACAGGTCCTTTTCCGCCATCAGACTGGTGCTCAGACGGGTCAGCATGGGCTGGATGATCATGAAGCACAGGCCGAACAGAAGCAGGCCCCTGGCCAGGGAGATCAGCGCCTTTTTGGCTTTGGCCCTGGCGACGTATCCGCCGGACTGCTTGTTTTTTGCGCGGAGGACAGCCTTGTCGCCGGGCTGTGCGGCGGTCTTAGTCTTCATAGTAGTGCACCCCCCTTGAAATGATCAGGGAACTGACGCCGATAAAGGCAAGCGCCACCGCGAAATAGATGTAGTTCATGGCGGCCACGTGACCGAACTCCAGCCGCTGCCAGACCTCGTTGATGCGCTCCATCACGCGGTTGTCGTTCTTCATGAAGAAGTCGATGATGGTGTATATGGTGTTGACCAGCAGCAGGGGGCTGACCATCGGGAAGGTGATCTTCCAGAAGGCCTCCCAGGCCGTGCAGCCTTCCACGTCCGCCGCCTCGTACAGCGACGGGGAAATGGCCTGCAGGCCGCTCAGGAAGACAATGATCTGTATGCCGCTGGCCATGACGATGTCGTAGATGCTGTCGATCATGTCGAACAGCACATCGAACACCCCGCTGCCCACGCCGGATACCGACAACAGATCCTGCAGCGCCGCCGAAAGGTTGACGCCGGATGAATTGGCGACCTCCTCCGAGATGCCCTGCATCATGTTGTAGAATTCGTTCTGGCTTTCGATGCCGGGCAGCACGCCGGAGGACAGGATCACCGGCAGGAAGAAGATCGCGCGCACGAGGGTCCTGCCCTTGAACTTCTGGTTAAGGATCACGGCGATGACGAAGGAAAGCACCAGCGTGGCGACCGAGTTGATCAGCATCCTGGGGATTTCCTCCACCAGGCGCATATTGTAGTACGGGTCCACGCCCAGGGCGTACTTGTAGTTTTCAAAGCCGATGAATTTCTCGTTCAGGCCGCCGCCCTGCGCCAGGGTGACCTCCTCAAAGCTCATGATGAAGGACTGGATCAGCGGCCGGGCCATGAAGACCAGGAAGCCCAGGATGAAGGGAAGGATGAACAGCACGCCGTGGCGGGCGTTTCGGGCGCGCATCGTGCGGAAGGTATCGTTGCCTGGAATGAAGGACAGGATGGATTCCGTGAATCCCCAGCGTTCCGGCCTGATCGCTTTGTTGTTTTTCGCTTTGACTGTCATTGCGCTTCCCCTCCCGTTACCAGATAGCTTCTCGCGGGGATCTCAAGCCCGTCCGCGTTCAGGGCGGTGTAGCCGTAATTGACGTACACCTTGGAGCCGTTGGCGTAAGACGTGACGGAGGCGTCCGCGCTCAGCCGCTGATGCCCGGTCATCGCCGTCTGGTTGAGCCCGGCCATGTCGCGCTGATAATCGGTGACGATCTTTCTGGCTTCCTCCGCCCAGGAAGAGTACCAGGCGCCGTAATAGCCCGTATAGCGGGTCTCCTGCAGGAGCTTGGTGTTCTCCGCCATGAAGGTGAAGTTGAGGCCGGCGCCGTATTCGGCGCAGCGCAGCAGCTCCGTCTGCCAGTCGGAGGCCAGGTTGATCGGCATGCCGGTATAATTGACCAGGCCGTGGATCGCCATCTGATAGAAGGGCACCTGCTCGTCCAGGATGGAGTAGTTGATGCCGGCCAGGTCCATGTCCGTGATGATGTCCGCGTAGGGGAGGACATAATCGAACCCGTTCCTGAGCATGATGGACTGCCCGGCCGCCTGGGCCTCCTTAAGCGTCTCCAGGTTCATCTGGCGGGCCTGCTCGCGGGTGGTGTTGGCGCGGGTGTTGTAGTCGCCGCTCAACAGGGAGCCGATATCCCTGAAGCTGACGCCGCCGGCGTTCATGTTTTTGAGCGCCTTGATCAGGTTGGAAGCCTTGGACTTGGCGTAGGAGGGCTGCACGAGGTAGTAGGGCTTTTGATAATCCTGCGGCTGGTAGGTGATGACGGAGTAGGGATAAAGCTCCACCAGCTCGCGGGTGGTGTAGCGGGCGGAGTCCCGGGCGGGAATGAATCCGTTCAGCACGCCGCTGCGGTAGGCAAAGCAGGAAATGCCGTCAAAGTAGAGGGGGATGCCCAGGCTGTCGGCGGTCTGAATCAGCTTTTTCATGCCGCCGCTGCCGCCCAGCTCTCTGAGCACGCTGACCTTGCTTAAGACCTTCTGGCTCACGCCGCCGTTGCTCCACCCGGTCATGCGGACGGACAGGCCTTTGACGCCGTCCTGATCAAACTGGGTAAGCAGCTTGCCCGCCTGGTCAAAGGAGGTGGCGGCCACCACGCTGTCCAGCGGCAGGCCGGCCTTCACCACGATCTTGTCGATGGCGCCGACCAGCTCGACGGACACGGGCATGTCCGCCTGGGCCTTTTCACCGGCCAGTTCAGGATAATAGGCCTTCAGGTATTCGCCGTAGGCTCGGGCCATGTCCACGTAGCTGTCGCTGTTGATGAAGCGGTAGCGCTGGCGGATAGTATCGTCCGGCAGTTCCTTTTCGAACATATACACCAGCTGCGCCGTCTTGGCGGACACGTTGTAGCGGTCGCTGTGAAGCACGGTGTACTTGGCGCACATCCAGTTGTAGCTGTTGTAGCGCATGGATATGTCGGCCTGGATGCCGGCGTAGGAGGGCGCGCCCTCCAGCATGCACAGGAAGGAACCGCCGGCCTTGGTCATGCCGAACACGGGGAAGTCGCACCGCGTCTCGCTGACGGCCTCGCGGCGCTCGGTACTGTAGTCCCAGCCGTACATATTGGCGTAATAGCTGTTCTGGGAAAGTTTGCCGTTGTTGTAGCGGATGAGGGCGCCGCCGCCCTCGGGCACCAGCATGAACCCCTCCTCGTCGGTCCCCGCCGCGCCGAACATGGGCAGCACCGTGACCGCGGTGATCGGGTATTCAGCCCGGTAGCGCATCTCCTGATAGGGGACCTCCACCAGGAAATCGTTCCCGTCCAGACGGTAAATGACGCTCACGTTGAACACGGCGCTGGTGTTTTCGCGGGAGCCCGCTCTGAGCTGTTCATCCAGTTCGAAGTCCTCCTGGGTGTAGCCTGCGGCCTCGAAATACTGGGCCATGTTCTTTTTGTTGTTTTCCTTGGTCTCGGCCTTGAGGACGTAAAGCTCCTGGTTCTCAAGCTCGGGATACAGGGCCAGCAGCTCGTCCTTGTTGGCCATGGCGGCCACCTTGTCGGGCTTGTAGAGCGTGTAGTTGTTGGTCACCTTGCGGGCGTCCTTGCCCATGGCCTTGGTGAAGGCGTTGAAGCGCTCGACGGTGATGACGTTGGGGATCAGGTAGATCTTTTCGATCTTGCCCACGGAATAGTCCACCCGCACCGAGCCGTCCTCCTGCTGGTTAACGGTATAGGTGCCGTTTTCGATGGAATACTGGTAGTTGTTGAAGTCGATGGTGCCGCTGGAGGAGGAATAGGTCACGATCAAAGTGGACTGGAGCACCGCCTTGTTCGTGCTGCCGGCCACGGGGTCGGACGCGGCCTTTTCCGGGTTGGAGCGCCATACGCGGCCCGTGTTTTTTTCGGTCAGGCTGAACTGGGTGGTGGAAGCGTCCATCTCAAACAGGAGGCTGTCGTTTTCCATGGTGAGGGTTTTCGCGCCGTCCTCATAATAGGATATCCTGGGCGGGTTGACGGCCTCCACGGTCTGCGGGGCGTACAGCGGGATCCCAACGAAGATCACCAGCAGCGCGATCAGCACCGCTGCCACGATCCAGGGGATCAGCCGACGAAGAATGGTTTTTTCTTTCATCATGTCATCCCCTTCCTCAGCTTAGCCTGAATGTGATCTCTCGGTAAAGTGAGACGAAATACCCGATCGCGTCCGACAGGAGGCTGAAAAACACCAGTATCAGGAACAGTATCACCAGCGCGCCGAATATCGTGGCGAACAGGAAGATGATCGTCTTGCCCGGGCCGTAGTCGTGCACCTGCATCAGGCCTATGAAGGCCAGGAACACGCACCAGATGACGGAAACGCTCATCAGCACGCTGTAATAGGCGCCCTCGTCCACGGAAATGATGTGGCTGATCAGTATCAGCGGCAGCTGGATCAGCACGTAGGGCACCAGCGCGTAGCACATGGCGATGTAGATGTCCTTGAAGTGGCCCTTGCCGTCAAACAGCGTGGACAGCGCCCAGTTGGCCAGGCACAGGATCAGGAAGGGAAGCAGCAGGGAGGCGCAGCGCTCGTAGATGTTGATGTACTGCACGGGGGCGCTGATGAACTGGAAGTTGGTGTACATCAGCTTGAGCACGTACGTCAGCAAAAACAGGACCAGGAACGTGTTCGCCGCCGCCAGGGAGCCCTTGTTTTCACGGGACAGGTCCCAGAAGCCGTCGAACGGGCGGACGATGACGTGCAGGGCGTAGCGCAGGGAGGATACGTACTTTTGCCACCACGCTTTGCCCGCGCCGGACAGCGCAGCGTCAGCTGAGAGCCTTTTTGTGCTCATACTCTGCCACCTCCGCTTTTATTTTTTTGATCCTTCTGACAATGACGGGGACGATCAGCAGCAGGGCGACCGCCGCCACCACCCAGCCGATGTTCTTTTCGATCATTTCCTTGCGGTAATAGCGGTACGCCCGGCCGTAGTTTTCCCGGTCATGCGCCATTTTGAAGTATTCCATGGCTTCGGCGAACTGATCCTGCCGCAAAAGCGAGCGGCCGATGCCGATGAAAGCCAGGTTATAGTTGGCGTTGAGCTTCAGCACCTCGCGCCAGGTGTCGGCGCTGCCGTCGTAGTCTCCCTTGAGGTACTGGTCGCTGGCCTGGTAGATGAGGGAACCGTACTCGGTGGGAGTAAAGACGGTGATGCTGTTTTCATTTTCGTCCAGGCACAAAAGGTCTGTTCCCATGTGCTCGATGGACACGGCGCCCAGGAACGCTCCCTCGGAGTTGCCCTTGGTGCCGAAGGCCCACAGCATCACGCCCTGCGGGTCGTAGCCGAACACGCGGCCGCGCGTCTTGTCAAAGGCGATGTAGATGTCGTTGTCCAGGACGGTGATGTCCTTGAACTTGGACGGGCCGTAGTCCACGCTCTGCTCCACCCACTCCAGATCCCCGATGGGGGGATAGCGGTCGTTCTTGATGAGGATATCGCTGCCGATGCTGTTGAGCCGGCGGATAGGCTTTGCGTTGTCCCACAACAGGTCGTACTCGCTGAATACGATGTTGGTGGCGTAGATAAAGCCGTCCTTGTCGATGCAGATGTTCTCGTACTCGGTGGGCACGAAGGAGGCCTGCTGGGCGCGCTGTTCCTGGGTGGTGAAGAATTCCTTCCAGACGTAGTCCCACAGGCTGTAGATGACCGGGTTGGCGCCGATGAAGCCGGTGAACTCGCCGTCGGCCTCATACTTGACCAGGCCCTTGTTGACGTTGGTGGCGCGGACGTAGACGCGGCCTGAGGTGTCCACCACGAGCTTGCTGGGCAAAAACGCCAGGTTCTGGTCAAAGGTGTTGTCCTGCGGTTTTGTGTAACTGCGGACGAAGTTGAGCTGCGCGTCCATCATGACGACGCGGTTGTTGTTGGTGTCACAGACGTAAACGTTGCCGTCCTCATCCGCAAAAACATCGTTGGGGGAATTGAAGCCCGCGGGCGAAGCGCCCTGCACCGAATCGATGATCCTGGTCAGGGTGAAGTTTTCGCCTTCCCGGCGCAGCTGGAGGACGCGGTTGTTGCCGGTGTCGGCCACGTAAATGTCCTCCCCGCGCACATAGAGGCTCTGCGGGCGGCGCATGGGGGTCTCAAGCCCCAGAGAAGTGCTGTAAACCACCTGCTGGACGCGGTAGGCGTCCGGGGATTCCTGCATTTCGGACCAGTAGTCGTAATTGTAGGTGTACGTGGTCCTGAAGCCGTCCTGCAGCGCGAACGCCCCGCAGGCGCTCAGCAGGATGACCGCGCACAGGCCCAGGGCAGTCAGTCTTTTCAAGGAATTCACCTTTTTCTTCCCTCCTGTCATATTGCCGCCGCCCAGGGTCAGTCCTTCAGACCGGAGCTGGCCATCGTTTCCAGAATCCTGCTCTGGGACAGTACGAAGATGATGATCGGCACGGACATCGTGATGACCTGCACCGCGGCCGCCTGGCCGGTACGGGCCACGCCGCCGGCCTGGATCTGCTGCAGCGCGTAGACCATGGTCTTCTTGGCTTCGGAATAAATGACGGTAGCGGCGTTGGTGTTCCACAGGTTCTGGACGGAGAAGATGATGATCGTAAGCCACGCCGGCTTTACGTTGGGCATGATGATGCTCCAGAAGATGCGGAACTCGCCCGCGCCGTCCAGATGGGCCGCCTCGATCAGCGCCGTGGGCAGGCTTTCCATGAACTGCTTCATCAGGAACAGGCCGATGGGCGCGGCAAAGGCGGGAAGGATGATGGCCAGATTGGTGTCGATGATGCGCATGCGGCTCATGATGACGTAGTTGGGGATACCGGTGACGTAGCCGGAGAACATCAGGGCCGTGACGATGACGCTGAAGAAGGTCTTGGCTCCGGGAAAGTCATACTTGGCCAAAACGAACGCCGCCATGGAGGCGATGATCACGTGGCCCAAAGTGCCTATGAACGTGATCCAGACGGTGTTGATCAGATACCGGCTGAAGGGCACGTAGCTTTGGCTCAGGGTCACGAACAGGTCGCTGAAGTTATCGGTGGTCGGGCGGCGCGCAAAGACCGTGGGCGGGAAGCGGAACAGCTCGTCCAAAGGCTTCAGCGAGGAGGCGATGGAGAAAACCAGCGGGAAGACCATCGCCACGGCGATGATCGCCAGCATGATGTAGATGCCCAGATCGCCCCAGAAGGAACGGTTGGGCTTGCGGCGCTTGGGCGCCAGCAGCTTGATGATCGCGTAGAACAGGAAGGCCGCTCCGCCTACGATCAGGACGAGCCTGACCAGCCGGTAGATAGGCGCGTACTGCCCGTCCGGCGGCATTTCGACCGTTTCGCCGTTGGCTGAACGCAGCATCAGGTCTTCCACGAAAGCGATCCGCCAGTTGGCGGCGACGATCAGCGCCGCGACCACCAGCAGGATGATCAGAGCCTTGACGGCAAAGCGCTTTTTGTTGAGCGGCTCCTTTTCGGGCTGGATCTCGCCCAGACGGACGCGCTGAGCGTGCAGCTCGTCGGCTCGGGTCCACTTCTGAGGGGTCTTTTCAGGAGTTCCCTGCGGCATTTCATTCTTTACGCTCATGTGCCCACCTTCCTCAGCATAGATTGAATCGCCTTGTTGCACAGCACCATCACCAGGAACAGCACCGTCGCGATCGCCGACGCGTAGCCCATTTCAAACCGGGAAAAACCATAGTCGAACAGGTGCGTGACGATGGTGCGGGCCGCGTAGTCCGTGCTGGGATAGCCGGCCAGGGCGCGGGGAACGTCGCTTACGTTGAACGCCGACGTGATGGCCATGACCGCGCTGAACAGAAGCATCGGCTTCATGCTGGGCAGCGTGATGTGGTAGAGCTCCTGCCAGCGGTTGCGGATGCCGTCCACGTAGCCCGCTTCAAACAGCGCCTTGTCCACACCCTGAAGACCGGCGATGCAGGACAGGAAGCCGGTGCCCATGCTCATCCACAGAATGACGATGATGAGGACGGGCATGATGTAGCGGGGGTCGGACAGCCACAGGATCGGGGCGTCGATAAAGCCGAACTGAAGGAGGATCGAGTTCAGGTAGCCGTACACGTCGCCGCGGAAGAGGATGGAAAAGACCGTGTACGCCGAGCCCGCGATGGACGGGGCGTAGAACACGACCACGGCGATGGCCCTCAGCCACTTGGGCAGCTCGTTGATGAACCACGCGAACATGAAGGACATGATGTAGCCGATAGGCCCCGTGATGACCGCTATGACCAGGGTATTCTTGATGGCCGTCAGGAAGACCTCGTCCTGTAAAAACAGGTTCACGTAGTTCTGGAAGCCGATGAAGCGGGCGGGCTCCAGGATGTTGTAGTAGGTGAAGCTGTAAAAGATGGAGGTGCAGATGGGCAGGATGATGAAGGTGAAGAACAACAGCGCATAGGGCAGCAGGAACAGATAGCAGACCTTCATCCGTTTGGCCTTGTTCCATCCGTAACGGATCTTTTCCCGCCGCATGCTCCAGTAATCACCGCTGACAGATTTCAACAACTGACTTCACTCCTTTTCGCGTGTGGTTTTGTTTTCTCACTCGACGGGCAGTCCGAATTCTTTTCGCTTGATGGCGATTTCCTCGTTGATGGTGCGCGAGTATGTCAGCAGGGTCTCGCGGGCATCCTCCTTGGTGTTGATCACCTTGCGGATGGCGTTGGTCATGTGGCGGGTGGTGGAGTAGCCGCCGGCGATCTCCTGGAAGCCGACCGTGGACTTCTGCTGCTCCTCAAGCACCGCCAGCTGGTCAGACCGCCAGGCCAGCTGCTTGAGCGCGTCGCGGTTGGCGGTGGTGTAGCGGGCGGAGGAACCCAGCACGCTCTCAAGCTCCCGCCCGAAGCGCACCTGGGATTCTGCGCTGACCCACCACTTGATGAACTCCCAGGCGTTCTGCTTGATGTTCTCGTCTTCGGTGGCGATGATCATGCAGCTCAGGCCCTGGGCGTGCACGGAACGGTCCACGGATTCCTGACCGTTTTCATCCGTGCGCACGGTGCCGGGGAAGACGGCGAAGTCCCACAGGCCGCGTATCTCGGGAGCCGACACGGTCAGGGTGTTGAAGGTGCTGTAGTTGGCCAGGCCTATCGGCATCTCGCCTGAACGGAAGCGGCTGACGAAGTCGTAAACCGTGGGCAGGCCGTAGTCGTTGTACAGGGAGGTATACAGCTTGAAGGCGGCTACGCCGTTTTCGTCGTCGATCATGGTCTGGGTGGCCTTGTCGTTGTAGATCTTGCCGCCGTTTTGATAGATCAGGGAATTGAAGATGGACATGTCCACATTGGTGATATCCGGGTAGGGGATACCGACGGACATGTTGTTGCCCTGTATGGTGGGCAGAAGGCCGATCAGGTCCGTCCACGTTTTGGGCGGCTCCATGCCCATTTCCTCCAGGATGTCCTTGCGGTAGAACAGCACCGGGAATTCCTGGGTCTCGGGCAGGGCGTACACGCCCACCTTCTCGCCGTTGTCATAGGTGGCGGGCACCAGGGCGCTGGGATAGAAGGGAGCGATCACTTCTTCATAATCGGGGAACTGTTTTAAGTCCTCCACAGCGTTTCGCATCGCGTAGTTGACCGGGAACCAGGACCCCAGCGACAGCACCGCGTCCGGCCCGTTGCCGGCCACGACTGCGGTAAGCAGGGTGTCTGCCAGTACCAGCTTGACGTTGACCTTGATGCCGGTCTTCGGGGTGAAGGTATCGTCCACCATGGTCTTGAGGATGGTGCTCTGGTCACGGCCGGTGGTGATCCACACCTCGATCAGCTTGTCCTCGTTTTCATCGAACTTGTCGCCCAGGGAGTTGTAGTCTACGTGGAAGGACGCCCAGCAGGAGCGGATCTCGTGGAGAGCTTTCTGAAAGAAGCCGTCGTTGATGGCGGGCAGTTTGCGGTTTTCGCCGCTTATGACGATATAGTCGACATCCAGCTTGGTTTCGGACATGTTCTGCATGGCCGTGCCCAGACTGGTGATGTTGTCCTTGAAGTTGGAGAACTGTTTGGTGATGCGCTCGTTGTAGGCCACGAAGTTTTCAAGCTGTACCGCCAGGGTCTGGGCGACGGCCACGCGGTCGCTCTTCTGACCGGTGATGGCTACGGTGTCGTCCACCAGCTTGTACAGGCGTTTGCTCTCCAGGTCCATGGCCTGGATGACCTCGGGATAGAGCTTGGCCAGGTTGTAATCGCGGAAGCGGTCGGGGTTCACGCCGGTCAGGACGAGGATCTTGCGGTAGATCAGGTTCAGGCGGTAAATGCTGTCCTCGATCTGGCGCAGGATGTCGCCCATTTCGCCCTGGGTGGCTTCCATACGGATGGTATGCGCGCCCTTTTCCAGCCAAAAGCGGTAGGGCGTGCCCTCGTCCGAGGACAGGGTCTTGTATTTCCAGGAGGTGGAATAATCAAACGGAACGGCGCTGACCTCACTGAAGGGGATCTGCCCGTCGATCAGGATGCTGCGGCTGGAGACGGCGCCGCGCTGATAGGCCTGGCGGGCCTTGATGGAAACGGTGTAATACCCGTCCGCCGGCACCTCAAAGTCCCATTCGATCCACTGCCCTGCGTAGTTCCAGGGGTCGCCGCCGATATAGTTGAGCACGGTGTTGGTGACGCTGTAGGGCTCGGTCGCGGGGGAGGAGCGGTCGTAGCGGGCGTACAGGGAAGGCGAAGAACGCACCTGAGCGGCCTCACCCTGCAGGACGACCTGGAAATCCCTGGCGTCCTGGGAATCGGCCGCGGTGTTGTTTTTCTGATAATCCGCGTAAGAAGCAGCCGGCTTAACGGGCATAAGCGTGATGCCCCTGATCAGCATGGGCTCGTTCACGCACCGCAGGGACAGCTCGTTTTCGCCCGCGTCAAAATAGAACTGATACGGGTCCACCGTATAGCCCATTTCATCCTTGCAGTATACCTGCTGCCAGTCAAAGACTTCCGTCTGGGAAGGACGGATGTCATTGCCCTGGTTGTCCTTGCGGACGTCGCCGCTGTCCGTCCAAAGCCGGTTGAAGGCCAGGGTGGAAGCGCCGGCAAAAGGCACCTGGCCGTTGATTTTGAGCTCGCGTTCAATGTCCACGCCGCGGGAAGGGGTGGCCTTATAATCGATAAGCACCGTGTACATGCCTGCCTGAGGGATTTGAACCTTCCAGGCGGTTTCGGCGTTGTCGGGCGTGAAGACGCAGACGGAGCCGTCCTCCTCCCGGATCTCACCCTCGCCGGAGTACGCTGTGATATCGAGCGCCACAGGCTCGGTGCCGGTGCCGGCGCCCTGATGCGCGGCAAGATACCCGTCGTAGGTATCGCTGCGCTCGATGCCTGATACGTCGGCCGTCAGATCCGCGTCCTTGTACTTGTCGTGGTAATCCTGCGTTCCGCCGCTGAGCGCGACAATCAGAACGACAACGGCCGCCACGCAAAGCAAGCAAATCAAAACGCCACGAAACTTTTTCAGCATATCCTCGCCCCTCTGCCTGAAAATAATGAGCCTTCGCTGTTTTGCCCGGACAACAGGAACAAACGTGAAAAAAGGACATAAAAATATGTATGTTAAAATCAGACAATATTTTGCCATGATTTTGAACTATTTTACATTTTTTTGCCGGCATTGTCAATTCTCGGAAGCGGAGGAATGAACTTAAGACTGTTAAAATTTCATTACAAAAACAATGCAAATATGTTTTTTCTGTTACAAATAATACCCGTACAGGCAATCGAAAAGCCGGCCGCTGCGCCCGAATCGGGGCAAAGCGGCCGGCCTATAAGAACCGGAGGAGGCATAAGCAGGAAGGGTCGGTCAGACGGATCAGAACAGGGACAATAAAAGCAAAAACATACCGGAGTATGGTTCACTCAACCTTCTCTTTGACCATGGACAGGGCGATGCGCTTTTTCTTTTCGTCCACACTGACCACCCAGACCTTGACGATATCCCCGACCTTTACCACCTCGGAGGGATGGCGGACGAAGCGGTCGGCCAGGCGGGAGATGTGCACAAGGCCATCCTGATGGACGCCGATATCCACGAAGGCGCCGAAGTCGATGACGTTGCGTACGGTGCCGGTCAGCTCCATCCCGGGGGTCAGGTCTTTGATGTCCAGGACGTCTGTGCGCAGCACCGGGCGGGGCAGGTCGTCGCGGGGGTCGCGCCCGGGCTTTTCAAGCTCGCCGATGATATCCCGGAGCGTGGGCAGGCCGACCGACAGCTCCCGGGAGAGCTTTTCCAGCCCATAGGCCTGCGCCTTCTGTCCGATGCCGGGAATGCAGCCGCGTTTGAGGGCGTCCGCGTCAAAGCCCAGCGCTTTGAGAAGGCCCCTGGCCGCTTCGTAGCTTTCCGGGTGGACGCCGGTTTTGTCCAGGGGGTTTTTGCTGTCCATCACGCGCAGGAAGCCGGCGCACTGTTCAAACGCGCGGGGGCCCAGCTTGGGCACCTTTTTGAGCGCGGCGCGGGAGGGAATGCCGTTTTCCTCCCGGTAGGCCACGATGTTTTTGGAAAGCTGCGGGCCAATGCCGGCCACGTGGCTCAGTAGTTCCGCCGAGGCGGTGGAGACCTCCACGCCCACCTGATTGACGCACTGCTCCACCACGCCGTCCAGCGCCTGGGTGAGCTCGTTCTGCTTTAAATCGTGCTGGTACTGGCCCACGCCGATGGCCTTGGGGTCGATCTTCACCAGCTCCGCCAGCGGGTCCTGCATGCGCCGGGCGATGGACACGGCGCTGCGCTGGGTCACGTCAAAGTCCGGGAATTCCTCCGCCGCCAGCTTGCTGGCCGAATAGACGCTGGCCCCGGCCTCGCTGACGATCACGTAGGCCACGCCTGGCATTTCGGGAAGGAGGGAGGCGATGAACTGCTCGCTTTCTCGGGAGGCCGTGCCGTTTCCGATGGCGATGGCGGTCACGCCGTAACGCTTTACCATGCTCTTGATCAGCCGGGCGGCGGCAGCTTTGGCCGTTTCCTGTCCGGGCAGGGTAAAGTGGCCCACGCCGGTATCCAGCACCTTGCCGTTTTCATCGACCACCGCCAGCTTGCACCCGGTGCGGAAGCCGGGGTCCACCCCCAGCGTCACCTTGCCCTTGATGGGGGGCTGCATGAGCAGCTGGTGCAGGTTGTCCGAAAAAACGCGGATGGCCTGCACGTTCGCCCGGTCGGTAAGCTCCGAACGGATCTCCCGCTCCAGAGAGGGGAAAAGGAGCCTGTCCCAGGCGTCCTGCGCGGCCAGGGCCACCTGATCGGAGGCGGGGGAGCCGGGACGCACGTAAGCGACCTTCGCCAGATACGCCGCGCGGTCTTCGGGCACCTCCAGGGATACCTTCAGGCATTCCTCCTTTTCGCCGCGGTTCAGGGCCAGGATGCGGTGGGCGGGCAGGGTGCGGACGGGCTCCGCAAAGTCGGCGTACAGGTCGTATACGGTCTCTTCGTCCTTAAGCTTGCTGCTTTTGATAACGCCCTCGCGCGACATGAGACCGCGCAGCCTTTTGCGCAGGTCCGCGTCGTCGCTGATCTGCTCGGCGATGATGTCCCTGGCGCCGGAAAGCGCGCTCTCTTCATCGGGCACTTCCCTGGCGGGATCGACATATTTTGCGGCCTCGGCGATGATATCCGCCCCGTGCGCCTGCTCAAGCAGCCATGCAGCCAGCGGCTCCAGGCCCCTTTCCCGGGCCAAGGTGGCGCGGGTGCGGCGCTTTGGGCGGAAGGGGCGGTAAATATCCTCAAGCTCGGCCAAAGTGGCCGCGGCGGCCAGGGCTTTTTTAAGGTCTTCGGTCAGCGCGCCCTGCTCGGTCAGCGCCTTTTCTATTTCTTCCCGGCGCTTTTCAAGGCCGCGCAGGTACTCAAGCCTTTCTGAGAGCTCGCGCAGCACCTGGTCGTCCAGCGAGCCGGTGGCCTCCTTGCGGTAGCGGGCGATGAAGGGGATAGTATTCCCGGCGTCCAGTAGGTCGATGACGGCCTGTACCTGCTCGGGCCGGAGATTGAATTCGCGTGCCAGTATAAGGGTAAACGGGCTCATGGGCGGGTTCCTCCTGATGAATGATGCGGCCTATTGTACCACAAGACGGGGTGGTGATTCAAGGGAGGAGAAACAGAGACGGTTCCGGGCTGTTGAAACAGAGACGGTTCCGGGCTGTATTGAAGGCAAAATGGACCCGGCAGCGTGGCGGCCGCCGGGCGGGAGGCATCTGCTGTTGAGTCAGTCGAGGGCGTCGGGGTAGACGTAGGGAAGATTGTTATCCATGCAGTACTGGGCGGCGTAGGAACCGCGGGGAACGGTCAGGGTGAGGTTGGAGCAGCCAGCGAACGCTGAAGCACCGATGGAAGTGACGCTGTCCGGAATGGTGATGCTCGTCAGGCTGGAGCAGTCAGAGAACGCTTGATGCCCGATAGAAGAGACGTTGTCCGGAATGGTGATGCTCGTCAGGCTGGAGCAGGAAGTGAACGCATTATTCCCGATGGCAGTGACGCTGTCCGGAATGGTGACGCTCGTCAGGCTGGAGCAGAAATTGAACGCATAAACCCCGATGGAAGTGACGCTGTCCGGAATGGTGACGCTCGTCAGGCTGGAGCAGAAATTGAACGCATAATCCACGATGGAAGTGACGCTGTCAGGGATGGCGATGCTCGTCAGGCTGGAGCACTGACAGAACGTGTCTTCCCCTATAGAAGTGACGCCGTCCGGTATGGAGATGCTCGTCAGGCTGGAGCAGTCATAGAACGCTTCTTCGCCTATGGAAGTGAGGGTGTCCGGTAAATCGACGCTCGTAAGGCTGGAGCAGCCATAAAACGCATGATTTCCGATGATCTGAATACCCTCGGGGACAGTAAAGCTGGTTTTCTCCAAACCATTGGGAACGCATATGAGGCGCTTATCCGGCTGGCTGAAAAGGGCGCCGTCGATTACGGCCAGGCTCGGGTGATCCGGGGAGACAATGATATCTGAGAGGGCATCGCAGCCGGAAAATGGATTACTTCCGATGAAGGAAACGCTGTCCGGTATGTCGACGCTCGTGAGGCTGGAGCAGTCAGAGAACGCAGAATCCCCTATAGAAGTGACGCTGTCCGGGATGGAGACGCTCGTCAGGCTGGAGCAGTAAGAGAACGCATCCTCCCCGATGAACGTGACGCTGTCCGGGATGGTGACGCTCGTCAGGCTGGAGCAGTCAGAGAACGCCCTATCCCCGATGGAAGTGACGCTGTCCGGGATGGTGACGCTCGTCAGGCTGGAGCACTGATAGAACGCCCCTTCCCCTATAGAAGTGACGCTGTCCGGGAAGGCGACATTGGTCAGGCTGGTGCAGAAAGAGAACGCCCAATCTTCGATGATTTGAATACCCTGCGGGACGGCATAGCTGGTTATATTCAAGCCATATGGAACGCATATAAGGCGCTTATCCGGCTTGCTGAACAGAACGCCGTCGATGACGGCCAGCTTCGGGTGATCCGGGGAGACAATGATGCTTGTGAGGGCATCGCAGTATTTGAATGAATTACTTCCGATGTCGGTAACGCTGTCCGGAATGGTGACGCTCGTCAGACTGGAGCAGTAAGAGAACGCCCGATCCCCGATGAAAGTGATACCGTCAGGGATGGTGACGCTCGTCATGTTGCGGCGGGAAGAGAACGCACCATTTCCAATGGCGGTGACCGCATGCCTGTCCAGTACAGGCGGGATCTCCAGATCTGAAGTATCTCCCCAATACATTGTGATCGTCGCCGTGCCGTCCTCGTTCAGAGTGAAGATATAATCGCCGGAAGTAAACTTTTCTGTTTTCGTTTCTTCCGCAAAGACTGCCGCGCACACTCCGATCAGCACAATACACACCGCACAGGCTATCCATTTCTTCCAATGAGACCGCATCGCGATTGCTCCTTTCCTGTGAAAAGAGATTTTTGGATTTGTCTGCAGACATTGTAGCATCTTTTTCCCGACGCCGCAAGCCTGTGGTCCCTGGTTTTTGGAAACAGGAGAAAAAGAGATGATACCGGCTGTATTGAGGGCAAAAAAGGGCCCGGCGGCATGGTGGCCGCCGGGCGGGAGGAATCAGCTGTTGAGTCAGTCGAGGGCGTCGGGGTAGGTGTAGGGGAGGTTGTTTTCCTTACAGTATTGGGCGGCGTAGGAGTTGCGGGGAACTGTCAGGGTGAGGTTGGGGCAGAAACTGAACGCCCTATTCCCGATGAGAGTGACGCTGTCAGGGATGGTGATACTTGTCAGACTGGCACAGGAAGAGAACGTACTTTCCCCAATGGCAGTTACGCTGTCCGGGATGGCAACGTTCGTCAGGCAGGAGCAGAAAGAGAACGCATAATTCCCGATGGAAGTTACGCCGTCCGGTATGGTGACACTCGTCAGGCTGGAGCAGTGAGATAACGCCTCATACCCGATGACAGTGACGCTGACCGGTATGGAGACGCTCGTCAGGCTGGAGCAGAAAGAGAACGCACTATCCCCGATGGAAGTGACGCTGTCCGGGATGGTGATGCTCATCAGACTGGAACATTTAGAAAACGTCCAATTCCCGATGGATGTGACGCTGTTCGGTATGGTGACGCTCGTCAGGCTGGAACACTTATAGAACGCCCAATCCCCGATGATCTGAATACCCTGTGGGACAGCATAGCCGGTTTTCATCAAGCCTTCCGGAACGCATATGAGCCGCTTATCCGGCTTGCTGAACAGAACGCCGTCGATGACGGCCAGGTTCGGGTGATCCGGGGAGACGATGATGCGTGTGAGGGAATCGCAGCCTCTGAATGGATTACTTTCGATGCCGGAGACACTGTCCGGCAAGATGACGCTCGTCAGGTGGTAGCAGGAAGAGAACGCATAATCCCCGATGGAAGTGACACCTTCCGGGATGGAGACGTTCGTCAGGCTGTAGCAGTAAGAGAACGCATCATTCCCGATGGAAGTGACGCTGCCTTGGATGGTGACGCTCGTCAGGCGATAGCAGGAAAAGAACGCATCATTCCCGATGGAAGTAACACTGTCCGGGATGGAGACGCTCGTCAGGCTGGCGCAGTAGGAGAACGCACTATCCCCGATGGAAGTGACGCTGTCCGGGATGGTGACGCTCGTCAGTCTGGAGCACTGATAGAACGCCCCTTCCCCTATAGAAGTGACGCTGTCAGGGAAGGCGACATTGGTCAGACTGGAGCAGTAAGAGAACGCACAATTCCCGATGATCTGAATATCCTGAGGGACAGCATAGCTGGTTTTCTTCAAGCCCTGTGGAACGCATATGAGACGCTTATCCGGCTTGCTGATCAGAACGCCGTCGATGACGGCCAGGTTCGGGTGATCCGGGGATACAATGAAGTTTGTGAGGGAATCGCAGCTGCCGAATGGATTATTTCCGATGCCGGAGACGCTGTCTGGGATAGTGACGCTCGTCAGACTGGAGCAGTCATAGAACGCATCCTCCCCGATGAACGTGACGCTGTCCGGGATGACGACGCTCGTCAGGCTGGAGCAGTAAGAGAACGCCCTATCCCCGATGGCAGTGACGCTGTCTGGGAAGGTGACGCTCGCCAGGCTGTAGCACTCACGGAACGCATCATTCCCGATTGCAGTGATGCTGTCCGGGACGGTGACGCTCGTCAGGTCGCAGAAAGCGAACGCATATTCCCCAATGGCGGTGACCGCATGCCCGTCCAGTTCCGAAGGGATCATCAGATCTGCAGCGTCTCCCGAATACTTTGTGATCGTCGCTGTGCCGTCCTCATTCAGCGTGTAGGTATAATCGCCGGAAGTAAACGTTTCTGTCTCCGTTTCTTCAGCGAAGACCGATGCGCAGGCCCCGATCAGCATAATACAAAGCAAACAGGCTATCCATTTCTTCCAATGAGACCGCATCGCGTTTGCTCCTTTCCTGTGCGACAGAGAGTTTTTTGGATTTGTCTGCAGATATTGTAGCACCCTTTCCGCGGAGCCGCAAGACTGTTGAATGAAGACGATTCCGGGTTGTATTGAGGGCAAAAAGGGCCTGGCAGCGTGGCGGCCGCCGGGCGGGAGGCATCAGCTGCTGAGTCAGTTGAGGGCGTCGGGGTAGGCGTAGGGAAGATTGTTATCCATGCAGTACTGGGCGGCGTAGGAACCGCGGGGAACGATCAGCGTGAGGTCGGGGCAACTATCGAAAGCAGAATCACCGATTGCGGTGACGCTGTCCGGTACGGTGATGCTTGTCAGGCTGAAGCAGAAAGAGAACGCACTATCCCCGATTGCAGTGACGCTGTCTGGTATGGTGACGCTTGTCAGGCTGAAGCAGTAAGAGAACGCACTACCCCCGATTGCAGTGACGCTGTCCGGTATGGTGACACTCGCCAGGCTGGAGCAGTCAGAGAACGCAGAATCCCCTACAGAAGTGACGCTGTCCGGTATGGTGACGCTCGTCAGGACGGAACAATCACAGAACGCATAATCACCGATGATCTGAATACCCTGAGGGACATCATAGCTGGGTGCCATCAAGTATTTTGGAACGCATATGAGACGCTTGTCCGGCTTGCTGAACAGAACACCGTCGATGACGGCCAGGTTCGGGTGATCCGGGGAGACAATGATATCTGAGAGGGCATCGCAGCCGGAAAATGGATTACTTCCGATGAAGGAAACGCTGTCCGGTATGGCAACGCTCGTGAGGCTGGAGCAGTCAGAGAACGCAGAATCCCCTATAGAAGTGACGCTGTCCGGTATGATGACGCTCGTCAGGCTGGAGCAGTACAAGAACGCACCATGCCCGATGGAAATGACGCTGTCCGGTATGGTGACGCTCGTGAGGCTGGTGCAGCGAGAGAACGTACTATCCCCGATGAAAATGACGCTGCCCGGTATGGCGACGCTCGTCAGACTGAAGCAGGCAGCAAACGCACTGTTCCCGATTGCAGTGACACTGTCCGGTATGGTGACGCTCGTCAGGCCGGAGCAGTACAAGAACGCACCATCCCCGATGGAGATGACGCTGTCCGGCATGGTGACGCTCGTCAGGTTGGAGCAGTCATCAAAAGCACGGTCCCCAATGATCTGAATACCCTTCGGAACAGCATAGCTGGTTTTATTTAAGCCTTTTGGAACGCATATGAGGCGCTTATCAGGCTTGCTGAACAGAACGCCGTCGATGACGGCCAGGTTCGGGTGATCCGGGGAGACAATGATGCGTGTGAGGTTATCACAGATCAGGAAAGGATTACTTCCGATATTGAAAACGCTGTTCGGTATGGTGACGCTCGTCAGGCTGGAGCAGAAAGAGAACGCCTCTTTCCCGATTTCAGTGACGCTGTCCGATATGGTGACGCTAGTCAGGCTGGAACAATCACTGAACGCATAATCACCGATGATCTGAATTCCCTGAGGGACAGCATAGCTGTTTTGCTTCAAGCCATTTGGATAGCATATGAGGCGCTTATCAGACCTGCTGAACAGAACGCCGTCGATGACGGCCAGGTTCGGGTGATCCGGGGAGGCCGTGATGAGCGTGAGGACATCGCAGTATATGAATGGATTACTTCCGATGTCGGTAACACTGTCCGGTATGGTGACGCTCGTCAGGCTGGAGCAGAAAGAGAACGCGTAATCCCCGATGGCGGTGACCGCATGCCCGTCCAGTTCCGAAGGAATCTTCAAATCTGCAGCTTCTCCCGAATACTGCGTGATCGTCGCTGTGCCGTCTTCGTTCAGCGTGTAAGTAAAATCACCAGAAGTGAACGCTTCTGTCTTCGTTTCTTCCGCGAAGACCGCCACGCAGACTCCGATCATCATAATACAAAGCGAACAGGCTATCCATTTCTTCCAATGAGACCGCATGGTGATTGTTCCTTTCCTGTGAGGCAGAGGTTTTTGGATTTGACTGCAGATATTCAAGCGCATCCTGTTCAGGCAAGAGCGCGCCGGTCAGTCTCCCTGCCTCCACGGGGCGGGCTGGGACTGCACGGGCTGCCAGGGGGTAGTGACCGCCTGCTCGACGTCCAGCCAGAAGGCGGCGTCGTCCAGCGCGTCGGCCAGGGGATAGGGAGGCTGATCGCCGGAGAGGTAATCGCCCATGTCGTACAGCATGGAGGCGATGGCGAATTCGTCGTGGTCGTTGGATAAGAAGAGCTCGGGCTGCCAGTACTTGCGCAGGTCCCGCAGGGTCTGCGTGTCCAGATGGCGGTAGCGGGCAGGAAGCTCCGCCATCAGCTGGAGGCGGCAGGGAAGATGGTCGGAGTCGGTAAAACATACCTGAGTATCGTTCCATTCGCCGCGTTCGCCGCGCAGCACCAGGTGGCGACCGTGGATGAAAGTGCGGTACTGCAGGGAGGAAAAGTCATACAGCGCCCATTTGCCGGAGGAATAGGTGATATGGATGACGTCCCTGACGCGGTCGGTCACCTGGCCGTCGAGGATCGCGCCCGTACGCGAGTCTGTTTCAAGCGCCGGGGCGGTCGTGCGTTCGCCGCGCATCACGTAGCTTTCTCCGGTCACGTTGAGCAGGGCGCGGAGCATCGCGGCCGCGTGATAGTCGTGCACCAGGGAAAGATAGGCCGACTGCGGTTCGCCGATCAGGCCCCGGCGGGTGAGCGACAGGCCCGCGGTGATCAGCGGGTGACGGGGGTACTGCTCGACGCTGATGATCTTAGCGCCTTTTTCCGTGTGCGCGCGCCACAGAAGGTCAAGCTCCTCCCGCGTCTTGCCCAGCGGCGTTTCGGCGGCCACGGGGAAGCCCCGCTCCGCCCATGAAAGGACGACCTCGGCCATATGCCCCCGGTCCACCGCGACCACCACGAAATCGGGTGAAAAGGCCAGCGCCTCATCGAGGCTGCAGGTGGCCGGAACGCCCGTGCTTTTTTGAACGAAGGCCGCCTTTTCCTCGGAACGGGTCAGGAAAAGGGCGCGGAAAAAGGAGGGATACCGGGCCGCGATCCTGCCGTAGAAAAGAGACCTGTGGCCGGAGCCGACGATCAGATAGGAAAGCTTGCGCATGCTGGTCACCTCTTATGTTTCTTGATTTGCCTTTATTCTTTGGCTGATCCATCCTTTTCGCGCTGAAACCTGAACAGATCGCGGTAGACGCTGTTTTGAGGGGCGGAATTGGGGATGGGCCAGGCGCCGACGGCACGGCGGTAGAAGGCTTCCTTTTCGTCGCACCAGCCGATGACGGCGTAGCCGTAGCCCGTTTCCCGCATGGCCCGAAGCGCCGAGATGAGCAGCGCCCGTCCCAGGCCCTTTTCGCGGCAGGAGGCCTTTACGCCCAGGGGGCCGAAAAAGCCCAGGGCGGTCGTGTCGTAGCAGGCAAAGCCTACGATCTCGCCGTCCTTCACGGCCGCCAGGCAGCGGCAGGGAAGTTGGGCCAGGGCTGTACCGCATTCGCTTTCCCAGTTTTCACCGAAGTTTTCCCGCACGAAGGCGAGCACGCGGGCCCGGTCGGGCGGCAGCACCCGGACGATCGAATAACCTTTCGGGCAGGCCGCTTCGGGCAAAAGGGACAGATTGACGAGCATGTCCATGATCAGAAACCTCCTGACGATATAATAATATTGAAGATGCGTCGGTTCTGTGGTATATTGGGTTCAGAAAGGAATCGCCGCTGCGGGGGAGCCGGCCTTGAAAAAGGCGGGCAGGGCCGCGCGCATGGGAGGCGGCGGAGATGAAAATGACGGGAAAACGGATGCTGGCGGCGCTTCTGGCCGCCTGCTGCATGGGCCTGGGCGGGATGAACGCGCGGGCGGAAACGGAGGGGATCGACGTGATGATAAGCCGGATGACGCTCAGGGAAAAGGTGGGGCAGCTGTTCGTGATCCGCCCCGAGGCGCTGGATACGACAGGAAAAGGCGGCTATGCCATGCTGACCGATGAAATGCGCGCGGAATACGCGGAATACCCCTCCGGCGGGTTTTGCCTGTTCAGCCAGAACCTGGTGGACGAAGACCAGCTTATGTATCTGACCTCGTGCCTGCACGCGCTGGGGCCGGTAAGGCCGCTTCTATACATCGACGAGGAGGGCGGATCCGTCGCGCGGATCGGGAACCATCCCGATTTCAGTGTGCCGAAGGTGCTTCCCATGGGCAGCATCGCCAAGACGGGCAGGCCGGAAAAGGCGAAAGAGGCGGGGCTGACCATCGGGGCGTACCTTAAAATGTACGGGCTGGACGTGGACTTTGCCCCGGTAGCCGACGTGAACACCAACCCGCTGAACCCCGTCATCGGCGACAGGGCCTTCGGAACCCGGCCGAAGCTGGCCGCGCAGATGGTGACGGCGTTTCTTTCGGGGCTGCACGAAGCGGGCATCGCCGGGTGCGTCAAGCATTTTCCCGGCCACGGGGACACCGCCACGGACACCCATTTGGGCTACGCCGAAAGCAGAAAGACCTGGGAGGAACTGAAGGAATGCGAGCTGATTCCCTTTGAAGCGGGCATCGGGGCTGGGGCGGACATGGTGATGACCGCGCACATCGCCCTACCGAATGTGACCGGAAGCGGGGAACCGGCGACCGTATCTTCCCTGATACTTTCGGAAAAGCTCCGCGGGGAGATGGGATATGAAGGGCTGATCGTTACCGACGCGCTGGAGATGGGGGCAATATCCAAGGAATTCACTCCGGTCGAGGCGTGTGTGCGCTGCCTTGCGGCGGGGGCGGATATACTGCTGCTGCCGGTCCGTTATCAGGAGGCCTTTGACGGTGTCGTCCGCGCGGTAGAAATGGGGGAAATAACGGAAAGCCGCATAGACGAAAGCGTCCGCAGGGTGCTTGCGCTCAAGGAAAGGCTTTTCGGATCCAACGCAAACGAACGAAATGAATAATGGATTGAAAACAACGGTATAAATGAGGAGATGAAACGGCTATCCTGTTCTTTTCGTCACGGAATCCCAAAGTCCGCCGATTTATTCGGCGGATGGCGCAGGAACCCGGAGGGGTGAGCGGCGTCTCGGAAAACGGTCCGGTGGGTGAGGTACGCCCGGAAAATGATCCAGTGGATCATTTTCAGTACCGAACGGGCCGGCAGGCCCTGGGTTACTTGGCTAAGCACCCGCAAAAACATCCGGACTTAAAGAATGTTAAGGGAACGGAGAACACCTCATCAGTCAGGCGCGTAGAAAGTGAATTATGATCATAAGCATTTTCCGCGCCTGACAGCTTCCCCTCCAAGGGAAAGCCTTTTGGGGTGAGGCGTGCCCGAAAAAAGGTCCAGTGGACCTTTTTTAGCGCCGAACGGGCCGGCAGGCCCTGGGGTGAGGAGGGCCCGGAAAACAGGCCAGTGGCCTGTTTTCACCGACGAACGGGCCGGCAGGCCCTGGGTTACTCCGGTGAGCACCCACTAAAAAACATCCGGACTTAAAGAATGTTATGGGAACGGAGACCGCCTCATCAGTCAGGCGCGATGAAATATATAACAGTAATTGCATTTTCAGCGCCTGACAGACACCAGGGCCTGCCGGCCCGTTCGCAGCTGATGACAGGCCACTGGCCTGTCATCCAAGACGCTGCTCACCCCCTCTGAGGGGAAGGCCTTTGGAGACTGCACAGGTCTGTTTTCACCGACGAAACGGGCCGGCAGGCCCTGGCTGACAGTCCACGTCCCAGGGCACACGCAGCATGCGTGGGCCCAGTTTTATCCCTTGACCCCGCCCAGGGCGATGCCCTCCACGAACTGTTTCTGCAGGAAGATGTACAGCACGAACGGAAACAGGAACGTGAGCGTGGCCCCGGCCATCACCATGCCGTAGTTGGTGGTGGAATTGCTGGCCAGGGTGGACATCGTCACCGGAAGCACCGCCATTTCGGAACGGGTGTTGATGATCAGCGGCCAGAGGAAATTGTTCCAGGTGCTGTTGAAGGTGAATATGGTCAGGGTGATCAGCGCGGGCTGCACCAGGGGCAGCACGATGGTCACAAAGCGTCTGAGCTCGCCGCAGCCGTCTATTTCCGCCGCCTCCAGCAGCTCGTTGGGCACCGCCACCATGAACTGCCGCATCAAAAGGATCGCGAACGCGCCTATCATCGGCAGGATAAGGGCGGCGTAGGTGTTGGTCAGGTGCATGCGGTTCATCATCAGGAACATGGGGATCAGTATCACCTGGCCCGGGATCATCATGGTGGCCAGGTACCCCTGGAACAGGGCTTCCTTGCCCGGAACCGGCTTTTTTTCAAAGCCGTAGGCCGCCATGGAGGAAACGACATCCACCAGCAGGCAGGAGCCTACGACGGTGATGACGCTGTTTTTGAGCGCGGTGCCGAAATTGCGCTTGGTAATGGCGTATACATAGTTGCTCAGGTTAGGCCGAAGGTCAGACAGCTTGATGTACAGGCTTTCAGAATCCGTAAAGGAGATGGCCACCATATAGATGAGCGGCAGCACGCACAACAGGGCGAACAGCGTCACCAGCGCCGTGCCCAGGACGCGCCCGGGTGTCCATGATTTTGTGCGTTCCATCAGGCGTCCTCCTTTTCCCGGAAAAACAGGTTCTGTATCCCGTGGATCAGCAGTATCACGATCAGAAGCCCCACGGCGAGCGCGCAGGCGTAGCCCATGCGCTTGTCCTTGATGGCGTAGTTGTAGATCATGAAGGCCACGGTCAGCGTTGCGCGGGCCGGGCCGCCGCCGGTCATCTTGTACACCAGGTCAAACACCTGGAAGGAGCCGATGATGCCCATGGTGACCACCATGTAGGTGATGGGCTTTAAAATGGGCAGCGTGATATAGCGGAAGCGCTGCCAGGGGGAGGCGCCGTCCACGATGGCGGCCTCCTGGATATCCGCGGGAACGTTCATGATGCCGGCGTAATACATGACCATGTAGTAGCCGGTGTTTTTCCATATGGCCACCGCCGCCACCGAGGGCATGGCGGTGGTTTTTTTGCCAAGGAAATTGATGGGATCAGCTCCGAACAGCCCCAGGAACTGGTTGATCAGCCCGCCCTTGGGCTCGTACATGACGTTCCATACCGCCGCCGAGGCAATCAGGGAGGCGATCACGGGGATAAAGATGACGCTGCGCAGGAAGGAGCCGAAGCGGTTTCTCAGGCTGCCGGCGATGAAGGCGGCGATCAGCAGGGCCAGAATGGTCTGCAGCGGCACCGTGATCAGCACGTACTGCAGCGTGTTGGTCAGCGTCAGGCCCAGGTATTTGTTGGCGGCCAGCTTCACATAATTGTCAAACCCGATCCATTCCGGCGCGGCGGTCATGTCGTACTTGGTGAAGGAATAATAGATGCACAGGAAGATCGGGATGACCGTGAAAATGAACATCAGCACGAAGCTGGGCGCTATGTAGGCCGCGCCGATCAGCGCTTCCCTGCGGGTGCGCTTTGAGGCCCTGCGGCGGGTGACGGCGGTAGTCATGAAGGATCCTCCCGACAAGAGACTTGCCTGTTTCTAAGCAAAATGAATAAGGGGCTCCGGAGGGCATAAGCCCTTCGGAGCCCGCCGGTTTAACTTACTGATCGATCAGCTGCGTCAGGTAATAATCCATGGTCTCCGCCAGTACTTCCTCGGGCGTGAGGTTGCCCTGGAACATATCCTGGATGTTGGCCTGCAGCGTGTCCTCAAAGGACTTCTTGGCCTCGAATTCGTCCACGACGTAGATAGCGTCGGTGTGGGCGCTGGTGACAGCGTTCAGGGCCTCGTCCTTGACGAAGGAGGAATCCTTGGTGAAGGGGGGCAGATAGAAAATCTTGGAATGGAACTCGTCCATCACGGCGCCGGAGGTGATGTACATCAGGGCCTTCACGGCCAGCTCGGCGTTGCCGCGCTCCAGGGTCTTCTTGTTGACGGCGAAGGAGTCCGTCGCGGTGCGGGCGCCGTAGCCGGCGGGTCCGACCAGGGAGAAGACATATTCCCACTCGACGTCGGTGAAGGAGGTGTTGCCCTTGTTCAGGTCCGCCACGATATAGGCGACCTCGCCGTTGGCGAATTTGTCGACGGATTCGGTCTCGGTGACGATGTTCTCGTCGAAGACGCCTTCGTCATACAGTTTCTTGAGGAATTCCACGGCTTTGAGGCCCGCTTCGTTGTTGATGTTCACCTGGCCGTTTTCGTCCAGGATCTTGCCGCCGGCCTGGAAGTAGTAGGGCCAGAAGGCCAGCATCAGCGCGCTGGTGCCGCTGGTGGCGCCCCAGTTCTGGAGGAAGCCGGCCTTGCCGGTCTTTTCCTTGATGGTCTTGCAGGCTTCGATGAAGGCGTCCCATTCGAGCGGAAGCTCCTCAAGCCCGGCTTCGCGGACCAGGGCCTTGTTCACATAGCCGATGGCTACGCCGTCGTCCATGGGAACGATGACCTTTTCACCCGCGGCGTTTTCCGGAGCGAGGTTCCACAGCAGGACGTTGTCTTTCTGTTCGTCCGTCAGGTAAGGATCAAGGCCCAGCAGCAGGTCGCGCTTGACCAGGTCGTAATTGTCGGTCACGTAGACGACGTCGGGGCCGTCCTCGTTGAGGAGGCTGGTGAAGAAGGTATCCCCGTACACGCCCCAGCCGATGATCTCCACCTTGACCTCGCAGTTGTTTTCTGCTTCGAAGGCGTCAAAGACCCCGTCCCAGAAATCCTGGTCGGAGATGGCGTCCTCGGCCTTGCTGAACTGGTACTGGGGGATCCAGACCGTCAGGGTCTGCTTGTCTTCCGCCAGGGCGATGCTCAGGCAGGAGCACAGAAGCGTCGCGCACAGCAATACAGAAAGAAACCGTTTCATGAACCATACTTCCTTTCTTTTTTTCGGCTCCGGCCCGACCGGACGCCTTTTTAACGTATTCTACCAAAGAACGCAACCTGTGTCAATTCCGGGCTCGTGCAAAATGGGAAAATCCGCTTATGCAAAATGGGAAAATCCGTACACATTTTTCCGGGCAGGCATCGCAATCCGGCTTGATATTACCGGAGGATTGTGTTAGAATAATCGTGAAAAAACCGGCAGGGCGCCGGAAAAAACATAAAATGAGGGATGGCGGATGAAAAAAACAGTTTCTTTGATCATGGTATCGGTCCTGCTGTTTTTGTGCCTGCCCCCGGCCTTCGCCGTGTGGGACTGCGCCAACTGCGGACACAAGGGCAATACGGGCAACTATTGCGTGAACTGCGGAGCGGCTGCGGAACCGGCCATGTCGGCCGCCGAATACTACGAGCTGGGCGACCAATATTATTACGGAAACGGCGTCGCGGTGGATTACGCCGAGGCCGCCAAATGGTACGAAAAGGCCGCAAACATGGGCTATGCCCGGGCAATGTATGACCTTGCTTATATGTACGAATACGGCAAGGGCGTCGCCCTCAATGTGCTGAAGGCCACCGAATGGTATAAAAAAGCTGCGGAAAGCGGGAGCGAGGACGCGATGTTCCGCCTGGCTTCGATGTATGAAGAGGGCCTGCTCCTGAAAAAGGACTACGCGGAGGCCGTCAGATGGTATAAAGCGGCCGCGGATCTCGGCTATACCGGCGCGATGGACGCGCTGGGCAACATATACGAGAACGGACTGGACAATATAAAGCAGGATTACACCACGGCGGCTTACTGGTACAAGAAGGCCGCGGCCAAGAACAACGGCCACGCCATGTACCGGCTGGGTTACCTGTATGAAAACGGTCAGGGAGTCGGCGCCAGTATTGAGATGGCCAAAAAGTGGTATTCGGACGCCGCGGAGGCCGGAAGCAAGGATGCGCTGACCCGCCTGAAGCGGCTGAACGACCTGTCGTCCGCTTCCGTCAAGACGCCGAAGCCTACCGCCACCCCCAGGAAGACGGCTACGCCCAGGAAGACCGCGACGCCTAAGAAGACCGCGACGCCCAGGAAGACCCCGACACCCACACCCAGGAAGACCGCGACCCCTAAGAAGACCGCGACGCCCAGGAAGACCCCAACACCCACGCCCAGGAAGACGGCTACGCCCAAGAAGACCGCGACGCCCAAGAAGACCGCCACGCCGCAGAGCTCCAACCCGACCTGGGATTATCTCCTGGGCAGGACCTCCTACATGCTGGGAACCAACCAGGGGTATAAGGATGCCCTTTCCTATTTCAAAAGCGCCGCCGACGCCGGCGATCTGGACAGCTGCTTCATGCTGGGCGTGATGTATGAGAAAGGCCAGGGCACCACCAGGGATTACAGGAAAGCCGCTGACTGGTATCTCAAGGGCGCGAACCAAGGACACGCCGGCTGCATGAACAACCTGGGCTATCTGTATTATAAGGGCCTGGGGGTCGCCGTCAACTACCGCAAGGCCTACGAACTGTATAATAAGGCTGCCGACGCGGGCAACGACGTAGCCATGTACAACCTGGCGATAATGTATAGTGAAGGCCGGGGGGTCGAGCAAAGCAGAACGAACGCCATCAAATGGCTCAAAAAAGCCCGCTCTGCCGGAAATGAGACAGCTGCGCAGATTCTGTCGGAAGCGGGATACTGATAGCACGGCATACGCACGAATGAATAATAGGTGAACGGATTAAAAACAACGGTACAACTCAGGATATGAAACGGATATCCGTTCTGTCCGTCACGGAATCCATAATTCTGCCGATTTATTTCTGCGGATAACGCAGCCACCCGAAGGGTTCGGAAATCGGTCCGGTGAACCTTTTTCAGCGCCGAACGGGCCGGCAGACCCGGGGTTACCTGGGTGAGCACCCACTAAAAAACATCCGGACTTAAAGATTGTTATGTAAACGAAGGCCACCTCATCAGTCAGGCGCGAAGAAAGCGAATTATGTTCATAAGCTATTTCCGCGCCTGACTGACACCAGGGCCTGCCAGCCCGTTCACAGCTGATGACAGCCACTGGCCTGTCATCCAAGACGCTGCTCACCCCCTCCAGGGGAAGCCTTTTGGACGCGCAGCGCCTGGAAAACAGGCAGTTGCCTGTTTTCGGCGAGAACGGGCCGGCGGGGCCTGGCTGCAAGTCCCCGCCCCAGATACTCATAATAATCTCCCTTGCCAGACAACCCGGGAGCCACTATAATAAAATACGATAATACCGCCCGATCAGGGCACAGGAGGAAGATCAGATGGAAGTAAGGTTTTTCCGCTGCAAAAAGTGCGGCCAGATGGTCGCGGTGCTTAAGAAAACGGGCTGCCCGGTGGTGTGCTGCGGCGAGCCCATGGAGGAAGTGTTTGCCGGCACCACCGAGGCGTCCAGAGAAAAGCACATCCCGGTGTGCGAGGTGAAGGACAATGTGGTCTGTGTGACGGTAGGCTCTGTGGCTCACCCGATGGAGGATAAGCACTACATCGAATGGATATTGCTTCAGACGAAGATGGGCAATCAGCGCCGCGTCCTGAAGCCCGGTCAGGAGCCTAAGGCCGAGTTCGCCCTCCTGCCCGGCGACGAGGTGGAGGCCGTGTACGCCTACTGCAACCTGCATTCGCTGTGGAAGGCATGATTATTTGATATCTGCGTAAACCCCATCAGCAAATAATCCATCAGCAAATTAAGAAGAACCCGGCTGCCAACGCGGCCGGGTTCTTTGCGCGAAGATAACGATTATTCGTTGACGGAGGGATCATAAATGTACAGCATCCGCACGCCGGGCAGCTTCAGCGCGTCGGGCAGGTAGCCGGAGAGCGGGACGACCGTTTCCAGCCCCGTTCCTTCAAAGGCGTTGGGGGCTATCCGGGTTACAGAGGCGGGCAGGACGAGCGTTTTGAGATTCGGCATATAGGCAAAAGCGAGGCTTTCGATGGCCGTGACCCCGTCGGGCAGCACCACGCGCGCAAAGCCCGTTCCCTCAAAGGCCTCCTGGCCGATCGACTGCGCGGCCGGGATTCTCAGTACGCTGCCTGAAGTCAGATAGCTTACCGGGCTGGTGCCATGCATGGCGAAATAATCGTCCGCCAGGCTGTTCGGGTAACAGCGCACCTGAACATGGGAAGGCAGATAGATGTCCTGAACACTCAGCCGGTCGGGGTTGTATTCATCTGTTTTGGCCGTCCAGGTGGAAGGAAAGGTCACGCTGGTCAGATGGACGCAGCCGCCGAAGGCTACGTTGTTTATTTCCGTTACGCCCTCCGGTATGACAAGGGCGCCGGAAGCGGCCTCCATGCAGCGATACAGGATGGTCTGTTCCCTGTTCATCAGCATGCCGTCCCGGAAGGAAAGATATGTGTTGGAAGCGGGCACGTGGACCTCACGCAGGCTGGGGCAGTTATAGATCCGGGGGATCAAAAAGGTATTGCCGGTCAGATAGATGTCCGTCAGGCTCGTACAGCCGGTAAATGCATCCGCGTATATTACTGATACGGAGGCGGGAATCGTGACGGAGGTAAGCCCTGCGCAGTACGCGAAGGCATGGTCTTCGATCTTCGTGATCCCTTGGGACAGGGTGATTTCAGTAAGCCCGGACAGTTCTCCGAATGCGCCGCGTCCAATGTTGGTGAGCCCCTGGGGCAGACGGACCTCGGTGATCTCGTTCCTGTAGGCATGCCAGGGGGCAAAGAAGCCGCCATTCAGATAGAAGAAGGATCCCATCTCCCCGCTGCCTGTGATGGTCAAAACGCCGCCCTGATAAGACCAGCTCAGGCGGTCGCCGCAGCTTCCCCTGACAGGGAGGAGCCAGGATGGATAGTTCTCCAGAGCGCTGCAGCCGAAGAAAGCGGTTTCCGCCGGAGCAAAGGCCTTGGGGCTGCCCGAAACAGTTTTGAGCGCGTAGCAGAAGCCGAACGCGTATTCGCCGATCGATTTGAGCGAAGCGGGCAGGGTGAAGGCGGGAAGAGCGTAGCAGCCGTCAAACGCGTATGCGCCGATGCCGGTGACGCTCGAGGGCAGGGTGATCTCTGTCAGGCTGGTACACAGATAGAAGGCGTAATCGGGAACCGCAGTGAGCTTTGCCAGGATCCGAACACGCTCAAGGCCGTTACAGTCGGAAAATGCCCTTTCGCCCAAGGAGGTGACGGAAGCGGGTACAGTGATGTCAGTCAGGTCCATGCAGCGGGCGAACGCCCAGGCGCCGATGGAACTCACCTTGGAGGGAATGGATATATCGCTGAGCTTTCCGCAGCCGAAGAAGGCGGCAAAGCCGATGGTCTTAAGGGACTTAGGCAGGGAAACGGAGGTCAGGGAATAGGAATCGCTGAAGGCATAATCGCCGATGGCCGTGATGCCGGAAGCAATCGTAAGCCGGGTAAACGGCAGGCCGGCCCAGGGCGCTTCGTACTGGGCGTAGTCGTTGATCGCGCCGGTGCCGGTGATGGACAGCGTTCCGTCCTTAAACGTCCAGTAGGCGTTCGTTCCGCAGGCCTGGGCAGAGGATTGGGCAAAGGTGACACGGGAGGAATCAATGTTCGCATACCCGATGATCTGTTCAAATTCTTCCCGCGTGCCCTCGTAGGTGACTTTAAGCGCGCCCGCGCAGCCGGCAAAGACATCGGCGCCGATAAACTGAAGGCCGTTGGGCAGCGTCGCTTTGGAAAGCGCCGAGCAATTGCAGAACGCGCCTTCGTTAAGTACCGTAAGGCCGTCGGGCAGGTCGGCCGATTTAAGCGCCGTGCAGGATGCGAAGGCGTACGCGCCTATATCCAGCAGGCTGTTGGGCAGGGAGACGGATGCCAGCTTTTTGTTGCCGTAAAAGGCGTACTGGCCGATGGAGGAAAGGGTATGGGGGAATGAAACACTTGCGCAGGAGATATTCCGGAAGGCGTAATCGCCTATATGGGTCACCCCTTCGACCAGCTCGATCCCAGTGATCGCCCCGGCCCGGGAGGCCCAGGGAGCGGGGGAGGAAGCGGTATAATCGTCCATCTCGCCGTCGCCCCAGATGAACAGCGTGCCGCCGTCGATTTCCCAGTACAGGTCAGGCCCGCACATGGGATAGGTGGAGGTACCTCCGGTAAACTGCACCTCGCAGGAGGTGAAAGGAACATTGTTGAAGCCTGTGTTGTCCACTTCGATACGCCAGTCGGCTGCCGCGCCGCGGAAGATGATCAGGCCCAGCTTTCTGCAGTCCTGAAAGGCGCTGACGCCTACCGTCCTGAGCGAGGAAGGAATGCTGATCTGCGTCAGATTGCCGCAGCGGCAGAAGCAGTTGTTGGGAATGGCTGTCAGGCCGTCGGGCAGGGTGATGGTCTTTAAGGAGGCGCAGTCCGAAAAGGCGGAGGATTTGATCTCCGTCACGTTGTCCGGGATGTTGATCTCCTCCAGCTTCCCGCAGTTGATGAAGGCGTAGGCGCCGATGGAGGTGAGCGTGTTGGGCAGCGTCACTTTGGCGACTTTGGTAAAATCCTTGAAGGCCATGGTGCCGATAGAGGTGATCTTTTCGGACACGATGATTTCGGTGGCGGTGTCCGCGTATTGGGCCCAGGAGGGCGGGTTCAGGCCGTCAAAATTGCCGGTGCCGCCCGAACCGGTGATGGTAAGCACTGTGCCGTTCATTTTGCCCGAGGCCGCCTGGGCGTTAAAGGCCAGCGCCAGCGCGCCGAACAGCAGCAGCATAAACAGCAGGCGGCGTGTATGTTTCACGATGAAAACAGCTCCTTTCATAAAGCGGATGAACCGTCCCGCTTATCTTCCGGTAAAAGCCGGAAACGGAACGGGGAAAAAGCAAATAAGACCTGACAGGTCAACTACATTATAATTTTCGGGTGTTTTACCGTCAACCCTTTCGGACTGCTGCGAGAGGATTATTCACACTCTGGACACAAATTGAGGGATTTTTTACGATCCGCAGAGGGACCTGAGAAAAAGACGGCGGGCCGGGAAAAAGATATGGGAGCGGTATTTTGAAAAAGCTTTGTCTTTTCATCGTTTTTCCTGTATAATGAAAAAGGGCCGTCAGGGGCCCATAGACGCGCAGCCAAAGGAGAAGCGTATGAGACTGCAGAAATATCTGGCAATGTGCGGCGTGGCCAGCCGGCGGCACGCCGAGGAAATGATCGCCCAGGGCCATGTGACCGTGAACGGCGTGACCATCCGCGAGATGGGCGTGCAGGTGGAGGAAACCGACGTGGTCAGGGTGGACGGCCGGAAGGTGGCGCCCGAACAGCAGCAGGTCTACATCATGTACCACAAGCCCGCCGGGGAAATGACCACCGCCTCCGACCCGGAGGGGAGGCCCACCGTGATGAGCCATTTTGAGCACCTGAAGGTCCGCCTGTTTCCGGTGGGAAGGCTGGATTACGACAGCGAGGGCCTGCTGCTTTTGACCAACGACGGCGCCATGGCGGACAAGCTGCTTCACCCCAGCAACGAGGTGAACAAGACCTACCTGGCCCGGGTGAAGGGCGAGGTCACCCGGGACATGGTGCAAAAGCTTCAGAACGGCGTCGTGCTGGACGAGCGCCGCACGTCGCCCGCACGCGTCCGCGTGGGCAAAACGGAGGGCGAATATACCTACGTCACCGTCACCATCCACGAGGGCCGCAACCGCCAGGTGCGCCGGATGTTTGAGGCCGTGGGTACTGAAGTGCTGGCCTTAAAGCGCGTGGGCTTTGGCCCTTTGCAGTTAAACGACCTGCCCCGGGGCCGCTGGCGCTATCTGGAAGCCCGGGAAATAAGCGCCCTGAAGGCTTTGTATGAGTGATTACATCCTGCGCTCCGCCCGCTATATCGCGGCGGAATACATGGAAAAAATGCTCTGTGAGGGCGCCGTGGCCGTGGACGCCACCATGGGCAACGGCCACGACACGGAATGGATGGCCCGCCTGGTGGGGGAAACCGGCCGGGTGTACGCCTTTGACGTGCAGGCGCAGGCCGTGGCCGCCACCCGGACAAGGCTCGAAAACGCAGGGCTGCTTCAGAGGGTGACGCTTTATGAGCGCAGCCATGATTGCATGGCAGAACTCGTTAAGGAGTCTGTGGACCTGGCGGCCTTCAACTTAGGGTGGCTGCCCGGAGGGGACAAGGCCGTCACCACCCTGCTGCCCTCCACCCTGTCCGCCGTGGGGCAGGCCATGGAGCTGCTGAAGCCCGGCGGCATGCTGGTGGTGTGCTGCTATCCCGGCCACGGTGAGGGCGCGCGGGAGCTGAAAGCGCTGGAGGAGCTGTTTGCCTCTCTTCCGCCCCAGCGCTTCAACTGCCTGGAGCATGTTTTTTTGAACGCGGGGCCGGGAGCGCCCCGGTGCTTTGCCGTGCAGAAACAGCAATAAACGCTGCCGCCGCCTTTCCCGGACGGATCAATCCCGGGAGGGCGGCGGCTTTATGATGCTTTGGATTGTTTCTTATTCGTCAGGACGGCCGCCAGCCGCTGCGGTAGGCCTCCAGCAGCTCCTTGAGCATGCCGATTTGCCGCTGGATCACCTGGCCGTTGTCCGTCTGGCGGATCATGAAGCGCTGGCGGTAGTTAAAGAACACCTGGGAATCCGAATGGATATCGGCGTTTTCCCTGAGCACATCCTGTATGGAGGTGAAGGGCTGGTGGGAGGAAAGCCTGAGCCCGTGGGAATTGCCTATCAGCGTATACCCGGCGATGCCCGTGCGCTTTTGCAGCGAACGGCAGAAGCCGCCGTCGATCACCACCAGCCTGCCCCCGGCCTTCAGGGGGCTTTCGCCCTCCTTGACCCTGACGGGGGTGTGGCCGTTGATCACGTGGGCCTCGTCATTGTCAAGGCCGAACTCGCGCAGCACCCGCTGGCAGCCTTCCACAGTCTCGCAGTGGCGGTAATAGGGGTCCATCGGCTCTTCCCAGGCGGCTTTGTCCAGCACATAGGCGCGCTCGAAGGTCTTGATATGCCGGCCGCAGACCGGGGAAAGGCGCGCGCACCACAGATACCACATGAAATCCACCGCCGACGGCACCCGCTTGTGGTAGGCGGCCCGGGCCAGGGCGTCGTAATGATCCATCATGGAACGGCCTGAGTATTCCACGCCGGCAAAATCCACCCCCGTGAAGCGTCCGCTTTCGGTCATGGGAATGCAGCCGTGGAAGAGGAGGTTGTTGTTGAGCACGCGGTACATGCTGCCCCGCTCATACAGGAAGTCCATATGCCGGGAAAGCTTTTCCGAATGCCGGAAGGCGTGGCAGAAGGACTTCATGACGGCCTTTTCACCGTCGCTCAGTTCATAGGGGCGGGCGGGGTCCAAAGTGGGAAAGGGGATGTCCCTGATGGGGTATTCCTCTGTGCCGATCCGGACGGTGTGTTTGTCCAGGTCCAGCTTGTCCAGCAGCAGCCGGTCTTCCATATGGTATTCCGGGTGGCGCAGGATGATCTGCCCCTCCAGCTTGAACATGATCACCACGATGGCCTGCAGCTGGGCCTCGCGCAGGGAAAGCCGCGGGTAGGTCCTTTCGGCGAACAGCGTGAGCTCCCTGAGAGACACGCCGTAGCCGCTTTCAAGCACGTCCAGATTGTCGTAATTCAGGCAGTTGCGCACCACCGCGGCGATGCTGGCCTCGTTGCCGCAGGCGGCGCCCATCCAGAGAATGTCGTGGTTGCCCCATTCGATGTCCACCGCGTGGTGCTCCATCAGCATGTCCAGAATGCGGTCCGGGTGAGGGCCGCGGTCAAAGATATCGCCCACGATGTGCAGCCGGTCTACCGCCAGGCGCTTGACCAGCACGCACAGCGCCTCGATGAATTCGTCGGCGCTGCCCAGGTCGATCAGGGTGTCCAGGATCTTCTGGTGGTAGCGCACCTGGTTGTCGTCCTCGTCGGGCTGGGCGTGCAGAAGCTCGTCCAGCACGTAGGCGTACTGGGGAGGCATGGATTTACGTACCTTGCTGCGGGTGTAGCGGGAGGAGAGCGAGCGGCTCAGCCGGATCAGCCGGTTCAGGTTTTTTTCAAAGAAGTCCGGCGTCAGCCGGCCGCGCTCTTCTTCCAGGGCCATCTTTTCCCGGGGGTAATAGATCAGCGTAAGGAAATCGTTCATTTCCTCCGCCGTCATCTCACCGCCGAATTCCTTTTCGGTCTTTTCCCGGATGACGCCGGAGCAGTTGTTCAGTATATGGCAGAAGGCCGCGTATTCGCCGTGCAGGTCGGACATGAAATGCTCCGTCCCCTTGGGCAGGTTTAAAATGGCGTTCAGGTTGATGATCTCGGTATACAGGGACTGATCGTCCGGATAGCGCCGGGCGAGGAGGTTCAGCATGTCCTCGTTGAGCGTGTTTTTCATGGATGCGCTTCTCCCGTCTGAAGGATGATTGATGATACAATTATAACCGCAGCGCCGCGTTTTGTCAAAATCAGAAAAAACAAGCCCGGAACATATAAAAAACAGTCGTTTTTCCTTGACAGATCGCTTATGCGGTTCTACAATATGTACAGGCGCGGAAAACAGCCTGTGACGGTTGTTTTCCTTCCAAAAAAACTGAAAAAGAGGTTGATGAACGATGGCTGATTTACTGAGCTTGGATCAATTGAAAGCGCTGGCGGAGCAGGTGATCAAAAAGATCACCGGCAACAAGGACCTGATCGCGGCCCTCACCAAGGACCCGGCCGGCCTGCTTAAGACCCTGGGCATCAACGTGCCCTCCGAACAAATCAACAAGCTGGTGGAACTGGTCAGGGAAAAGCTGGGCGACCAGACCACCAAGTCCCTGCTGGCCAAGATCAAGAGCTTTTTCAAGAAATAATTGCGGGTCCGTAGGGGCTGCCGCCTTCCCCTTTTTCCGGGGGAAGGTTTTTTGTTTGTATGAAAAAACCGTTTCTTTTGACAATACGTCGGGCATTTGGTATAATGCACACGCGGATACCCGGATACGGGGTCTGACTTGTGGTCTGTCTGCGGTTTTCGTCAGGCATCCCTTTGAGGAGTTTGAACGGAGGTAAATGAACCATGTCTGCTGGAAAAAAATGGAGCGGTCTGTCCGACCGCACCCGGAAGCTGACCCTGACGGCCATGCTGGTGGCCGTGGAACTGATGATGTGGCTGGCCGGACTGGGCCAGGTGCCGGTGGGGGCGCTGAATATGTCGTTCCTGACGGTGCCTGTGGCGGTGGGCGCCATCCTGTTCGGGCCTTCCATGGGGGCGGTGCTGGGCCTGTCCTTCGGGCTGACCAGCCTGTTTGACGCCATTTCCGGCCGGTCCGCCATGACGTCTTTTTTCTTCAGCTATAATCCCTTTCATACGATCCTTCTGTGCGTGGGCACCCGCACGCTGATGGGCTGGTGCACGGGGCTCATTTTCAGGGCCGTCCGAGGAGAGGGCCGGGTCAGCGCGTGGAAATACTATGTTGCGGCCATCTGCGCGCCGCTGCTCAACACGCTGTTTTTCATGGGCTATATCTGCCTTTTCCTGTATCAGACGGAAATGGTGCAGAATCTGGCGGCCAATAAGGGCGCGGCCAACCCGTTCATGTTCGTGGTACTGCTGGTGGGCGTGCAGGGGCTGATCGAGGCCGCGGTGTGCTGCTTTATCGGCGGCGCCGTGTCCCAGGGCGTTTCCCGCGCGGTGCTGAAAAACTGACGGAGGCGGCCGGGACGCTCTTTTCGTTTTTGTTCACGGAGGGTAAGTCAATGATCCTGACCATGGATATCGGCAACACCAACATAAAGATTGGCCTGTTTTCCGGGCATAATCTGGTGCAGTACTGGCGCCTGGCCACCAAGACCACCTATACCAGCGACGAACTGGGCGTGCTGATGAGCAGCCTGTTTCTGAACAAGCAGGTGGAAATGAAGCGCGTGACGGGCATCATGCTGTCCTCCGTGGTGCCGACGATCAATTTCACCGTCGAGCACATGTGCCGGGATTATTTCGGGCTGGATCCGGTTTTTGTAGCGCCAGGAGTCAAGACCGGCATCGACATCCGCTATGAAAACCCCAGGGAGCTTGGCAGCGACCGTATCTGCAACGCCGTGGGCGCGTTCACCGAATACGGCGCGCCTTGCATCTTCATCGACTTCGGCACCGCCACGACCTTTGGCGTGCTGGACCGGGAGGGCGCTTTCCTGGGCGGCTGCATCTGCCCGGGGCTGCGCCTGGCCAGCGACGCGCTGGTGTCCGGTACGGCCAAGCTGCCCCATTTCGAGCTGATCCAGCCCGCCAAGGTGATCGGCCGCAACACCGTGGCCAACATGCAGTCCGGCATCTTCTACGGATATGTGGGACAGATCAACTACCTGATCACGAAGATCAGGGAGGAGATGCGGGAGCCGGCCGCCCAGGTGATCGCAACAGGCGGCTTCGCCCGGCTGATCGCCGGGGAGTCCGGCATGATCACGCGGTTTGACGGGCTGCTGACGCTCAAAGGTCTCAATACCATCTACCGGAAGAATTTCGTCAGCGAATAAACATAAGGAGCTTCTGAAACATGAAAAAAGTCGTCGTTGGGCTGCTGGGGTGCGGCAATATCGGCAGCGGCGTGGTCAGACTGATCGGGCAGATGCGCCAGGACATCCGGGAGCATTACCAGCTTGAGATCGATATCCGCCGGGCGCTGGTCCGCAGCACCGAAAAAAAGCGGGACGAGGCGGTTCCGCGCGGCATCCTGACCGAAACGCCTGAGGACGTGCTGAACGACCCCGAGATCGCCGTCGTGCTTGAATTCCTGGGCGGCGAGCAGCCTGCGGCCGATTACATGGCCCGGGCGCTGCGCGCCGGAAAGACCGTGGTGACCGCCAACAAAATGGCTTTGGCCCTGCACTGGCGGGAGCTTCAGCGGGCGGCCGACGAGGGCCAGAGCGGCCTTTACTATGAGGCTGCCGTGGGCGGCGCCATGCCTATCATCCGGGTGCTGCAGCATTCCCTGCAGGCCAACCACATCACCCGCCTTTCCGCCATCATCAACGGCACCACCAACTATCTTCTGACCCGCATGACCGACGAAAAGCTGGACTATCAGACCGCCCTTTCAGAGGCCCAGCGGCTTGGGCTGGCCGAGCCTGATCCTTCTTCGGACGTGGAGGGCGAGGACGCGGCGTACAAGCTGTCCATCCTGGCCTCATTGGCCTTTCACGCGCATATCCCCGTTTCGCTCATCCAGCGGGAGGGGATGACCCGGATCAGTCAGGTCGACATCCGCTGCGCCAGGGATATGGGCTATACGATCAAGCTGCTGGCCTCCGCCGCCCGTTCGGGCAGCGAGGTGGACGCGTTCGTGTCCCCGGTGCTGGTGCCTGTGCACCACCCGCTGGCCTCCGTCAAGGGGGCCTTCAACGCCGTCTACCTGCACGGCCACGCCTTTGACGATATGATGATCTACGGCCGCGGCGCGGGCAGCGCCCCCACGGCCAGCGCCATCGTGAGCGACCTGATCTGCGCGGCGCAGGATCCGGCCCCGGCCTTTTCCACCTTCGAGGTGGTGGACGGCCTGTCTGACAGCGTCAGCATGGCGAAGGACCGCACGTGCGCGTTTTATCTCAGGCTTCAGGTCAAGGACGACGCGGGGGTGCTTGCGCACGTGGCCAGCTGCCTGTCCGGCGAGCAGGTAAGCGTCCGCGCCCTGCAGCAGCCCCAGGCCACCGAAAACGGCGCGCAGATCACCATCCTGACCCACCCGGCGGAGGAGAGCAGGGTGCGCTCGGCCGCCCGGGCCTTTGACCCCAAGCTGGTGAAGGTGATGAACATCCTCCGCGTGGAGGAATGAGGGAGGAATGGATATGCCTCCTAAAAAGCGCTGGTCCCTTCCCAGTTTGGCGGTGATGATCCTGGCGCCGGTGATACTGATCCTGTCGGTTATTTGGCTGACGGCAGTCATGCGCTAAACTTTTTCAGATGCTTGAAATGAAGCATGGATTATGATAAAATCTCCTATACCGTCCGGGCGGCGCGGCCCTAAGGGCGGGACAGAAAAACAGGGGTGATCACTTGCGCCACATCTATCTGGACGCCATGGGCGGAGACAACGCTCCGGACTGTACCGTAAACGGAGCCCTGGAAGCGCTCCGCGCGGACGCGGAACTTAAGATCACGCTGGCCGGAACCGAGGCGGCGATCACGCCGCTTTTGGCCGGAGCGGACGACGTGCGGGACCGCATCACGGTCGTGGACACGCCGGACATCATCACCAACCACGACGCGCCTGTGATGGCCGTCAGGCAAAAAAAGCAGAGTGCGGTCGTCATGGGCATGCTGGCGGTACGCGGGGGCGAAGCGGACGGGTTTGTGTCCGCCGGTTCCACCGGCGCAACGCTGGCGGGCGGCATGTTCCGCCTGGGGCGCATCCCCGGCATCGAGCGGCCCGCGCTGGCGCCGCTCCTGCCCAACGGGAAGGACTTTTTCTGCCTGATCGACTGCGGCGCCAATGTGGACAGCCTGCCTGAATACCTGCCCCAGTTCGGCCTGATGGGCGACGCCTATATGAAGACGGTGCTCGGGCTTGGGAAGCCGCGTGTAGGCCTGGTCAACATCGGCGCGGAGGCTGAAAAGGGCAACGCCCTGGTCAAAGCCGCCTATCCGCTGATGGAAAAGATGGATTTCCATTTTATCGGCAACGTCGAAGGCCGGGACATCACCGCCGATATCGCCGACGTCGTGGTATGCGACGGGTTTTACGGAAACCTCATCCTCAAATTCATGGAGGGCGTCGCGGGGACGCTGATGGGCATGATCAAAAAGGAACTGCTGGCCGATACCCGCAGCAAGATCGGCGCCCTGCTGGCCAAGCCCGCCTTCGGCCGCGTCAAAAAGGCCATGGATTACACTGAGGTCGGCGGCGCGCCGCTTTTAGGCGTGCAGGGCACGGTGGTGAAGGCCCACGGCTCCAGCAACGCCCACGCCATCGCCTGCGCCATCCGTCAGGCCACGACCATGATCGACAACAAAGTGACGGAAACTATCATCAAATCCCTGTGATACGGGACGACCCAGCCAAAGGAGGAACCAGCGATGACTTTTGAAACCGTAGCCAACATGATCGCCAAGCAGCTCAAGACGGACGTTTCCGCCATCAAGCCCGAAACCCGCCTGGTCGAAGATCTGAAGGCCGACAGCGCCAACGTGATGGTCATGATCATGGATATGGAGGACGCCTTCAACATTACCGTCGAGGACGACGCCATCAACACGCTCAAAACCGTGGGCGACGTGGTCAAATACATCGACGAGCATAAGTGATAACAGTATCTTTTTGAGTTCACCTTCCGCCGCGTAGGCTTTCCTGCGCGGCTTCATTCTTGAAGGGAGCGGGCGGCGCGGAACACATGAAAAAACTCACAGCATTGACCGAGGCACTGGGATACCGATTTTTGGACGAGTCCCTGCTGCGCCTGGCGCTCAGGCATCCCTCCCTGGGCGCGGAAAACAACCAGCGGCTTGAATTCCTGGGGGACGCCGTGCTGCAGCTGGTCATCAGCGACAGGCTTTTCAGGGAATTTCCCGGTTCGCACGAAGGGCAGCTGACGGCACTGAGGCAGCAGCTGGTCTGCGAGCAGGCCCTGGCCCAGATCGCCCGGGAGCTTGATCTGGGAGCGTTCCTTCAGATGGATCACGGCTGCGTGATCAACGGGCTGAACCGGCAGGACGGCGCGCTTTCGGACGCCATGGAGGCCGTGCTGGCCGCCGTTTATCTGGACGGCGGGTACGCGGAGGCCTCCGCCGTGATCGAAAGGCTGTGGCCTGACAGGGAGGCCGTTTCGGAAAACGCCAAATCCCGCCTGCAGGAGCTTTTGCAGGCTGAAAAAAAGCCGGTTCCGGACTATCAGCTGATATCAGAGGAGGGGCCGGCCCATCTGCGCTCGTTCACCGTGGCCGCCTATCTGAACGGGCAGGAGATCGGGCGGGGCAGCGGCACCAGCAAGAAGCGGGCCGAGCAGGAAGCCGCCGGGGACGCGCTCAGGCGGCTGTACCATGAGGATCAAGCATGAAGCTCAAGAAACTGGAACTGTACGGATTCAAGTCCTTTATGGACCGGACGGAGATCGTTTTTGACCAGGGCATCACCGGCATCGTCGGCCCAAACGGCTCAGGCAAGAGCAATATCGGCGACGCGGTGCGCTGGGTGCTGGGGGAACAGAGCCCGCGCATCCTGCGCGGCGCCCGCATGGAGGACGTCATCTTCGGCGGCACGCAGAAGCGCAAGCGGGCCTCCTACTGCGAGGTGTCCCTGACCTTTGACAACAGCGACGGGACGCTCAAAAGCTCCTTTTCGGAGGTCTGCGTGACCCGCCGCGTCTACCGCAGCGGGGACAGCGAATACCAGCTGAACAAGGCGAACTGCCGGCTTAAGGACATTCAGGAGCTTTTCCGGGACACAGGGATAGGCCGGGAAGGCTATTCGCTGATCGGCCAGGGGCGGATCGACGAGATCCTGTCGCAAAAGAGTGAGGACCGCCGCCAGGTCTTTGAGGAGGCCGCCGGCATCATGACCTACCGCGTCCGCAAGGAGGAGGCGGAAAGAAAGCTTGCCCGCACCGGGGAAAACCTGACCCGCGTCTACGACATCCTGAACGAGATCGAAGGAAGGCTGGAGACGCTGAAGCGCGAATCGGACACCGCGAGGAGATATCAGGTCCTCTACGAAAAGCTCAAGGCGCTGGAGGTCAACATCTTCCTCGTCCGTTACGACAAGAATATCCGCAGGACGGAAACGCTCAGGCAAACGATGGAGGGGCTTAAGGATGTGCTCCTTTCCGGCGAGGCGAAGCTGAACGAGTATTCCTCCCAGCGTCAGGAGCTGGAGGAGGAGATAGAAAAGCTGGAGGAAGCCCTCTCCCAGGCGCGTCTTTTGCACAGCGGCCAGCTGGAGGAGACCCACCGGGCCGAGGTGGAGAGCGAACGCCTAAAGGGCCGGGTCAGCCAGCTGAAGGCGTCCGGCGAGGAGGCGGGAAGGCAGCTGGATGAAACGCGGACGGCCCTGAAGGAGCTTTCAGGCGCCGCGCCCGCAGGCGCCGGCGAGGAAGCCCTGCGGGCGGAGGCAGACGCCGCCGAAGCGGCGCTTGAGGAGGCGCAGACCATCCTGCAAAACCGCCTGGCGCTGGAGCAGGCGGCGGAAACCGCGCTGGACCGGCACAAGGCCGGGATCCTGGCCGCCGCGAACCGCCAGAGCGACGTGCGCGACCGCCAGACCCGCCAGCTCACCATCCGTTCCCAGATGGAGGACCGGCTCAGGGAGACCGAAGCCTCCATCGCGGAGCTTGAAGCCCAGCAGATGATACTGACCGACCAGGCGGAGCAGGACCGCGCCGCGGTGGAAAGCGCTGAGGACAGCCTGGCCCTGAGCAGGGAAAACGCTTCCCGCGCCCAGGAAAACCTGGCCCTTTTAAGCCAGAAGGCCCAGAACCTGGCAAACGAAGCCCAGACCATGAACCTGCACCTGCAGGCCGACCGCAGCCGCCTCAGGCTGATGGAGGAAATGGCCAGGGAAATGACCGGCTACCAGCAGTCCGTCAAAAAGGCGCTGGAATTTGCCGGCAGGGACACGAAAGTGCACGGGGTGCTGGCGAGGCTCATATCCGTGCCGCAGAAGCTGGAAACGGCCATTGACATGGTGCTGGGCGGGGCGCTTCAGAACATCGTGACCGACGACGAGGAGACCGCCAAGAAGGTCATCGACTATCTGCGCGCCAACCGTCTGGGCAGGGCCACCTTCCTGCCCATCACCAGCGTACGCTCCCGGGTGCTTAACGCCGAGGAGCGCAAGGCACTCAATATGCCAGGCTGCCTGGGCGTGGCGAGCGAGCTTATTTCCTACGACCCGCGTTACCGGGGGGTGGTTGAAAACCTGCTCGGCCGCACAGTGATCGCAGACGACCTGGAGCACGGCATTCCTATCATGCGGGCCGGAAGGCACGCCTTCCGCCTGGTGACGCTGGCGGGCGACGTCATGCATTCGGGCGGCTCCATGACCGGAGGCACCACGCAGAACCGCTCCGTTTCCCTGCTGGGGCGGGAGCGGGAGATCAAGGATCTCCGTTCGGGCATAGGGAAGAGAACGGCGGAGCTTGAAGCCCTGCAGCAGGCATTGGAGCAGGCTTCGGAAGCGTTCGAGGCCGCCCAGGCCGGGCAGGAAAGCCTGACGGAGGAGCTTCATCAAAAGGAGATCCTTCTGGCCCGGGAGACCGAGCATTACGCGGGCTCCCGCAACGACCTTAAAAACATCGAAGAGCGGCTCGAAAAGACGCGGCAGGGCAAGGCACAGCTGGAGGCCGGCATCGGGGAAATCGACCGGGAACTGGCCGAATTCCAGTCCACCGTACAGTCCGCTTCCACCGACCGCGAGGAGATGGAAAAGAAAACCGACGCCCTGCAGGCTGAAATGCTGGCCCGCCGCGCCCAGACGGACGAGCAGCGCGAAGCCGCCGCGGCCCTTCAGCTTAAGCTGACCGAGGCGCGGCACGCGCTGGACACCTTCCTTCGGGAAGAAGCCAGAAGGAAGGACGAAACGGCGCGGCTCACCGCGCAGGCAGAAAAGCTTTCCGCGCAGCGCAGGGCCTACCTGGATGAAGCGGATAATCTTCAGGAAGAGCTTAACAGGGCGGAGGAAGCCCTGAACCAGCTGCGCGAGGAAAACAGGACGTCGCTTGAGGAAGTGAACCGGCTGGAACAGCTCAGGGCGCAAAAGAGCGCCGGGCAAAGGGAGCTCAGCCGTCTGGCCGAGGAGGCGCACAGCCGCCAGGACGAGGACAGTGCGAAGCTTCACCGCACCGAGCTTGCCCTGACCCGGGCGCAGAGCGAGCTGGACCAGATGTGCGACCATCTTTTGACCACCTACGACCTGACCTACGCCGGCGCCGAGGCGCTCAGGTCAGAAGAAAAGATCGACCTGTCCCGGGCCGAGGAGGAAGCGGGCGGGCTGCGCCGCGAAGTCAGGGACCTTGGCCCGGTCAACGTCTCTTCCATCGAGACCTATGAGACCGAGCTTGCCCGCTATCAGGAGCTCAGCACCCAGCGGGACGACCTGCTCAGGGCCAAGGCGGACCTGGAAAGCCTCATCTCCCGGCTGCTCAGCCAGATGGAGGGCATATTCACCGGGCAGTTTGACAAGCTGGGCGGCTTTTTCACGGAGACCTTTTCCCGGCTGTTCGGCGGAGGCCAGGCGGAGCTGCGCCTGACTGACGAGAGCGACCCGCTCAACTGCGGCATAGAGATCGTGGCGCAGCCGCCGGGGAAGAAGCTGCAGCTTTTGTCCCTGCTGTCCGGAGGGGAAAGGGCGCTGACGGCCATCGCCATCCTGTTTGCGATGCTGAAGCTGAAGCCCACGCCCTTCTGCATCCTGGACGAGATCGAGGCGGCGCTGGACGATTCCAACATCGCCAACTTTGTGGACTATCTGGACGAATACGCCAAAACGACGCAGTTCGTGGTGGTCACCCACCGCAAGGGCACCATGGAAAGCTGCGATTCCCTGTACGGCGTGGCCATGGAGGAGCGGGGCGTTTCCCGCATGGTATCCGTGAACCTGCAGGACTATCCGAACTGATGCCCGAACCGAAGGAGGATGAATATGGGCTTTTTCGCGAAGCTGAAGGAAGGACTCAAAAAGACCAGGGATCATTTCACCCGCAACGTGGACGACCTGGTGGAAAACACAGAGACCATCGACGACGATTTTTACGACAGTCTGACCGATATCCTGATCCTGGCGGACTGCGGGGCTAACGTCGCCGAGGACGTGGTGGAGCGCCTGCGCGAGCGCGTAAAGAAGGACCGCATCCGCAGCGCCGCCCAGGCCAGGGAGGTATTGAAGGAGCTGCTGGCGGAGGAAATGGATATACCCCAGCCGGAGATGAAGTGGCCGGTGGTCATGATGATCGTGGGCGTCAACGGCGTGGGAAAGACCACCACCATCGGAAAGCTCGCCCTGCGCTTTCAGGAGCAGGGCCGCTCGGTCATGCTGGCCGCCGCCGACACCTACCGCGCCGCGGCGGACGAGCAGCTGGCCGTCTGGGCGGAAAGGGCGCAGGTGCCGATCATCCGTTCCCACAGCGGACAGGATCCAGCCAGTGTGGTGTACGACGCCGTTCAGTCCGCTAAAAACAAAAAGACGGACCTGCTGATCGTCGATACCGCGGGAAGGCTTCATAACAAAAAGAACCTGATGGACGAGCTTTCCAAGATGCGCCGGGTGATCGACCGGGAGTTCCCGGAGGCGTCCGTACAGTGCATGATGGTGCTGGACGCCACCACCGGCCAGAACGGCATCCAGCAGGCCAGGCAGTTCCAGGAAGCCACAAGGATCGGCGGCATCATCATGACCAAGCTGGACGGCACGGCCAAGGGCGGCATCGCCATCGCCGTCCGCCGGGAGCTGAACCTGCCCGTGTGGTATATCGGCGTGGGCGAGGGCATCGACGACCTGCAGCCCTTCAACGCCCGGGAGTTCGTGGACGCGCTGTTCTGATACCTGATCAGATTATTCCCCGCGGCATCCATTTTCTAAGGAGAGAAGCCATGAAAAGACGGATCTCGGTCTTATTGGTTCTCTGCGCGCTGCTTCCGGTCATGCTGACCGGGCAGAGCGTCCGAGCGGAGGAGGGCTCTGACGGGCGCCTGCCCGCCATTTACCTGACCACCCGGGAGGGTGCGCCGATCGTGTCCCTGGAGGAATATCTTTCCTGCACGGTGGACGCGGAGGGAACGGGGGAGGACGATACGTTTTCGGGGATCGCCGCCGAAATACGGGTGCGCGGCAATTCGAGCGCGTATTACGGCGACGTGGAGAAGATCCTGGCCAACAGCGTGCCCTACCGCCTCCGCTTTGAAAAAAAGAGGAATCTGTTCGGCCTTCACCAGGGAGAAGCGTTCCGCAACTGGGTGCTGCTGCCGGCGGGGTGGGACCTTGTCCGCAACGAGCTGGCGCTGCGCATGGCCAGGGCGATTTTCGGGAGCACCGCCTACGTCAGCGATTCCTGCTTCGTACACGTATATGTGAACGGCGATTTCAAGGGCGTGTACGTGCTGTGCGAGCAGAACCAGGTGAACAGGGGCCGCGTCAATGTGAACGAGCCTGACCCGGAAAACGAAGACCCGCTGGTGGGCTATTACCTGGAACTCGACAATTACGCCTGGAGCGAGCCGGACAACGCTTTCTTCACACTCTATTACGAGAATGGCCGTGTGCGGGACGTGCGGGGCGACGAGCGCCGCTTTGTCCCGGCGGAATATTCGGTCAAAAGCGACATCACGTCCGCTGAGCAGCTTAAGTTCATCAGGCAGTACCTGAAGAACGTATTCAAGATACTCTATCAGGCGGTCGAAAAGCGCACGTTTTATACCTTTGACGAAGACTGGAAGCTGACGAAGCTCAAAACGAAGGACCCGCAGGAGGCCGTAGCCCGGGCGATCGACCTGGATTCGGCGGTGGATATGTATCTTTTGTACGAGCTGGTGCACGACTACGACTGCGGCGAGGGCAGCTTCTTCCTGTGCGTCGATTTTTCTGAGGAAAGCGAAGTCAAACGGCTTCAGTTCACCTCGCCCTGGGATTTCGGCTGGGCCTACGCGGACAGCACCGACAGATACTGGGCCGGCGCTTTCTGCGAGGAGAGCTTCGTTAAGGAATACGGCGACCGCTCCAACCCCTGGTTCATCCTCCTGGCCAAGGAGGACTGGTTCCGGGTGCTGTGCAAAAAGCGCTGGGGCGAGGTCCGCGAAGGCGTGATCGCCGCGATGGACTGGGAAAAGGCTTTTATGGAAAGCCACAGGGAAGCGCTGAGCAAAGATTACCGTTCAAGCCCCGATTCCGCCCGGCACGTGCTGGAATGGCTCGATGACAGGATGCGCTGGATGGACAAGCGCTTCAAGCCCTGATTTCTGGGGTTCCTGAGGTTCAGGCCAATAGTCAGCATGATCTATGAAGCTGGCGAATGAATTGAAATCATCTAAAAAACAACTGAAGCATTGAAACGGCTATCTGTTCTTTTCGCCACGGAATCCCAAAGTCCGCCGATTCACTCGGCGGATGCCGTAGGCACCCGAAGGGGTGAGGAGGGCCCGGAAATCGGTCCGGTGGGTGAGGTAAGCCCGGAAAATGATCCGGTGGATCATTTTCAGTATCGAACGGGCAGGCAGGCCCTGGGTTACTTGGGTTAACACCCGCATAAACAGCCTGGGCAGGGAATAGTGATGAAGATGGAGACGCGGGCTCCACCTCATCCGACCAGGCGAAAAAACTTGTTTTCACTAATCCTGTTGATCCCGCCGGGCCACCACCAGGGCCTACCGGCCCGTTCGCAGCTGATGACAGGCCACTGGCCTGTCATCCAAGACGCTGCTCACCCCCTCTGAGGGGAAGGGTTTTCGTTCATAAGGGATGCTTCCAGGGTGACCGGCTCGGTCAGAATGGGGATTTCGATCTGGCCGACGAAGTTGAAGACGATTTCCACCGTCTGCCTGCGGTGCCCGGTGGACTTGTCCGCTTCGTGGACAATGATCTTCTTGATGAATTCGTTCACGATGGCGGTGGTCAGCTCGGGGACATCCACATACTTTTCCACCAAGGCGGCGAAGCGATCATAGTTATCGCTGTCTTCCCACTGCTGGTCGATCAGTTCCTCCATGACGGTGATTTCGGTCTTGAGCCGCTCCTGCTCTTCTTCATAATCCGCCATCATTTTCTGATAGCGATCATCGGAGAGCGTGCCGAGAACGTGATCTTCGTACAGGCGGGTAATCAGTTTGTCGATGTCCTCCAAGCGTTTCTTCGCCTGTGCCAGCTGCTTCTGGTTCTGCTGGATGCTGCTGTCCTGTGCTTTACGGGTGGATTGCATCCACTCCTGTTGGAAACCCTCCGCATCTTCCCGGACATAGGCGGTCACAGCGCGAATCCGTTCCAGCACGATGTCCCGCAACACTTCCTCCCGGATATAGTGGCAGGAGCATTCGCCGCGACCGCTTTTGTAGGCGGAACATGAGTAGCGATCCTGCCTTCCTTCATATGCCTTGCAGGTTGCAAAGTGCATCCGTCTTCCACAGTCTGCACAGAAGGTGATACCGGCGAACATACCCTCTCGTTCAGCACGCTGGATGCTCCGGTGACGCTCCTGCCGAAGATCCTGCACACGATCCCACAGCTCTTTTGAAATGATGGGATCTTGTGTGTCAGGTGTGATGTGCATGTTCTCCACATGGCTGGCAATTCGCTTCTTCAATTTGTAGGATTTAGAGTATGTCTTAAAGCTGCATGTGCAGCCTGTGTACTCTATCCGCCCCAAGATTTCAGCGGTTGTGCTATCCTTCCAGCGATATGGATGAGCAGGCAAGGGTTTCCCATGACGGTTGTTATAGATAGCTCTTGGGGTAAGAAACTGCTCTCGTTCCAACAAGGCAGCGATGCTCTCCGGCCCCTTACCCTGCATGGCCAGATCGAAGATGCGTCTCACCACTGGCGCGGTCTCCGGATCAATAATCCAGTGTCCCTTGAGCATCGGATCTTCCAGGTATCCGTAAGGCGGCCGGTTGAGGTGCTCTCCGCGCATGCCCTTTGCTTTGATAACCGCTCGTACTTTTCGGCTGGTATCCTTGGCATAGAAGTCGTTGAACAGGTTGCGGACTGGGGTGAAATCACTGTCGCCATGTTCGGAATCTACGCCGTCGTTCACGGCGATGAAGCGCACATTCATGCTGGGAAATACGATCTCGGTGTAGTGGCCTACTTGCAGATAGTCTCTGCCAAAGCGGCTCATGTCCTTCACAATGATCGTGCCGACCTGTCCATCTTCCACCAGGGAGAGCAGTTCCAGCATCGCTGGACGGTTGAAGTTGGTGCCAGTATAGCCATCGTCCACAAAGAATCTCGTGTGGGTGAAGCCGTGATCGTCAGCATACTTCTGGAGCAAAGCTCTCTGATTTTGGATGGAGTTGGACTCGCCATCTAGGTCGTCTTCGTTGCTGAGTCTGCAATATAACGCGGTGATCTGCTGCTGACTCAAATCATTTTCCTCCTTTCGGGAATCAGCCGGCAGTACCGTAGTGCTCATAGGCATCATAGCATAGTTCAGGGAATTCGTCATCTGGAAATGGCCTCCATACGGGGTAAAGGTTCAGAGAAGATCAGGCGTTTAACCTTGCCGACCAGGCTTTCTTTGCCGTCGCAATCGGTCAGGATCGTGTACCAGGTGTTGCCGATCTTTCGTTCGATGATGCTGTGGAATGTATCGTATGCCGACCAGATTTTCTCCCAGGCTTCCACCAATTCGGGTGGTGGAATGTCGGGCGGGTAATCATAGACAGCTGCCCAATCGAAGGGTTCATAACCGCTAGCAATCAGTTCAGTGAGATAGTCGTAATCCCTTCCTTGGGTGATGGTGGAGCTCATGCGTTTGATAAAAACCTCCTCAAAAATGAATTTCGCATATTTGCTAAACGCATATTATCACTTTAAAAGAAATCTGTCAACAAGCATTTCGCAAATATGATAAATTTATCTTGACGAGTATTATGTTCGCTTGTATAATGCCAATGGAAGCACAAACGATTTCATCGTAAGTACCATAAGTCATCTTTTCATCAGTGTTGGAGGATCACATGAAGACCGGAGAGAAGCTGAAATGCATCCGAAAATTTCGCGGATACAACCAGCCGGAGTTTGCCGTTATGGTCGGCTTAGGCGAAAATGCAGCGCCGAGAATAGCGCAGTATGAGTCCGGCTATCGCGTGCCATCGCCTAAACTTTTGAAGACGATGGCGGAAGTTTTGGACTGCAATCCGCTGGCATTGATGGACGTAACCGGGCAGAATGTGGAAGAATTGATGATGATGTTTTTCTGGTTGGAGGAAGAGCATCCCGGCATGTTCCATGCGTTTCAGATGCAGCGAACGGAACTCACCGATTATGAATCCGAGGCTACGGATGATGCAAACATTTATTATCACGATGGTGATTTCTGGCCGGCTCATGAACCATGCGGCTTGTGGATCGACAACAATCTGATGAACGGATTCTTCCAGGAATGGCTTTATCATCAGCAGGAGCTGAAGGCAGGAACTATTACAAGGGAAGAATACTTCGAGTGGAAAATCAGTTGGCCTTACACTTGCGATGAATGTGGGAAGTGGGAACCGGCGAAAAAGTGGCGTAAGAAAAACACTGCCCTTGATTCAGAAGAATCATAAACAGAGAAATAACGCCGCGTAAACACGGATCACAAATTTGTGATCTATCCAAAATGTAACGCTGTCCAGGCTGGAAAACTGTAGCGGTTATCCCGAAAAACTTATTATCCCGAATAAAGTGCCAGAGCCCTTATAAACATTGGGTTTTGTCTTCCTTTTTTCGGGATAATATTCCAATACTGCGTTACTGAGTCGCACTTGGATAAAGCTCGAACCGTACAGAATTCGGGATAATACTCTACTGTTCATTCTGCATGATCTTCCCCAATGCGCTGCACAAAAAGGTGATAATACAAAGTGTTTTTCACAGGCAGAGATCTTCATGTTGTATTAGATGCCGGAAATTATTATCCCGAGTTTTCAAGTTTATCATTCTGTTTCTAGTTTCAATGAGCCTGATCACATAGAAATATTATCCCGAAAATTCCGAGGCAGAATGCAGATCACGCAAGGGCTTTCTTCTCCTCTTCGGGATAATATTTTTTTCGGGATAACAGCTATTATCCCGAATTCGGGATAATAGTGGCAAGCAGGGCAAAGGTAGCACCTTTTGCATTTTGCTTGTTGGGGAGCATGGTCCCCAAGCCCCTTTTACCAGCGCAAGCGCTGTGGTTGTTTTGCGAATCAGAGGGATTCGTCATCGTGATGGGCAGCGTGTTCATCGAAGTGGTGATCTTTTGGTATGACGTGTTGGTGATTGTTTGGTGCGCAGTCCCGTTCCAGAATTTCGTAGTTATACCGAATGTGCTTGAGGTCAGTCAGCTTTGGCTTCAGCTCGTCGAGAGTGGCCTGCTCGTTTTCTTTCCGCTCCTTCAGCCCGTCGTACTCTGCTGTCAGCTCTTTCAGCGTCGGCATCTTTTCATTGAGAGAGGAATAAACCGCCTGCGCATTCCTGTGATCTTCAATCTCCTGCCGATGCTCCTGATAGAATCTCACCGACCAGCCGGATTCCCGATACTGGGTGTAAACCTCCCTCGTCCGGCTGTAATCCCGGATCGCTTGCCGCTGCCGGTTGATCTCCTTCATCCGGTTTTGCTTCTCACGGATGGAAGTCTTCAGAGTATTTCTCTGATCGGTCAGTTCCTGAATTTGCTCGTTCAGCTCTTCCAGCGAACCGATCTGATGCTCTTTCAGAAAAATGATCATCTGCGCTTTTGCGTCGATGTTGTTTCGTTCGGCCCAGCTCCATCTTTTTTTGAATGATCTCATCCTCCTCCGGTGTGGCCTTGAAGCTGTAGTGGATGGTGCGTTTCTTGTTTTCGTTCATGCGCTTCCTCCTTTTCTGATGGGCGACGGGTAAAAGAGAAGCACCAGGCGGCTTGGCCTGATGCTTTCGTCCTTCTTAGACAGCTTACAGTATAGCATAAAAAAGGGCAGGTGTTAATATGGTACAGGGACGACATTGGACGACAATTTCACGACGTGGGGACGATAATTTTTGTCCAGCGGTATTGGCTCCTTCGCGGAGCCGCAAATGAAGCCAGAAACGAGGCTGCCGGCAGAGCAAGGAGGCGCATCATGATCTGATTTGCTTTGCTGAATCATGCTGATTGGTTGGCAGGATTTTTTTGAGGAAGAGAGAATTACCGAAAGGGTACCATGAAGCAGATGAACGGGATGATCTGTCACCGGCAATGGATACGAATCTGAATCCGCAGCGGAGAAAATGAAATGAACATTTTACACCTGAAATATGTGATCAGCATCGCAGAAAATGGCTCTATCAATAAAGCGGCGGAGGAACTGCACGTAGCGCAGCCCAATTTGAGCCGGGTGGTCAAGGAGATGGAGGCCGATCTGGGCATCCAGTTCTTTCGCCGTTCCTCCAAGGGCATGACTCTGACACCGGACGGCGAACTGTTCGTCAATCAGGCCCGGAAAATCCAGGAGCAGATCGACGAAATGGAAAGCCTGTATAAAGAAAAGAAGGCCGCCAAACAATATTTCTCCATATCTGTGCCCAGGGCCAGCTATATCTCGGACGCCTTCGCCGCTTTCTCCAAAACGCTGGGGAAAGAAAAGATGGAAATCTTTTATCAAGAAACCAATGCACTGCAGGCGGTGAAAAATATCCTGGAGGTTGGCTACAACCTGGGCATCATCCGCTATGCGGCGGGCTATGATAAATACTTCAAGCAGATGATGACGGAAAAAGGGCTGAAGGGCGAGCTCGTGGCAGAATTCAAATATGTGCTGGTGATGCGGGAGGACTGCGCTTTGGCAGCGATGGAAACCATCCGTTTCTCAGATCTGCAGCAATACATTCAGATTGCCCATGCCGATCCGTACGTGCCTTCCCTGTCGCTTTCCGCCGTGCGGAACGAGGAACTGCCGCAAACACCGCGGCGCATCTTCGTGTTTGAGCGGGGCAGCCAATTAGATCTGCTGACGGAGAACCCGGAAACCTTTATGTGGGTGTCGCCGCTGCCGGAACGCCTTTTGCGGCAACTGCATCTGGTGCAGCGGGAATGCGCGGAGAACCAGCGGGTGTATCGGGATGTGCTGATCCATCGGCAGGATTATCAGCTGACCGAGCTGGATAAGCGCTTTATCACGGAGCTGCTGCATCACAAGAAAAAAATAAAAAAATAATATGCTCATGAAGGCTTTGCTGTCAAATCTGGCGGCAAAGCCTCTTTTTATGCCATGAATCGAATGCTTCTTATCGATTGTGATATATCGATTATACGGTTTTGGTAATTCGCAAGGGACGGACAATTCGATATAATGCGTATCGAAAGGAGGATGATCCTTTGCAGAGTACGCTTTCCAAGGCGACCCTGGGCCGATTGCCCATGTATTTGCAGTTTATCCGCAGAATGGACGCGGACAAAGTTTCCGCCACCCAGATTGCCAAGGAGCTGGGACTGGGCGAAGTGCAGGTGCGCAAGGACCTGGCCAGCGTTTGCACGGCGGGGCTGCCCAAGGTGGGCTACCCGGTGTCGACCCTCCGCCGGGATATGGAAAAGGCGCTGGGAGCTGATGTGCCCGTTTCTGCGGTGATTGTTGGCGCTGGCAAGCTGGGAACGGCCCTGATGGACTATGACGGGTTTTCGGATTACGGCGTGGAAATCGCCGCCGCCTTTGACCGCAGCGCGTCAGTCCCTTCGCTCCACGGCCGTGTGCCGGTTTATCCCATGGATCGGCTTGCCGCATTTTGTACTTCCCATCATATACAGACGGGTATCCTGACGGTCCCGGCTTCAGCGGCACAGAAGGCGGCTGACGCCATGACGGCGGCGGGCCTGACGGCGATCCTCAATTTTGCGTCCTATCCCATCAAAGTGCCGTCCGGCGTGACGGTGCATCCGGTCAATATCGCTTTATCCCTGGCTTATCTTCATCTGGCAGCCAGCGAGACAGGAAAACAGGAAGAGGAGGAACAGTATGGAACAAAAAGCATTTGACATGGTGGACAGCGTGGAAGCGCTGGAAGCTGCCATCGCGCGGGTGCGCGCAGCCCAGCGGGTCTTCGCTGCCTATACCCAGGAGCAGGTGGACAAAATCTTCCTGGCGGCGGCCACGGCGGCCAACCAGGCCCGCATCCCCCTGGCCAAGCTGGCCGTGGAGGAAACCGGCATGGGCGTGGTGGAGGACAAGGTGATCAAGAACCACTACGCCAGCGAATACATTTACAACGCCTACCGGGATACCAAAACTTGCGGCGTCATCGAAGAAGACAAGGCTTACGGCATGAAGAAGATCGCCGAGCCCATCGGCGTGGTGGCGGCGGTTATTCCCACCACCAATCCCACCTCCACCGCCATTTTCAAGGCGCTGATCTGCCTGAAAACCCGCAACGGCATCATTTTCAGCCCCCATCCCCGGGCCAAGAAAGCCACTATTGCCGCGGCGAAGGTGGTGCTGGACGCGGCGGTGAAGGCCGGCGCGCCGGAGGGCATCATCAGCTGGATCGACGTGCCTTCCCTGGACATGACCAACACCCTGATGCGGGAAGCGGATATTATCCTGGCCACCGGCGGCCCCGGCATGGTGAAGGCTGCCTATTCCAGCGGCAAGCCAGCCCTGGGCGTGGGCGCGGGCAACGTGCCCGCCGTCATCGATGACAGTGCCAACTTGGTCCTGGCTGTTAATTCTATTATTCATTCCAAAACCTTCGATAACGGCATGATCTGCGCCTCTGAGCAGAGTGTGATCGTGCTGGACAGCATATATGAAGCGGTCAAGGCCGAATTTGCCAATCGCGGCTGTTGGTTCCTCCAGGGTGAAGAGCTGAATAAGGTGCGCCACACCATCCTGATCAACGGCGCGCTGAACGCCAAAATCGTGGGTCAGAGCGCCTGCAAAATCGCGGCGCTGGCCGGCGTTACCGTGCCG
>CADAQF010000013.1 GCA_902790015.1 uncultured Eubacteriales bacterium | reverse complement strand
GCTAATTTTGGGCCGGATTTACGGGGTATATTGGGCGTTTTTCGGAGGATATGCGAACACCCGCGAACCGTTAGAAATGTAGTAATACTGGGGTTTCCCAGCGTTTGGAAGGAAAGCGCAGGCGAACGCTGGCCGCTTCTCCTAAGCGGAACGTCGAGCGTTCGAATCGCGCCGGGATCGCCATTTTGCCTACCGGATTCGACAGGTTTGCCCCAAAAGGGCATTCGTGAAGCTGGTAGGATTTTTCTTTTTCAGGACGATGGAGAACACAAAAAAGGGGCTGTTGCACAACCCGGAGAAAAAAACGGAGCTTTCGACCACTGAGGAGGTGGAAGAAAGCTCCATTTTGTTGTAAAATAATTCTGTCATGAAAACCTTACAACAAGAAGAGTATATTTCCATAAAGCAAGGATGTCAACAGTTAAAACTGGAAATATGCGGAATCAGGGAGTACAAGGCGGAGAAGGACGAATTCTATCGGCAAGTAAGCGCCCAGCTTGAGGAACTGGATTACCATATCTTGTGTTGCTATGCTACCCTGTGCCGCTTTGTGCGGTGTTGCCCTATGCAAAAAAGGACGCAAAACAGTCCCAAAAAAACTACTTGCATTTTCGCAGAATGTGTGATAATATAATTGCGCTGTCAGGAACGGCAGCCAATGCGCCCTTAGCTCAGCTGGATAGAGTGTTTGACTACGAATCAAAAGGCCGAGGGTTCGAGTCCCCCAGGGCGCGCCAAGTGAAATCCCCTGATCTCACAAAGAGATTCAGGGGGTTTCTTCTTTAGCTTCAGAGTACTGTATCAGTAAGCTCAAGGGCTTTTTTGGGGACTGAAGACCACACTTTGCTTTTGCAATGATATTAAACATCAATTTTTGGCGTTCGCCGCCTACCCCGGTCCATTATGCGTATAATAAATGTATGCGGACTATAAAACCTCCCAGGCTTACGGGGGATTCTTGAAAGAGCAGAACATCACGGACAGTATGAATGCCTGGTACATGATCCTGCAGTCCGCAAAATGGTTCAGAAGGAGGATATGTTTGTGAAGAATTCCGCTATCGCCAGAAAAATGGGGGGACTGCTGCTTGCCATAGCGCTGCTCTGCGCGTCATTCGCGGGCGCCGGGGCTGGGGAAGTCCCGATGGTCGAAGGGGGCATGCCCAGCCTTACGCCCCGGCTGCCGAAAACGGTAACGCAGTACGACGTGGATTTTGAAACGAAGGAGTGGAGGCCAGTGCGAAGCTGGACCTACACCTACGAGAACGGCTATCCCGTCCTGGTGGACTGCTGCGAATTCGAATTTGACGCCCATACCCTGACGGCTTACGAATATGTTTTTGAGAACGGCCTGCCGGTGAGCAGGACGTCCACTGATGAAGAATACGGGAATACGACGACCGTTGAATACAACAGGGGGAGACCCTACAATATCACCACCCGAAGCGGTGACGGGTCGTACATCAGCCGGGACTGCTTCCAGTACGCAAACGGGGATGATTACTTTACGCTCCTGCTCCATGAGAACCACAGCGTCTTTCCGGACGAGCCAGAGATGAATGACGACGCGGAGGAAGTGGACGCAGTAAACGTGACAACGGTCAACGGCCTGCTGGTCAGGACGGTGAATACCGGCATGTACGCCAACTGGAGCCCTGCGGAGGAAAAGCAATGGCTTCGCTTCAACGGCACCTATACGGCTTCGTATGACGGTGACGGCATTGTGGTCTGTACGTCCTGCGTGATGCGGGAGGGCCGTTCGGGCATCGACGGCCGGTTCGAAGCGTTCAGGGAAAACGGCCTCGTCACAGAGGCGACCGAACTTTATCCCGAGGGCAGTTCCTGGTCGGGCATGACCCGCTTCTCGTTCGAATACACTGAAACCGAAATGTCTCTTGCCCGATACGCGACGATGATCAACAGCTTCCTGATGGGAGAAAGCAACAATTACTATAAGTATTTCTGGTACTGATCGCATCCGGGCGCTTTTATTGTCCTGCAGCATCAGAAAAAGCCGGGTTTTGCCCGGCTTTTTGCGTCACGCCTTTGGCGCGCGGCGCTTTATTTTTTGCGCCGGGCGGCGGACTTTCGTCCGATCCGGTGAATGGTACGGCGGCACCCTGATAAAACAGAAGGTATTACATCAGCGGCGCGATCCACTGCGTCCATATCCAGCTGACAGGCCAGACGAGCAGCATGGCGGGGATCATGTCCGCGATGGGAAAGTCCCTGATCCGGGCGATGCGCAGGCCGGTGGCCAGCAGGATAAGACCGCCCACAGCCTTGAAATCGCTGATCATGGCGGGAGTGGTCAGGGGATAGATGACCCTGGCCAGCAGGAACAGCATCAGGAAGATCGCCAGCTGGGGAAGCGCGATGACGGATACCACCATGCCCAGGCTGCAGGCGAAGATCATGGCGGTGAACAGGTCCAGGATCGATTTGGCCAGCAGGATACTGTGATCCCCGCTCATGCCGGAAACGATGGAGCCGTAAATGCCCGTTCCGCTGGCGCAGAACAGCACGATGGTGGTGACCAGCAGGGCGCTGTCCCCGTCTTCGTTCTTTGTGGGGAACAGCCGGGCCAACCTGGCTCCGCCCCGCGAGATGCGCTCGCCCAGGCGGAGCGCCGAACCCACGATCGTGCCCAGGATCAGGGAGAGGACCACCGCCGGCAGATTGGCCATCAGCACGGTGGAGCTGACGCCGATGCCCAGGGCGCAGATGCCGAATACGAGGGTCAGTTTTTCCTTGAAGCTGTCGGACAGGCGTCCGCCCAGCGCGGCGCCCGCGGCGCCGCCTGCGGCGATGGCCAGTGCGTTGCAGATGACTCCGATGGGCATGTGTTTACCTCCGCTGCGGTTTGAACTGGTAAGAATATACCATAACATGAAAAAACAGACAAGCCGGAAAGACGCCGGCTGATGTCTGTTAAAAGGCGGTTTCGGTGAAGCACAGTCTCCCGGTTCTGCCTGCCTTCATCCTAACGGCCCGATGCAGTTCAGCCGCATGGATTCAGGGCGTTTGTACCCCGGAAGAGCGGCCGCTTAGTTTCCCAGGAAGGCCAGCACCTCGTGCCACCAGGGGAAGAGGACGGCGTCGGGCGAGCGGTAGATCTCGTGCTTTGAGCCGGGGACGACAGAGAGGGTGCCGCCGGGCAGGCGGTCCGTAAAGGCGCGCATCGGCCCGGGCAGCACCTGGTTGTCGACCTCTGCGCAAAACACCTTTACGGGGATGCGGATCCGCTCCACGGCGCCCGGGCGCAGGATGCGCTTCGTCACGCCCAAGGCATGCAGGGTCCATTCGTACGTGGGACCGTTGTTTTTGAGCGCCGGGGTCCGTACGCGGCAGGCTTCATACCAGTCAAAGCGCGGGCGGCTTTTAGCACAGGAGGTGTCGAAGTCCTCCGGGCCGGTGTAAGGTCTGGAGACGAAAACCCGCTTCCGTCCCTTCCCCATCAGGCGCGCGCCCCGGCAGACCGCCGCCGTGACGAACGAGGGCAGGCCGGTGCTGCAGGCGATCATCGGCGCGCAGAACACGGCCTTGCTGAATTCTTCCGGGTGCTGCTCCAGGTACAGCGCGGTTACCGCGCCGCCCATGGAGTGGCTGAGGACGCACCAGGGCTTCGGCATGTCCCGGAGCGTTTGGGAGCAGACGGTCTCCATGTCCGATACGTAGTCGTCAAACCGGTCCACATGGGTCAGGGAGATGTCCGCGATGCGCTCATCCCGCCAGGAGCGGCCGTGGCCGCGCTGGTCGAAGGCCAACACGCTCCAGCCGCTGCGCAGGAGGCTGCAGGTCAGCTCGCTGAACTTGAAGGCGTTCTCGGTGAAACCGTGGACGATCATGATCGTTCCCCGCGGACGCTCCGCGTCAAAGCGGGAGACCGCCAGCGGTTTCCCGTCCGCTGCGGCGGCCGTCACGTCCGTGCGCCGCCCGTCCAGCCAGGGAAGTACGACGCCGTCCATGGACCGGGCGTAGGAATCTTCGAGGACCAGGCCGTCTTCGCTGAATACCGGATTGTTCATGGAGGCCTCCGTTTATTCATTCCGGTTGAGGATCTTCCCGTAGATCCGCTTCTCATTGTAGCGTATGAACAGCAGGCCGCCCAGCACGCACACGGCGGCGGAGGCCAGGGCGATGATCCTGTAGCCCAGGCCGGTATCCGGCCGGATCGTGCTCAGGGAGGTGACCAGCAGCATGGCCACGGCCTGACCCATTTTCATGGAGAAGGTCCGGGCCGCGTAGAACATGCCGCTGCGGTTTTCCCTGGTCTCCAGTTCGTCGCACTCAGCGATGTCCGCCACGACCGCCTGCGGAAGGATGCCGAAGATTGCCATGGCCGGAGCGGCGACGACGCAGAGGATGTAGCCCTGGATCTCCGCCGGGATGGGCAGGATGGAGCCCAGACAGGCCGTATACAGGAACGCGGCCGTGAAAATGCAGAAGGCGATCAGGATCAGCTTTTTCTTGCCAAACTTCGGGGTCAGCTTGCTTACCAACGGGTAGAACAGCACGCTCAGCGCCGTCATGCCCACAAAGTAGATCGTGGACATGCTCTCCGGCAGCTTCAAAAGCTCCGTCACGAAGTACAGCATGGCGGTCTGGAACATCGTGATTCCCAGGAAATATACGATGTCGGAGGCGACGAAGATCCGGAAATCCTTGTTGCGGAAGGTCGCCGACAGGGACTTGAACGCCGTGGACTCGCTGGGCTTCACGTCCACATAGTCTTTCTCCCGGATGGTGAATACCGGCACGAACATGCACACCAGGCCGATCAGACTCATGCACGTGAAGGTAAGCCTGATGGCCAGCACGCGGTCGCCCAGCGGGCCCTCGAGCATTCCCCAGACCATCGGGGCCAGGTAGGCCACGGCCATGCCGGCGATGAAGGTGAAGGAGATGGACGTGGAGATAGCCATGCGCGTCTTCTGCGTGGTGCCCAGCTCCGGGATCAGCGCGTTATAGGGCGTGCAGTACATGGTCATGAACAGGTAGAACAGCGTCAGCGCCACAAAGAGGAACACCGCGTTCCACCAGCTTTCCCCGTTCACCGGGGACCAGAAGGTCAGTATCGTCGACAGGGCGAAGGGGATGGCGGCCAGACGCATGAAGGGGATACGCCGCCCGTCCTTCGATTTGCAGCGGTCGGAGCGCGAGGCGATCCACGGATCTGTCACCGCGTCGAAGATCCGGCCGAACCAGGTGATCGCGCCCAGGATCGTCAGGATGCCGAAGATGATCAGCCCCTGCGGGATGAAGACCGTCTGACCAGCCTCCCGTACCGCGTCGCCGGGCTGGTAGTAGCTGACGAGGAAGTTGGAGATCAGGGCGCTCTGGATCGACCAGCCGAACTGGCCGATCGCGAAACACCAGACCTTTCCGGTGGACAGGGTCTTCTTGCCGTGCTGGGACATATCGGTTTCCTCCTCAAGTTTATGCAATGATAGTACATTTACTTTATCATATTATCACCGTCTTGGCAAGGAAGGTTTTTAGGCGGAAGGATGGAGGCTTTTAAGGCGGAAGGATGGAGATTGAGCGGACGCTGCAGCGTATCCCGGGAGCGTACGTAAGTGTTTATTCCATAAAGTAGATGCTATTATCGATTTCCGCATCCCGGCTCAGGCGCATCAATGCATTGCCCCATCGCGGCCAGGATTTCGTCCTGCCTGTACCCCTTGCCGATGAACACCAGCTGCACGACGCGGTCGCCGTAGGTCTCGTCCCAGTCATCGGTCAGGTCCGGGAACTCCCGGACGAGACTGTCCAGCTCTTCTTTCGGGACGGCGCACATCCACTCCGGCATCTCCGTGATGCTGGTGTTGCGGCCGGCCTGCTCGAAGAGCTGGGCGTGGGCAGGGTCGTCCGAGAAACACAGATAGCCCTTGGTGCGGATCAGTTCCGCCGGATAGTCCTCCACAAACTGCAGGAAGCGCTCCCGGTTCAGGGGACGCCGGTCCTCATACAGGAAGGAGGAGATGCCGTATTCGTCGGTGCAGGCCTCCCGGTTTCCCGCGTCCAAAGTGCGCTGCATCACGCTGGAATCAGCTACGGTGTCATAGTCAAAGGGACGCCCGTGCACGATCTTTTCGAAGGGTACCTCGCCCTGCACGCTGTCGATGATCTCAGCGCGCTGCTGGATCTCCCGCAGGGCCTGCCGCACCTCCTGCCGCTGCGCCTCCGTCAGCAGATCCGTCTTGTTCAGGACGATCAGGTCGCAGAACACGATCTGATCCATGATGAGGTTGATGACATCGCCGTCCTCCGTCTCGCCGCCGGCGCTCAGGTTCGACAGGAATTCACGATAGATCCTGTCCGCATCCACCACGGTGGTGACGGAGCTCAGATAGACCTTGGCCTTCGGATTCTCCCTGAGCCACCCCAGGAAGGCCGCGGCGATGGAAGACGGCTCGCTGATGCCGGAGGCTTCCACAAAACGGCCTCGATGGCCGGGTCCTGTGCCAGGCGCTCCACCTGGGCGATGAACTCGTCCCGCAGGGTGCAGCAGATGAAGCCGTTCTGCATTTCCACCATCTGCACCTGGGCCACACGGTTCCGGCCCCTGCGAAGCAGCTCGGCGTCAGTGTTCACCGAGCCCATGTCGTTGACGATCAGGGTGATGGGCCGATCCTCCTTAAGCAGCAGCTTCTGCATCAGGGTGGTCTTGCCCGCGCCCAGATAGCCGGTGATCAGGACAATGGTTTTTTTCTTTTTTGCCATGCGATTCCTTTCAAAGGCTGTTTTCAGTATTGCCCCGGAGAGAGGGCAGCATGCGTCCTCTCCCCGGGGCAGAAAGTCCGAGTCAGTTCAGCGCGTCCTCCAGGATGGCAAGGTTGCTCTCCATCACGCTCAGATAGGTCATGCCGTTTTCGATGTCAGCCGCCGTGGTGCCCTGCATGGAATCCAGAGAGAGGATCTTCTGATCCTTCGCCTGGGTATTCTCTACGATGGTTGCCGCGATACGGAACTGAGGCTTTTCGATGGTCAGCACGGTAGGCAGCTGCAGCTCATCCACCTTCTGGGCCAGGAAGACGATGGTCGCAAAGCTGGCCTCGCTCTCTGCGGAGCAGCCGGAAAAGGCGGCATAGTATGCGGCCTTCACAGTCATCCCCATCGCCTTCGTCCGGAAATTTGAAAACGGTTCTCATTTTATGGGGTTCTCTTTCGTTTGCCAAGAGAATTTGAAAATTATTTTCAATTTTGCGTTCTTGATCCGGGCAAGGCAATACTGACCGGATAAAGGCTGTCACTGAAAAATATGATAAACTGCCTGAGGATATCATCCATCGTGACAAGCAGGAACAAAATGAAAAACGTCACCTTTTGAGTGACGCCTTTCCGCTCGCGGGAGCTGATGCGCGGATCTCTTCATCCGCATTGCTTTTGATTGAGCCGGACATCAAAGGTATCCTTCGGAATCCTGCAAAAAATGCTGCTGCTTCGGATTGACGGAAAGATTTTCTGACGAACCAGGCAATAAACAGCCTTTTCCGGCTTCTCTCATATTATGAGGCTGCCTGGGTTTCCGTGCCGTCTTATCCCGAATTCAAGACTTCGGTCAAAGCATGTATTCATGACGATGCGGCGCTTGAGGATTGCAGGAATTTCTTGTGCGCACGCTTCTCCCATGCTATACTGAGGCTGCTGTGACGCAGCCGGCTGATGCTGCTTTGCTCAGATGCGGAAGCTGTGATATCCGGCCCTGTACCTTCCCGGGCGCGCCGCAGAGGGCGCAGACCTGGTGAGAAACCTTTCCGGAACCATTGATGCGGAGGCACTGGAATGACATTGTTCAGTATGTATGAAGGAAAGCTCATCCGTCTTACGGATGACCAGGGAAACACCTTTACCGGCGTGGCGGACACCTTTCCCTCCGAATATGGAATGCATGAGCTGGGAAAGGAAGAAGAAGGGATACAGCTTGGCGAATATACGATCTTCAGGAGTCAGATCCGGGAAGTAAAGATCCTGCCGACTTATGAAGAAGCTGCCGCTTCCATCCCTCCCGGACGATATCGCCATTTCAAGGGAAAAGAGTATGAAGTGATCTTCATCGCACGTCACAGTGAGACAGAAGAAAGCATGGTCGTTTACAAGGCTCTGTACGGTGACGGAAGCGTCTGGGTCAGGCCTGCCGATATGTGGAATGAAACGGTTGAAAAGAGCGGGAAACAGTACCGCAGGTTTTACAGGCTGGACAGGATAGAACGCGTGGAGAAATACGAAAAACTGTTTGATGAAGCGCTTGCGGATCATGATCCGAAAAAGCTTCGTCAACTGGATGACTATTATACCTCCGGAAAGTGGCGGGATGATTACGAAGCGGATGAACGGGGCGAACTGCCTCCTGATCTGAAGCGCGGCGTATTGTCACAGGATGCGCTTTATAACCTGCTCAGCGAAGGATAAGGAGGAAACAAGCGTGAAGGACGCCAAAGAATTCTGCACCTGCACAGATTATCAATGCCCCTGTCATCCGGTGAATCACGACCGGGGATGCAGTCTTTGCATTCAGAAAAACCTGAAGCAGAAGGAAATCCCAAGCTGCTTCTTTCATGACATTGCGTGCGAAAAGCCGACGCCTGACTGGCATTATCAGGATTTCGCCAGATTAGTGGAAAAAGCGGAGAACATTGGCGTGCTGAATACCGCCTTGCGCGGCGGAGGGCAAAATGAGGGTCATTGAAAGCTGCGCAAAGTGTCTGTTTGATAAACAGCAGAAGCTGTCGGATGATCCGGCGTATCTGGAAGAGATCCGGGAGATCATCAGCAAAAGATCAGAGGATGACACCGCGCCGTATCTTGTTTATCTTTTCGGTAAGGTTTATGAAAAACACTTCGGCCCGCGCAAACCTTATGCAAAGATCAAGCGGAAATACAATGATCTGGTGCTCGCAAAGGAAGATACGCTCAGACAGAGAATCGAAGCTTCCGAAGATCCGCTGAAAACAGCCCTGGGCTATGCCCGGGCCGGCAATTATATCGACTTCGGCGCGATGAACGTCGTTGAGGACAGCGTGTTCCTGAGCCTGCTGGATCAGGCGGAGCTGGCAAAACGGGATCTGCCGGTATGGGATTCCTTTATAAGGCAGTGCGAAACCGCCAAATCATTCCTGCTGCTGGCGGACAACTGCGGGGAGATCGTTCTGGATAAACTGTTTATCGAACAGTTTCTGAAGCGGTTTCCTCATCTCAGGGCCGGGGTGATGGTTCGGGGCGGTGAGGTGCTGAACGACGCCACCGAAGAAGACGCCCACTATGCCGGAATTGATCAGACCGCCCGGGTCATCTCCAACGGGAACAGCGTCGCAGGGACGGTTTATGACATGCTGTCAGAAGAAGCGAAGCGCGCTCTGGACTCGGCGGATGTCATCCTGTCAAAAGGTCAGGGAAACTATGAGACCCTGAACGGACAGGGAAGGCACATTTTCTATGCCTTCCTCTGCAAGTGCGAATTATTCACCAGCCGTTTTGATGTTCCGCGGCTGACAGGAATCCTGATAGAAGAGAACGCAAACATATATAGACAGTCTTTCTTCCCGCATTCAGTATCGGCATGATCTCTGAAGCAGAATATTGCTGACAGTCTTTGAAGATCAGAAACCGGACCGGCTGGCTTTCCGGGGAATGCAGGGGATCACAGATGAATAACAAAGCAAGCCCGCAGTCTGGTTCGAGTCGGATTGCGGGCTTGTTTGCGTTCAGATTATTCAATTTACTGTCAGTGTGATGGTTACGTCGCCGTTCCCCAGAAGGTCTCTCATCTCTTCAGGCGTCTTGTCTGTGATCCTCCCAAGCCGGGTGTACGCCCAGGAATTGCTGCCGTAGAAGACGACCATCTGGTTGCTGGAATAGAGGACGATATCACCTGAGGAAGTCGTAGTCTGTACATCATGGCTCGGCAAACGCTGTCCGATGGAACCGACCTGTTCAAAGCCGCCGTACATGGACATCTGAACGGAAAGTCCATTTGCGGCCAGTTCCTTCAAGGCGTTCACCGAATCGTTGTCTTCCCAGACCACCTCGACAGGCGTGTCACCGATCATCATCCTGAGCATTTCCTGATCCTCCGTTTGTCCAATTTCAATCTGTTTGTTCAGCCAGGTCAAAATATAACCGACCGCATCCTCAAACGGCTGGCCGAAGAATTCATGCCCGCCGCCGCTGATCACATGGAACTCGCAGTCGGGGATGATCTCCGCTGCATCCTCTGACCAGGAAATCGGCACAGTGCTGTCCCTGTCACCATGGAGCAGCAGGACTTTACCGGAATAAGAGGCAAGCATCTCATTGAAATCCATGACCCACAGATCCGTGATATAGTTTCTGCCCACATGCATCCACCCGCCGAACAGGCCAACGTCCTCAGGGATATCGTCTTTTGTCTGATAGCGGTTGACACTGTGATCTTCCTTGGCAGACAGGGCCGGGTACATCAGCATCATCCCGGCGATCTCGTCCTGATGCCTGGAGCCTACGATGATCGTCACCAAGCCGCCCTGACTGCCGCCCAGCAGGAAGATCCTTTGGCTGTCCACAAACTCCCAGCCCTTTGCTGCATTCAGCACAGTTTCCAGATCGGAAGCCTCAGTCAGGACGGACATCTCATGACTGGTGCCGCTGCTTTTGTTGTGCGTGCCGGGCGCGCTCCCGCCACGAAAATCAAAAACATAGGCCGCATAGCCGTTCTGCGCCAGCCTCTCGGCATAGCGGATGCCAGACTCATGGCTGTTCCCGAGTTCGTGAGAGAAGATCACGAGAGGCAGTTTTCCTTCAATATCAGGGATATAAGCAATGCCATATATGCTCTCAGCGCCGTTCTGACACGAGATTTCTTCTGTTCTGTAATCCATAACTGCTTCTCCGCTTCCTTCTGCAAATCCAGTACAAGTCAGAATCAGAGCAAGGATTGCAATGCAAAACAGAACCTTCGGTCTCATATCATGTCTCCTGTTATGCTTCATTCTTCCAGACTTCCTTTACCAACCGGAAGACGGCCCAGCCTTTGGGCCAGCCCACATACATCGTCGCATGGGTGATAATGGCCGCGATCTCTGCTTTGGTCACGCCGTGATTCTTCGCGTTCTGCAGATGATAAGTCAGGGAAGAATCCGTGATTCCGGAGGCCATCAGGCTGACCACGGTGATGATGCACTTGGTCTTGACATCGAGCGTCTCCTCATTCCACACCTCGCCAAACAGAACGTCGTCATTGAGGTGTGCGAACATCGGCGCGAAATCCCCCAGCTGCTCCCGTCCGGCGGTCTGTACGATCTTCTTTTCCATGATGGCTTTCCCTCCTGTTCTCTTTCACTTGAGCGTTCTGCCGAACTCGTAGGCTTCCTGCTGTTCCTCCGGCTTCCCGGCGGCTTCACCGGCGTCGTTGATGCCGCCGCAGAAGAGCGAGCCGGCGAGCTCTGCCTTCTCAAAGCAGTCGACCCAGCCCTGAAGGCCACTGACAGCTTTGTCCGGAGTTGTCGACTCGTCCTCGGCGGCTACGGAGAGCATGTACACGCTGCGGAACTTATAGTCCGCAGAGTACAGTGGATTCATGCGGTCCAGCAGGGTCTTCATCTGACCGCTCATCTCGTAGTAGTAGATCGGTGTCACGAAGACCAGCGTATCGGCATTCATGACCTTTTCTGCGATAGCGACAGCATCATCCTTCAGCACGCATTTCTGCGTCTTCTGACAGGCGAGGCAGCCCCTGCAAAAGCCGATGCTCTTGCCCTTCAGGCTAATTTCCTCTACCCGGTGGCCAGCGTCCTTCGCCCCGGCGATCAGGCGCTGTGCCAGGATGTCGGAATTGCTCTTTGCCCGAAGGCTCGTGGTAATCACCAGAACGTTGCTCATTTCAGATGTTCCTCCATAAACTTCTGAATCTTATCGAACGGGATGATGTCCTTTCGGTCATAGAGATCGGTATGCACCGCGCCTGGGATAATGACCAGTTCTTTGTTATCCCCCTTCAGCAGTTTGAATGCATCCCGGCTCATATAACAGGAATGGGCCTTTTCGCCGTGAATCATCAAGATTGCGCTGTCGATCTCCCCGGCATAGGTAAAGAGACGGGTGTTCATCAGGGACGTGCCCGTGGAAACCGTCCAGCCTTCATTGGAGTTCAGGGAACGGGGATGATAGCCGCGCCTGGTCTTGTAGTAGTCATGGTAATCCTTTACGAAGAACGGCGCGTCCTCCGGCAGGGGATCCACCACGCCGCCGGCCCTTGCGTAGCTGCCGTTTCGGAAATCCTCGGTGCGCTGGGCATTGATCGCTTTGCGGGCCGCCTGACGGGCTTCCCGGCTGTCGGCCGCATCAAAGTATCCATTCCCGGCTACGCGGGACATGTCATACATGGTGGAAACAACCGTCGTCTTCACACGAGTGTCGATACAGGCCGTCTGCAGCGCCATGCCGCCCCAGCCGCAGATGCCGATGATGCCGATGCGCTCCGGGTCCACCTTGTCGCAGCAGGACAGGAAATCCACCGCCGCCTGGAAGTCTTCCACGTCGATATCCGGGGAATGTATCGCCCGGGGGAAGCCGCCGGACTCGCCGGTGAAGGACGGGTCAAAGGCGATGGTCAGGAAACCGCGCTCAGCCATCTCCTGGGCGTACAGGCCGGAGGACTGCTCCTTGCAGGCTCCGAAGGGGCCGCTGACGGCGATGGCAGGCAGTTTGCCGGCGGCTCCCCTGGGGACATACATGTCCGCAGCAAGGGTGATGCCGAAATGATTGGCAAAAGTCACCTTGCAGTGATCCACCTTATCGCTCTTGGGAAAGGTCTTGTCCCATTCCTGGGTCAGGGTCAAAGTCTCGGTCTTCATCATGGACATTTCCTCCTTGCTTATTTCGCAGTATTTGCTCTATCCGTTTCTCTTATCAGCCAGTCCAGCTGATCCACCCGCCGCTGGCAGGTGTGAAGATCTTCCATGAGATCACAGCGCAGGCAGCGGAGCTGCTGCTTTGCTTCTGCCAGTCTGTTTGCTTCCACAAGCTCTGCCAGGCGGGCAGCCTTCTCCGGACTGTATCCGAGGTCTGTCAGGCATTGCCTTGCTGTTTCTGTGTTCATCGTTTCCTCCTGCGCTGTGTATTACTGAGGACATTGATATCATAGCATCTTGCAGAATTTCTCGCTAATGGTTATAATGAATATCATGATATTCCAAATTGGCATTTCATGGAGGACAGCATGGAAATCAGAACGCTGCGCTATTTTCTGGCGGTGGCCAGGGAAGAAAACATGACCCGGGCCGCGGAACAGCTGCACGTGACACAACCCACACTTTCCAAGACACTGAAGGCGCTTGAGGACGAGCTGGGCAAGAAGCTCTTCACCCGGCACAGCTTCAGCATTCGCTTGACGGAGGAAGGGGTTCTGCTGCGCAATCGGGCTGAAGACCTGGTGAGCATGGCCGATCGGATCACGCAGGAGTTCGTCACGCTGGATGATATCACCGGCGGCGACATCTATTTCGGTCTGGCGGAATCTCACCTGAAAGCTCGACAAGGGGCTGCTCGACTTCGCCGTGCTGTGCAGCAGCCCGGATGCGGCGAAATATGATTCGCTCCTCTTCCCCGAGGGCGATCTCTGGGGCGTGATCCTGCCCGAGAACGATCCGCTTGCAAAAAAAGAGACCATCACGGTGGATGATCTCATCGGTCTGCCGCTCTTCTGCTCGGAACAGAGCTGGGAAAATGATCTGCCGGCCTGGGCAGGCGAGCGGATGCCGGAACTGCGGCTGGAGGGCTCCTTCCGGCTCTCCTACAACGGCTCCATGTTTGCAAAGGAGGGCCTCGGGTATCTGCTGACCTTTGAGCATCTGATCGATACGTCAGCTGATTCCGGGCTTGCATTCCGACCGCTGCATCCGAGGCTGGAGACTAAGCTGTATCTGATCTGGAAGAAGTACCAGGTATTTTCCCCTATCGCGGACGTGTTTCTTAAACACCTGCAGGCCAGCTTTGCATCGTAAGATTACAGTATGATAATTACTGCGATACAGATCGTTATCCCAATTGAATTTGTATTTATCCAGTATATCAGAAAGCATGTTCAGGTCCCCCTGCAGTTTAGCTTTCTTGTCTTCCTGTAGAAATGATAGAATGTGCTGTTGAGTTTTTTGAATGGCATCCAGCTTCTGGTTGACTTGTACCATCATAACTGCCAAAGCCATCATCATGGGATTGATTGGCATTACAGAACTTGTAGTCACAGTCTGAGGGCCAAGCTTTACCAATTTTGCCATTGTGTTTTTTCCTGTGGAAAGGTTCTTGAAAGAACCAGCGAAAATGCCAGGCGAGTCCTTCGCAAATTGGCGCAGGGTTTCTCCACCCAAATTGTTAATCGGCATATAACCGAAGCCGTCCATGGTTACAGTTTGTGCCACTGTCCGTAAAGCAGGAGAAAGCTGGGCAAATACGCCACCTAATGTTGCGATTTCGCCCAGCGGGATTTTTTTGTATTCACTTAAATGAGTGTTTTTTCTGTGATTGCTTTTTCAATGTCAGATGCGTCTTGAGGAAGTGCTGTATCTGGTGCTGCGCTTAGTGCTTTTTCTTCTTGTCGTTCCTGTCCACTGCCTAATAGCTTATCAAAGAGTCCCATTTTCGTACATCCATGAACTCAAATCCAGTTGGTTATTGAGCGTTTATGGTTCCGTTCATGATTCTATCCCATTCCATAGCATAATTGGATTTATCGGTACATCGACTAAGCCAAGTATTTTACTCTGAGTGATCTTATCGTGCAGTCCATAGGAGCTGCCTCTCCGGCTGCTTTAATGGAGATATCTACTATTATATTGGAGATATCTACTATTATATAGTATACCATAATACACTATTCGATGCCAGTGCAAATTCCGCTAAAGTGCCTATTTTTTGGATCTGTTTTTGGGTTTTTTCGGAATGTTTTGCGTCCTTTTTTGCTCCCTTCTGAACTGTTTGGAGCCCTTCCTGACTGTTTTGCGCCCTTTGCCCGGCACCGGTTTTTCGTCCGATTGACAGAAACGGGAAAACCGATTACAATAAAACAGAATTCGGTATGGTTTCGAGGAGGAGGCCTTGAGCAGGAAGAAAAAGAAGGACCGGGCCGAGCCGGTCGGTGGGCTGTATGACTTTCCTCCCGGGGAATGGACCGAGGAGGAAATCCCGGCGCCCGAATTTTCAGCCTTCACGCTGCAGGATCATGACCCGCTGCAGGTCCCTTATCCGGATGAAGATCCGGAACAGGACAGCTTTTTGGACGAAGACGGGCAAAAAGACCTGCCTGACCGGCTGAGCGGCGCGCTGCGCCGCTGTCGGCCCCGGCCGGCTGAAAGCGGGCTGTGGCGGGCGCTGTTCTTTGCGGCGCTCGCTGTGCTGATTTTGCTGGCAGGTTTCGCGGCACGGTATCACGCGCCCTATTTTTCGTTCCGGTCGGACGCAAGCCTTCTTGCGGGAGACAGGTTTTTTTCCGGCGTATCCGTGGACGGCGTCGATCTGAGCGGCATGACGTATGAAACGGCACAGCGCCGTCTGGCCTCCGAAAAAGACGGCACGGCATCTCCTTTTTCCTGGACGATCGTGCTGGGCGACGCCAGCGTCGCCGTTTCCCTGGCCGATCTGGGCCTGACAGGCAGTAATTCCCAGGCGCTTGGCCAGGCTTATGCCGTCGGGCGGAGCGTGGCCGATCCCGAAGCGGCCTGGGCCTCTTCCCCCTTCGCGCAAAGGCTCCGGGCGGTCCGCTCTCTTTCCGCCCAGCCGCTTTCCCTGTTCAGCGCGCAAAAGTACCGCAGAAGCGACGTGGAGGATTATGTCGCCCGGCTCGCCCGCCGCTTTGACCGTCCGGCGGAAAACGCAAAGCTTGAACGTATGAATTTTGTCAGCCGCACCTTCTCCTTCACGGAGGAAAAGCAGGGCGCCGTGCTGGACCAAAAGGATCTGGCCGACCAGATCTGCGGCGCGCTGGACCGGGGACAGGACGAGGCCGTTCTGACCGCGCGTTTCACCTATGATGTACCCTCCATCCGCAAGACCGATCTGCTCAACCGCTTCGGCCTGCTCAACGTATACTCCTTCTACGCGCAGACGCCCCGGGGCAGTCAGGAAGTCAGGAAAATCGTTTCCGCCATGAACGGGCTGGTCGTGCAGGCGGGCGACCGGCTTTCCTTCAAGGCCGTCCTGCAAAAGGCCGGCTGCGCCATTCACTCCTTTGAGGAGGACCCGCTGCCCACCCAATGGGCTTCCTGTTTGATGGAGGGCGCGCTGTGCGCCGGCCTCACCGTGCGGGACAGGACGGCCCTTCCCGCGCTCAGCGCCCTGGCAGAGCCGGGCAAAGAGGCCCTGATCAGCGAAAGTTCCGACCTGCTGATCGAAAACACCGCCATGTCCCCCTGCTGCGTGCTGTGCTATTATACCCCGCGCAACGGCGCGGGCACCGCGGGCGACGTGACGGTGGAATGGTACGGGCTCGTCCCCGAGGCCGGTGAAACGGCCGCCCTCGTCACCGAGAAGATCCGGGAGATCACCCCGGATGAGCCCCTCCTCATCAAAAACGAAAAGCTTGCGGCGGGGAGCAAACTGATCACCCGGGAGGCGCAGACCGGGGCCGAATATGCCTGCCGCCTGGTTTATTCACGCGGCGGCCGGGAATACCGGCGCGAAACGCTCTGGACGACCGTCTATCCCGCCCGGCGGCAGACCGTCGAATATAACGACTGACCCCGCCCCGACAATATCACCCAAGGAAAGGAATAACATCATGCGCAAGGGAGACCTTCGGAAGGCCGCCTTCCTGGAAACGGCGGAGGAGCTATTTTTCACCCGTGGTTACGCCGCCACCACCGTCAACGACATCATAGCCTCCCAGCACTGCAGCAAGGGAAGCTTCTACCACCATTTCGAGTGCAAGCTGGACGTGCTGACCGCCCTGTGCAAAGCACACGCTTCCCAGGCGCGCGCCCGGTACCTGAGCGCGTCCAACGGGGAAATGACTTCCCTGCAAAAGATGAACCTTCTTCTGAGCGCCCTGTTTCCCGTTCAGCAGGCGGAGGAAAAGCTGTGCGGGCTGCTGATCGAGCTGATTTCCGCGCCCGAAGGGGAACAGGTGCTTTCCGTTTTCTTTGAAACCCTGCGGGTATCCTTTCTGGGTGAATACCAAAGCCTTCTGCAGGCCTTATGCGATGAGGGCCAGGCCTTTCTCCCCATCCGGGGGCTGGACGAACTGACCTTTGCCGCCTATCAGGCGCAGTGCCGGCAGCTGCTGAAGCTCGGCGCGGAAATGTCCCTGGGGCATCCGCCGCTGCCGGGGTCCGCCTCCCCGGCTGACATTCTGGCGGCGCTGCGCTACCTGATGGAGCGGACCCTCGATCTGCCCTTCGGCAGCGTTCTCATTACCACCGAGGCGGAACTTTCGGACTGCCTTTCCCGCTGCGCGGAATTCGCCCGCTCCGTCCGTCCCGCCGACCAGGAAGCGGAAGCGGCGCGCACGCAGCTGTCGCTCCTTTAATGCCATCCTCCCCCTGAAAGGACCCTGATCCATGACGCAGAAAGACACCGAAGTCCAGCAGGCGCTGGCGCTGCCCTCCGCGCTGGGCATCGCTACCTCGCTGTTCCATTTCCTCTACTGCATGCTCATCTCCGATCTGCTTTTGAAAAATCCCCTGATCGGCGGCGGCTTGCTGCTGGTCATGCAGGCCGCCGTGCTGTACGGCAGGTGGCTTCACCCGCTGCGCTTCCATACCCTGAACAAAAAACAGAAGCTCGTTTCGATCATATTGCTTTCGGTCACGTTCCTGGTGGCCATGGCGCTGCTGTCCGTAAGCCCCGTCCCCCTGGGGGCCCCCTCGCTGTGGCTGATTTTGCTGATCGTCTTTTATATAGGGATGCGGCCGGTGGTGCTCAAGCACCTGATGACCGGCTGGGTAAACAAGCCAGTAAGCCCTGTAAGGTCGCTTATGTATCTGCTTTTGGCCGAGGCGCTGGCGCTGATCCCCCCCTGTCTTCTGTTTTTCACCGCCGTAAGCCCGCTGGAATCCTGGTGGGTGCTGTTCGGCTTCGTCATCGGCACGGTGATGGAGGGGCTTGAAATCTGGCTCACCCGCCACCAGGATCAGAGCGCCCCCACACTGAACAGCGAGGAAATGGCGCAGCTTGATCAGGTGCACGCCTACAAGACCTTCACCCGCACGGCGCTGCTGATTTCAGCCGCCATGCAGGCGACGCTGCTGATGACCTATACCTTTATCGGCGTCACGGCGGACGAAATGTTTTACTGCATCGGCCTTGCGCTTTTGTGCACCGGACTCAGCTTCCTGCTGACGGGCGTCGTATTCAAAATGCTGCCCGGCAGGGATCCGACCAATGTGCTTTATTTCGGGCTCGTGCTGTGGATCGTGGGGCTGCTGCTTTTTTCCAGCAACATCCTCAAAACCTCCATGGTGAACGCCTATCTTTCCCTGGCGCTGTGCACGCTGGGACTGGGCGTATCCGTCCGGGTGCTGACGGGGATGGAGAGCAACATATTCAAGGTGATCTCCTTTTCCATCGGCCATGAGCCCACCCAGTCCTTCTACGCCACGCTGCGCTTTCAGGTGGAGTTTGCCTCCCTGTGCGGGCAGCTGCTCGCGCTGGGGGGGCTGGCGCTGATCTGCGTTTTCAACAAGAACAGCTTCCCCGGGTCCCTTCCCGCGCTGGCGGCCGGCTTCAGGCCCCTGATGGTGGTGCCCTGTCTGCTGCTGGTGTTCGCGGCACTTCTCTGCGCGCTGATGTTCCCCATGACCAAGCTGCACTGGCAGAAGCTCGACCGCTATATGGGCGGCGACGACACCCCGGCTCTCAAGACCCAGCTGGAGAACGTCATCATCCGCAAGTCCCTCAGGCATTACGGGGTGCGGATCGTCATGGCCGTCATGCGCCCGTTTTATTATCACCGCATCCGGGGCAGGGAAATCGTCCCGGTGGACGACGCGGTCAACGTGTTCGTGTGCAATCACGGGGAAATATACGGTCCTGTGGTGACCAACCTGTATATCCCCTTTTCCTTCCGTCCCTGGGTGATCAGCGAAATGATGGACAAAGAGGCCATCGCCAAGCGCACGGCGGAGGGCGCTTTTACCCGCTTCAGGCTGATCCCGCCCAACGCCCGCTGGTGGCTGGCCCGCAGGGTGGCCCCATTCCTTACCTGGGCCATGCGCTCGGTGGAGGCCATTCCCGTCTATTTCAACGATCCGGTCAAGCTGCGCAGGACCTTCCGCGAAAGCGTCAGCGCCATGGAAGCGGGAGACAACATCCTCCTGTTTCCCGAAAACTCAGACGATACGCCCGACCACCGCTATGTGCTGAACGGGGTCAGCCATTTCTACACCGGCTTTGCGATGCTCGGCCCCATGTATTTTAACAAGACCGGCAAGCGCTGCCACTTCGTGCCGATCTACGCCAACAAGCAAAAGCGCGTGCTGACCTTCGGCCGTTACACCGATTTTGACCCGGACAACGATCCCGCTGCCGAGCGGGACCGCATCTGCGAGACCCTGCGCAATGAGATGCTGCGCATAGCGCAGGAAGGGTAAGGCGCAGGAAAGAACCGAAAGAGGCGCTTAAAACCGCGTCCCGCGACACGATTTTAAGCGCCTTGCCTCAAAGCTTTTTCTCGGTTTGCCTGATCGTCTTCAGTCTGCCGCGTCCCCGGGGCCGGTCTGGCCCAGGGCCCAGTGGCGGCGGCACAGGCTGGTATAGCTCTCGTTGCCGCCCAGCATCACCTGTTCGCCGGTCTTGATCACCCGGCCGTTGTACAGGCGGGCGTTATAGGTCGCCTTGCGGCCGCACCAGCAGATGGTCTTGACCTCCTCGATGGAATCCGCCCAGGCCATCAGCCAGAGACTGCCCTCGAAAAACTCCCCCCTGAAATCAGTCCGCAGGCCGTACGCCACCACGGGGACGTGCTCCTCGTCCACGATGCGCACCAGCTCCTCCACCTGCGCCTTGGTCAGGAACTGCGCTTCGTCCACGATGATGCAGTGATAGTCCTTCACATTAACCTGGTCAAGCTCCTCCATATACAGGCAGGGCGCCGAAAGGCCGGAGCGGGAGGCCACCACCCTTTCCCCGTCCCTGTTGTCCAGCCGGGGCTTGAGCATCAGGGCCTTCTGGCCCCGTTCCTGATAATTGTACTGCACCATGATGGCGTTTGCCGTTTTGCTGGAGCCCATCGCCCCGTAGCGGAAATAGAGCTTGGCCATGCCGTCTGATCCTCCAAAGCTTATTATCCCGGTTATTATATTCCCCTTTGTTCCCTTCCGCAATGGAAGAAACGGAGAACATTTTATCCAAATCACAGTCCGTTCGGCTCATGACCCTGGGCTTAAGGTGAAGGGGGCTTTTAGTACATGTCGTTTGCGCATCTGCACCTGCATACCGAATACAGCCTGCTGGACGGCGCGTGCCGCATCAAAAAGCTGATCCCGCGGCTCAAAGAGCTCGGGATGGACGCCTGCGCCGTCACCGACCACGGCGCGCTGTACGGCGCGGTGGACTTTTATTCGGCCATGAAGGACGCTGGGCTTCATCCGGTGATCGGCTGCGAGGTCTATCTGGCGGAGGACCGGCACAGCCAGAGCCGCCATTTTTCTCACCTGATCCTGCTGTGCGAAAACGAGACCGGGTACCGCAATCTGTGCTACATGGATTCCATGGCCTTTATTGATGGCTTTTATTATAAGCCCCGCATCGATTACGCGCTGCTTAAAACACATCACGAGGGGCTGATCGCCCTGTCCGCCTGCCTTTCGGGCGAGCTTGACCGCGCGCTGCTGGACGGACGGTATCAGGACGCCCGCGATTTTGTGGAACGCATGCGCGGCATCATGGGCGAGGATCACTTTTACATAGAGATCATGAACCACGGCCTGCCCGATGAAAAGACCGTGCTGCCCCGGCTTTACCGCCTGAGCGAGGAGACCGGGGTGCCGCTGGTGGCCACCAACGACTGCCACTACCTGACCCGGGCCGACGCCGCCGCCCAGGAGGTGCTGACCTGCATCCAGACCGGGAAAACCCTGGAGGACGAAAAACGGCTGCGCCAGGAAACGGACGAGATGTACGTCAAGTCCGAACAGGAGATGCTGGCGCTTTTTCCCGGGCACGAGGACGCCGTGGAGCGCACGGAGGAAATCGCCCGCCGCTGCCGGGTGGACTTTGATTTTTCCACCGTCCACCTGCCCCGCTTTCCCGTTGAAAACGGCATGACCGCCGAAGAGATGCTGCGAAATCTCTGCCGGGAGGGCTTCGCCGCGCGCTACGCTCCCGACCGGCAGGACGCCCTTGAGCGGATGGAGTATGAGCTTTCCACCATCGTGCAGATGGGGTATGTGGATTATTTCCTGATCGTGTGGGATTTTATCCACTTCGCCAAGACGCACGGCATCATGGTCGGCCCCGGCCGGGGCAGCGGCGCGGGCAGCATCGTCGCTTACTGCCTGGACATAACCGAGCTGGATCCGCTGCATTACCAGCTGCTCTTTGAAAGATTCCTGAACGCTGAACGGGTCACCATGCCCGATATCGACGTGGACTTCTGCTATGAAAGGCGGCAGGAGGTCATAGACTACGTAGCCCAAAAATACGGCCAGGATCACGTAAGCCAGATCATCACCTTCGGCACCATGGCCGCCCGGGGCGTCATACGCGACGTAGGGCGGGTGCTGGGCTACAGCTACCAGGAGACGGACGTCATCGCCAAGGCCGTGCCGATGGACCTGGGAATGACGCTGGAAAAGGCGCTGACCGTAAGCCCCGACCTTAAAAGCATGGTGGCCTCGGACGGGCGGGTGAGGCGGCTTTACGAAACTGCCCTTACCCTGGAGGGCATGCCGCGCCACGCCAGCACCCACGCCGCCGGCGTGCTGATCACCAGCAAGCCCCTGACCCACTACGTTCCCCTGCAGACCAACGACGGGGTCATCACGACCCAGTACCCGATGGGGAACATCGAAAAGCTGGGGCTGCTCAAGATGGATTTTCTGGGCCTGAGGACCCTGACCGTCATCCGGGACGCGCTGGAGCTGCTCAGGCAGCGCGGCGTTTCCATGACTCCGCAGGACATTCCCACCGACGACCCCGAAACCTACCGGATGATCTCCCAGGGGGACACCAAGGGCGTATTCCAGCTGGAAAGCGCCGGCATGCGCTCCTTCCTGACCAGTATGCAGCCCCGGAACATGGAGGATATCATCGCCGCCATTTCCCTGTACCGCCCCGGGCCGATGGAATCGATCCCCCGTTATATCCGCGGCAAGCAGCATCCGGAAACCATTCGATACGAAACCCCGCTGCTGGAGCCCATCCTTTCCGTCACCTACGGCTGCATCGTCTATCAGGAGCAGGTCATGCAGATCGTCCGGGACCTGGCCGGCTATTCCTACGGCCGCAGCGACCTGGTCCGCCGCGCGATGGCCAAGAAAAAGCACGACGTGATGAACCGGGAACGGCAGTTTTTTGTGTACGGTTCTCCCGAAGAAGGCGTGCCCGGCGCGGTCAGCCGCGGCGTGCCTGCCGAAACCGCCGAGCATATCTTCGACGAGATGACCTCCTTTGCCTCCTACGCCTTCAACAAGTCCCACGCCGCGGCCTACGCGCTGGTGGCCGTCCGCACGGCGTGGCTCAAAAAGCACTGCCCGGCCGAGTTCATGGCGGCCATGCTCAACTCGTTTTCCGGAAACACCGCCAAGGCCGCCCTGTATATCCAGGACTGCCGCAGCCGCGGCATTCCCGTGCTGCCGCCGGATATCAATCGCTCCGGCGCGCGCTTTTCAGTGGAAACCGCCGAAGACCGGCCGGCTATCCGCTTCGGGATGAGCGGCATCAAAAACGTCGGGGTGGGCAGCCTCAATCAGGCGGTCGCCGAACGCGAAAGGAAGGGGCCCTTCACATCCCTGCAGGATTTCTGCCGCCGCTGCACGCAGACGGATTTCAGCAAAAAATCGGTGGAAAGCCTGATACTGGCCGGCTGCTTTGACAGCCTGCCCGGTCACCGCGCCCAGAAGCTCGCCGCCTACGAGAGCATCATGGACAGCGAGAGCCGCACCCGCCGCAACAACGTGGACGGGCAATTGTCCCTGTTCGACCTGGGCGGCATGCTTCCCCCCGAAAGCCAGCCCGCCTCCTCGCTTCCCCCGGTCACGCCGCTGCCTTACGCAGAATTGCTCAAGCAGGAAAAGGCCGTCACCGGCGTTTACCTGAGCGGGCACCCGCTGGACGCTTACCGCGAAAGCCTGAGAAGGCTCCCCTTCCATTCAGAAGACCTGGCCGAGCTCACGGACAGCGAGGATCACGGCGCCGGGCAGGACGGACGGTCCGTCCGCATGGGCGGTCTGATCTCGGGATGGCGTACGAAGACCACCAAGAAGGGCGCTGTAATGGGCTTTTTCACCCTGGAGGACATGGGCGGCCAGGTGGAGTGCATGCTTTTCCCCAAAGCCTTCGAGCTGTACAGATCCCTGCTCGGGGACGACAAAGCGGTCATTGCCTCGGGACGGCTGTCCCTGCAGGAAGAAGAAGAGCCGCGGCTGCTCGTGGACACGGTGGAGCAGCTTTTCCCCGACCCTCCGAAGGCCGCGCCCGAGCCTGACAGCCAAAGGCCCGCCGCGCCGGCTCAGCCTCAGCAGCTGTCCGCCCAGGCCAAGGCCGCCGGACAAAAGCTTTACCTGCGCGTAACGCCCCAGCAGCGGTCCATGGCCGAGCATCTCCTCAGCCGCTACCCGGGCGACTGTCCCGTATACCTGAACATCCCTTCCGAGGGCAGGACGCTTTTAGCCCCCAGGGAGCAGTGGATTTCCCCGCAGGAAGCCCTGCTGGACGCCCTGCGGACTGCCATCGGGCCGGACAATGTCAGGCTGGTCTGACAGCGTTCATTAAAAAAACAAGCGTCCGCTTTACAAACAGACGCCGCTTATAGTACAATCTGAAAAACGGCGGAGCCCGTTTTTCAAAGAAGGAGAACAAAATGGAGATCAATGAAAACACGAAGCTGACGGATATCATGGAAGCCTATCCGCAGCTATTGGACCAGCTGATCAGCCTGGACAGCCGTTTCGGCCTGCTCAAAACGCCGTTCGGCAGGATGGCCATCCGCGGAAAGACCATGAAGGACGCTTCCGAAAAGTACCATGTGCCGATGGACCAGCTCAAACAGCTGCTCAGCGAGCAGTTGGCCAGACTGTCCTGAAAAAAAGGAGAATGCTCAAATGAATATCGTCTGTCTGGATATGGAAGGCGTGCTTGTGCCCGAGATCTGGATCGCTTTTTCCAAAGCCTCCGGCATTCCCGAACTGACCCGCACCACGCGGGACGAGCCCGATTACGACAAGCTCATGCGCTGGCGCATCGGGATTCTTAACGAGCACGGGCTGGGGCTCAAGGAGATCCAGCGGGTCATCGAAACCATCCAGCCCATGGAAGGTGCCAAGGACTTCCTGGACGAACTCAGGGACAAGACCCAGGTCGTCATACTCAGCGACACGTTCACCCAGTTTGCCCATCCGCTGATGAAAAAGCTGGGAATGCCCACTATTTTCTGCAATTCCCTGGTGGCGGACGAGAGCGGCAGGATCATCGACTTCAGGATGCGCTGCAGCCAGTCCAAGCTCACCACGGTGAAGGCGCTTCAGTCCATCGGCTTTGAAACGATCGCGGTGGGTGACAGCTATAACGACCTGGGCATGATCCAGGCCTCCAAGGCCGGCTTCCTGTTCCGCTCCACCGAGAAGATCCGGGCGGATCATCCGGAGCTGCCCGCCTTTGAGGAATACAAAGACCTTAAGCAGGCCATATTTGAGGCGCTGTGACGCACAGAGGGTGCCTGGCAGGCTCCCCCTTCGATTCATGATTCATCCAGAACGCGCGGCGGAACGTCCTTCCGCCGCGCGTTTTCTTATGCCTTTTTTTTCACTGGCCCGAAGAGCTCTTGGTCATGTCCAGGCCGTTGAAATACTTCATGGAGATCTCTGACAGCGTGCCGTTGTCCCTGAGCGCCTGCAGCGCTTCGTTCACGGCGGCGAGCAGGGTCTCCGTTTCGGGGACCTTGCGCAGCGGATAAGCCACGGGGCTTCCCTCGGACTCGGCGACGACCTTGATCTGGGCGTCCGGATGCTCGGTCAGGTAATCGTTGATGGTCACCTGGGCGTTGATGGTGGCGTCCACGCGGCCCTGAAGTACCAGCTGGATGGTGTCGGCCAGGGCATCCACGCCGGTCACGGTGGCGCCGTAGCTTTCCGCCAGCGCGGCGTAGGTGCTGGAGGCGGTGTTGGCGGTCTTTTTGCCCTTCAGGTCTTCAAAGGAATGGATGGCGTCGTTGTCGCTGCGGACCACCAGCACGTCCCGGGTATAGACATAGGGCGTCGAGAAGGAATACTTTTCCGCCCGGGCCTCGGTATAGCCCACGCCGTTGCAGGCGATGTCAAAGCGGCCGGAATCCACGCCGGCTAAGATGGCGTCCCAGTTGGTTTCCTCAAAGCGCGCCTCCACCCCGAGATAGGCCGCGATGGCCTTCCCGATCTCGATGTCCAGGCCTACCAGGTTGTCGTTCTCGTCATGATAGGTCCAGGGAGCCCAGTCCCCCTCCGTGGCGATCACGATGTAGCCCTTCTCCCGGATATCCTCCAGCAGGTCCGCTTTGGCGGCGGCGCTTCCCAGCGCCAGGCTGAGCAAAAGCGCCAGCGAAAGCACACGATACAGTCCCCGTCTTTTCATACTTTTTCCTTTCCGTTCCCGGCATCTTTTCCCGAAAACACGTTTTTCATATTTGCCTACCGGTTTGATAGACAAATGAAGCATATACCACTTGGGCCCGATTGTCAATGGGTCTTTTTATCCCCGCGTAAAAAAACATTGCCCGAACGAAAACCGGCTGCAGAAGCTTATATCCGGTGATAGCGCGTGAGGCAGCCCCGATACCGGACAGACTGCGCCCACCTCCGTCATCTATCCGGAAACAAAGCCCTGAAGCCGGGCCAGGCTTTATCCTTTTCGGACAGGATCAGCAGGGTGCCGTCCTGCAGGCGGGGAGGATTCCCGTCTGCTTGAAGCCCCGGCCAACGGACGCCCAGAACCGGGTCGTCCCAGCGGATGCCGCCTTCGTCGTCGGGGTGATAAAAATCGTCGCACAGATAGCAGAACTCCGCTTCATCCGAAAGTGCCAGGAAGCCGTGGGCAAAGCCCCGGGGGATCAGGAACTGGCGGACGTTTTCGTCGTTCAGCAGCTCTCCGTGCCAGCGGCCGAAGGTGGCGCTATCCTTTCTCAGGTCCACGGCGACGTCAAAAACCGCGCCGCGGATGACGCGCACCAGCTTGGCCTGCGGGTAGCGCTTCTGGAAATGGAGCCCTCTCAGCACTCCCCTGACAGAGCCGGACTGGTTATGCTGAACAAAGTTGTAGGAAAGCCCCGCTTCCTCCAGGTCCCGCTGATGGTAGGTCTCCATGAAATAGCCCCGGGAATCCCCGTGGCGGGCGGGGGTCAGCACGCAAAGCCCGCCGATCCCGCCGACGTTTTTTTCAACTGTTATCTGTCCCATGTGTCCCTCGTTTCGTCCAGGTAACGCCTCAGGGCGTCCCGCCAGTCCGGCATGGGGCCCAGGCCCGTTTCCTGAAGCCTCCGCTTGTCCAAACGGCTGTTGCGCGGACGGTCCGCGCGGGAGAGGCCGTATTCCTCGGTGGAAACGGGGATGACGCGCGTAGTATACCCCGCCTGGCGGAAAATCTCCCTGGCAAAATCGTACCAGCTGATAAAGCCCACCTTCGTCCCCTCTTTAGTAAAGCCGTCTCCCCTGTCCAGTTCGGGCGGCAGTTCTGCGTTGGTGACGTGATAGCAGCCGAACAGGCCGGTTTCAAGCAAACGGCTGAGAAGCTCCGCCAGATCGCGGGTGTAGGTCGGCGTGCCGATCTGGTCGTTCACCACGCGCAATTCCTCCCGGGTTTTTCCCAGGCGGAGCATCGTCTGAACGAAATTGCCCCCGTGCGCTCCGAAAACCCAGGCGATGCGGACGATATAATACCGGCTGCAGGCCGCGCGCACGGCCTCTTCCCCCAGAAGCTTGGTCCGTCCGTACACGTTCAGCGGGCTATAAGCGCAGTCGTCCGGCTTCCGGGGAGTGTCGCCCTGCCCGTCAAAAACGTAATCCGTGGAAATATAGCAAAACCGGGCGCCCGCTTTTTCCGCGGCCCCGGCCAGGAAGGCGGTGGCCCGGACGTTCACGGCATACACCAGGTCATACAGCTCGGGCTTTTCGGCTTCGTCCACCGCCGTCCAGGCGGCGCAGTGCAAAACGGCATCCGGACGGCAGGAGGCGACCAGCGCGCGCGCCTCGTCCTCCTTCGTCAGATCTGCCAAAATAAGCTCAGGAAGTTCCGCCGAAGGACGAACATCCGTCAGGATCACTTCGTGTCCGCGGGCGGAAAGCGCCCTGACCGCGTCCATGCCCAGCTGTCCGCAGGCCCCTGTCACCAATACCCTCATCAGGACATGACCCTCCCTTCCGCCACGGCGCGCAGGTGCTTGCCGTAGGTGCTTTTGCCGTACCTTTCTGCTGACAACAGCAGCGTTTCCCGGTCGATCCATCCGCGCACGAAAGCGATTTCCTCCGGGGCGGAGATCGTGATGCTCTGCCGCTGCTCGATCATGCGGACGAATTCGGCCGCCTCCAGCAGACTGTCCATCGTTCCGGTGTCCAGCCAGGCAAAGCCCCGTCCGAGCAGCTGCACGTCCAGCAGGCCCTGTGTCAGGTAGAGTTCATTGAGCGCGGTGATCTCAAGCTCTCCCCTTTGGGAAGGACGGATCTGAGCGGCCCTGTCCGACACCCCGGCGGGATAGAAATACAGTCCCGTCACCGCGTAGTTGGATTTAGGGTTATCCGGTTTTTCCTCGATGGACACGGCGCGCCCCTTTTCGTCAAAGGCCACCACGCCGAAGCGTTCCGGATCGGACACGTAATGGCCGAATATCGTGGCCCGGTTCTTTTCTTCAGCGTTCTGCACCGCTTCCTTAAGACGGCGCGCCAGGCTGTCCCCGTAAAAAATATTGTCTCCCAGCACCATCGCGCAGGCGTCTTCGCCGATAAAATCCCGGCCCAGCAAAAAGGCCTGGGCCAGGCCGTCCGGCGAAGGCTGCACGCAGTAGGACAGCTGGATGCCGAACTGGTCCCCAGCCCCAAGCAATGCCTCAAAGCGGGGCGTGTCCTCCGGGGTGGAGATGATAAGTATGTCGTGTATGCCCGCCAGCATCAGGGTGGAAAGTGGGTAATAGATCATCGGCTTATCGTATACCGGCAGCAGCTGCTTGGAGGTGACCAGCGTCAGCGGGTAAAGCCTCGTGCCGGCCCCGCCGGCCAGAATGATGCCCTTCACCTGATCTCCTCCCTCTGCCCGTACATTTTTGCGTAATACGTCCGGTATTCGCCGGAAATGATGTCCTGCCACCAGTCCTGATGATCAAGATACCACCGGATCGTCCGCGCGATGCCGTCCCGGAAGGCAGTCTCAGGCTGCCAGCCCAGCTCCCGGCCGATCTTGGCCGGGTCGATGGCGTAGCGGCGGTCGTGTCCCTTGCGGTCGGTCACGTGGCTGATCAGGCTTTCCGGCTTGCCCAGTTCCCGGCAGATCAGGCGCACGATGTCGATGTTGCGCATCTCGTTGTGGCCGCCTACGTTGTATGTTTCCCCTGTTGTGCCATGTTTTACGATCAGGTCGATCGCGCGGCAGTGATCCCAAACGTACAGCCAGTCCCGCACGTTCAGCCCGTCGCCGTAAACGGGCAGCGGGCGGTCGTTCAGCGCGTTTATGATCATCAGCGGTATCAGCTTTTCGGGGAACTGGTAAGGGCCGTAGTTGTTGGAGCAGCGGGATATGGTCACCGGCAGGCCGTAGGTGCGCCCGTAGGCCTGCACCAGCAGGTCCGCCCCGGCCTTGGAGGCGGAATAGGGGCTGCTGGTATGAAGCGGGGTGGTCTCTGTAAAAAAGAGATCCGGCCTGTCCAGGGGCAGGTCCCCGTAGACCTCGTCGGTGGAGACCTGGTGAAAGCGGATACCGCCAAAGGCACGGCAGGCGTCCAGCAGCACACCCGTGCCCAGCACGTTGGTTTTCAGAAACACGTCCGGCGCGTCGATGGAACGGTCCACATGGCTTTCCGCCGCGAAGTGGACGACGACGTCCGGCTTTTCTGTTTCAAATACGGCGAACATCCTGTCCCTGTCGCAGATGTTCTCCTGATAAAAATGAAAGCCCGGCGCACTGAGCGGGCTTTCAGCGCTCATCAGGCCCTTCAGCGTGGACAGGTTCCCGGCGTAGGTGAGCTTATCCACACAGACGAGCTGATCGGTCGGATATTGACCGCGCAGATAATAAAGGAAATTGGAGCCTATGAACCCGGCTCCTCCCGTAACCAGCCACTTCATTCTGTTTATCCTTTCAAGGCGGCGCGAACGCTGTCAGAAGCTGTTTAAGGATCGTTCCGGGAAGGCCGCCGTCACATGGCGCCCTTGCCCGTCACGACGATCAAAAGGGTCTTGAACAGCAGCTTGACATCCAGGCCCAGGCTCCAGTTGGTGATATACTGGGTATCCAGGCGGACGACTTCTTCAAAATCGGTGATCTCCGAGCGCCCGCTGGCCTGCCACATGCCGGTGATGCCGGGCTTGGTGGCCATGCGCGCCCGGTGATGGGCCTCGTATTTTTCCCATTCGTCCGGCGTGGGCGGACGGGTGCCCACCAGGCTCATATCCCCCTTGAGGACGTTGAAAAACTGCGGGAACTCATCCAAAGAGGTTTTTCGGATGAACTCGCCTATGCCGGTCTTCTTGGAACCGTCCGGCAGGGTCTCGTTGCCGATGATGCGGGGATCCCAGTCCAGCTTGAACATCATGCCGTCCTTGTTGCGGTTTTCCTTCATCAGGGAGGCCTTGCGCTCGTCCGCGTCCAGGTACATGGAACGGATCTTGTACATGCGGAAGCGCTTGCCGTTCAGGCCGATGCGCTCCGAGGTGTAAAGCAGCGGCCCCGGGGAGGCTTTTTTGAGCGGGATGGCCACGGCGGCCATGATCAAAAGCGCCATCAGGCTGCCGATCAGACCGCCCAGTATATCCGTGACCCTTTTAAGGATCAGGTTCATGCCGGAGATGGAATTGATCGCCGTGGTCATCACGACGGACTTGCCTATGCGCTCGACCTCCTGCTTCTGTTCGTAATACATAGGGAGCCTCCCTATGTCCACGTGCACGGTGATGCCCATGGCCATGAAGGAGGAAAAGAGCGTGTCATAATACTCGCTGTCCCGCGGGATGTTGAAATAGATCTCGTCCACCCATTCCCGGGCCAGATAGTTGGCCACCGTTTCCACGTTGGCGCAGACGGGCACTTCCGAAATAAACTTGCCCACCATGTCCTGATCCACCACAGCCATGCCTGCTATGTGGATGGTGCTTGTAATGTCCCTGCGGATATTTTCTATCGTGCTCTCAGCCCTGTCCAGCGTGGTCACCACGAACATGCTGCGGCGGGAATGGTGCTGCAGGCGGAAATGGCGGTACCACAGCTTCACCCCGTAGCCCAGCACCAGGTGGAACGCCGCGGTCAAAAGCAGCACGGCGCGGCTGTATCTGGCGCCGGTCTGCGTGACGAAGGTGAACAGGGAATTGAACACCAGCACCAGAGAAACGTGCTTGATCGTATCGATCAGCACGCGGTACTTGGTGCGCTTGAGCACGCCCGAAAAGGTGTTGAACACGGAAGCAACCGCCAGCTCCACCAGGAACATCAGGAAAAACAGCATGCGGTAGTAGGAGCTTAAGAACGGATTGTTGAACCCCTGACGGATAAAATAGGACAGCAGGAACGAGATCAGCAGCACCGCCTCGTCCAGCAGGATAAAGTCCCAGTGCTTGGCCCAGCCCTTCGGCGTTTTCCGGTACATGGCTTTTCCTTTCTTCAGGGTCAGGTATCAGCCGGCTCATAAAATAACCGCCTGCTGAACCGGACAGGTGTGCGCCAGCAGGCCGTCTGAGCGCCTGCTGTCCTGTTATTATACCAAATCAGGCATATGAAAGCAATACGGCCTCAGCGCCTATTTCGGGTGATTTTGGGTGGAAAAAACTGTTTGCCCGTGTTATAATGGGGGCCGTCCCAACACAGGCAAAGGAGAAGTCAACGAAATGAATCAAAAAGAAACCGCTGAGATCAAACGAAGGCTGAACCGGGAAAAGGGCAATATCCCCTGCGTCCGCGGGTGCTACGCTTCCTCCAAAGGGGAGGTTATTTCCGTCTTCCGCCGTTCCCTGGCCTCCATGGCCGAGCACGAGTGCGACGCGTACCTGGCGCTGTTTAGGAAGGTACTGAGCGGCGCCCCGGGCAAAAACGGGATAGAGGTCGTCTTCAGCGCGGATCAGATGATGAACGGAGAAGAGCACACGCTGCTGATGGAGCTCAGGGATACCCGGGCGGACGACGACACCTGTGTAAGCGCTCTGTATCAGAAGATCATCGACAGCTACCGCTCTGAAACCAACTACGTGATCCTGCTGATGAGCGATACCTACGACGTTCCCCGCCGCGCGGCGGACGGCGAAAGGAGCGAAGACCAGGAAAACGTTTTTCAGTATTTTATCTGCTGCGTATGCCCTGTCCGGGAAAACAAAACAGGCCTTTCCTACAGTCCCTCCGAAATGGATTTCCGGGACCTTGGGCCGGATCAGACCCTGGCCGCTCCGGAGCTGGGCTTCCTCTTCCCCGCCTTTGACGACCGCAGCTCCAATATCTACAACGCCCTGTATTACGTCAAAAACCCCAACGAACAGCACGAGGATTTTGTGGACGCGGTGTTCCACACAGAGCTTCCCATGGCGGCGCCCGTGCAGAAGGCCACCTTCCTGAATGTGCTGGAGGACTCCCTGCGGGAGGTTCTCACCTTCAGCACCATGCAGGCCGTGAACGACCGGATGATCGAGACCGTGGAAACCCAGAAGCAGGAAAAAAAGGCGGAGGCGCCCGTCATCACCGCCCCGCGTATGAAATCCATCCTGGCGGACTGCGGGCTTCCGCTGGAAAAGCTCGAAAGCTTTGAAGACCGTTTTGACGCCGAGTTCGGCCGCGGCACCCACCTGACCGCCGCCAACATCGTAAACACCCGTCAGGTGGAGGTCAAGACCCCCAACGTCGTCATTCACGTCAATCCCGAGTTCAGCGACCTGGTGGAGACCCGGGTGATCGACGGGAAAAAGTATATCCTCATCCGGGCCGAAGAGGAGGTCGAGCTCAACGGCGTCAGTGTCACCCTTTCGGACATGACGGAGGAATGAAAAAGGCCGTCGCCGGAATAAAGGCGTTTTCCTGATCCTTATGTCCGGCCGGCGGCATAAAAAAACACCCCGCGAGCCCCCGCGGAGTGCGTTTTTCAAAAGAGGCATGTGAACCAGGAGAATTTCCTTCAGGATGGAGACGGAGCACGGAAAGAGGAAACATGGTGGTTAAGGTGCTTTAACCATATGTATCATAACAGGTTTTTGAAGCCCTGTCAATGCCCTGATCACAAAATCAGAACCCTGAGCCCTGTGAATTCCCCTGTCATTTTCATGAAGCAGCGCAAACGAAAGGAAGATATCAGCCATGGAAGCCTCTGACAGCAACCGGATCACCCGCGACTATCTGGACAGTATCCTCATCGAAACGCGCTACCTGGACAGCGATGCGCCGGACCTTTCCTGCCCGTTTTTCGGTCATGTCCTCCCTTCCCCCCTCATGACAGCGGCGCTGAGCCATTTGGATCATTTCATGTATCCCGGCGCCATGCGGCACTACGCACAGGGCGCCGCCAAAGCGGGCGTCCTGTTATGGCTGGGAATGACCACGGACGACGAGGCTTCCATGTGCGCCGACCAGGGCGCGCCGATGGTGGAGATCATCAAGCCTTATCTGGACCGGGATCAGATCCTTCATCGCATGCAGCTGGCCGAAAGGCTGGGCTTCTGGGCCGTCGGCATCGACATAGACCATTCCTTTGACAGCGCCGGCCGGTTTGACACCGTGAACGGCATCCCCATGAAGCCCCTGACGCAGGAAGAGCTTAAAGCATTCTGCGCCGCCACCCGCCTGCCGCTGATCGTCAAGGGCGTGCTGAGCAGAACAGACCTTCAGAAATGCCTCCAGGCCGGAGCGGCCGGAGCCGTGATCTCTCACCACAATAACCGGATCGGATACGCCCTGCCTCCGCTTAAGTTTTTGCACGAACTGGACGCGGACGAAAAAAACGCCCTTCCCCTCTTCGTGGACGGCTGCATTTCAGGCGGGGCGGACGCGTTCAAAGCCCTCGCCCTGGGCGCCGGCGGCGTCTGCGTGGGCAGGCCGCTGATGACGGCCATCCGGCAAAACGGCGCGGACGGCATGGCGGACTGGTTCCATCAGGCCAACGACGAGCTGCGCAAATACATGGCGTTCACCGGCTGCAGGGACCTGCGTCACCTGGACGCATCCGTGCTCCATTTCACCCGGTAACGCCGGCGCCCTTTATCAAAGGACCCGGCGGGTCCCTTTTTCACCGGATAAAAATCAATTTGAGGAGGCGGGCTTTGCCCCAAATATCTGAATATGGCCAACGCAATGGATAAACTGAAAGCGCTCTTCGGCGCCCAGGACATGACCGCGGGCAAGCCGCTCAACGTGCTTTTGCGGTTTTCCCTGCCGCTGCTGATAGGCAACTTCGCCCAGCAACTTTATAACACCGTGGACTCCATGATCGTGGGCACCTACATAGGCGACACGGCCCTGGCGGCGGTAGGCACCTCCGGGCCCATCCTGAACCTTATGATCGTGCTGTTCATGGGCATCGCCACCGGCGCCAGCATTCTGTCGGCGCAGTATTTCGGCGCGAAGGACAGAAAAATGCTGAGCTCCCTGGTGGGCTCCGCCCTGCTTTTGACCGTGGGCACCGGCGTCGTCATGTCCGTGGTGGGCTTCTTCGCCGCCGGCTGGCTGGTGGGGCTCACCGCCCCTCCGCAGGACGTGTATCTGGGAGCGGAGACCTACCTTCGGATCATCTTCGCCGGGATGCTGGGCGCCGCTGCGTACAACATCCTGTCCGGCGTCCTGCGCGGCATGGGCGACAGCGTGTATCCGCTGGTCTATTTGGTCATCGCCAGCCTGCTCAACGTGGTGCTGGACCTGTTTTTCGTGCGCAATCTGGGCATGGGGATCGCCGGCGTGGCCTGGGCCACCATCATCGCTCAGGCGGTTTCGGGAACGCTGTGCGCCGTGCGGCTCTTCCGCATGAAGGACACGGTGGACGTGAACCGCGAAAGCCTTCGTCCCAACCCGCAGATGATCCGCAAGGTGGCCTCCCTGGGGCTGCCCGCCGGCGTCACCTCCGCCATCTTCTCCATGTCGGCCATACTGGTGCAGAACCTGGTCAATTCCATGGGCACGCTGATGATTGCCGCCAACGTGGCCGTGATGCGGGTGGACGGCTTTGCCATGATGCCCAACTTCACCTTCGGCACGGCCGCCACCACCTATGTGGGCCAGAACGTCGGGGCCGGCAGGCTCGACCGGCTTTCCCCCGGCACCAGGGATATGCTGAAGCTCGCCCTGTCCGCCGCTACGGTGCTGGTGCTGGCCATACTGCTTTTCGGCAGCGGCCTTATCAGCCTTTTCACCCGGACGGAGGCCGTCATCGCCCTGGGCACCCGGGGTCTCAGGTGGCTGGCGCTGGGCTATATCGCATTCTCCGTAAGCCAGGTGCTGCAGGGCGTGATGCGCGGCGCGGGCGACACGATGACGCCCATGTGGATCTCCATCTTCGCCACCGTCATCCTGCGCATGCCCCTGGCCTACCTGCTGGCCTTCCTGACCCGCTCCGCGGAATGGCCCACCGGCAGCCCCGACGCCATTTTCTCTTCCCTGCTCGTCTCCTGGCTTACCGCCATGGTCATCACCGTTGTCGCCTACCGGCGCGGAAAGTGGAAGAAGAGCATCGGGCTGTGAGCCGGGGCAGAGTTTCCCCGCGTCTGACGATGACCGTGCCTTTTCAGGATGATCATACGACAAAGGACGCCGTTTCTTGATCCGGCGTCCTTTTGCGTGTTCTGTTTTCGAGAAATCCCGCGGGCTGTCAGCCTATGAGCGCCGCCACGCACTTTTCCACCTCCGCCATATCGGCAGTGGGCTCAAAGCGCGCCACGACTTCTCCGGCGCGGTCTACAATGAACTTGGTGAAATTCCACTTGATATCGGGTTTTTTGTCCCATTCCGGGTCAGCCTTGGCAAACATCTGGGCCAGAAGGTCCGAATACTGTCCGTCCGGCAGTCCCTTAAAGCCCTGCCGCGCCTTGAGGAACGTGTACAGCGGCAGCTCGTTTTCGCCGTTGACATCGGCCTTTTTCATCTGCGGGAAGGACGTGTTGTAGTGCAGGGTGCAGAAGGCGTGGATCTCTTCGTCCGTTCCGGGGGCCTGCCCGCCGAACTGGTTGCAGGGTATGTCGATGATCTCCAGCCCCTTGTCGTGGTATTTGCGGTACATGGCCTCCAAGGGCTCATAGTGCGGCGTAAAGCCGCAGCCCGTCGCCGTATTGACGATGAGGATCACCTTGCCCTTATCGTCCGCCAGGCTCAGCAGGCTCCCGTCGGGCGCCGTCACGCAGTAGTCGTAGATGCTCGCTGACATAACTTTTACCTCCTGTATAATAATGTACCGGGGCGGGCATTGCGCTCGCTCCGGCTGCCGGGAAGCAAAGTCAGTTCCAGGGAGAATAGTTGTAGGTCATGGTGCTCAGCACACCGTTCTCGTCAAAGGCGATCACCGTGTTGTCCGGGCTGGAATTGATCTCTTCGTTGATGTAGCGGGTCAGCAGGTCATTAAGCGTCAGTTCCTTGGGAGTCTGCGTTTCCGGGTCGGATTTATCCAGGAACACAAAGCTGTCCGTCGCCCTGACTTCGATGCCGAACACGTTTTTATAGAAACGGTGCTCGGTATCGGAAACGGCGTAGTACGCGCCCGCGTCGTTCTGGTACAGGTAGACGGTATACCATTCGCCGGTCAGCGTATAGCCGGTTTCGTCCTTTTCCACGCTCTTGATGACGAACTCATCGCCGCCCACCATGATGGTGTCTCCCGCCGCCAGGCTTTCCACCTGTCCGGCCGGGTAGGTTTCCTGTTCGCAGATCTGGAAATAGAGCGTGGCCTTTTCCATGGCTTCGTCGCTGGCAAAGCCTTCCATGCGGGCGATAAAGGTCTTCCCCGCCAGTGTGTCGCGCAGGATATCGGGCATAACAGGCTCAACCGTCTGGGCGGATACCGCGGCCGCCAGGGACAGCGCCAGCGTGAGGGTCATAATAAATGCGCAGATTCTCTTTTTCATGAATGTTTTCCTCCTTCAATCAATCAAGCGGATGCTTCTTGGCTTCACAGGCGTCCTGCTTTGCGCCTGCCACAGGTTTATACGCAGGCGTGACAGCGCCCGGCAGCGGAAGCTTTGCGAAAGCACGGGCGCTGCGCCTTCCGCCTTTTTATTGTATCAAATAACCGCTGGGGCGCACAAGCATTTTTACGTTTTTTTCCTTGCAATAGCCCGGCCGCGCGGGTATAATCGAATGGAGTCCAGGGGACTTTGGCAAAACGGCTGGAGGAAAACGGAATGAAAAAAAGTGCGCTGTGCCTGCTGCTGGCGGGCCTGATGACGCTGTGCTGCGCCTGCGCCGCGGCTGAAGGGCAGTATCCTTCGCTCTCCCGGGGGGATTATCTGACCTTCGGCGCGATGCGGGAGGAGGGAAACGTCCTGCCCATCCTGTGGCGCGTGATCTCCCTTGACAAGGACCGGGCGGTCCTTCTGAGCGAGGAGGTGCTGTTTTCTTCCCCCGCGCAGGACGGTTCGTCCCCCTTTCCCGGCTGGGAGGGCTGCTCTTTGTATGCCCTGCTCAACGGTCCCTTTCTGACGGATTCCTTTTCTGAAGACGAGCAGGCAGCCCTGATGTACGGGGAGGATCTGGCGCTCATTTCCCTGCCTTCAAAAGAACTGCTTACATCGCTGTCCGACGAGGAGCGCGCCGCGCGCGGCACGGCGTCCGCCTTTTCAGGCGGCCTTTACGGAGAGGATCTGGCCCCTTACTGGACGCGCACCGAATCCGGCCGCAACGGGGACGCCCTGATCCGCGTGACGGCGCAGGGCGCGTTTTCGGACCTTTCCGTCACGGTTAAAAACATCGGGGTCAGGCCCATGGTGCTTTTGAGCCTGGAAAAGCTGGCGGTCGTTTCCGGCGACGGCAGCGCGCCGTCGCCCTATCAGGTGCTTCCGCCTGAAGCCTCCTCCCGCGCTCAGCGCATCGCCCCGACGCCCCGGCCCACCCGGACGCCCGCGCCCGCTCTGACGCCCGACCCCACTCTAAGCCCCACGGAGGCGCCTGCCCTTTCCCCCGCGCTCCCGTCAAACGCGCCTGAAACGCCGCGCGTGTTCCCCAGCGAATATGCCTCCCTGTTCCCTACGCTTACCGAAGCGGGCTTTTTGCCCGAGGGCGAGCCCGAGTTCGTCCATTCAGACCCGGAAGAGGGCCTGTGGCTGTACGCGAGCGACTCGCTTCGGGTGGAGATCGTCCGAAAGGCCGACACCACAAAAAAGAAAAAGCCCAAGCGCTGGCTGGAGGCCGAAATATTTGTCCGCGAGGGTGCGGACATGCTGCTTAAAAACTATTATCCCGACGGCGATCCCGAAACAGCCGAGCTTATGGACGAGGCGGACATCGCGCAAAAAAACCGCCTGGTGCTGGCACTGAACGGGGACTGGTATTATTACCGCGTGCAGCGGAACCGGAAAAAATACACCATGTCCGTGGGCGTGGTGCTGCGGGACGGGCGGGTGCTGTATGACGACCCGGCCAAGAAGGCCATGAGCACCCTGCCCACCCGGGATATACTCGCCCTTTTCCCGGACGGCCGGATGGAACCCTTCGACTATAACGCCATTTCCGGACAGGAGCTCCTGGCGCAGGGCGCCTATGAAGCGCTCTGCTTCGGGCCGGTGCTGCTTAAAGACGGGCTTTTGACCGACCAGGCCCGCAAAATATCGGACCGCCAGGGCGAAAACCCCCGCAGCGGCATCGGCATGGTGTCCCCCGGCCGCTATGTGGCCATCGCCGTAGAGGGCGGGACGAAGGTTTCCGTCGGCATGAAGCTGGCAGAATTCGCCGATCTCTTCGCCCAGCGCGGCTGCCTGACCGCCTATAACCTCAACGGCGGCGGCGCCGCCAACCTGATCTTCATGGGCGAATACCTGACGGAAAACAAGGCGGCTTCCCAGAACCGCCAGCAAAACGAGGTGCTGGGCATCGGCGAGACCGGTCTGATTCAATGATTAAATCCCTCGCGGAGGAATATGATGTTCAAAAAAGCTTTATGCCTGGCGCTGGCTGTGCTCACCCTCCTGTCAGCCGGGCTTTCATCGGCGGAAAACGCCCTCCTTCCCTACCAGAGCAAGGGGAAAAAATGGACCTACGTATCCTTCGGCAGCACGCCCTCAAAGGCCGACGGCACGCGGGAGCCGATCATCTGGCGGGTGCTTTCCGTCGCGGAGGACAGCGTCCTGCTTTTGAGCGACAGGGTGCTTTTTGCAGCCCGGGTGGATGGGGATGAAGGCTCTTACACCGGCTGGGAATCCTCGGAACTGTATGAAGCGCTCAACAGCGAATTCCTTTCGTCCGCCTTTTCACAGGCCGAACAGGACGCGCTGCTTTCACAGGAAGACGGCGCGCTGGTGTCCCTTCCCTCGGTGGAAGACCTGAGGAACCGCGCCTACGGCTTTGTGGACGACCACGCCCGCCGCGCGCAGGGAACGGATTATGCGCGGGCCAACGGCCTGCAGGTATACAGCGGCTCCCGCAAGGATTCCCCCTACTGGACCAAAACGCCCAGCCCCAACCATAAAAACGCCCAGCGCCGGGTGATGGACGAGGGCGTGCTGGGCTACCTGGGCGTCAGCCGGGAGGAGATCGGCGTCCGGCCGATAATCCTGCTGTCTCTTGCCGACCTGCTGATCCCCCTGGGCAGCGGCACGGAGGAGGGCCCCTATGTGCTGGCCCTGCCGGGAAGTCCTGAGCCGCAGGGGGCTTCCCCCTCCGCCCCACAGGAAGAGGCCCCGCAGACGGCCCCGGATACATCTGTCCCTTCCGGCCAGACGGACTCCGGCCTCCCCGAAGATGAAACCGGCACAGCCGAAAGCGAATCTTCCGAAGATGCCGCTTCAGCGGACGATCCTGCTGACGAAGACCGGGCACCCGTCACCGGCGCCCCCCTTTCAACCCCTGTTTCGACCATAGCCGCCACGGAATACGCCTCCCTTTTCCCGGCGCTCACCGAAGAGGGCTTTCTGCCCGCCGGGTCGGAGGAATTCGTCTACGCCGACGCCGAAAAAGGCCTGTGGCTGTACGCCAATCCCGATCTGAGGATCGAGATCGTCCGCAAGACCGACACCAGCAAAAAGAATCAGCCCAAACGCTGGTTCGAGGCGGACCTGTTCGTGCGCCCCGGTTCGGGCGACTTCATCCGGGCCTATTTCAACGAACAGAACCCCAAAACGAAAAAGCTGGCCGAAACCGCCGACATCGCCCGGCAGAATCACCTGGTGTTCGCCCTGAACACGGACTGGTATTATTACCGCGTGCTGCGCAACGCCAAGAAAAGGACGATGACCGTGGGCGTGGTGCTGCGCGGCGGCGAAGCGTTTTATGACGACCCGGCCAAAAAGGCCGCCAACAACATCCCCAACCGGGATTATATCGCCCTATTCCCCGACGGCCGGATGGAAGCGTACGACTATAACGGGCCGGGCGCAGAAGAACTTAAAGCGCAGGGCGCCTATGACGTTTTCTGCTTTGGCCCGGTGCTGGTGCGGGACGGCGAGGTCACCGAGCAGGCGCTGCGCATCGGCGCCCGGGGCAACAATAACCCCCGCTCCGCCATCGGCATGGTGGAAAACGGCCATTACGTGGCCATCATGGTGGAGGGCCGCACCAAGGCGTCCGTCGGCTGCCAGCTGACCTACCTGGCCGACCTGTTCCTTAAGAAGGGCTGCACCGTGGCCTTCAACCTGGACGGCGGCGGCACCGCCTCCATGATATTCATGGGCGACTACCTCAACGAAAACACCTATTCCGTTCAGAACCGCAAGCAGAACGAGGTGCTGGGCATCGGCATTTCGGAAAACGTACACTGAACGTATACGCGGAGGCATTGCCCATGCTGAAAAAGGCAAAAAAGGCGCTGCCGGCGCTTTTCGCGCTGCTGCTTTTCTTCCTGCCCGCCCGCGCGGAAGGACCGGCGCTTCACTCCTACCGCGCGGACGAAGGCGCCTGGGACTACGTTCTGCTGGGCCGCTTTCCGACTGACGCGGATGAGACCGTCCGCCCGATCCTGTGGCGGGTGCTCCTGACGGATCACGCTTCGGCGCTGCTTTTAAGCGACAGGATCCTTTTTTCCGCGCGGGTGGACGTACAGCAGAACACCTACCCAGGGTGGGAACAGTCCGAGCTTTACGAATACCTGAACGGCGAATTCCTTAAAGCCGCCTTTTCCTGGGCCGAACAGAACGCCCTCGCCCGCCAGATGGACCGGGCGCTGGTATCCCTGCCCGACGCGGAGGACCTTAAAAACCCCCGCTACGGCTTTTCGACCGACGACAGCCGCTGCGCGCGCGGCACGGCATACGCCGCGGAAAACGGGCTGCAGGTCTACCAGGGCGGCACCGGCCATTCTCCCTATTGGACGAAAACGCTGAGCCCCAACCACGAAAAGGCCCACCGCCGCGTCATACAGGAGGGGAGATGGGGCTATCTGGGCGTGTGGCACGAAGGGCAGGGCGTACGCCCGATGGTGCAGCTTAAACTCGAGGACGCGCAGATCATGTCAGGTCTCGGCACCAGGGAGGACCCTTACGTCCTTTCCCTGCCCGAGCCCTCCCAGCCCGAGCCCCGGGACGAAACGGCCGATCTCCTGGAAGCACAAAAGCGTAACGCTGCCTTTCTATCAGCCGGCACGGGGTATGAAGCCCTCTTCCCGGCGCTTACTGAGGAAGGCTTCCTCCCGCAGGGCGAAGCGCCCTTTTCCCTGGCCGACCGGGAAACGGGCCTGTGGCTGTATGCCAGCCCCGATCTGCGCATAGAGATCGTCCGCAAGACCGACACGCAGAAAAAGACCCAGCCCCTGCTTTGGTACGAAGCGGATATATACGTGCGGCCCGGATCCTCCGAATACCTGAAAACGTATTATCATCAGGGCGATATGAACATACGCGAACGGACTGAGCCGGAGGTGATCGCCCGGGAAAACGGGCTGGTCTTTTCGCTCAATACGGATTACTACCTGTACCGGGTGCTGCGCAACGCCCGCCGCAAGGTCATGTCCGTGGGCGTGATACTGCGCGGCGGAGAAATCCTTTATGACGACCCCGCGCGCAAGGAAGTGAGCATCGTGCCCAACAGGGACCTGATGGCGCTTTATCCCGACGGGCGGATGGAGGTATACGATTACAACGGCACGACCGCCAAAGCCTTAAAAAAGCAGGGCGCGTCGGACGTGCTCTGCTTTGGCCCCATACTCCTTAAAGACGGGCAGATCACCCCCCAGGCCGAAAGGATCAGCAAAAAGCTGGGAAACGACCCGCGCACGGCGCTGGGCATGGCGGAGATCGGCCATTATGTCGCCGTCATGGTGGAAGGAAGGACGAAGGCCTCCAAGGGCTGCACTTTGCTCAGGCTGTCTGAGCTCATGCGGGAAAAAAAGTGTGTCCTCGCGTTCAACCTGGACGGCGGCGGCACATCCTCCATGACGTTTATGGGAGAGCTTCTGAACCAGAACACCTATTCCGCCCACCTGCGCGGTCAGGCGGAGCTGCTGGGCATCGGGAAAACAGAATAGGATATATATCGCATTTACCGCAAAAAACAGTGCCGGACAGTTGACTTTTTGTCCAAAATGGTGTAATTTAAGCCTAAGGGTAAAGTCAAAACTGTTCGGGATTGTTTTTTTAGTTTTTTTCCATATTCCATATCTGTTTTCAAACGGAACCGACAAGAAAGCAGGATCATATTGAAGAATAACGCTGTCATCAGGCCAAAGGCGGACGGGAAGAGGAAAAAGCCGCGCTTCACGCTGGACGACCTCCAGCTGTTTTTCCTGTCCCTGCCGACGGTGACGTGGTATCTGCTGTTCTGCTATCTGCCCATGTTCGGGCTGATCATCGCGTTCAAGCAGTACCGCGTGGCGCCCGGCAAGGGCTTTTTGTGGAGCCTTTTTTACAACAGCAAATGGAGCGGGCTGGAGAATTTCCGCTTTCTGTTTGCCAATAACAAGGCCACGACCATCAACATGTTCCGCAACACCATCGGGTACAATATCATTTTCATTATCCTCGGTGTCGTGCTGCCGGTCACCCTGGCCATCATGATCAGCCACCTGCACAGCCAGAAGCTGGCCATGGTGACGCAGACGGCCATGTTCCTTCCCCATTTCCTGAGCTGGGTGGTCGTGGGCTATTTCGTGTTTGCCTTTCTGTCCACCGACAACGGCCTGATCAACCGCACGCTTGCCAAATTGGGCCTGAACACCGTCAAATGGTATCAGGCGGACGCCAGGGACTACTGGCCCTTCTTCCTGATCTTCCTGCACGTATGGAAGACCATAGGCTACAGCATGGTGGTATACTTAAGCTCCATCAAGGGCATTGACGAGTCGCTGTACGAGGCCGCCATGATCGACGGCGCGTCCAAGTGGCAGCAGACCAAATACATCACCCTGCCGATGCTCAAGACCATCATGATCATCATGTTCATCATGGCTATCGGCAAGATATTCAATTCGGACTTCGGCCTGTTCTACCGCGCCACCCGCAATTCAAGCTCCCTGACCAGCGTTTACCTGACGCTGGATGTGTACGTGTACAATTCCATGTTCAACAATCCCCGCCCGGTTTACGGCTATATTTCGGCGGCAGGCTTCCTGCAGTCTGTCCTTGGCTGCCTTACGATGATCGCCGCCAACGCGATCGTCCGCAAGGTCGACAATGAGAGCGCCCTGTTCTGAGGAAAGGAGGAAAGAGTATGTCTGAAAAACCCAGCAGCCAGCTTTCCTCCGGGACTCGCGAGACCGGCAGCGGCATGCTGCGCTTCAACGCCCTGAAGCCCGGCACCAACGCGGCCTACAGCGCGCTTTTTATCCTGCTGGCCCTGATCTGCATCGTGCCGGTGGTTTTCGTCATCGTCATTTCCTTCTCCTCGGAGGACTCCATCAAGCAGGTCGGCTACAGCTTCCGCCCGGTGGAATGGTCCATCGAAGCCTATCGGTATGTCTGGCATCTCAGGAACACCAGGGGCATCCCCACGGTGGTGCTGGCGTTTCTGACCTCCGTGGGCATCACGGTGGTGGGGACGCTGCTGGGCCTGACCCTGATCTCCACCATGGGCTACGTCCTTTCCCGAAGGAATTTCAAGCTGAGGAACCTCTACACCACGCTGATTTTTATTCCCATGATCTTTCACGGCGGCCTTTTGTCCACGTATGTGGTCAACGTGCAGCTGCTGGGGCTTAAAAACACCTACTGGGCGATCATCCTGCCGCTGGCCTGCTCAAGCTTCTATGTGATCATCATGCGCACGTTCTTCCAGACCACCGTTCCGGACGAGATCATCGAATCCGGCAAGATGGACGGCGCGAGCCAATTGCGCATATTCGTCCAGCTGGTGCTGCCCATTTCCCTGCCGGCGCTGGCCACCATCGCCCTGTTTCTGACCTTCGCCTACTGGAACGACTGGTATCAGGCGAGCCTCTACATCGAAAGCAACATGCACGACCTGTTCCCGCTGCAGTACGTGCTGGTGAACATCGAAAGGAACATCCAGTACCTGGCCAACAACGATATGGCCATGTCCGCCAACACTAACGTCCTGCCCAGCGAGACCATGCGCATGGCCATCGTCGTCATCGCCGTGGTGCCCATCATGTTCTCCTATCCCTTCTTCCAGAAATACTTCATTTCCGGCCTCACCATAGGCGCCGTGAAGGGATAACCGCCCGAATTTAAACGACCACGGCCGTTTAAACAAATAAGAAAGGAGGATTTCTTCATGAAGAAAATCCTAGCGCTCACCCTGGCGGCGGCCATGCTGCTTTCCGTTTGCGGCCTTGCCGTCGCCGATGAACCGGTCAAGCTGATCTGGTTCATGTACATCACCAACGACGCCCCCATGGACTGGCCTGAGGTGGAAGCGGCCCTGAACGCCTATTCCGCCGAAAAGATCGGCGTCACCTGCGAGTTCAAGTACATGACCGACACCCAGATCGCTCTGGCCACGCAGACAGGCGAATATTTCGATATCGCCTTCACCTGCGACTGGTGGAACGACTATGCCACCAACGTGGCTGCCGGCATGTTCCGCGACATCACCGCCGATCTGGACAACTACCCCGCGCTTAAGGATTCCATCGTGGATCTGGCCTGGGAAGGCGTCAAAGTAAACGGCAATATCTACGCCATCCCCCACATGAAGGACATCGGCTACGAGGTCTTCTGGATCCTGGACACCGATTACTTCCTCAACCAGAAGGGCTTCGAGCAGGACAGCTACATCACCTTCGAAGGCATCGAGCCCTACTTTGAGGCCTACAAGGCCGACCATCCTGATGATTATCCGTTCAAGATGTCCTCCGGCGGCATCACCTCCTGGCAGAACGCTCTGGCCGACTGGCTGAACATGGACTATCTGATCGGCCTGGATTGGGAAGCTCAGGGCACCGACGACCAGTACACCGTAAAGTCCGCGCTGGAAATCCCCAGTTGGGTGAACCGCGTCAAGAAGATCCACGAGTGGTATGAAAAGGGCTACATCAACCCCGACGCCGCCGTGACCGAGTCCATGCCCCGCGCGCAGGCGGGCGCCGTGCAGTCCGGCCAGGGCTGGTTCGGCGCTGAGACCGTGTGGGCCAACGTCATCAAGAAGCCCATCTACATCTCCCGCTATGACGGCGCTTATCTGAGCACCTCCTCCATCCGCGGCTCCATGACCGCCGTGAGCAGCTTCTCCGAGCATCCGCAGGAAGCCCTGAAGCTGATCGAGCTCATGAACACCGACCCGTGGTACCGCGAGACCGCCCGCTACGGCATCGAAGGCAAGCACTATGTCCGCAATGAAGACGGCACCGTGACCAGGACCGAGCTGGGCCAGACCAACATGGCCGTTCAGGCGTACGCGCAGGGCCACTACACCCTGGGCGCGCTGGAAGCGTCCGCCTTCCCGGAAGTTCCCACCGACATCCATCAGTGGGAAAAGACCATGGCGAACTACGAGCATGCTACCCTTTCCGCCGCCATGGGCTTTACTCCTGACCTGAGCCCCGTGGAAACCGAGTGCCTGGCCGTCAAGCAGGTGATCGAGGAGTACCGCAAGGAGCTCTACACCGGCACCTCTGACCCGGACGTGGTGATCCCCGAGATGCTGAGCCGCATGGAAGACGCCGGCCTGCGCACGATCACCGCGGAGCTGCAGCGCCAGCTGGACGCCTTTATCGGCAGGTGATCCGTTCCTTTCTCCCGAACCGACCGGGGCCGTTTCCCTTGGGAAACGGCCCCTTTTTGGAAAAAGAAACAAAATGATCAAAACACGCGTTCTCTGCGGGCTGGACAGCCTGACTGAAGCCGAGCCGTGGCTTAACGGCCGCCGCATCGGCCTCATGGCCAACCATACCGGCATCAACAGCCGCTTTCAAAGCGCGGCCGACCTGATCCACGAGCGGTATCGCCTGACCGCCCTGTTCGCTCCCGAGCACGGCATCCGGGGCGCCGTTCAGGCCGGGGAAGCCTTTGAAAAACACACGGACCCCGCCACGCAGACGCCCGTTTACCCCGTTTACGGAAAGACCCGCCGGATGACCGCCGACATGCTGGACGTCTTTGACGTCCTCTGTTTTGACATGCAGGACGTGGGGGCCAGGTTCTATACCTATCTTTACGCCCTTTCCTTCGCCATGGAAGCCTGCGCAGCGGCCGGCAAACGGATGGTCGTGTTCGACCGGGTGAACCCGCTGGGCGGCGAAAAGGTGCAGGGCACCGTGCTGGACCCCGCCTTCAGCAGCTACGTCGGCATGTATCCCCTGCCCACCCGCTACGGACTGACCATCGGCGAATACGCGCTGTGGGTCAAAAACTATCTGAAGCTGGACGTGGACCTTAAGGTGATCCCGCTCAGGGGCTGGCGGCGGCATATGTACCTGGACGACCTGGATATCCCCTGGGCGGCCCCGTCGCCCAACTGCGCGGCGTTTCATACGGCGCTGGTCTATCCGGGCACCTGCGTGTTCGAGGGCACCAACGTATCCGAGGGCCGTGGCACCACGATGCCTTTTGAGTATATCGGCGCGCCGTGGATCGACGCGCAGGCGCTCGAAAAACGCATGGCACGCCGGAAGCTTCCGGGGCTTCATTTCCGCGCGGCGTATTTTTCCCCGACCTTTTCCAAGTACCAGGGCCGGCTGTGCGCCGGTGTGCAGGTGCACGTGACCGACCGCGATCTGGCCGACGTGACCGAGGGAGCGCTCGCTCTGCTGGACGAGATCAGGGATATGTATCCTGCCATGCTTGAATGGACCGGCTCCGCCCCCGGTTCCTTCACGATCGATAAGCTTTTGGGCACGGACAGCTACCGGCGGGGGCTAAAGGACGCCCATGCCCTGATCAGCGCGCACCAGCCCCAAAGGCAGGCCTTTGTGGAGGAAAGAAAGCCCTTCCTGCTGTATGATTGATGAATCAAGGAGAATGTGACCGATGCTAATCAGAGCGTTTCAGCCGCAAGACACGGACGGCATAATGCGCATATGGAACAGCTGCGTTGAAGCCGGGGAAGTCCTTTATTATCCGCTGAAGGAAGATTATTTCAAAAGAAAGTTTCTGTCCGGCGAGGGTCGAAGCCCGGAAAACCTGCTGGTGGCGGAAAAGGACGGCCGGATCACCGGCTTTATCCAGGGCGTGGCGCCCGAAAGCTTCCGGGGCGGCAGCCCCGGCTGCGCCTACCTGACCGTCCTGATGACGGACAGGGAACACAGGCGGCAGGGCACGGCGAAAGCCCTGCTCGAAGCGCTCTGCCGGAGGATGGTCCTCCTGGGCGCCGACCGGATGCAGATCTCCAACTGGAATCCTGTGCAGCTGGACTGGCGTATCCCCGGCACCCCCGGGCATGACCACAACAACATGCCCGGGGCGGACTTTGGCTGCGAGGGCTACTGGTTTCTTGAGCGGGCCGGCTTTGAGGTGAGGTACCGGGAAGTGTCCATGTACCGGGCGCTTTCGGGCTACCAACTGCCAGAGGAAGTGAAAGCGCTTCGGGGACGCCTTTTAGAACAGGGCATTTATACCGGCCCCTACGACCCAAAGCTTGACTGCGATTACGATCTTTTGTGCGACCATGTGCAAAGCGAATACTGGCGGGACGTGCTGCGCACGGAGATCAGGGCCCTGAAGACAGGGCTTCCCAACGAGGACGAGCGCATGTGGGCCGACGGCACGCCCCCCAGGGGCCCGCGGACGCTGCTGACCGCCGTGCACGATGGGCGGATCGTCGCCTTCACCGGCCCGGTGGACCTGCAGAAGAGCGGCCGCGGCTGGTTCACCGGCATCTGCACTGACCCCGGCTATGAAAAGCGGGGCATCGCCACGGTCCTTTTCAACCTGCTGATGGAGGCCTTCGTCCGGGAGGGGGCCGCCTTCGCCACGCTGTTTACGGGGATGGACAATCACGCGCAGAAGATCTATCTCGCCGCGGGCCTGCGCCCGGTGCGGGAATTCCGCCTGATGTCCCTTGCGCTGAAAGGAGATCGAGCCGATGCCTAAGACCATCATGGCGGTGGGCGCCCATACCGGGGACGCCCAGCTGACCTGCGGAATGCTGCTTGCCAAGCACGCCCTTAACGGCGACCGCGTCGTCATAGTGGACCTGACGGCCGGCGAACGGGGAGCCCCCAAAGGATGGACCGTGCCCGAATTCAGGGAATATAACGTCCGGTGCGCTCAAAAGTTCGCACAGAAGATCGGCGGCGAATCCATCGTTCTGGACACGCCGGACGGGGAGCTTTATGACACCAAAGAGCAGGAACTGGCGCTGGCGGACCTGATGCGCCGCTGTCAGGCGGACGCCGTACTGTATCACTGGAAAAACAGCCTGCACAAGGACCACGAGGCGGCCCACCTGATCACCGACCACGCCATTTTCTACGCGTCCCTGCCCACCTTTGAGCATCCTCTTCCCCCCGCGCCGATCCGCCGCTTCATGTGCGCGGAAAACTGGGAGGACGAGCCTGAGTTCACGCCCTATTACTGGTTTGACGTGACTGAGGCTTTTCCCCTGTGGAAGGAAGCGGTGAGGGAGCTTTGGCTGTCCGAGCATTCGGAAAGCTTCCGGTATCTTCGGTATTATGAGGCGCTCAGCATCGTCCGCGGCGCGCGCATCGGGGTGGATCACGCCACCTGCTTCGGCGTAAGCCCCACGGCCAAACGGCAGAGAATGGACCTGCTGTAAGGGAGGAATAACGGAATGGACGAAATGACCCGGCTGATGATCGGCCAAAGGCTGGCCGTTGGCTTTGACGGAATAACGATCCCGGAGGAATTCAGGGAGCTGGTCCGGCGATATAAAATCGGCAATGTTCTTCTGTTCCGCCGCAACGTGGAAAGCTATGAGCAACTGAGCGCCCTGTGCGCAGATCTGCGGACGCTGGTCCGGGCGGAAACCGGGCTCGAGCCCTATATCATGATCGACGAGGAATGCGGCAGCGTGTCCCGCCTGGCCCACATCGCCGCGCCGACCCCCTGCGCCATGGCCATAGGCGCCACGGACGATACTCAAAACGCGTATCAAATCGGCCGGCTCATCGGGCAGGAGCTGCGCAGCGTCGGCGTCAATTTCAATCTCGCCCCGGTGCTGGACTGTCTGACCAACCCCGCTTCCCCCATCGGCAGCCGCTGCTTTTCATCCGTGCCCGAAAAAACGGCGGCCTTCGGCGTCGCCTATATGCAGGGCCTGCAGGAAACGGGCGTACTGGCCTGCGCCAAGCATTTCCCCGGCCACGGGGATACGACGGTGGATTCCCATCTGGGCCTGCCGGTGGTGGACAAGCCGGCGCAGGAGGTCTGGCAGACCGAGCTGGTCAGCTTCCACGCGGCTGTCCAGGCGGGGATCAGGGGCATCATGTCCGCCCACGTCGTGTTTCCTGCCTTTGAAAAAGAGCATATCCCGGGCACGGTTTCCCGGAATGTCATCACAGGCCTGATCCGGGAACAGCTGGGCTTTCAGGGCATCATCCTCAGCGACGGCATGGAAATGAACGCCGTCATGGACATGTTCGGCATCGAGGAAGGCACGCGCCGCGCGCTGGCCGCCGGGGTGGACATAGCGCTGATCTGCCATTCGGCTGAGCAGGCGCAGTCTTCCTGCGAATACCTGTATAAGGCCCTTGAAGCGGGTACGCTTTCCAGGGCCGAAGCGCAGGAACGCTTTGAGCACATTGTTGAGCGCAAAAAAGAACTCCTCCCGCCTGAGGGCGGAAAGGACATGTTCGGGAATCCCGGCCAGCGGGCGCTGGCCGCCGAAATCATGAAAAAGGCCCTGCGCGTCCTCCATGCCCCGGGCGGGCAGCCGCTGCCCCGGGTGGACGGAAGCACGCTGTTCCTGGGCGTTCCCGCCCGGGCGGAAAGCCTGGCCAGCGACAGTGTTCCGCTGGACGCCGCCCGGGAATGCGCCCTGGCCTTCGGCGCCCGGCATATGGGGCTGGACGACCCGATCCCCGAAGGCGCCAAAACAGCGGTGGTCATTTTACACCGCCATCCGGACCTGGAAAGGGCTGTGAACTCCGCCTGCCGCCTGGCGAAGTCCGGCAAAAAGGTGATCGCCGTAAGCATGAACGTGCCGTATTATCTGAACGGTCTTCCCGACACCGTATGGCAGGCTGCGGCCTGGCAGTATGACACACTGTCCCTGAGCGCGCTTATCGATATGCTGCGGGCGGAATGACCAGTTTTTTCGGATATGCTGCACACCGGCGGGGCTTATACCCCGCCGCTTTTTTCCATTTCCCGCCATCCCGGGCCGTTCATGCGGATGCGGAAGGCGGCGGCCCTGAGCACCCATTCCGAAACCAGCGCGATCCATACGCCGGGCACGCCCAAACGCAGGACGATGGTCAGCAGATAGCCTAAAAGACACCTGCCCATCAGCAGCGAAAGCACCGACACGGCGCTGGTGAACACGCTGTCCCCCGTGACGCGCAGGGCCATGGCGGGCAGGTTTCCGTCGCACCAGAGAAACGGCATGCTGAACACCGCGATGCTGAGCGACGTGCGGATGATCGGCTCTCCCTGGGCGCTGGCGTGATAGAGCCTGAGCAAAAGCGGCGTGAACGGATAAAGCAGCGCCGCCGTGCCCAGCAGCACGAAGCGCCCGAGGCTGATGAACTGGCCCGCGTAATGCCGGGTCAGGTCATACCGCCCGGCGCCGTAGCACTGACCCAGCACGGTGCTGGTCAGCGCGGTCAGAGCGCTGGCAGGGACGGTGTACAGGTTCAGCATGGAGTTGGATACCGCCTGCGCCGCCAGGTCGGTCGTGGTCAGCCGCGCCAGGTAGATCTGCACCAGCAGCATCCCGCCCTGGGTCAAAAGGGATTCCACGGTAAGCGGCGCTCCCAGGGAAACGATCTGCCGCGTGATCCTTTTGGTGAAACGGAAAAAATCTCCCGCGCTGATATGGTATACGTTATGCCGCAGCAGCCAGAAAACCGCCAGCCCCATGCCCAGCGCGCGCGCTATGATATAGGAAAGCCCCGAACCGCTGACCCCCATACACAGCCCGTTGATAAAAAGCAGGCTCAGCAGCAGGTGCGCCAGGTTTATGACGACGGTCAGCAGGAGGCTTGAACGGGTGTCGCCCAGGCTGCGGAAAATGCAGAATATGGCGTTGAATACCGAAAACGGTATAAACGAAACGGCCATCATCCGCATATACCGTACGGCATATTCTATCAGAAGGGACTCCACGTTCGGATAGAGAAAGCGCACCAGCGGGCCGGAAAAAAGGAATAAAAGCCCGCTCAGCGCCAGGGACACCGCCCCGCACAGGCCCGTCACCTCGCCTACGGCGCGGCGGACGTCCTGAGCGCTTCCGCTGCCCTTGGCGCGGGACACCACGATGGACCCTCCCGTGGCCAGGGAGGTGAACACCAGCGAAACCAGCCCGTTGATCGTTCCCACCATGGAAACCGCGGCGATGGCCGCCTCGCCCACGGAGGACACCAGCGCGGTGGAAATCACGCTGATGAAACAGATGAAAAACTGATCGAGCACCAGGGTCAGATACATGCTTCTCAGCGACGGCCAGCTGAACTGATCCGAGGAAAGCCTGTTTTCAAGCCCCGCATTGAGACGGTTCATGGGAAAGCCTCCGTGCATACCTGTTGGATGCTGGTCCATTATAGTCCGCCAAAGCCTTGCCGTAAAGGGAAAAGTAACCCGGCCGGGCATAGAACAGCCGGACCGTTCGGGTCCGGCTGCATGGATATCATATGACCTTCCCGGGGTTCAGGATGCCGTTGGGATCGAACACCGCCTTGATCCCCCGCATAAGGTCCATCTGCCTCTCCCCCGCGCTTTCCCGGAGAAACTCCCTCTTGGCGTGGCCTATGCCGTGCTCGCCGCTGACCTGACCGTGCAGCGCACGGGCCTTTTCATACAGCTGCGCCATCACATAAGCCACCTTCTTTTTCCACTCGTCCTCCGGCAGCTGGTCGCGGCAGACGTAGATGTGCAGGTTGCCGTCGCCCGCGTGGCCGAACGAGCGGATGCGGATGCCCGCCTCCTTCCCTATTTCGACCATCCTGTGCACGAAGGCCGGGATATTGTCCCGGGGAACGACGACGTCGCACTCGTCCATCGTGGGGGTGGAACCCTTGATGGCCTCCAAAAAGGCGCCGCGGGCGTTCCAGATGCTTTCCTTCCGTTCGTCCGTATCGGCCAGAAGGACGTCCCTGGCGCCTATGGAAAGGACCAGGTCGGTCAGGGTCTTAATGGAGGGCTGCAGGGCGTCCGCGCTCGCGCCGTCCAGGCGCACCAGCAGATAGGCATCGGCGCTGGTATCCGGGAACTGCTTGCCCAGGTAGGTCTCCGCGCAGGAGATGACCTCGCGCTCCATAAACTCCACGGCCGTAGGCTCGCACCCGCAGGCCAGGACCTTCGGGACCGCCTCGATGCAGGCGTCCAGGTCATCAAAGGGCATCAGCAGGGAAAGGTTCACCTTAGGCTCCGGCACCAGCTTGACCGTGAGCTTCGTCAAAAAGCCCAGCGTTCCCTCGCTGCCGATCATCAGGTCGATCAGGCTGTAGCCCGAGGATGTTTTGACCGTCTTCCCGCCCAGGTCAAGGATGGTGCCGTCCGCCAGCACCACCTCCATCCCCAGCACGTAATCCCTGGTCACCCCGTAGCGGACGGCCCGCATGCCGCCCGCGTTGGTCATGGCGTTGCCGCCCATGGTGGCGGTTTTCTCGCCCGGATCCGGGGGGTAGAAAAGCCCGGTGCCCTCCAGCGCCTTGGGGAACTCCATCAGCAGCACGCCGGGCTCCACCGTCGCGGTCATGTTCCTGGTGTCCACCTCCAGGACCTTTTTCATCTTTTCCGTGCTCAGCACCACGCCGCCGTGAACGGCGACGCAGCCGCCGCACAGGCCGGTGCCCGCGCCCCGGGGCGTCACGGCGATATGCCTGCGGTTGCAGTAGCGAAGCACCGCCTGCACGTCCTCGGTGCTTGCCGCCTGCAGCACGGCCTCCGGCATATAGTGGCCGTATTCGGTCATCTCGTCGTGGTCGTAGTCCGTGGAGATCTCCTCTGCGGAAAACACCCTGCCGGGCAGCAGTCCGCGGAAATAAGCCAGATCTTCCTGGGTTACGGGATTAAACTGTTTCATGCCCGGGCCTCCTTCAATTGCCGGATCAGTGCCGGAACGATTTCGTACAGGTCCCCCACGACGGCCGTGTGCGCCACGTCAAAAATGGGCGCGTTCCTGTCGGTGTTGATGGCCACGATGTGGTCGCTGCCGTTCATGCAGGCGGTGAACTGGATCGCGCCGCTGACGCCGCAGGTGATGATCAGCCTCGGCCGCACCGTGCGGCCGGACAGGCCGATCTGGCGGTCGTTGGTGTTCCAGCCCTTTTCCACCAGCGGGCGGGTGGTGGCCCAGTCGCCGCCCAAGAGGCGCGCCAGCTCCCGGATCATGTCCAAGTCACTCTCCTTCTGCAGGCCGCGGCCGCCTACCACCAGTATCTCGGCGTCCGAAATGCTCTTTTTGGGCGGGATCGGGGTGACGCTGACGCAGGAAGCCCTGCTTTGAGCGACTCCCCCGGGCAATTTGCGCAGAAGGATCTCCCCGGAAGCCTCCGGGCTTCTTTCCGGGGCGTTCATCACCTTGTAGCGCACGGTGGCAAACTGGGGCCGGGTGTTGGTGGTGATGATCTGCGCCATGATATTGCCGCCGAAGGCCGGACGGATCTGCACCAGGTCGGTGTTTTCCCGCATCTCGAGCCGGGTGCAGTCGGCGGTAAGCCCGGTGTGAAAGCGGGTCGAAAGCCTGGGCGCCAGCGACCGGCCCAGGCTCGTGGCACCGACCAGCACCACCGAGGGACGGGCGAAGCGGATATAATCCTCCACGCAGGCAGCGAAAGCGTCCGCCCGGAAATAGGAAAGCGCGGGGTCGTCATACACGGCCACCTCACTGACGCCGTAATGGCGCAGCTCCTCCGCGTGCTCCTTAACGCCGCTGCCCACCAGCACGGCCTTTACCTGAAAACGCACATTCTTTGCCAGTTCCCGGGCCTTGCCGATCAGCTCCAGGCATACCGGATGAAGCCGGCCGCCGCTGACCTCGGCAAATACCAGGATATCCTTCCACAGGGATTTATCGACGGAATCGACCTTGGTTTCCAGCTTCAGAATGGCCTTTTCCGGGCAGGCCTTCACGCAGACGCCGCACACTTTGCACGCGGCGTTGAGCTCCGGCCGGCCGTCCTTCATGTCGATGGCGCCGAAGGGGCATTTGGACGCGCAGAGGCCGCAGCCTGTGCATTTTCTATCCAGTATCGCTATTTTTGCCATGGTCGCGTTCCTCCATTACACGAATTTCCAGCTTTTCAGCTGATCAAAAAGGCGCTGCGCCAGCCCCTCGCCTTCCCATATCTCGTGCTGGACGTCATTGTCCGGCGGGAAAATGCGCTCGACCTGGGTGGGGCTGCCGGACAGGCCGTAGTGGCTTTCGTCGGTATCCAGGAAAGCGTCCAGGCCGATCATGTGGATCTCCCTCCCGCCGATTTCCCGGGCGGTTTTGAGCGAGGGCAGACGGGGCATGAATATATCCTGTTCCACGGTCACCAGGCAGGGAAAAGGCATGTGAACGGTCTCGATCACGTCCTGCAGCTGCTGCTCGGCGTCCACGCCGCCGTCCCTCACGGTAAGCCTTCTCACCCAGGCCGCGTGGGGTATGCCCATGTGCTCGGCAATGGCCGGGCCCACCTGCGCGGTGTCTCCGTCTGTCGTCTGCTTTCCGCAGAGGATCAGGTCAAAATCGCCGACGCTCCGGATCGCCTGGCTTAAGGTGTAGCTGGTCGCCAGTACGTCCGCCCCGCCCAGCCGCCGGTCGGAAAACACGAAGCCTTCGTCCGCGCCCATCATGTACGCTTCCCTGACGACAGCCTGCGCCTGGGGTGGCCCCATCGTGCCCACTGTCACCCTGCCCCCGTGCTTTTCCCTGAGCCTAAGCGCGGTTTCCAGGGCATACAGGTCATAGGGGTTCATCTTGCTCTGGACTCCTGCGCGCTGAAGCACCCCCGTTTTTTCATCCACCTTCACCTTGTTGGTGGCCGGTACCTGCTTGATGCATACAAATATGTTCATACTGCCCTCCTGAGAGAATTCATGAAAGCTTCTATAACCGTGTAGGGACAGGACTTTGGTCAGGGCTTTTCCTGAAACCGAAGTCCCCGGGAAATGCCCGAAGTATGCGCTGCGTCGTTGAACAGCTCGACGCGCGGATGGACATATTCGTTCATCCGCACCGGAAAAGAAAGAATGATGACGGAAGTGAACTCAAACGGCAGCACGGCGGTCACATAGGGAAAAGGCAGACTTAAAAGCCTGGCCAGCACGCACCCGCAGGAGCCTCCGTGGCTGAAAACGGCGATGGTCTTCTGCTTATCCGCCGTACAGAAAAAACGCGTTCCCTCCTGACGGTAACCCTGCGTAGAAGCTAAAAATTCGTCAAAGCAGGCGCCGACCCTGTCATAATACGCCGCTGCCGCATTATTCTTGAAGTAAGGGTGCTCCCGCCAGTCCTCTTTGTAAAAGTCAAAGCCTTCCCCGGCCATCATCCGGCTGCTCAGCGTCCAGGGGTGGCCCCCGTCGGGAATGTCCGGGCCGCCCCAGCTGATCTCGTGCATGAAATCGAGCACCGTCACCGGCAGTTGAAGCCTTTCCGCCGTAAAACCCGCCGTTTCCCTGGCCCGGCCCATGGGAGAGGAGTAAATTTCCGTTATATTCTCCCCTGCCAGGCGCGCAGCGGCGGCGGCAGCCTGTTTTCTGCCCGTTTCCGTCAGGCAGTCATGCTCATAATCAGGCTCTCCGTGACGGACGAATACGATGCGCATGGCAGGCCCCCCGCATATTAATCATTACATTTATTATGCAAAAAGAAGCCGCCCTTGTCAATGGTCCGGTTCGAAAGATTTCCGGATCGTCAGACAAATCGGCAGCTTTCATCCTGTTCCGTCCGCACAAGGCGGGGATACCGGTCAGTTAGGAAGGCGGCGCTTTGGGGCCCGGCCTTCCCCGGACGGAGGCGACGATTCATTCCACAGCGTGAAACCCAGTATCAAAAGCCCGCCCAGCGCCTGGGGAAGCGTCAGTGTTTCCCCCAGCACCAGCACGGAGATGACGACGGCGGTCAAAGGGTCTATATAGCTCAGGATCGCGGCCTGCTGGCCGGGAAGCTCCCTGAGGGCCGAAAAATACAGGCAGTAGACGATGCCGGTATGGAAAATCCCCACCGTCAGAAGACAAAGCCAGCCTGTCCCATCCAGGGCATGCAGGGTGAAGCCGCCGGTCATGGCGGCGTAGGGCGCCAGCACCAGCGCAGCGGCCAGGAACTGAAGAAAGGTGCGGTGGATGCCGTCCACGTTCCTGATGTATTTATTCAGCAGGATCACCGTGGCGTACAGGCAGGCCGCGCCCAGTCCAAGCCCTATGCCCAGCAGGTGCTGCCCGCCGGCCGAGGTATCCCCCACCCCGGTGATCAGCACCAGCCCCAGGGTGGACATGGCAAAACAGACCGCTTGCCTTACCGTCATTTTTTCCCTGAAAAGGACAGGACAGGCGACCGTGACGATCACCGGCGCAAAATAATAGCTCAACGTGGCCACCGAGATCGTGGTATATTTATAGGCCTCAAACAGCAGTATCCAGTTGAACCCCATGGCGATGCCGGCCAGCAGGAGCAGCGGAAGCTCCCGGCGGATAGATCTGAAGGGTATCCGCTGGCCGGTCACAAGAAAATACAGCCCTATCAGCGCCGCAGCCATGACGGCCCTGTACAGGGCCACCTCCCCGGAGGACACGGCGATCCGCCGGACGAAAGGCCCTATGGTCCCGAACGCAATGGCCGAAAAAACCAGCATCGCCCGCGGGCTTCTGAACCGTTTCACCATTCCGCCTCCCACACACCTTTTTCACCGATAAGGTATCGGAAGAAGCGGGCGGCGTCAAGTCTTTTTTATGCTCTTGCGGGCCGGGATGTCATGCGTATAGACGTCCCCAGGCCCGACCCGGTTGAGCATGGGCTCCTCATTTATATATCTGCGAACGTTTTCCTCGATGATGTCCAGGCATCGTCCCGCCCTGCTGGGGACCTGGGGCGTCACGTGCGGGGTGATATATACGTTTGGATGATCCCACAGCGGATCATCAGGCGGAAGCGGCTCCTGCTCAAATACGTCCAGCCCCGCGCAGGAGATCAGGCCACTGTCCAGCGCGCGCAAAAGAGCGGCGGTATCCACCAGCTCTCCCCGGGCGATATTGACAAGCACCGCCTGCTCCTTCATCCCGCGGAAGGCCTTTTCGTCGATCAGGTGCCAGGTGTCGTCGGTCAGCGCGATGCACAGAATGACAAAATCCGCCCGGGACAAAAGAACGTCCAGCGAATCCCCCCGGGAGGCATCCAGCCAGCGGTCGGCAAAGGGGTAGTCCTCTATCCTGTAGCGGTCATACACGATCACGTTCATGCCCAGGACGTGCAAACGCTCCGCCAGCGCCCTTCCGGTATTGCCCATGCCGACGATCCCGGCGGTGCGCCCGAAAAGCCCGCGCCAATTTTCCATTTTGGGTACGCCCCACCGGTGGCTTTGGTGCGCGGCCGCCAGCTCGCGGGCATGATAGCAGGCGTTCAGCATAAAGAAGATGGCATGCTCGGCCAGCACGGGCGCGGAGCGGCCTGCGGAGCCAGTCAGGATGATGCCTCTTTCAAATATCTCCGGCCGGGCCGATCTTGCCAGGCCGGCGTGATTGCAGTGGATCCAGCGCAGCTTTTTCCCGCTGAGGATGCGGTCATCCAGGTCCGCGTCCAGTACGGCCACATCGGCCTCTTTGAGCGCTTCGGCGATCCCTTTTGAATCGTCCGGGCTTACCTGTATGAATGCCGACTCTTTGAAAATGTCCCGGAGCCTGGCAAGATCGCAGCCGGTATACTGCACCGTGGAAAGCACCTGGCGGATGCTTCTCATCTTCTGTCACCTCCCGTGACGGATCATGACGCCTTCAAAAAAATGATCCACATTCACAGAAAATCTTACCGTCCCGTTTTCCCAGACAAAGGGGATGTCCTGCCCGGTCGTCTGGCTGGTCAGCGACAGGGGCTTTTCAGGGCAGGGCACGCGCAGGCAGATGCCTCGGACCGGCACGGGAGGCAGATACGATGTCCCGAAATGGCCGGTGCCGTTGACCAGCTGCACGAGCGTATGGCTTCCTTCCCGCTCCCGGCCGAAGGTCACTTCGACCATGGGCGTGAAGGGCCTGTCTTCCAGGGTGGAAAGGCCCGCGCCGTGAACCAGCAGATCGCGCATGAAGCGGAAGGTATTGTCGTACCCGTCCCGGTAGTAAAGAAGCCCCGGGTTCCAGGGGATCATGACGCCCCTGCCCTGCCCGTACGGGTGGATATGTACGCCCGCGATATCGGTGATCTGCTGATAATAGCACCTTTCCGGCGGCCCGAACGGGTGAGGAGGGATCAGGCGCAGAAAGCCTTTCGCCTCCTCCTCATAATCCGCGAATACGAAGGTATCGCCAAAGTAAAGGACGCGGTCGTTGTCATAGGATGGAAACAGGGAAAGATCGGAAGGCTCCACGTGCAGCATGGCGGATACCATGTCATCCCGGACGGAGCGGATCTTTTTGACTCCCATGCAGGAAAGCGGGTATTTCCCGGGTATATCGTAGTTCCCGTCGTAGCGCCCGGTCAGCCCGGAAGCTATGACCGTTCCGCCGCGGGCTGCGTAATCATCCAGCTTTTCGGCGAACCAGTCGGAAACGCAGAGCGTCTCGGGGAGGATGACCGCCCTGTATTTGTCCAATGTGTCCTCCGGGCGGACGGCCGAAACGTGCACCTCGTCAAACGGGATATGGGCTTCCGTCAGCGCCCGGATCCAGCCTCTCTCCTCGGGAACCACGTCCCAGCGGTACCCGCGCACGAGCAGCGCCTGCGCCACGGAAGCCACCTGAAGATAGTCCTTTTCATGCTCCCGTGCAAAGGAAAAGACCCGGCGCACGCTTTCAAAGGCGGTGCGGTCCTCGTGATTGTCCAGCCGGCCGATCAGATAGTAGTCCAGGCCGCCAAAATTGGCCAGGTCCTGCCACAGGCGCAGCTCCTGCTCCGCGGCGTTCACGGCCACATGCCGGTAGAAAAAGCCGATAAAGTCCACGCTGGTATTGCTGGAAACCATGCGCTTAGTCAAGCCGCGCAGGGCCCGGGTGTTGGACGATGCGCTGTACTGCCAGAACGGAAGGGGACGCTTGTACTCGGTGTTGGATTCCATGCGGGTGAAATCGATATTGTCTATAACGATCTCCGGGTTGATGCCGTGGATGGTTTTTTCCAGCCGTTCCCTGTATTCGCCTGTGATCTGGCTTTGAAAGAGCTTGTATTTTCTGAAAACGGGATCGGCCATGTTTTCTTCGGCCGGAAGGGAAAGACCGAACCGGTCGCTGAATTCCCTGCGGCAGTTCTCACAGTGGCAGATGCCGTGGTAGCGGTAACTGTAATCCCGCACCTGAAAGCCGCCCATGTTGATGAACAGCCCGTCGATCGGCAGGGTTTCCGTGATTTCGCGGATGATCTCGAAGGCTTTGCGCTGCTGATATCCGCCGCACAGGCAGACGTGCACGTCGCCGTTGTAATTGACGATCTCGCCCGTCTTTGTCCGGTAGGCCCAGTCGGGATGTTTTTCATAGACGGACTGCCGTACTTTTGAAAAATCGGTCCGGGCGATCACCCTGATGCCGGCGCTGCGGCAGGCTTCCATGATCTGCCTGAGGGAATCGCCCAAAAGAAAGGGGCTCTGGAAATGGTCCTCCACCTGGGTGGGATAGCTCGCGATGATCCCGCCGGTATTGATGAGGACCACATTGGCGTCAAAGGACTGAAGCTGCCGCACATATTCCTCCGCGTCGATGTCCAGCATGTCGATCTCACGCAGATTGGTCTGGATCATGCGCCAGGGATAGCCGGTCCACCAGTGTGCTGCCATGACTTTATCCTCCCCAAACGGCCCGTACGCGGACGTTTTTTATATATAAAGAACATAAAATTACACTTTTCGTTCTGATTCTATCATCGCCCGTACGTTCAGTCAATAAGACTGCATATTTTTGTGTGCCGCGGCGGGCATAAACTCTTTTTTCTCCCGGATTGCGCAGAAATGGGGTTTTATGGTATACTGAACTGCCCCGGTTTGTCCGGCGCAGTTAAGCGCCCGGAAGGTACAAGGAACCCGGGCGTCTGGAGGACTGTATGGCGCATTTTGTGGACCGCGCTCCCTTTACCGCCAAAGCGGGCAGCGGCGGAAACGGCTGTGTTTCCTTTCACCGGGAGAAATTTGTCCAAAACGGCGGCCCGGACGGCGGGGACGGCGGCCGGGGCGGCAACGTGGTGCTGCTGGCGGACGAAAACATGCACACCCTGCTGGATTTCCGCTTCCGCTCCAAATACGAGGCTCAGGCGGGCACGGACGGAAGCTCCGGCCGCTGCACGGGGAAAAAGGGCGAAGACCTGATCGTGAAGGTTCCCGTGGGCACGGTGGTGCGCGAAAAGGAAAGCGGCCGCGTCGTGGCCGACATGTACGAGGCAGGCCGTCAGAAGGTGCTTCTGCACGGCGGCCGGGGCGGCTGGGGCAACATGCATTTCGCCACTCCCACCCGCCAGGCGCCCAACTTCGCCAAGCCCGGCATGAAGACCGAAAAACACGAGTTCATCCTGGAACTCAAGACCATCGCGGACGTAGGCCTGGTGGGCTACCCGAACGTGGGCAAGAGCACCATCCTGTCCGTGGTCACCGCGGCCCGGCCCAAGATAGCCAACTATCACTTCACCACCCTGCAGCCAAACCTGGGCCTGGCCCGTTTTGACGGGCAGGACTTCGTCATGGCCGATATTCCCGGCCTGATCGAGGGCGCCAGCGAGGGCGCCGGGCTGGGCTTTGATTTCCTGCGCCACGTGGAAAGGACGCGCCTGCTTTTGCACGTGGTGGACATTTCCGGCAGCGAAGGGCGGGACCCGGTGGCCGATTTTGATCAGATCAACCTGGAGCTGGCCGCCTACGGAGATCTCATGGAACGCCCGCAGATCATTGCCGCCAACAAGACGGATCTGCCCGGGGCCGAAGAAAACCTGGATCGTCTCCGCGCCCACGTGGACGGGCGATGGCCGGTCTTTCCCGTCAGCGCGGCGACGCACAAAGGCTTTGAGCCCCTGATGCATGAGGTCGCGAAAAGCCTGGCCTCCCTTCCCGCCTTCAGCCCCTTTGAGGAGGAGGACGCCGAATGGACGGAAGGCGACGGAAGCGGCTACACGGTCACACGGGAAAACGGCGTGTTCGTCATATCCGGCCCGGCTGCGCAGATGCTTATAAACAGCGTCAATTTCGACGACGAGGAATCCGTCAATTGGTTCCACCGCATCATGCGCCAGAGCGGCATGATAGACGCCCTGCGCGCGCAGGGCGCTCAGGAGGGCAGCACCGTGCGGATGGACGATATGGAATTTGATTTTGTGGATTAAAGGAGAACGGACGATATGACAGGAAAACAGCGGGCGTATCTTCGCTCCATGTGCAACGAGATGCCGGCGATTCTCTACGTCGGCAAGGACGGCGTCACCGACGCCCTGGCCCAAAGCGTGTTGGAAGCGCTGATGAGCCGGGAACTGATCAAGTGCGGCATCCAGCGCGGCGCCCCCGTGACCGCGCGGGAGGCCTGTGAGGACCTTTGCGAAAGGCTCCACGCCGAACCGGTGCAGTGCATAGGCAACAAATTCTGCCTCTACCGCCCCAAGGACGAAAACCCTGTGATCATTCTGCCGGACTGAAAATGCCCCGGAAACGGACGCCGCAGTTTCAAAGAGAAAAAAGCCGCTGGAAAGATCTGCCCGATCACACCAGCGGCCGTTTCGTTTATGGTGCTCCCCTTTTGGGGGCTTTCTGTCTGACTGAATCAAGAGGGCCTGTTCTTTGGCGCCTGCCGGTCCAGCGGCGCGATCATCTCGCGGTCGCACTTTCTGAAGAAGGACAGTGAGATCACCAGAGAAACGGCCTCGGCAATGGCGAAGCTCCACCATACCGCTCCGACGGTACCGAAAACCGCCTTCAGCAGATACGCCGCAGGCAAAAGCACCAGCAGCTGGCGGCTTATGCTGATGATCAGGCTGTATACGCCGCGGCCCACCGCCTGGAAAATATTGGACAGCGTGATGCCGACCGCCGCGAACACGAAGTTCAGGCTGATGGTGCGCAGGGCGGCGACGCCGATATCGTGCATCTGCCGGGCGATCTGCGCCTCGGACTCCGAGGCCGCTCCCGCGGCTGAGGACGAGAAGATGCCCATCAGCTGCTCAGGGAAAAGCTGGAAGATCAGCGTCCCCACCAGCATGATGGAAACAGAATAGCTTAGCGCCACCCTGAGCCCCTCGTAGACCCGCTTTTTGTTGCGCGCACCAAAGTTGTAGCCTATGATCGCCAGCATGCCGGAACCCAGGCCGAACACCGGCATGAACACGAAGGACTGAAGCTTGAAGTACACGTTCAGCACGTTCACGGCGGCGTTTCCGACGTCCGTGAAGCTTCCCAGAAGCCTGTTCATCCCCAGGTTCATCACCGAGCCGATGGCCTGCATGATCACGCTGGGAAAGCCCACGGAAAGGATGCCCCAGAGCAGCTCCGGGTCAAGCCGTGCGTACGCGAAGGACAGCCGGAGCTCGGGGTTTTTGAACTGATTGAAGCAAAAGCCCAGGACGGCGCTTACAAACTGGCCTATGACGGTGGCCACGGCGGCGCCGGCGATGCCCATGGCGGGCAGGCCCAGGCGGCCGAAGATCAGGACCGGGTCCAGCACGATATTGACCACCGCGCCCGACATCTGGGTGATCATGCTCAGCACCGAGCTGCCCGTCACCTGCAGCATCCTTTCAAAGAAAACGGCGGAAAAAACGCCCAGGCTCCACGTGGTCACGATGGAAAGGTAGGTTTTGCTCATTTCCAGGATGGTTTCCCGGTTGGCCAGGGTCTGGCCCACCAGGCTTTCCATGATCGGCCCGGTCAGGAAAAGCCCTACGCACAGGAATATAAGAAAGCCGGTAAGCTCTATCAGCAGGCCGTTCCAGGAGGCCGTACGGGACTCCTTTTTAAGGCCCGCGCCCAGCTTGCGGCTGACCAGGCTGTTGATGCCGACCCCCATGCCGACCGACAGCGCCACCATCAGCATCTGCACCGGGTAGGCCAGGGAGACGGCGGTCAGCGCGTTCGCGCTGTAACGGGAAACATAAATGCTGTCCACCACGTTGTACATGGCCTGTACGAGCATGGACACCATGATGGGCACGCTCAGCTTCGGCACCAGGTGCCGCATGGGCATTTCGCCCAGCATACGGCTGCGTTCGTTATGCTGCAATGAGATTCATCCTTTCAAATATCTGAGGTTTTCAAAAGATACCGCAGTATGCGGATCGGCTTGAATAAGGTCATCAGCTTCAGAACCATTTCCGCTTTTTCCCGATCAGATACAGCGCGGATACCACGACGGCGGATAAAACGATCACGTACAGATATCCGTATTTCCAGCCGAACTCGGGCATATGCTCGAAATTCATGCCGTACCAGCCCACGATGATGGTCAGCGGGAAAAAGACGGTGGTCAGCACCGTGAGAAACTGCATCGAGCGGTTCAGCTTCATATCCAGGCTCGCGGAATAGGCGTCCTGCAGATGGTCGGCCGAGTCGCTCAAAGTATCCACATCGCTGCGCAGACGGGTCACCCTGGCGGCGAGGTTGGTCAGACAGCTCAATCCCTTCGGGGCGAAAACACCGTTTTCGTTTTCCACCAGCGTGGACGCGACGTCCAGCAGCTGGTCATAGTAATTGTACCTTTTGAGCAGAAGCTTCTTGATCTGAAGCAGGCGGATGTTCATCCCGTCGTCGGCCTTCCCGGTGATAACGGTTTCCTCCATCTGCGAAAGCAGGTTCCTGACCCGCTCGATAAAGGCCGTTTCCCCGGTCAGCAGCGCCTCCAGAAAGGCTGACGCCGCTTTTTCGGACCTCATGCGGGCGGTGCCGGCGCGCTGCACGGTGCTGACAAA
>CADAQF010000012.1 GCA_902790015.1 uncultured Eubacteriales bacterium | reverse complement strand
CCCACGGCACCAGTCGGTCCATCTGCGTAAGGAATTCCTTCTTGTGCGTTCTGACTTCCGCAAGCTCGTCCGTCCAGAACGACATCGTCATCTGCTTATTCATGAACCCATTATACCATATCTTGTGTCGCTATGCTACCCTGTGCCGCTTTGTGCGGTGTTGCCTTAACGGATTATAAACAGCCTCTTGCAAAGTTGGCACGGATTTCGCATAATATCTATCGAACAGTTTTTCCGAACCGTGGGCAGGCAGGGCTGCGTGTATTGCGGCGTGTCCCGTGCCGCTGCGGGCCCGGTCTTCGGCCCTTCAGGCAGCGCTTCCCAAAAAACGATGCTTCTTCCCGCCGCTCATTCCGTGCTTGCGCCGGGAGCAGCCGCGTGTCCGCGGCAAGGGGATCCGTCCCATAAGGGCGGCGGACGGAAGGCAAAATGATATGGCCGGGCTTTGAAATAACCACTTTAAGGAGGTGAAGCGCGTGGCTGAAGCAAGGCTTGAAATATCCCAAAGCCAAAAGCTGTCCCAAAGCATGCAGACTGCGCTTCATCTCCTTTCCATGGACCTGATGGAGCTGAGCCAGTATATGGCCAAGGCCATTCAGGAAAACCCGGCGCTTGAGTACGTTCCGCCCGTCCGCTCGGCGATGGATTACGCCGTGCAGGTAAAAACCCGGTTCAGAAGCTCCCGGGCGGCGGACGAGGACGACGGGGAAGCGGAAACCGCCAGCCCTGTGACGGTGCTGGACGACCTGGCCCAGCAGCTGCGCCTGTCCGGCTATGACGCCGCCACCGTTCAACTGGGTACAAGGCTTTTGCACGAGCTGAACAGCCGGGGGTATTTCGTCCGTCCGCTGGAGGAATTCGCCTTTGATAATGGCTGCGGCCTGGAACAGGCCCGCGCCGCCCTGACGGCCGTGCAGAGCATAGGCCCTGCGGGCCTTGGGGCGCGCAGCGTGGAGGAATGCCTGAAGCTGCAGCTGGAGGCGCGCGAGCAGGTGGACCCGCTGTGCTACGACCTGGTGCAGGTGCACCTGATGGACATCGCCCGCGGCAATTTCCGCCAGATCGCCAGGGAAACCGGAGCGACCATCAAACACGTCCGGGAATGCGTGGAGGTGATCCGGTCGCTTAACCCGGCTCCCGTTTCCCTGAGCGAAGGGAACGTTCAGTACATCATGCCGGAATTCACCGTGGAAGCGGAGGATAACGACCGGCTGGTCATCCTGTTTCACAACGATTTTTACCCGACCTTCCGTCAGGACGAAAACTTCCGCCGGCTGACCGAAACGCTTTCCGGGCATGAGCTCGAGGTGGCGCGCCAGATGCAGCAGACCGCCTCCCGCCTGATCCGCGCGGCGGAGCTCAGGCAGAGGACCATCGAAAAGGTGGCCCAGATCATCGTCCGGGAACAGCGGCCGTTTTTCCTGGGTCAGTACAGCCTGATGCCGCTTAAGATCAGCGACGCCGCGGCCGAGATAGGCGTGCATGAGACCACGGTGTACCGCGCCGTACAGAACAAATACCTGGACTGCGCCCGCGGCACGTACCCGCTGATCCACTTTTTCCAGCGGGAAATGTCGGGCGGAGCCAGCATCGTCCGCGTGAAGGAGATCATCCGGGAGATCTGCGCCGGCAACGAAAAGCTGTCCGACCAGAAGATAGCGGACGAGCTGGGCCGCCGGGGCATCAAAATGGCCCGGCGCACCGTGGCCAAATATCGGCTGCAGATGAATATCGATTCCAGCTTCGAGCGTGAGAAAACAGATCCGTGAAGGAGGGACAGGCGCCGGCGCGCCGGCCATGGACCGTCTTATGCCATATACCTTCTGTATCCCTAAAAACCGTTTGCAATGCTTCCCAAGGGAGGCTGCAATAATACATCTCAGGAGGATGAAACCATGAAAAAGATGCTCGTTTGCCTGGTCGCGATGATGCTGGTGCTGTCCAGCGTGGCTTTTGCCGCGGGGCTGCCCAAGAAGATCGAAGTGCAGCTGCCCGCTTCCGCCGGCGGCGGAACCGACGTGGCCGGCCGTCAGCTGGCTGAGTACATCAACAAAAACTGCGGCACCAACCTGACCATCAAGAACAACACTGACGGCGGCGGCGTCGTGGCCTATGAGACCATCCGCACCGCCAAGAAGGACGGCAGCAAGATCCTGTTCTTCCACTCCACGATGATCATCAAGTACGCCACCGGCATCTATAACCACAGCCCCGCCGATGAGTTCAAGGTGGCTGCCGTTGGCCTGCCCACCGAAAAGGGCGGTTATGTGCTGGTCGTGCCCAAGACCTCCAATGTGACAAACCTGGACGAATTCATCGCGCTGGCCAAGGAAAAGAACGGCGAACTGCGTATGGGTGTTGAAACCGGCGGCTCTTCTCATATCATGTGCGGCATCATGAGCCAGCAGCTTGGCGTGGCGCTCCGTTATGTGGAATCCGGCCCCGACACCGAAAAGCTGACCAACCTTGTGGGCGGCTCCATCGACGCGGCGCTGGTGAACGCTAACCAGGCTAAGCAGTATATCGAGGGCGAGAAGGTCAACGCCATCGCCTGCTTCTCCTCCACCGCTGAAGGCGGCCGCAACAGCGTCATCCCGGACGTTCCCTCCTTCAAGGAACTGGGCTATGACTGCATCTTCGGTACTTACTTCTATGTGCTGCTGCCCACCACCGCCAGCGACGAGGTCGCTCAGGCTATCCACGACGCATATGCCGCCGCCGCTTCTGACCCCGAGACCAGCGAAATCCTGGGCAAGGCCGGCTTCGGTATGACTATTGCCCCCTTCGAAGAAGGCGCTTCCCTGATCAAGGGCCAGCAGGACAGCCTGGTCGCCGTGTGCACCGAGCTGGGTCTGGCCAAGTAAGTCTGAAACGCAGCATTTAATCCGCAACGGAACCCCCTGTCCGGCCGCAAGGCAGGACAGGGGAAATGCAAGCATGTGAAGGGGGACTTTCCGTGAAAGTCAAGCGCGATCAGATCACCGGCCTGGTCCTGGTGGCCGTGGGGATCGTTCTGTTTATCATGATCAGTCAGTTCAGCAAACCGCTTACCGCGGAATACCCGGGCCCCAGGCTCATGCCGGGCATAGCGGCCTTTGGCCTGGTGGTCTGCGGTCTGGGCATCTTTATCAAAGGGTGCATGCAGAAGGAAGCGGACAAGAAAATTTTCACCAAGCAGGGCTTCCTGCGCGTGCTGATCAGCTTCGCGGCGCTCTGGGTATACATCGTGGCGATGAAGTATCTGGGCTTCCTGATCGCTACGCCCTTCCTGGTGTTCGGCCTGACAACTTATTTCGCCAAAGCGAGCAAGGCGGAAACCAAGCTTTGGGTCCGCATCGTGTTCTCAGTGGCGGTGACGCTGGTTATCTGGCTCATGTATGTTGTGCTGTTTGAGATGGAGCTGCCCGTCGGGGCGCTGTTTGAGTAAGGAGGGAATAAAGGAATGTTTGCTTATCTTCCGTATATTTTCTCCCAGCTGATTCAGCCGATGAACCTGCTGCTGATGGTGGCGGGCACGGCGGTCGGCATCATCTTCGGCGCGATCCCCGGGCTTTCGGGCACGATGGCCGTCATGCTCTTTATGCCGCTGACCTACGCTATGGAATCAAGCACCGCCATCATCTTCTTGCTGGCGCTGTGGATCGGCGGGTGCTCCGGCGCTTTCATAGGCTCGGTACTGCTGGGCATCCCGGGCTCCGCTTCAGCCGTGGCCACCTGCTGGGACGGCCACCCCATGGCCAAGAAGGGCCAGGCGAGCAAGGCGCTGGCCATCGGTATGACCGCTTCCTTCTTCGGCACCTTCTTCAGCGCCCTGATCGGCGGCCTTTTGGCGGAAGCCGTGGCGGACTTCGCGTTTGCCATGGGCCCGTGGGAGTACGCGGCGCTGTGCCTGGTGGCCATGACCATGGTGCTGGCCATTTCCAAGGGCAACATGTTCAAGGGCCTGGCGGCCACCTGCATCGGCATACTGCTCGCGACGGTGGGCTTTTCGCCCATCGATGCGGAGCCCCGCTTCGTGTTTGACAATATGTATCTCTACGGCGGCCTGGGCATGATCGTGGTATTGACTGGTATCTTCGCCGTCAGCCACATCCTGGTCACCTTCGGAAAGGGCTTTGACCAGCCCCCGGAGGTCAGCAAGGCGGGCCTAAAAGGCTTCGGCCTGACGATGAAGGACATCAGGGACGAACTGGTGAACATCATCCGTTCCTTCCTGATCGGTCTGGGCATCGGCTTCCTGCCCGGCATGGGCTCGGGTCTTTCCAACCTGGTGGCCTATTCCACCGCTAAAAACGGCTCAAAGCATCCGGAGGAATACGGCCACGGCGCGGCGGGCGGCATCTGGGCACCCGAGGTGGCCAATAACGCGGCCATCGGCGGCGCCATGATCCCCATGGCTGCGCTGGGCATCCCCGGCGACTCCACCACCGCCCTGCTGATCGGCGCGCTGACCATCCACGGCCTGGAGATGGGCCCGATGGTGTTCAAAAACAGCGGCGATATCGTCTACCTGATGTTCATCACGGTGGCCGTCGTGGCGGCGCTGGTGCTTTTGATGCAGGCCTTCTGCAAGCGCTGGTTCCCCTATATCCTCAAGGTACCCAGCTGGTATATGTATTCCGCGCTGCTCGTTATCTGCCTTGCCAGCGCCTACGTGGACAGCGGCAACCTGTACAAGTGCGGCATGATGATGGTGTTCGCGGCGGTCGGCATCCTGATGACGCTGGGCGAATTGCCCGCGTCCCCGCTGATCCTGGCGTTCATCCTGACGCCCACGCTGGAAAAGAAAATGCTGCAGGGCTTCCAGTCCGTGCCCAGCTGGACGGAGTTCTTCACCCGTCCGGTGTCCGGCGTGCTGATGGCGATCGCCATCATCTGCATCTTCTCCCCGCTGATCAAGGCCGGCATTGCGAAGCTCAGGGCAAAGAAAGCAGGGAACTGACATTTTCGCGGAAGGCGGGCCGGTATTCCGCCCGCCTTCCTCGGTTATCTCCCGGGGGAACCCGGTGATTTAAGGACAGACAGGGCAGAACCGGCGCCGGCCGCCGAATAGTTCAGGATGGAGTGATATATATATGAGCATGGAGCAGAATTACAAGGCCTACGCGCAGCGCCGCCTGGAAATGGCGGAATCGCATTACGGCCCCTTGTGGCTCAACCAGGAGCAGCGGTACGTGCATCCCTTCCGCATCTTCGGAAACGTGTGGTACGTGGGGGACAGCTGGGTATGCGTCCACCTGATCGACACGGGCGACGGCCTGCTGCTGATCGACAGCGGCAACAGCGGCGCCACCGCCATGCTGGTGCAGGCCATCTGGGAAGCCGGCTTCAACCCGGCCGACGTCAAATGGATCATCCATTCCCACGGCCATCTGGACCATATCGGCGGGGCCATGTTCTTCAAGCGCATGTTCGGCACCAGGCTTTATCTGGGCGAGCCGGACGCCAGGATGTTCAGGGAAAAGCCCTGGATCTCCGCCATCCAGGACGCCTACAGCGACTGCGCGGAGCTTTTCGTGCCCGATGTGGAGATCCATGAGGGCGACGTGCTGACCTTCGGCAACACCACGATGACGTTTTACCTGGTGCCCGGCCACACGGACGGCTGCATAGCGGCTTTCTTTGACGCCTATGAGGACGGCAGGACCGTGCGCTGCGGCTATTACGGCGGCTTCGGCTTCAACACCCTGCAGAAGGATTATCTGATCGAGATCGGCGATTCCGAATACAAGACCAGGGAGATCTACCTGGAATCCCTCAAAAAAGTCCGCGACCAGAAGGTGGAACTGTTCCTGGGCAACCACTGCATCAACAACGATACCCTGGGCCGCCGGCAAATCCAGCTGGAAAACCCGGACGGTCCCAACCCCTTCCTGGACGACCAGCTGTGGAAGCAGTATCTGGACAAGAAGCGGGACGACCTGCTGGCCCTGATGGCAGACCCCAAAAACAACTGACACAGGAGGTGCGCGGAATGGCTGTTCCCTATGTGACCAGCATGCAGGTCATCCCCGTAGCGGGGTATGACAGCATGCTGATGACGCTCTCCGGAGCGCACGCGCCCTGCTTCACCAGGAATCTGGTGATCCTTACGGATTCCGCCGGCCATACGGGCATTGGCGAGATCCACGGGGGAGACTATACGCACGACGGACTGGAGGCCATGCGCCCGCTGGTGGAGGGCATGCCGGTGTCCTGCGGCCGCGAGGTGCTGCAGAAGATCCACCGGGCGGTGGACCCGCACGCGGACGAGGCGGGAGAAGGCATCCAGACGCTGGACATCGCCAAGCTCAAATACGTGGTACGCAGCGAATGGGCCGTGGAGTGCGCCATGCTGGATCTGCTGGGCCAGTATCTGGAGGTGCCGATGTGCCAGCTGCTGGGCGAGGGCCAACAGCGCAAAGAGGTCGAGGTGCTGGGGTACCTGTTCTATGTGTCCGACAAGGCGAAGACCCCTGCCGGGGAAATGCAGTATATCGATGAAGCGGACAGCGCTGACCCCTGGTTCCGCCTGCGCCGTCAGGAGATCCTGACGCCGGAAAGGATCGTGGAGGAAGCGGAGGCGGTGGCCGAAAAGTACGGCGTCCGGAACTTCAAGCTCAAGGGCGGCGTGCTCAGGGGCGAAGAGGAGATGGAGGCTGTCCGGGCCATCAAGAAACGGTTCCCGTCAGCCCGCGTCAATATCGACCCCAACGGCGCCTGGAGCCTTAAAGAGGCCATCCGGCTTTGCAGGGATATGCACGGCATCATCACCTATGTGGAAGATCCGTGCGGACCCGAAGCCGGCTTCTCCGGCCGGGAGATCATGAGGGAATTCAAGAACGCCACCCAGTTCCAGGTGGCGACCAACATGATCGCCACGGACTGGCGGCAGTTTTACCACACGGCCAGCCTCAACGCCTGCGACATCATCCTGGCGGATCCTCATTTCTGGGGCTTTGACGGGGCGGTGCGCATGAGCCAGCTGCTGGCCAGCTGGGGGCTGACCTTCGGCATTCATTCCAACAACCACTTTGACATCACCCTGGCGGCCTTCGCCCAGGTGGGAGCCGCGGCCGTGGGGCAGGTGGCGCCGCTGGATACCCACTGGATCTGGCAGGACGGGCAGAACCTGCTCAAGGACACGCCGCAGATCGTGAATGGCTTCCTGCAGGTGCCCGACAGGCCGGGGCTGGGCGTGACGCTGGATATGGAGCGGGTGGAGGAAGCCAACCGCCTCTATTTAAGCCTTCCCAGCCATGACCGCAACGACTCCAAAGCTATGCAGTACCTGATCCCGGGCTGGGTGTACGACCACAAGAAGCCCTGCCTGGTCAGGCCGTGAGAGAAAGATATGAAACCATGCCCCAAACCCCTGGATCCTGCCCGTCCCGCCAATCCCCTGATTGAAACGGCGTGTCCCTGTACCAGGGACTGTCCGCGCCACGGCAATTGCTTTGCCTGCGTGGCCAATCATCGCGACGTGGTGACCTCCACGCCTCCCGCCTGTCTGAGGAAGCCTGATCAGAAAGAAGTGACCCTATGAGAATCAGAAACGACGGCACCGTGTCCAGACTGCTCAGGGACATTCCCGTGCCCCGCATGTTCCACGCCTCCCAGCGATTCCCGGATGCGCATATCGAGCGCGGGGATATCCCCAGGGTCATCTTTGATGAGATCGACCGTTCCGGAATGGGCGAACGCATCCTGCCCGGAAAGCGGATCGCGATCACCGCCGGGAGCCGCGGCATCCGCAACGTGGATCAGATCACCCGCGCGGTTGTCGACTATGTGAAGTCCCGCGGGGCCGTCCCGTTCATCGTGCCGGCCATGGGCAGCCACGGCGGGGCTACGGCCGAAGGGCAGAAGGAAATGCTGGCCGGCTACGGGATCACCGAGGAAACCATGGGCTGCGAGATCCGCTCGTCCATGGAAACGGTGTTCCTGGGCCTGTCCGAGTTGGGCAAGCCGGTCTATATGGATAAAAACGCCTACGAAGCGGACGGCGTGATCCTCTCCTGCCGGCTTAAGCCCCACAACGCCTTCCGCGGGCCCGTGGAAAGCGGCCCGTGCAAGATGATGACCGTGGGCCTGGGCAAGCAGAAGGGCGCCGAGCAGGTGCATTCGGACGGGATGGACATCATTGCCCGCAATATCCCGACGATGGCCAAAGTCACCCTGTCCACCGGCAAGATACTCTTCGCCATTCCCTGCCTGGAGAACGCCTACGACCAGACGATGATGTTCGAGGCCATTCCGGCCGAAAGGATCCTGGAAAGGGAGCCGGAGCTATTGAAGATCGCGTTTCAGAACATGCCCAGCATCCTCGTGGGCGCGGGCGACGTGCTGGTGGTGGACACCATCGGCAAGAACTTTTCCGGCACCGGGGTGGACCCCAACATCACCGGCACCTTCTCCACCCCCTACGCCTCCGGCGGCGTACAGGTGCAGCGCACCTGCTTCCTCAGGCTTTCCGACGAATCCCACGGAAATTCCCTGGGCGTAGGGCTGGCCAGCGCCATCACCCGGCAGATCTTCGACATCATCGACGCCGACGCCATGTACACCAACTGCATGACCTCCACCGTCATCAAATCGGCCATGGTGCCCTGCGTGATGAACAACGACAGGGAAGCCATCCAGTTCTGCATCCGCACCTGCAACCGCATCGACAGGGACCATCCGAAGGTGATCCGCATCAAAAACAGCCTGCACATCGGGCAGATCATGCTGTCGGAGGCCTATTACGAAGAGGTGCTTAAAGGACAATATCCCGGTCTTACGGCGCTGGACGCGCCTGAAGATATCACCTTTGACCAGGAAGGCGCGCTGACCACCCCCTGGCTCGCGCAATGAGAAAAAAGGAGTGAACCAACATGAGCTTTACCCCCAAGGGCATCGTAGTCCCGATCGTTACCCCTTTGACCCGGGAAGGCGCGTTTGACGAAAAGGCATACCGCGGCCTGATCGACTATCTGGCCGACAACGGTATCTACGGCGTGTTCCCCTTCGGCACCACCGGCGAATTCTACGCCTTTGACCAGGGCTTTTACAATCACATCCTGGAGGTGACCAAGGACGCGGTCAGGGGACGCATGGCCATCTACGCCGGTGCCAACAACATCACCACCAAGGGCGCCGCGGCGATCGCCAAGGCCGTGGAGAAGGTCGGCGGCATTGACGCGCTGAGCGTGCTGACCCCCATGTTCATCAGTCAGACCCAGCAGGAGGTCTACGATTACTATAAGGAAATCGCCGCAGAGACCAGCCTGCCCATCATCATCTACAACAACAGGCCCAAGACCAACGTGACCGTGGAACCCAGGACCGTGGCGAAGCTGGCCGAGATCGACAACATCATCGGCGTAAAGGATTCCACCGGCGACATGACCAATTCCGAGGAATACATCCGCCTGACCCGGGGCATGGGCTTCCATGTGCTGATGGGCCGGGATACGCTGATCTATGCCGGTCTGTGCTACGGCGCTTCCGGCGCCATCGCCTCCTGCGCGAACGTGGCGCCCCGCATCGCCGCGGACATTTACGACAAATTCATCGCCGGCGACCGGGAGGGCGCGTTGGAGGCCCAGTTCCGGCTGGCTCCGCTGCGCATCGCCACCAACATGGGCACCTTCCCCGTGGCGCTCAAGGAAGCGCTCAAGATGATCGGCCACGACTGCGGCGACTGCGTCCGGCCGATCCAGCCGCTTTCCCCCGAGCAGCGTGAAAACCTGCGGCAGGTACTGGCGGGGATGGGTCTGCTGTGAGTGAAATCGTTTCCCGGATGATCGACACGCAGCTGCTGCTGTTTTTATACATGCTCTGCGGCGTGATCGTAAGCAGGCTGAACATCATCCGGGAGGATAACCGCCAGGTGCTGGTAAGGCTTTTGATGGACGTGGCGATGCCGATGATGGTGCTGTCCGCCTTCAACAAGCCCACCAGCCTGGACGAGATCAGGGCGTCCGTCACGGTGATGGCGGTGGCCCTGGCGGGCTGCGTTCTGACCGGGCTGATGGGAAAGCTTTTGTGGAGAAGACAGCCGGCCAACAAGAAAAACGTGCTGATGTACGCCAGCATGTTTTCAAACGCCGGAAACGCGGGGCTGCCGATCATCTCCCTGGTGTTCGGCCCCACGGGCGTCTTTTACGCCAGCATGTACCTGATCCCGCCGAGGATACTCCAGTGGACGGTCGGCCTGGGCTTCTTCGTGAAGCCCGAAAAGGGCGGCTGGGTCAAAAACGTGCTGCTGAACCCGATGGTGGTGACCATCTACATAGGCGCCGTGCTGATGGCGACCTACTGGCAGATACCGGGCGTGTTCGGCACGGCGATAGACAACCTGGGCAAAATGACCGCGCCGCTTTCCATGATCCTGATCGGCGCGACGCTGGCCCATATGGACCTCAGGATGCTGATGGACAGGACCGTCCTGCTGGTCAGCTCCCTGCGCCTGATCCTGTTCCCGCTTTTGATGGCCCTGCTGCTGCGCGCGGCCGGGATAGAGCGGGAGCTCATCAACATCTGCGTGATTCTGCTTTCCATGCCGGTGGCCTCCAATACGGCGGCCATGGCGGAGCGCTACGGCGGCGACTATGTGTTCGCCTCCGCGTGCGTGAGTGTATCGACACTGTTCAGCGTGGTGACGGTACCCCTGATCACCTGGCTGATTCAGCTTATTTAATGAACCAATTGTTTAGAGGAGGAACACCGCTATGAAAATCGCATTTATCGGACTGGGCATCATGGGCAAGCCTATGGCCAAGAACCTGCTGAAAGCAGGCCACGAGCTTCAGGTGTATGACCGCAATGAAGCCACCATGGCCGAACTCAAGGCTGCCGGCGCCACCTGCTGCGCCAGCTCCGCCGAAACCGTGGAGGGCGTCGATCTGGTGATCACCATGCTCCCCAACAGCCCCCATGTCAAGTCCGTCATGCTGGAAGACGACAAGCTGGCGGCCAAAATGCCCAAGACGGCCACCTTCATCGACTGCTCTTCCATCAACCCCGTCGCTTCCCGCGAGATCGCCGCGGAACTGGCCAAGTACGGCATCGACATGCTGGACGCGCCCGTGTCCGGCGGCCAGCCCATGGCCGTGGCCGGCACCCTGAGCTTCATGGTGGGCGGCAAGCAGGAAGTGTTCGACAAGTTCAAGCCCGTGCTGGAAGCCATGGGCAAGAGCGTGGTGCTGTGCGGCGACATCGGCGCGGGCAACGTGACCAAGCTGTGCAACCAGACCATCGTGGCCGTCAACATCGCGGCGCTGGCCGAGGCCATGCAGATGGGCCAGATGTGCGGCGTGGAGCCTGAGAAGATCTTCCAGGCGATCAAGGGCGGCCTGGCCGGCAGCAACGTCATGAACGCCAAGGCTCCCATGATGATGGACCAGAACTTCCAGCCCGGCTTCCGCATCGACCTGCACATCAAGGACCTGACCAACGTCGTGGACGCCGCCAAGGCTGTTGACGCGCCCATCCCGCTGACCCAAGCCGTGCTTGAGATGATGAAGGTCCTCCATCACGACGGCGACGGCTCCTGCGATCATTCCGCCCTGCTCAAGTACTATCAGAAGCTGACCGGCGAAGTGCTGCATCATTAATTGATAAATCCCCTCCGGACGGGCCCTGTGCCCGTCCGGAGCGGCGGACGGGAGATAGGCCATGAAACTGATATTTGCTCCTGATTCCTTCAAGGGCTCGCTGAGCGCCATGCAGAGCTGCGATATCCTGGAAAAAGTGACGGCCCGCATCTTTCCCGGCGCGGAGACGGTTTCCGTTCCCGTGGCGGACGGGGGAGAGGGCACGGTGGACGCGCTGCTGCGCGCCATGGGCGGCACCCGCGTAAAGACCCGCGTGACCGGCCCGCTGTTCGAAAAGGAGTCGGCGGAATGGGGCCTGCTGGGCGACGGAGAGACCGCCGTCATGGAAATGGCACAGGCGTCCGGACTGCCCTATGTGCCGGAAGGACAGAGGGATCCCCGCCGGGCGACCAGCCTGGGCACCGGCGAAATGATGGCCGACGCCATCCGCCGGGGAGTCAAGAAGATCCTGATCGGCATAGGCGGCAGCGCCACCAACGACGGCGGCATCGGCATGCTCACGGCCCTGGGCGCCCGCTTTCTGGACGCGGAAGGCCGGGAAGTGGAGCCGGTGGGCGGCAGCCTCATCCGCGTGGCATCGGCGGATTTTTCATCCCTCATGCCGGAATTGTCTGGGGTTTTAATCACCGTCATCTGCGACGTGACCAACCCGCTGCTGGGTGAAAACGGGGCGACCTTCATCTACGGCCCGCAAAAGGGCGCGGTGCCCGCCATCCGCGACGAGCTGGAACAGGGCATGGCCCATTACGCTCAGGTGGTTGAAAAGGCCGTTGGGCGGGATATTTCAGGCTTCCCCGGCGCGGGAGCCGCGGGCGGCCTGGGCGCTGCGCTGGGCGGCGTGCTGGGAGCGAAGCTCAAAACCGGCATCGACGCCGTGCTGGACGCGGTGGATTTTGAAAAGAAGCTGGACGGCGTCTGCCTGGCCGTGACCGGCGAGGGCAGGATAGACGGCCAGAGCGTGCGCTTTGGCAAGGTGCCGGTGGGCGTGGCGAAGCGCTGCCAGGAAAAGGGCATCCCCACGGTGGCCATCGTGGGCGGCATAGGAGAAGGCGCGGAAGGCCTTTTCGACCTGTGCGAGAGCACGATACAGACCACCGTTTCAGGGCCCATGACCCTGGAAAAGGCCATGCAGGACGCGCCAAAGCTGTATGAACAGGCAGCGGAAAGGCTGTTCCGCGCCATCCGCATCGGCATGAAGTTAAAATAACGTTGAAATGTCATATAAGGAGGAAGCCTCAGATGATCCCGAAGGTAGTCAAGATGGACGTGTATCCGGTGGCCGGCCACGACAGCATGGAGCTGAACCTGTCCGGAGCGCATGCGCCTTATTTCACCCGTAATGTCGTTGTGCTGGAGGATTCCTCGGGCAACCTGGGCGTGGGCGAAGTGCCCGGCGGCCAGAAGATCACCAAAGCGCTGGAGGACGTCAAGGACCTGGTGCTGGGCACCCGCATCGCCGATTACAAGGGGACGCTCAACAAGGTGCGCGCCTGGCTCAACGCCAACATCAAGGACGACGTCCGCGGCCTGCAGACCTTTGACCTGCGCACCGGCGTCCATGTGGTGACCGCCATCGAAGCGCCTCTGCTGGACCTGATGGGCAAATTCCTGGAGGTGCCCGCCGCCGCGCTTCTGGGCGACGGCATCCAGCGTGACCGCGTCCGTTTCCTGAGCTACCTGTTCTATGTGGGCGACCGCAAAAAGACCGATCTGCCCTATATGAGCGAGGAAGACAGTCCCTGCGCGTGGTACCGCCTGCGCAACGAGGAGGCCCTGACGCCGGACGCCATTGTGGCGCTGGCGGACGCGACGGTTGAAAAGTACGGCTTTGAGGACTTCAAGCTCAAGGGCGGCGTGCTCGCGCCCAAGGAAGAGCTCAAGGCCGTGCAGGCGCTCAAAAAGGCCTATCCCAACGCCCGCGTGGACCTGGATCCCAACGGCGCCTGGAGCCTTAAGGAAGCCCTGGAGATCGCGCCCCAGCTCAAGGAATGCCTGGCGTACTGCGAGGACCCGGTAGGCGCGGAAGCCGGTTTTTCCGGCCGCGAGGTGATGGCGGAGTTCCGCAAGGCCACCATGATGCCCACCGCCACCAACATGATCAACACCGACTGGCGGCAGATGTGCCATACCATCGCCCTGCAGAGCGTCGATATCCCCCTGGCCGACCCGCATTTCTGGACCATGAACGGTTCCGTCCGCGTGGGCCAGCTGTGCAACGACTTCGGCCTCATGTGGGGCTGCCACAGTAACAACCACTTCGATATTTCCCTGGCCATGGTCGTGCAGTGCGCGGCGGCCATCCCGGGCAAGATGAACGGCATCGACACCCACTGGATCTGGCAGGAAGGCCGCGAACGCCTGACCAAGGAGCCTATGCAGATCGTGGACGGCTGCATCGATCTGCCCAAAAAGCCCGGCCTGGGCATCGATGTGGACCTGGACCAGGTCAAAAAGGCCTATCAGCTCTATGTGGACAACGCCCTGGGCGCCCGCAACGACGCCATCGGCATGCAGTACCTGATCCCCGGCTGGAAGTTCGACAACAAGAAGCCCTGCCTGGTCAGATAAACCTCCCAGCGCCGGCCGGGCAGCCCCGGCCGGCCTGCCATTTTTGCACACGAAGGAGACAATATGCGGACCTATATACAGATAAATCCCCGGGATAACGTGGCCATCGTGGTGAAGGCCATGCCCGCGGGGACCGAGCTGATGGAGGGCGTGGTCGTCAGGCAGGACATTCCGCAGGGACACAAGGTGGCGCTGGTGGATATTCCCAGGGACCAGCCGGTCATCCGCTACGGCGTGACGCTGGGATACGCCCTGGACGACATCGAAAAGGGCAGCTGGATCAACGAGTTCATGCTCCGCCTGCCCACCCCGCCCTCCCTGGACGACATGCCCTGGGGCACCAATATCAGGACGGACCTGCCTGAGCCCCCGGTCAGGACATGGTGGGGCTACCGCAACCCCGAGGGCGGGCCGGCCGGCACGCGCAATATGCTGGGCATCCAGACCACCGTGCAGTGCGTGGAAGGAACCCTGAACGTGGCCGTGGAGCGCATCCGCCGGGAGCTTTTGCCCAAATATCCCAACGTGGACGATGTGGTGCCCATCAACCACGCCTACGGCTGCGGCGTGGCCATCAACGCGCCGGAGGCCAAGGTGCCCATCAGGGCGCTTCAGAACATAGCCCATCACCCCAACTTCGGGGGCCAGCTGATGGTGGTGTCCCTGGGGTGCGAAAAGCTGACGTTGGACATGCTGGTGGGGCCGGAAAACAACACGCCCGAAAACGTGGTGGTGCTGCAGGAATGCCGCGGCTTTGAGGGCTGCATGAAGGCCCTGATGGACATGGCTGAAAAAAAGCTCAGGATCCTCAACGAGCGCAAGCGGGAAGAGCTTCCTTTAAGCGACCTGCTGATCGGCATGCAGTGCGGCGGCAGCGACGCCTTTTCCGGCGTTTCGGCCAACCCCTCCGCCGGCTACGCGGCCGATATGCTGGTAAAGGGCGGAGCAACCGTGCTTTTCAGCGAGGTGACCGAGGTGCGCGACGGCGTGCACATCATCGCCGAGCGCTGCGTATCGCAGGAAGTGCGGGACAAGCTGGCGGCCGAGATGCGCTGGTATGACCATTACCTGGAGGAAGGCCAGGTCGACCGCAGCGCCAACCCCACGCCCGGCAACAAAAAAGGCGGCCTGTCCAACATCGTGGAAAAGGCCATGGGCTCCATCGCCAAGTCCGGCACATCGCCCATCGTGGAGGTGCTGTCCCCGGCGGAAAGGCCCACAAAGCACGGCGAGATCTTTGCCGCCACCCCGGCCAGCGATATAGTCTGCGGCCCGTGCCAGATGGCCAGCGGCATAGGTCTTCAGGTGTTCATGACCGGCCGCGGAACGCCGTATAACCTGGCGGCGGTGCCGGTGATCAAGGTCTGCTCCCGCAACGAGCTCAAGGAGCAGTGGCCGGACATCATCGATATCAGCGCCGGCGCCGTGGCGACGGGGGAAAAGACCATCGCCGAGGTCGGAACGGAGATATTCGAAAAGATCATCGCCTGCGCCAGCGGCAAAGACCAGCCCTTCGCGGAAAAATACGGCATGCACAATTACCTGTGCATCTTTAATCCCGCACCCATCACCTGATGTGCCTGGCCGCGGGACGCCCGGGGGAAGTAAACCGCGGGCGTCCCAGGGCAGGACTGAACGACCATACCGAAAGAAGGCAAACTCATGGCAGTCCCGATCGTAACCGAAGCGAACCGGTGTCTTCAGTGCAAAAAACCCATGTGTCAGCAGGGCTGTCCCGTCCACACGCCCATCCCGCACCTGATCGCGCTGTTTAAGGAAAACAGGCTGATGGACGCGGGAAAAGAGCTTTTTTCCAACAACCCCATGTCCGTGGTGTGCTCCATGGTGTGCGACCATGAGGCGCAGTGCGCGGGCCACTGCGTGCTGGGCAAAAAGGGCCAGCCGGTGCAGTTTTACGAGATCGAGAAATTCGTTTCCGATGCTTATCTGGACCGCATGAAGCCTGAGATCATGCCTCCCAACGGCAAGACGGTCGCGGTGATCGGCAGCGGGCCGGCAGGCATGACGGTGGCGTTCATGCTGGCTCAAAACGGCTACAGCGTGACCATCTTTGAGGAAAAGAACATGATCGGCGGGATGCTTCAGTACGGCATACCGGACTTCCGTCTGCCCAAGAGCATACTGGACCGCTATAAGCGGCGCCTGCTGGAGTATGGCGTTCATATAAGGCCCCATGTCGTGATGGGCGGCGACCTGATGATCGACAACCTCTTCAGGGACGGCTATGCTGCCGTATTCGTGGGCACCGGCGTATGGCGGCCCTCCACCCTGGGCATCCGCGGGGAGACGCTGGCCAACGTCCATTTCGGCATCTCCTACCTGGCCAGGCCGTCCTCGTACACCATCGGGGAAACGGTGGCGGTCATCGGCATGGGCAACGTGGCCATGGACGTGGCGCGCACGGCCTTCAGGCACGGCGCCCGCCGGGTCATGATGTTCCAGCGGGGCAGCAAATCGCCCGCCAGCGAGCATGAGCGGCAGTTTGCCGAGCTGGACGGGGCCGAGTTCTTCTTCGGCAAGTCCATCCAGCGGATCACGCCCGAAGGCCCTGTGTTCAAAAACTCCGTGCTCAACGAGAACGGCCGGCCCATAGGGGTCGAAGGGGAGGACGAGCTGGTCAGGGCCGACACCGTGATCATCGCCATCAACCAGGGGCCCAAGGACAAGCTGGTCAACACCACCCACGGCCTGGAGGCCACCGAGCGCGGGCTGCTCAAGGTGGACGAAAACAATATGACAACCCGGGAGGGCGTGTTTGCCGCGGGCGACGTGGTGCACGGCTCTCTGACCGTCGTCCATGCCGTGGAGGACGCCAAGAACGCCGCCCAGGGCATGATGCGCTATATGGAGGAACATGGCTAAGATCTATCAGATATACGGGCAGGACGCCCATGAGATGACCGTAAAGCTCCTGGAGGCATCAGACGCGATACGTCTGGTGCCTTCGGGCGGTTCAGTGGCGCTTAAGCCCAATCTGGTCATCGCAGGCACGCCGGAAAGCGGCTCTACCACCCACGCAGGCGTATTGAGCGGATGCATCAGCTATTTCCGCGATCACGGGGTGGAGGATATTTCGGTCATCGAAGGCAGCTGGGTGGGCGACGAAACCATGCGCGCCATGCGCCGCGCAGGCTATGACCAGGTGTGCCGGAAATACGGCGTCCCCTTCTATGACCTTAAAAAGGACCAGACCCGGCCGGTGCAGACGGCCATTGGAAAGATCGACGTGTGCTGCCGCGCTTTGGACGCGGGGCTGCTGGTGGACCTGCCGGTGCTCAAGGGCCATTGCCAGACGGTGATGACCTGCGCGCTCAAAAATCTCAAGGGCTGCCTGCCCGACCGGGAAAAGCGCCGCTTTCACGCCATGGGCCTGCAAAAGCCCATCGCCGCCCTGGGCGCGGCGCTTAAACCGCGGCTGATCGTGGTGGACAGCATCTGCGGCGATCTGGACTTTGAAGAAGGCGGCACTCCGGTGCAGACCAACCGCATGTACCTGGGCACCGACGCCGTGCAGCTGGACGCCTACGGCCTTTCCCTGATGGGACTGATGCCGGAGGAGGTCCCTTATGTGGGACTGTGCGAACAGTTCGGTGGCGGGAAGGCCTCGTGGACGGAGGACGACCTGGTGCTTTTGAACGAGCCCTCCGAGGCTGCGCCTTATCCCAGACGCTCCGGCACCGTGGTCTCGCTCACCAGAAACGTGCACGAAAACCAGGCCTGCTCGGCCTGCTTTGCCAGCCTCGTCCGCGCCCTGTACACGACAAGGCTCGGTCAGAAAGAGGATATCTATATCGGCCAGGGCTGGAAGGGACAGAAGCTGGACGGCCTGGGGATAGGCAAATGCTGCCGCGGGGCGGAAACCTGCGTGATGGGCTGCCCGCCTACGGCAGAAAAGGTCGCGCAGGCGCTTCAGGAGATCAGATGACGCCATGAGTAAGCTGTGGACGCTTGAATGGAACCTGTTCGCGCTGATGGGCGTCGGGTTTCTGGTTAGAAAGATCGGCCTGGCGGATAAAAAGGCGGAGGGCTTTCTGACCGACCTGGTGCTTTATGTCGTGCTGCCGTGCAACATATTTCAGTCCTTTGCGGGGCAGAGGGCGCAGCTTGCGGCGGGGGAATACCTGGCTGTGCTGCTGGTATCAGCCGGCATTCAGCTGCTTTCGCTTCTGTACGCCAGGCTCGCCTTCCCCCGGGAACACAGGGACAGGCGGTGCAGCCTGGGCTACGCCATGATCTGCTCCAACGCGGGGTTTCTGGGAAACCCGATCGCGGAGGGAGTGTTCGGCCAGACGGGGCTGATGCTGACCAGCGTCTATCTGATCCCCCAGCGCATCATGATGTGGTCTCAGGGGCTTGCCATCTATTCGGGCGTTTCGGATAAAAAGGCCACGGTCAGGAAGGTGGTGACCCACCCCTGCGTGGTGGCGTGCGCCTTGGGCATCGCCGTGATGGCGGCAGGGTGGGCCGTGCCCGACTTCCTGCTTGAGCCGATACAGACCATCGGCCGGTGCAACACGGTGCTTTCCATGATGGTGATCGGGATGATCCTGGGGGAGATCGACCTAAACCACCTGGTGGACAGGACGATCATCCGCTTCACGGCGCACAGGCTTTTGCTGATGCCGCTGGCGGTGTACCTGATCTGTCTGGCGCTGCCGGTAAGCGAAAGCGTGCGCGGCGTGAGCACGCTGCTGGCCGCCATGCCCGCGGGCGCCACCACCAGCATGCTGAGCGCCAAATACGACCGCGATCCCGCCTTCGCCACCAGGCTGGTGGTATTCACGACCCTGTGCTCCATCCCCGCCATTTTCCTGTGGAGCTTGATTGTGACACGATGAGACCCCGCCAGGGAGAAAACAATGAAGAAGATCTATTTTTCCGGCTCCATCAGCGGGGGCCGGCAGGATGCGGAGCTTTATCACCGGCTGATCGCCCGCATCAGTGAAACGGACGAGGTGCTGACCAAGCACATTGGGGATCTTTCCTATTCCACCGCCGGAAGGACCCTTGAGGACGAACAGGCCGTATATGATCAGGACACCGCGTGGCTTCGGGAGGCGGACCTGGTGATCGCCGAATGCTCGCGTCCCTCGCTGGGCGTGGGCTATGAAATGGCGTATGCCGAGCGTCTGGGCAAGCCGGTCCATATTTTCTGCCGGCAGGGGATCCATCTTTCCGCCATGCTGCGGGGCAACCCGTATTTCCAGGTGTATTTTTATCAGACGGAGGAAGAGCTGTTCGGGATGATAGACGATGTGCTTTCGTCCCGCTGACCTGGCAAGATCAGTATCCGCAAGCGCCGATCCCTGAAATGGGCGCCAAAAACAAAAACCGCCTGCGATGCTCCTTTGGATGAGGGCATCGCAGGCGGCGCTGTTTTCAGCGGTTTTCCCTGAAATAGGGCAGGCCCAGGCTTTCGGGCGGCTGGTTTTCCCGCTTGTTTCGGACGCTGGAAACGATCAGCACGACGATGGTGAACACGTAGGGAAGCATCTTGAGGATGGGCTTCAGCGCCATGGTCACCTGAATGAAGGAAAGGTTGGTGATAAAGCTGGAGCAGGAAAAAAGAAAGCCGAATATAGTGGAGCCTATGATCGTGCGGTGGGGACGCCACAGGGCGAATATCACCAGCGCGATGCTGAGCCAGCCGAACGCCTCCAGGCTCAGATAGGCTTCCTGGGAGGCCATGTAGTCGATCACGTAATAAAAGCCGCCCAGCCCGGCGATGCCGGAGCCGATGCAGGTGGTCAGGTACTTGTAGCGGGTGACGTTGATGCCCACGGCGTCCGCGGTGGCGGGGTTTTCGCCCACGGCCCGAAGGTGCAGGCCGATCTTGGTCCTGTACAGGACGTAGCTTGCGGCCGCGGCGATGATAAGCCCCAGGAAAAACATGACGCCCAGGCACTGCAGGCTGTCCTGACGGCCGGCAAAGGGCCAGCGGTAATAGACCTTGGGGGTGACCAGGTAGACGGAGGGGTTGAGCTTGCTCATGATGACCTTCATCAGCCCCACGCCGAAGGTGGTCAGGGCCAGACCGGTCACGTTCTGGTTGGCGCGCAGGGTGACGGTCAGGAAGGAATAGATCAGCCCCATCAGCGTGGCCGCCGCGGCTGAGGAAAGGATGCCCAGCACTACGATCAGAAACGGAGGCAGGGAGGACGCGCCGACCAGGTTCAGCATAAGACACCCGCCGGCCCCGCCCATGCACATGATGCCGGGGATACCCAGGTTCAGATGCCCGGCCTTTTCGGTCAGTATCTCGCCGGTGGAGCCGTACATGAACGTGGCCCCGAAGGCCAGGGAGTCGATCAGAAAGTTAAGCCATATGTTCACCGGACGGCCTCCTTGCTTTGCGCGCGGCGGAAATGCAGCTGGTAGTTGATGAAGAATTCGCAGCCGATGACGAAGAACAGCATGATGCCTACGATGACGTCCGGCAGCGCGCCGGAAACGTTGAAGTCCTGGCTGATCTGCGCGGCGCCCTGGTTGAGGATCTGGATGAGCCCCGAGGTCAGGATCATCATCAGGGGGTTGAAATTGCCCATCCAGGCCACCATGATGGCCGTAAAGCCCTGCCCGCCGACGGATTCGGTGGTGATGGTCTGGTCGAGCCCGGAGCCTATCAGAAACCCGGTCAGCCCGCACAGCATCCCGCTCAACAGCATCGTGCGGAGGATGACCTTGGGGACGCTGATGCCGACGTACTGGGCCGTCCGCACGCTTTCGCCGACCACGGAGATCTCATAGCCGTGCTTGGAATAGTTCAGGTAGATGTAAAGGCCGATGGTCAGCAGCAGCGCGATCAGGATGATCAGGAAATAATCGTTGACCACGGAGGGCAGCTTGCCGTATTTGAGCTTGGCCAGGGAGGAAGAGCCGCTGGGCACCCAGATGACCAGGAAATAGGAAACCACGAAGGTGGCCACATAATTCATCATCAGCGTGAACAGCGTCTCGTTGGTGTTGAAGCGGGCCTTGAACAGCGCGGGGATCAGCCCCCAGACGCCGCCGAAGATAATGGCCGCCAGCAGCATCACGGGGATGAGCAGGGCCTCGGGCCATTTGCCGCCGAAATAAAAGTCCACCGCGATGGCGCCCAGGACGCCCATCAGCGTCTGCCCTTCGGCGCCGGTATTCCAAAAGCGCATCCTGAAGGCCGGCGTCAGCGCCAGGGCGATGCACAGAAGGATCGACAGGTTCTTGAGCATCTTCCACAGCTTGCGGCTGGTGCCGAAGGAGCCCTTGATGAAGGCGTAGTAAAAATCGCCGATGCGGCCGGGGTTCTGCTGCAGCTTCTCGATCAGCAGGAAGGCGGCGAGCCCGCAGACGATGAGCCCCAGTACGAGCGCCGCCAGGCGCACGCCCCAGGCGCGCAGGGGACTGAATTCCGTGCGGCGGCTCAGGTGCACCAGCGGCTCCCGGACCTGAGGAGTATGATTTGCCGTCATTTTATACCGCCTCCTTGCGCGTCCGGTCGGTACGGGTCATCATCAGGCCCAGCTGTTCCTTGGTGGCCGTGCGGGCGTCCACGATCCCGCTGACGGCGCCGGAGTTCATCACCAGTATGCGGTCGCACAACGCCAGCAGCACGTCCAGATCCTCGCCTACGAACAGCACGGCCACGCCGGTTTCCTTCTGCCTGGTCAGCAGGTGGTAGATCGTGTAGGACGAATTGATGTCCAGCCCGCGGACGGGATAGGCGGCCATCAGCACCTTGGGCGTGAAGGCGATCTCCCGCCCGACCAGCACCTTCTGCACGTTGCCGCCGGAAAGCCTTCGGACCGGTGTCTGCGTGCCGGGGGTCACGACCTGCAGTTCCTCAATGATCCGCTCGGCCAGGGCCTTGGGCTTTTTGCGGTCCAGCAGGCCATGGGGGCCTTTTCGGTAGGAGCGGAGCATCATGTTGTCGGTGATGCCCATGCTGCCCACCAGCCCCATGCCCAGCCGGTCCTCCGGAACAAAGGAAAGCCTGACGCCCAGCTCGCGGATCTGCAGGGGGGTCTTGTCGCGCAGGTTGATCAGCTCGTCCTCGTTGAAAAGGACTTGTCCGTCGTTCACCAGCTTCTGGATGTCCTTTTTTTTCATTCCCGCAAAGGAAACGGGGTTTCCCGCGGCGTCGTGGAAGGCATGCTGGCCGGCCAGTTCTTCCACGCGGCGCAGGCTTTTGTGGAAGAAAGTGACGGGCTTGTTTTTCTTGGGGTTATGGAATATGATCTCCCCGCTTTTAAGCGGCTGGAGGCCGGCGATGGATTCCAGCAGTTCCCGCTGTCCGCTGCCGGCGATGCCGGCGATGCCCAGTATCTCGCTCCCGTTGGCGGTGAAGGATATATCCTTGAGGACGTGCACGCCCTCGGCGTCATAGAGGTTGAGGCCGGTGACCACCAGGCGGGGCTGCGCGTCCACGGGGTCGCTGCGGCGGATGTCCAGATCCACCTTCTTGCCGACCATCATCTCGGTTAGCTCGGATTCATTGGTGTCCCTGGTGCTGACGGTGGCGATGTGCTCGCCCTTGCGCAGGATGGCCACCCGGTCGGATACCTCCAGCACCTCGTTGAGCTTGTGGGTGATGATGACGATGGATTTGCCGTCCGCCTTCATCACTCTGAGCACCTGGAACAGCCGGTCGATCTCCTGCGGGGTGAGCACGGCCGTGGGCTCGTCCAGGATCAGTATATCGGCCCCGCGGTACAGCACCTTGATGATCTCCACGGTCTGCTTTTCGGACACGGACATATCGTAGATCTTTTTTTCCGGGTCAATGCTGAAGCCGTATTTGGAGGCGATGGCCGTCACGCGGGCGTTGACGTCCCTGCGGCTGAAGGCGCCCTCCTCATGTACCCCCAGTACGATGTTTTCCGCAGCGGTAAACAGGTCCACGAGCTTGAAATGCTGGTGGATCATGCCGATGCCGTGCTCAAAGGCGTCCTTGGGGGAACGGATGACCACCTCGCGCCCGTCTATCAGTATCTGCCCCTCGTCCGGAAAATAAATGCCGGCGATCATGTTCATCAGCGTGGTCTTGCCGCAGCCGTTTTCACCCAGAACGGCGAGGATCTCTCCCCGGTAAATGTCCAGGTCCACGTGGTTGTTGGCAAGTACGCTTCCAAAGCGTTTGGTGATGCCGCGCATCTGCAGCGCAAGCTGGTTGTCCACGGATATGCCTCCTTGGGAGATCGATGATGAAAAAAGGGGCCGGACCGCCGCCCTATGAAGGCAGCGGCCCGGCAGCCGCATGGAAGGCCATGCGGGATCAGGCGTCAGAACATCTGGTTCAGCAGCTCGATGCCGTCGATCCGGACGTCGAAGTAGGGAGCGGAGCGGTATTCGGACTCATGGAAGTAGCCGTCCGCCACAGCTTCGGTGTCGGGGGTGAAGGCGGCGTCGGTGTCGACGTCGGCCATGTAGCTGGTCAAGGGAGCGCCGCCCACGGTGATGAAGTTTTCGGCGGCGGTGTCGAACACGTGACGGGTGCCGGCGGCGAACTCAGCCTTCACGGCCTCGATGGCTTCCGCGGTGCCCGCGGCGGCGGCCTGCTCGTTCACGTCGGTCAGGACGACGGAGCCGGTGGCGATGGTGCCGGTCCAGTCGATGTCGATGGCTTCGCCGGCCATCTTCTGGTTGATCATGTATTCAAAGTAAGGCGCCCAGTTGATGCGGGAGGAAACGATGAAGGTGTTGGGGCAGCTTTCCAGGGTGGAGCCGTTGTAGGAAACGTTGGGGATGCCGGCGTTTTCACAGGCGGTGGGAGCGCCCATGGAGTCCGCGTGCTGGCTGATCAGGTCGCAGCCCAGGGCGATCAGGGCCTCGGCGGCGGCCTTCTCTTCCTTCTCGTCGTACCAGGAGCCGGTGAACTGGACCTTCATCTGCACATCGGGGCAGACGGACTTGGCGCCCAGGTAGAAGCTGGTGTAGCCGGACATGACCTCGGCATAGGTGAAGGCGCCCACATAGCCCATCAGGGGCGTTTCGCCCTTGAGCTTGCCGGCTTCCTTGATCTCGTTGAGCTTCATGCCGGCGGCGACGCCCGCCAGATAACGGCCTTCATAGATGGAAGCGAAGGCGTTGTGGAAGTTGGGCAGGTTTTCGGTGTGGGCGGTGGTGCCGGTGGCGTGGGCGAATTCCACTTCAGGATGCTCCTTGGCGGCCTGCAGCAGGAAGGACTCGTGGCCGAAGCTGTCGGCAAAGATGATGTTGCAGCCTTCGTCCACCAGGTCCAGCGCGGTCTCGTAGCACTCGTTGGATTCGGGGATGTTGCGGATGATGACGACCTGCTCGTCGCTCAGCCCCAGGGCTTCCTTGGCTTCGTTGACGCCGTTGATGAAGTTGAGGTCATAGGTGGAAAATTCGTCGTGCAGCAGGATGACGCCGAGCTTGATGTTTTCCTTGGCGACGGGTTCGGCGGCCAGAGAGGTCAGGCAGCCCAGGCACAGGACCAGAGCCAGCAGCGCAGCAGCGATCTTCTTCATTTGATCTTCTCCTTTTGTGTGTAGGTAGGGATGTTTAGATGCTGTATTTGGATCAGTCCTCCGCCAGGTCGATGACCCCGTCATCTATCCCGGTGACGACTGCCAAACTCAATAGATCCACGCCCTGTTCGCGCAGCGCCTGCCCGCCGCGCTGAAAGCCCTTTTCGATGCCGATGCCGACGCCGACGGTCCGGCCGCCCAGCTGGGAAACGATGTCCATCATGCCGCGCACGGCGTTGCCGTCGGCCAGGAAATCATCCACGATCAGCACCCGGCTGCCGATGGGCACATAGCGCTTGTCCACCCGGATGACGTTTTCGCACTTATGGGTGAAGGAATAAACAGGCGCCTGCGCCATCTCCGGGGACTGGTTGACCGCAGCGGACTTCTTGGCGAAAACCACCGGCAGATCCCCCAGGGCATGGGCGGCGGCTACGGCCAGGGCGATGCCGCTGGCCTCCACGGTCATGACCAGCGTGGGGCGTTTTTGCGCAAAATGGTCGGCCAGGGCCCTTCCCATGCTGAAAAGCAGGGCCGTGTCGATCCGGTGGTTCAGGAACATATCCACCTTGACGATGTCAGAACCGATGCCGCGGCCAAAGGTGCGGATGGCTTCCGCCAGCTCTTTCATACAGGCCTCCAAAAAACCGAACATTAAGCAGGAAAACAAAAATATTATACGGAATAAAAGGCGAAAAGTCAAGGGTGGCAAAAATCGCAGAAACGGACGGCAAATATGCAAAAATATTTGATATATGAGTGCATGTATATGAATGTACGAGAAACGGCTGCAAAAGAAAAACGGAAGAATATTTTCATCCTTCCGCTTTTTCATTCGTATGTCAGCCATTGGGGAAACGGCTGCCTTTACCGGCGGGCAAAACCCTTCATGCGTTTCAGGACCTCCCCGGCCATCAGACCGGTCAGCGCGCCGGTGGCCAGGCCCACGGCCATCAGCACCGCCAGATAGGTAAGCAATGTCCTGGGGGCCACCTCGGGCATCAGCACAAAGGCGGCCAGCACCTGGCCTACGTTGTGGAACACCGCGCCGGCCATGCTGACGACGATGACGCTTACATCCCTCGGCCGGCTGAGCGGGATCATGACGGCCAGGCTCAGCACGCCCCCGAACAGAGCGAACATCATGGAGTTGACGTTGCCGAACAGCAGGGCGCTCAAAAGCACCTTGAGCACCATCAGCACGACGGTGACCGGTATGTTCAGCAGATACAGCGAAAAAAGCAGCACCCCGTTGCTCAGGCCCAGCTTGATGCCAGGAACGGGAACGATCGGAGGCAGCAGGGATTCCACGAACCCCAGTATCAGCATGATGGCCAGCAGCAGCCCGCTCAGGGCCACATGCTGGGTGGCGAGGCCTTTCCTGTTTCGTTTCATGGCCGCTCCTTTACCGGGAAGAGGCGCCGCTTTGCAGCGCCCGCAGCTCTTCTGCCGCATACAGTTCCAGCGTCACTTCGTTGGGCAGGCAGATGATGTATCCGCCCAGGATGCGGGTCTCCTTGTTGTCCAGGGTCACCGTGCCTTCGCCCACGCACAGCTGGTTATCGCAGGTGGAGGAGGCCATGGTGACGCTGTCCGGCGTCACGTGGATGACGTTGACGCGGCCCAGCTCCTTCTGGCGGATGGTGTAATCCCCTTCCTGGGTGAGGGGTATGGGGGAATACGTCACCTGCCCCACCGTGATCATCAGATAGGCCCGCACCTGGTCCGGAGGCAGCGGGGTGGCCGTCGGCGCGGGGGAGGCCGGAGATGACGGCTCTTCGGCGTGGGCGTGGGCAGCGCCGAACAGGGCGCAAAGCGCGCCCGAGCGCTCATGCCGGTGCGCAGGCAGGGCGGAAGAAGGGGTGAACTCCAGCTCCAGCTCCTGAATGTCCCGGTCGATGACCGGAGCGGTCTTGGGGACGAGCAGGCTCAGCCCCAGCACGAGCAGCGTCAGCGCCGCCAGAAAAAGCAGTATCACCGCGTTCTTGTTTTTCATCATCATGCTCCATACTCCTCAGGATTCCGTGCGGGCTAAGGCTGCGTTTTACGTATTCGCGCAGCGGTCAGTCGGCGGCGTTCTGCTGCTCCAAAAGGGAAAGCACTTCGCCAAAGTAGGTGTCCACCTCCGCCTGGGTGAGCTTCATGGCGGTTTTAAGCAGGCCCGGGACCTTGCCGGGGCGGACACGGGCGTAATAGCGGGCGGAACGGATGTTCTTGTCCCACTTTTCCATGGTCAGGTTTTTCCAGCGGGCGATATGACGGGGGAGGATGGCCCCGATATCGGCCTCCCACTGATCGAATACCTCCCTGACATACGGCCAGGTGAAGTGATCCCGCATGATCCCGGCCACCCGGGTCAAAAACCTGGCCTTCATATCGGGCACCTTCAAAAGCGCGTTCAGCGGCTCGTGGCGGAAGCCCTGGATCTTTCCGGTGACGGGCTTGATGTAGTATTCCAGCGGCGTTTTCTGTACGGAATTGAAGCACGCCTCCACGTCAAACAGGAGGTATTTCCACTTGCCGCCGGGCACCCGGTAGAGGCGGACGTTGGTAAAGTCCTTGTTGCCTAAAATGATCTGATAGGCGGCGTGGGTGAAAAGGCTTTCCACGTCCAGCCGGTCGGTGACGTAGCGCAGGTTATCCGGGTCGTTCAGGTCGTTCTTTTTGCAGAAATCGGCCAGCGCCACCCAGTCTTCCCCGGAGCCGTTGGAGGTGAACCGCGGCGTCCCCGTGCGGGAAATGACGTCGATCTGATCGATCAGGTCCTCGTCGGTGACGCCCTCGTACTGGGCGACCATGTATTTGTTGATCTTTTCCCTGAGGTTGTAATGCCCCCAGTAGCGGCCGTTGATATACACCTGGATGCACAGCGCGTCCTGATATAAAAGCCCCTCGCCCTCCGCCAGGGCGGTGCCCACCACGTCGCGCAGCCGGCAAAAAAAGGCGTCGGAGTTCGTGGAGCGCAGCAGGAGGGAATGGTATTCCTCGTAATCCCGGTGGGGAAAGGGATTGAATTCGAAAGCGTCCGGGCCGAAGGCCTTGCGGGCATACAGCGCGATGGAGCGCTGGGTGTTCTGTCGGGCGGAATGGCCGGCGGCGGTGAAGGTGCCGGTCTGGCTGATCTCCTGTACGCCCCTTTCATTATAATACTCTATATGGACGGGATATTCCAGTTCTTTTTCATAATTCGGCACAGAACCGCTGCCCTTGACCAGGGCGCCGGTTTTGCTGTTGAACAGATATTTGTCATCCGAGATCAGGCAGACCACAGGCGTGTGGAGATCTTCGCCGATCAGATAGGTTTCCCCGGCGCAGGGGGAGGAGACCATGGACGTCGAAAACGCCTTCACCCGGAGGGGGGCCGTTTTCTGCAGTGTCAGCCCCTCCTTTGGAAAAAGGAGGGATTTTTCCGTGGGCGTTTCGCCGTCCAGGGTGTACCGAAGTTCCGCTTCATCGGCGCAGTACGCCGTGACCGTGACGGCGCCTTCGTACATCCCCCCCGCGGGAGAAAGCCTGGGCTCCGAAAGCCTTCCCGGAAAAGTGCGCTGCTGGTTCTTTTTGCCCGGCGTGGCGGTTTCAAGGAAACCGTAGCTTTCCCCGTCCACCGACAGGCCGAAGCTTATGTTTCCGTACTGGCGGGGGAGGCGGAGCGTCTGGCGTATTTCGCCGTTTGCGTCGCTCAGGTACAGCGTCCCGCCGGTGCGCGACAGCTTGAAATCTGCGTAAAAGGTCTTGTTTTTGCCCTTGGAGAGACTTGCGTCTCCCGTGCAGTACACGATCAGGCAGCTGTCCTTAGCCAGCTTCGTTCCCGCCGGGAAAGACCAGCGGGTCAGGTCATATTTAGTGTCGCTCAAATACCAGCCGGACAGGTCTTCCTGCCGGGAACCGGTGTTGTAAAGCTCCACCCAGTCGTAGGCGTGGCCGTCCTGATAGGTGCCGTTCAGGGCCATCACCTCGCTGATGACCGTGTCGGCCAGGGCGCAGGAGGCCGTCAGGGCAAGCAGCATGATAAGGCAGACAAACAGCGTTTTTTTCATAGCGTTTCCTGACATTACAGCATTACAAATATTGTTCATTGACCGACTTGTGTTGGTCAGGGTCTATGTACTCAAGCTCCATGCGGTCGAAGCGGACGGGCTCTAAAAAGTGCTCGGGCAGAAAACGGGCCAGGCCGAACTGCTCAAAGTCCCGTTCGTGCCGGGGCAGGATGCAGGGCCTTTGCAGATCCAGCGCGCGGCAGGCCTCGGTGAGGGCGTCCTCCCATGCGTCCCTGGGGCAGGGAACCGTCGTATCCCGCTCGGTCCTTCCCCGTTTGATCAGTCTGACCCAGATCCCCGCAGCCATAGCTTTTCCTCCCAGGTTCTTGAGATTTGCTTTATTATCTCACAGCAGTCCCGGAATTGCAAGGAAGACAGATGACCCAAAGGGGAAGAAATCCGTTCTTTTACACGGAAGGGGAAGCCGCCTGGAAATAATTCAGGGAAACATGGCAAAAACAGCGCTTTTTTCTGAAATCGGCATTGACGAAATGGCGAAAATGGGATAAAATAGTTTTGCAAACGATTACGGAGCCGGGCGATAGGTATGATTACACTGAAAGATATTGCAATGGTGTGCGGTGTGTCTGTGGCGACCGTATCCCGCGCGCTGAACGGCAGCGGGGATATCAGCCCCGCGCAGACAGAAAAGATCCGCCGGACGGCCAGGCAGATGGGCTATGTGCCCAACGCGGCGGCCAGGGCGCTCAAGACCAACCGTTCCTATATGCTGGGCATCCTGTATGAGGACCGGATGGATCATGAGTATTTTTCGCTGGTGATCGAGGCGCTGCGCCGCCACGCGGAAGATCAGGGATATGACCTGACCTTCCTTTCCCGCAACATGGGGGATGGGCCGGCGGACTACCCCGAGCACGCCGCCCGGCGCAACCTGGACGGCGTGGTGATCGTGCAGGCGCGCTGGGGGGATCAGAGCATCCAGCGTCTTCTGACCGGGCAGCTTCCCTGCGTGACGATCGACTACTATCAGCAGGGCTGCGAGGCCGTCCTCAACGACAACCGGGGCAGCATGCGGGCGCTGGTCCGCGAGGCCTGTTCAAGGGGCTACCGGCAGCTGGCGTTCATCCACGGGGAAGACGGCTTCGTGACCAGCGAGCGGCTGGAAGGCTTCAGGCAGGGCCTTGAAGAATGCGGGCTGGAAAAAAACGCGGCTTACGTCCGGCCGGCTCTGTTCCGCAATCCCGACGCGTCCTATGAAGCGGCCCGGCGGCTGATGCAATTGCGCCGCCCGCCCGACTGCATCTTTTTCCCGGATGACTATTCTCTGATGGGCGTGGCGGACAGGCTGCGCCAGAAAGGGAAGTGCCTGCCCGATATTTTCGGGGCCGTGGGGTACGACGGCATAGGGCCTTCGGGGTATTTTTCGCCCCGGCTGTTCACCTACCGCCAGGATACGGAAACCATCGGCAAAACGGCGGTGGACAAATTGCTGGCCCGGGTGACCGGGCACGGGGAGGAGGAGCCGGGGGCTTCCGTCATCCCCGGCGGCATGATCCGCGGCGACACGCTGCCGCAAAAACCATCCAGCAGGTGAAACCGGTTTGATCCCGGTTCCTGAATATGAACCCTGTAAACTGCACGTCAAGGAGGAAACTGCGATGAAGAAATGGTTGTCTGTGTTGCTTGCGCTGACCCTGGTGATGAGCCTGGTGCCCGGCGCGATGGCCTTCACCTTCGGCAAGAAGGCGGAGGAGATCGTTGAAGGGGCCGAGCAGCTTGCGGAGCAGGCTGCTGAAGAAGTGAAGAAAACGCGCTTCACCTTCCGCAAGAGGGCTCAGGAAGTGGAAGACGAAGTGAAAGATGCCGCCGAAGGCGTCGCGGACGAGGTTAAGGAAGCTGTCGGCGACGTCGTGGAGGGCGTGCAGGAGGCCGTCGAAGGCGCCGTGCAGGAAGTCCTTGACGGCGTTGAGGAAGCGCTCTCCGACGAAGACGCCCCTGTGGCCTACATCATGTATGCAGACGGCTCCTGGGCCAACCAGTACTGGCTGGACGGCAATGATTACCCCGTGACCGCGGTCACCGCCAATGTGACCGGCGCGGGCGATTATTCCGTGTCGCTTGAGTTCAACGAAGAAGCGCAGGGCCTGGCCTTTGCCGCCCTGGGCATCAAAAACGGCGAAAAGGCGCTGCCGGGCCATTATATCCGCATCAACGCCATTCGCGTCAACGGCCTGGACATCGCCTTCACCAAGGGCTACACCTCCTCGGACGACGGCGTGGAAACCCGCATGAACATCTACAACGAATGGGTGACCGATGTGCCCGCCGACGCCCGCAGCTATGACGGAAGCGTGGAAGGCGCCGCCCCCATCATCGTGGACAAGGCGGACTTTGAAGCCGTCAAGACCGTAGAGGTCGACTTCTCCGTGCTCAAATACGCTGTGGATACCGCCTACATCATGTACGCCGACAGCGCCTGGGCCAACCAGTACTGGCTGGACGGCAATGAGTACCCCGTGACCGTCAATAACGCCGAAATCAACGGCTACGGCGATTATACCGTGGGTCTTGAGTTCAACGAGGAAGCGCAGGGCCTGGCCTTTGCCGCCCTGGGCCTCAAGCACGGTGAAAAGACCTATCCCGGCGCGTTCCTGCAGATCAACGCCATCCGCGTCAACGGCGAGCCTGTGGAGTTCACCAAGGGCTTTACCACGTCTGACGACGGCGTTGAGACCCGCATGAACATCTACAACGAATGGGTATCCGAGGTTCCCGCTGAAGCGCGCAGCGCGGACGGAAGCGTGGAAGGCGCCGCCGCCATCATCGTGGATAAGGAAGCCTTCGCGGCCGTCAAGTCCGTCGAGGTCGACTTCTCCCTGGTTCCCGTGACCGATACCGCCTACATCATGTTCGCGGACAGCGCCTGGGCCACCCAGTACTGGCTGGACGGCAACGAGTACCCCGTGCAGGCTGAAAACGCCACCGTGGACGGCGCCGGCACCTACACCGTGAGCCTCGCTTTCGATGCTCCCGCCAACGGCATCGCCTTTGCCGCCCTGGGCGTCAAGACCGGCGAAAAGACCTTCCCCGGCTACTTCATTGATATCAAGTCCGTCAAGGTCAACGGTGAGGAAGTGGAAGTCGGCAAGGGCTACACCGCTTCCGACGACGGTGTGGAAACGCGCGTGAACCTGTACAACGAATGGGTGGGCGAAGTGCCCGCCGAGGCCCGCCGCGCCGACGGCGACCTGGAGGGAGCCGCCGCCATCATCCTGTCCAAGGACGCGCTGGCCGCCGTATCCTCCATCGAAGTGACCTTTGATTATATCTACGGCGAAGCCGCCAAAAAGGACGCCGACGCTCCCATGACCGAGGAAGACGCGGACGCGCTGAAGGCTGAGGGCTTCAAGGCCTATATCGCCGTGCAGGGCAAGGATACCTATGTATTCCGCAACGCCTGGAACGACAACTACGGCCTCAACGACGAAGAGCATCCCTACTTCTACCGCCTGACCGGCTGGGACGAGAGCAACAACGCCGTCGATTACGGCGGCACCTTCGTGGACGCCGATATTACCGCGGACGGCGAATACACCGTCTCCCTGACCACCGGCGAAATGGGCTTTGGCGAAACGCAGGCCTTCAACCTCCTGTTCGTATCCACCAACATCCCCAGCAAGCTGGTGGCGGACGGCTTCCTGACCATTTCCGACGTCAGGACCAAGATCGGCGACGCCCGTACCCAGGAATACACCTCCGTGGATACCTCCGGCGAATATGTGCGCCTCGTGGTGATCGATACGTACAACACTTCCTCCGACCCCTTCGGGTATACGGTGCCCGGCCCCGATACGACGATCGCCATTACCTTTACTGTGAGCGGAATGACCAAATAATCACGCTCCGGGTCCATCCGGCGGAGCGGAGCGGCCGACTGACGGCCCTCCCTCCGCCGCTTCACATTGATCTTTGGAGGGGTTTTCATCATGCAGACGGCCGTTACAGCCCATCAGAATACGGCGCATTCCAAGCGTTCCTACGGCTTTCTGATCCCGTACTGGATCCACCGCGCGGTGATCCTGCTGGCCGGAATGATGGTTTTCTTTTCCCCGGTCAACCCGGGACGGATTTTAAAGCAGGTTAACGAGAACGCTTCCCTGTTTACTACGGCTTTTTCCTATGACAATATCGCTACCCAGCTCAAAAGCGCTATCTCCCGCAGCGCCATCACCGAGGGCGATATCCGCAACGTAATGACGGGCTGCCTGATCGTGCTGGTCAGCGTGCTGCTGTGCGCGGTGGGCGGCTGCATGAGCGCGGGCAATATCCGTATGAAAAAGAGGGGCATCATTTTTCCCATCGTGGGAAGCTTGGGCATGTTCGGCGGTCTGAGCGTGATCTGGAACCGCTACAGGGCGGTCTATGTCTTCGTCACCGAAAACAACAAGGTCAGCCGCGCCACTCCCATCACGGCGGACGGCTCGATGCCCCAGTCCATCCTGGTGTTCGGCATTGTCGCCGCGCTGATTCTTCTGACGTCGCTGGTGATATTGGCCCTGCTTATCAAAAAGGAGCAGGAAGAAAAGATGGAAATGGAAGAAAAATACAAGCTCTTCCTGATGTTCCTTCCGGTCCTGCTGCTGACGTTCGTATTTGCCTATCTGCCCATCTACGGCTGGCGCTTTGCGTTTTTTGACTACAAAATCGGCGACGAGCTGAGCGCCTCCAACTTCGTGGGCTTCCACTGGTTTTCGACCCTGGTATCCAACGAGGCGACCCGGGCGGATATTGTACGGGTGCTTAAAAACACATTGGCCATGTCGGGCCTGGGCATACTTACCAGCTGGCTGCCCATCGCCTTCGCCGTGCTGCTGGCGGAAATTCCTTCCTCCAAATTCCAGCGCTTCGTGCAGACCTTCACTACCATCCCGAACTTTATTTCCTGGGTGCTGGTGTACGCCATCGCCTACGCCATCTTTTCGACCGACGGCTTCATCAATTCCTTCCTGACGAACGTGGTGGGCAGGGCCACGTCCACGGACTACCTTGCCAACGCCGATCATATATGGCTCAAGATGCTGCTGTGGGGCACCTGGAAGGGCATAGGCTGGAGCGCCATCATTTATATCGCCGGTATCGCCGGCATCGACCAGCAGCTGTATGAGGCTGCTTCCGTGGACGGCGCCAACCGCTTCCAGCGCATATGGCACATCACGGTGCCGGGTCTGCTGCCCACCTATATGGTCATGCTGCTGATGAGCATCGCCGGCATTCTTTCCAACGGCATGGAGCAGTACCTGGTCTTCTCCAACGCCCTGAACAAGGACGTGATCGAGGTGCTGGACCTGTATGTGTACAACATCGGCATAGGCTCCGGCCAGATCCCCCTGTCGACGGTGGTCGGCATCACCAAGTCCCTGGTCGGCGTGATCCTGCTCTTCGGCGCGAACGGCATTTCCAAGCTGCTGCGCGGCGAGAGCATCATATAAGGGGGTGGGAGTATGACAGCCAAAGCCAAACAGCCTCATGCTATGAAGATCAAAAAGTCGGCGGGCGACAGAGCCTTCGAGATCATTCTGATCGTACTGTTCTGCCTGTTCACGCTGCTGTGCGTGTTCCCCTTCTATTATCTGTTCATCAATACCATCTCCAATAATGACGCCGTGACCTCCGGCCTGGTCAACTTTTATCCCGTCGGTGTCCACTTTACCAATTATACGAACCTGCTGAACGCCTCCGACCTGGGCAACGCCCTGATCGTCACCATCGCCCGCACAGTGCTGGGCACGGCGCTGATGGTGTTGACGTCCGCGTGGGCGGGATATCTGGTGACCAAGCAGAAGATGTGGAAGCGCAAGCTGTGGTACAGGGCGCTGGTCATCACCATGTACTTTAACGCCGGCCTCGTGCCGTGGTACATGAACATGCTGATGCTGGGCCTGACCAACAATTTCCTGGCCTACATCATCCCCGGCATGGTCGCCCCCTACAATATCATCCTGGTCAAAACCTATATCGAATCCATCCCCGCGTCCCTGGAGGAAAGCGCCACGATCGACGGCGCTACCACCACGAAGGTGTTCCTGCGCATCATCCTCCCGCTGTCCGTGCCGATTCTGGCCACCATATCGATTTTCGGCGCCGTCGGCAACTGGAACTCCTTCCAGGATTCCCTGCTGCTGATGTCCGGCCGGCCTGACCTGTATACCCTGCAGCACCGCCTGTATGTGTATCTGAACACCACCTCCAACCTGGGCGCGGTCATGAACGCGGGCGCGGGCGGCGTCAACACGGCGGCGGCGCAGAGCCTGCTGAACACCAAGGTCATCAAGTACACCGTTTCCATGGTCACCATCATTCCTATTCTGCTGGTCTATCCCTTCATGCAGCGCTACTTTGTAAAGGGCATCATGATGGGCTCAGTCAAGGGATGACAGGGCCCGCGCGCTTTGGCGTTCCGCCTGTGAAAGGCAGACGCATTTTCCTCCGCGAACCGTTTCAGGATACCATGAAAGGAGAAACACCATGAAAAAGCTCGTCTCCCTGCTGCTCGCGCTGGCCGTGCTCGGCTGCGCCGTTCCCTTCGCCGCCATCGCCGAATCGGTCGTGGACCGCGACGGACCAACCATCACGCTGGACGTTTACAGCCAGCTGGCCAACTTCTCCGGCATCCAGCAGGGCTGGGGCGCCACCCTGCTCAAGGACAAGTTCAACGTGGAACTGAACATCATTCCCGACCAGGACGGCACCTACGAAACCCGCGTCGCTTCGGGCAACCTGGGCGATATCGTCGTGTGGGGCGCCAACGGCATGGACTATAAGAACGCCGTCGACAAGGGCCTGCTGCTGGACTGGGAAGAAGACAACCTGGCGGAAACCTACGCCCCTTACATCTGGGAAAATTATAAGGGCGCGCTGGAAGCCAACCGGGACGTGTCCGGCGACGACACCATCCACGGCTTTGGCCACGCGGTCGCCTTTAAAAAGGGCAGCCACGCCGCCTTCTTCTATACCTGGGACCTGCGGTGGGACCTGTACAAGAAGCTGGGTTATCCGGAAATCAACGACATGGACGACCTGTTTGAGGTGCTGAAGGCCATGAAGGAGCTGGAGCCCACGGACGAACGGGGCAACCCCACCTACGCTACCTCCATCTGGCCGGACTGGGACGGCAACATGGTCATGTACGTCAAGTCCCTCGGTACCGCCTATTACGGTTATGACGAGCTGGGCTTCGGCTATTACAACCCCAACAACGGCCAGTTCGTCTCCTGCCTGGACGAGGAAGGCCCCTACCTCAAGTGCCTCAAGTTCTTCAACCGCCTCTACCAGGCCGGCCTGCTGGACCCCAACTCCATGACCCAGACCTACGACGTCATGGGCGAAAAGGTCAAGAACGGCGGCACCTTCTGGGGCATCTTCAATTATTCCACCTCTTCCATCTACAACACCGCCAAACACCTCGAACAGGGCAAGATGATGTATTCCCTGGTGCCCAAGGAAGCCAGCCCCATCGTTTACGGTCTGGGCACCAACGGCGGCAACCGCATCTGGTCCATCGGCAACTACACCGAATATCCGGAGCTCTGCCTGGAGATACTGGACTGGCTGGCCTCTCCCGAAGGCTCCATGACCATGTGGTACGGCCCGCAGGGCATCACCTGGGATTATGACGAAAACGGCCTGGCCTATTTTACCGAGCTGGGCAAGCTGACCTCCTCCGATTCCACCCAGTCCATGGACGGTGTGGAATGGACCAGCCCCTGGACCGGGAAGACCTATACCTTCACAGGCACCTTCAACGACGGCTGCGTACAGATCAACAATGTCACCCTCGCCATGGACATGGAAAACCCGGACGGGGCGCATGGCGAGACCTTCAACAAGCTGACCTGGGAATCCGAAGTGACCGCCGATACCTATCCCATCCAGCAGGATTGGCGGGACTGGGCCGGTTTCGCTTCCGCCGATCAGTATATGAACAACGGCAAGTATACCGTGATGCCTGAAATCAACTATTCTGAATCTCCCCGCTCGTCCGCGCTGGATCTGATCTGGAAGCAGTGCGCCACGACGATCGTGACCTGCTCCTGGAAGGCCATCTACGCCGAGGACGACGCCAAGTTCGACGCCGCCGTCAGCGAAATGCGCGCCCGCGTGAACATGTACGGCTGGAACCAGTGCGTGGATTGGTGCGAGCAGGAATGCGCCGCCAAGTGGGCGCTGAGCCAGGAGGCAGCGGCGCTGGGCGAGTAACCGGACAGCCAAATCCTCTGACAGACATTATGTAGACGAAAAAAGGGGCTGCTGCAGCATGGTCAAATGCAGCAGCTCTTTTTTTGCTTATTACACAAGCCGCCGTCTATATTCTTCATGGCAGGAACACATACCCTTATGCCGCAAAAAATGTCCTATCTTGCTTGCACAAATGTACCAATGGTATACTGCATATGAAAAAGAACGCTTCTGCGCACAATTGTTCCCATCTTTCGACCGTCAGGAAAGGAGATTGTCCCATGAAGAAACTGTTTGCCGTACTGCTTTGCGTAAGTCTGTTGTGCCTGTCCTCCGCGTTGGGCGAAGCCTCTGAGATCCCCCCGGCCGAGATCATCGACGCCGGCACCTCCGCATCCGTAGCGGACTTTTACGGGACCTTCGGCATCAGCGGCGACGACCTGATGAACGCCATCAACAGCTACTCCGGCTTCTACGCTGTAGCCACCGTCAACGAGGACGGGACGCCCAACGTGGGCTTCTTCGTCTACGGCTGCAAAAAGGTGGAAGACAAGTACTATATTTCCCTGGGCATCTCTGAGAATCAGACCCGCCTGAACGTCCTGAGGACCGGCGAAGCCGTCGCCATGTACGGCGCCGCTTCCGATCCCGCCAGTGGGATGTCCTATGCCGTCAGCGGCGCCCGCATGACCCTGAAGCTGGTTACCGATGAAGCGCTGCTCCAGCAGCTCGCGGTGCCCGAATATCCGAACACATTGTTCTGTGAGATCGTCGGCATCCGCTCCTTGGGCTGATGGAAAAATCAAGGCAATAAGCTTGGCGATCAGCGAATAACATCATAGGGGCTGCCGCACTGCCCCGGTCAAAAAAACAGAGCTTTCGACCACTGACGAGGTGGGAGAAAGCTCTGTTTTGTCGGATGGTATTTCTGCCGTGAATTCCTTACGGCAGGAAGCGAAGGTTCAGACAGCGGGAAGCCTGTCGGGCGTTAAGCTGATCCGGGTTATGTCCCGCTGTATCTGGCCGCGCCTGTTATCGTGAGCGTTGAAAAGAGGCCGCGGCAGGTTTTTGACGCTTCCGCGACAGCCCCTTCGTCAGTTGGACGCTATGAAGCCGCTTTCAGGGCTGACAGCGCATGCACGGCCTGAAGCCGGCAATTTCGGCGTCCTCACGGGTGGCGAAGGGAACGCGGTGCTCCGGTTTCATATCCTGAACAGAGGGACACAGCGGCTCGTGAAAGACGAGCGAATGGCGGTTGCCTATATAAAAATGATAGGAAACAGGGTCCGACGCTTCATCCCCCGGGGGTTCGGCGTCCAGCAGCGCCTCGCGGAGCGAGAGCGCCACGGCGGCCTCCTCGCAAGAGCGGATCAGCATCGTGCCCCGCGCGTTGCGGATGGCGGCCACCAGCCGTCCGCCGCCGCTTAAAGTACCGTACCGCGCCAGGAATTCTCCGGCCAGCCGGGCGCAGACGTCCGGCCCGGCGGCCGGGACGGACAGCACCGTGAAGGAGGATGCCCCGGTGCGCTCCCCAACCAGAATGGTTCCGTCCGTCAGGTCAAACACAATAGCGGTCTGTCCGGGCACGAAGGCGCCGAAGTATGCGCGCAGCGTATCCGCCGGAACGCTCTTGGGCGCCGTTCCCGTCTCTTTTGCAAGCCAGGCGATGTTTTTTTCAAGCCCCGAGGCGCGGGCGGGAAGGGCCATGACGCTCAGCAGCAGCGCCAGAAGCCTTAAAAATATGCGCTCTCTGTTCATCTCAACGCAGCTTCCGGGTGATGGAGGTATCGTTCACCAGGCTGTCCAGCGAGTATAAAAAGAGGATATGGTCTACCTTTCCGGCGTCCTTCAGCACGTCGCGGAAGGAACCGTCCATATACCGGGCGTCCGCGGCGAGAATGCGGCCGTAATGCCTGGTCAGGAAGGGGATCAGGCAGTTGGCGAAGGAGTCCTTGAAGATAAGCAGCGTCTGATCCGTCTCGGCGTCCGGCGCGGTAATCTCCGTCAGGCCGTGGTTGCCTTTAAGATATACTGCGTAGCCGTCGTAGGTTTCAGCCTCTTCAGGGAATATCAGGTGATCGGCCGTCAGTCCCTCCCCGGGAAGGGAAAGATGCACGTTCGCTTTGGGTTCGGCGCAGACCAGCGTGTCCGCCCGGGCGAACGGCAGGCCGGAGCGCGAGTAGGTGGTGCCGTAAAAAGGCGCGTATTCGGAAACAGTGAATTCCTCCATGGCGGCGGGTTCAAGCCCCGCGGCCGCGCAGTACTGCCGATAGGCCAGATAGGCGCCGTACAGCGTCCAGTGATGATCCGTCCGGTAATAGAGGGGCTGAGAGGGCTGCGCAGCAAGAGACAGGAACGCATCGCGCAATGGGACGAAGGCGCCGTCTTCGGTGAGCTGCTGATAAAGCGCCTCTTCCTCCTCATATACCGCGCGGCGCAGGGCAGACATCTCGTCCATCCGCAGCATGCCGTGCGTGGGCGGGGTCAGAAACAGGCAGGGCACGTCCCCGGCCAGGGCCTTCATTTGTTCCACCCGGCGGCGGGCCGTCTGTACGCTTCCCGAAACGGGCTTTTCCAAAAAGGCGTCCTTAAGCGGCCAGGCGTCCAGCTGCGCGGAACGGCCGGTCAGCGCCTGGGCCTGAGCATAAAGGCTTACAAGCTGCCGGCGACCCGGGATCTGGTCCGAAAGCTCGGCCTCCAGGTCGTCGTCCAGCGTCCAGTCCGTGAGGGAGACGGTTTGGGGCAGCCCGGTCAGGTAACGCCGCTCCCAGCCGGAAAAGTCCTGGCGGAAGCACAGCGCGCACAGCCCTGTCAAAAGCAGCGCCAGAAGGCCGCCCCATACCGCCGGACGGTCCGGAATAACAGGCTTTTTTTTCATGGGCAGATCCCCTTAAAACTGGAAATAGACAAAAGGCGCGTACCCCTGGGAGGCCAGCGCGGCCAGGCATAACAGCATAAAGACCGGCGCGGCGGCCCTTTTAAGCCATTCCGGCACGCGGCGCCAGGTGGGCAGGAAGCTGAGCAGGACGCACAGCGCCAAAAGCGGCAGGAAACCGGCGCAGTCCAGCAGCGCCTGGGCGCTGCCCAGCCCCTGCCGGCCGATCAGCGCCCCCCACAGGCCGTTCTTTCCGGAAAAGATGCCCCAGCCCAGAAGCACGATCAGATACGTAAGCCCCCTTCGCAGGAAGGCCGGTATTCTTTCCGACCACGGCTTTTGATAGACCCAGCGCTTTTCTATGATCAGCAGGACGCCGAAATAAAGCCCCCACAAAACGAAATTCCAGCCCGCCCCGTGCCACAGGCCGGTCAGCGCCCAGACGATCATCAGGTTCACGTCCCGCCGGAAAGCGCCTTTGCGGCTGCCTCCCAGGGGGATATAGACGTATTCCTTGAACCAGCCCGTCAGGCTCATATGCCAGCGCCGCCAGAATTCTGTCAGCGACAGGGAACGGTAGGGCCGGTCGAAGTTTTCGGCAAAGGTGAATCCAAGCGCCCTGCCCAGCCCCAGGGCCATATCCGAATAGCCGGAAAAATCAAAGAAGATCTGGAAGGAAAAGGCCATCAGCCCAAGCCACGCGCCGATCAGGCCGGCGGAGGGGAAGGAGGCGTTCATCTTTCCCCAGAGCTGGCCCATCGCGTCGGCTAAAAGCACCTTCTTGGCCAGGCCCGTACAAAAGCGCCTCAGGCCTTCCCGCATGCCAACGTCCGTCACCCGGGGCGGGGCGGCCAGCTGCGCCTCCAGGTCCGCGTAGCGGACGATGGGGCCGGCTACCAGCTGGGGGAAAAGGCTCAGGTACAGCCCGAACAGCATGAAAGACCGCTGCACGCGTACCTTCCCGCGGTACACGTCGATCAGGTAGGAAAGCCCCTGGAAGGTGAAAAAGGAGATGCCGACCGGCAGCGCCGGGGTGTCAAAGGGCAGATAAACGCCGGTCAGGGAAGAGAGGGTATCCCTGAAAAAGGCGCTGTATTTAAAGTACAGAAGCGGCAGCAGGTTGAGCGCCACAAAAAGGATCAGCAGCGCCTTTTTGCGGGCGGGGGAGCCGGTCAGGCAAAGGGCGCCGAAATAATCCGCCGCCATCACGTAAAAAAGCAGCAGCAGCCAGACCGGGCTGCTCCAGCCGTAAAACAAAAGGGAAGCGGCGAACAGAAACGGCCGCTTCGCCTTGTCCGGCAGGACTCTGTGGATCAAAAGCACCGCCGGCATGAATAAAAGGAGGAAGGTGAAGGAACTGAATATCATTTCATTCTCCCGCGAGGAAGGCGGCTGTTTCCGCCGCGCTGTTTTCGCTGATCAGCAGCGCCACCGTATTGTTTTTGAGCGATACGGAGGATTTTTCCAGCATCTGGTAGATATCCGGCGCGTAGGAGCGGGTTTCCGTCTCGCGCTGGGCGTGATAGTGATTAAAAACTTCCAGCACGCGCTTGGCGGCGTCGGCGTCCCTGGCGCGGACGATCAGCGCCTCCCGGGCGACCAGGCCCTTTTCGTTTTCGCCCGTGCGGTAAAGGAATTCGGTGTATTCGGCGGGAGATACGCCGACGATGTCGAAAAACTCGTCCCCGTCGTAATCGGTCATACTGTCCAGGCCGGGGATCGCTTTTTGCGCCGCCTGCAAAAGCGGCAGTTTTTCCGCGGCGGGGGTGTTTCCGGGAACGCCGCGCGTCAGGAAAAAGACCAGTATCGCTGCCACGCCCAGTACGCCGCCCAGGATAGGCAAAAGCTTATTGTTTTTCATCGCTTACACCTTCGGGGCCCAAAGCCCCTGCTCATACTGGGACTGGGCAAAGTCCAGCAGCTCGCTGACCCAGATCTCCACGCCCGCGTTGTTCAGGTGGTATTCCTTGTCCATCGCCAGGGCTTCAGGCAGATAGCCCTCGTCATCCTTGAGGCCCTGGGCTATCTCGATGTAAGTGAAGTCATTTGTTTCGCTTAAGCCTTTAAGCAGGACGTTGTACTGGTCCCACATCGTGCGGTAATCCTTGCGCTTGCAGAAGGTGCGGGTCACCGGCGTCAGAGACTGGAAATATATTTGGGTGTCCGGCGAATACTTGTGGATGAGGCTCACCGTGCGGGTGACGTATTCCTCCGCCTTGTCCAGCTTTTCGCCGATATAGTCGTTGACCCCCAGCAGGATAAAAACACGCTTTGGCTTCATCTTGCCCATGATCATGCACAGCGACATTTCCTGCCCCTGATAGGTCAGGTTGGAGGATACCTTGGACACGTAGTTCTTGCTGGCCACAAACAGCAGATAGCTCTGCGTCACCAGGAATTTGGCGTTGGACAGAAAACCGGGCTCCTCCACGCGGCGGTCCTTGGTGTAGGTGCGGAAGCGCTGGGAGATGGAATCGCCCACAAAAACGGAGTCCGTGAAAAAGCCCATCAGGGTCTCGTCGGGCAGACGCTCTATAGCGGCGGGAATACTGAAGGCCAGGGTTTCTTCCTCTTCTTCCTCCTGGGTGGCGCCGGCGCAAAGAGGCACGGCGCACAGCAGCGTCAGGCAGAGCAGAAGGGCAGTCAGTCTTTTCATATGCGCTCCTTGAGGGTCATCGTTTGATGTCGTAGTTCATGTTCATGAGGTTGCGGATGGTGGAAGCGTCGTCGGTGATGTTGGCGTCGCCGTGAATGGTGTGCTTGAGCGCGCTGGAGGCCACGGCAAAGTTCAGGATGTCCATGGGCTTGTCGCGGTTCATCATGGCGTAGATGAGGCCGGAGGCAAAGGCGTCCCCGCCGCCGACGCGGTCCAGCACGTTGAAGGTGAACAGCTTGCTTTCAAAGGTATGGCCTTCGTACCACATGAACGCCTTCAGGCTGTTTTCGGAGCCGGAATGGGCGTAGCGCACATGGCGGGCGATGCATTTGAGGTTGGGGAAGCGCTCTATGAAGGCCTGGAACACCTCATCCTGCTGCTCATAGCTGGGCTGCAGGGGCACGCCGTCCTTGACGTCGCCCAGGGAATGGTCGTTTTCGTCCTTCCACAGATGATAGGGCTCTATGCCCAGCAGCACGTCCACATAGGGCAGGCATTCGGTGCAGAAATCCCGCGCCTCCTCCCAGGTCCACAGGGTGGAGCGGAAGTTGCCGTCAAAGCTGACGGTCATGCCCTTTTCGCGGGCTTTGCGCAGCATGTCCATGATCAGGGAACGGCAGTTGGACCCCAAAGCGGGCGTGATCCCGCTTAAGTGCAGCCAGTCGAACCCGGTCAGAAGCGCGTCCAGGTCCACATGGGAAAAATCGTATTCGGACAAGGCGGAGTGCATCCGGTCGTAGATGACCTTGCTGGCGCGGATGCCGAAGCCCGTCTCAAGATAGTACGTGCCCAGGCGGTGGGAAGGGGTCTCCTGCGGGGTGGAAAGGATCACGGGCGTGCAGTGCACGTCGTTGGAGCGCAGCCACCTCACGGCCGATTTGCCCAGCGAATTGTTGGGCACGACGGTGAAAAAGGTGCTGTCCACCCCCAGGTTGGCCAGGGCCAGGGCAATATTGGCCTCGCTCCCGCCGTAGGAGGCTTCAAACGAGGTGGCCATGCGGATCTTGTCGTAATTGGGTGGCGTCAGCCGCAGCATGATCTCGCCGGCGGTGATGAATTTGGAGCTGATGCTGGGATGAACCAAAAGGGGATTTTGATGGATCATGAGGCGCCTCCGTTTTCGTTGGTGCGTACAAGCCCGGAAAAGGCCTTCAGGGTCTGTGCGGCGGGCTTGCCGAATACGCAGTAGCCGTTCTGCTCAGGGCCGAGGGCTTTGGGGTAGAGCCTGGTCGCAGGCCAGTCCCACCAGCACACGCCCCGGATAAAGGGATAGCGCAGGATACCCTGGCACATGGCGTCATACCACCGCTTTTGCGCCTGGGCGTCGGTGGGGCCCGGGTGCTGCCAGTTGTTGGGCAAATACTCGCTGCCCTGCCGGCTGGGACAGCCCGCCTCCATAAACAGGAAGGGACGGTCAAAGGATTCGGCGACCCGCTTGATCCGCTGAAGGTTTTCATCCAGCGTGTCCAGGGGGTAATAGCCGGAGGAGGAGATCAGGTCCACCGCGTCCCACCAGCGCACCAGGTCTTCCTGGTATTTGTCGCAGTTGTAGGTGATGGGGCCGGAAAAACGGGCTCTCACGCCCGAGATCAGCCGCCGCCATTCCGTTTCGCGGTGGTCGGTCCCCACGGTTTCGCAGCCGATGCAGAACAGGTCGGCGTCGATCTCCCGCGCGATGTCCGCAAGATAAAAGACGAAGACTTCATAGGAGGCGAACCATTCACCCCAGGTGGGTTCGCCCGGCACGTCCCGGTCGAAAAAGCGGATGTAGGCCCGCCAGTAGCCGTCGCGGCAGTTGACCATGGCCTTGAGGATGACCCTGAGCCCCAGCGCGCGGGCCTCCTGTACTACGGCCAGGATATCCTCCCGGCTGACGACGGCGGGGGAGGTAAAGTCGATCCGGGTGGAATAGGTGTGCTCCATCAGCGCGGTCACGGGCAGGGCAACAGCGTTGCAGCCGGTTTCAACGGCCATCTGCCGCAGGGATTCCCGCCATTGGGGCAGGGCGGAAAAGCCGCGCTTTTCCATGAAGCCGAACGTGCAGGCGTGCAAAAAGGGCGCGTGCATACTACCACCTCCACAGGGCGCGGGGGAAAGTCCGAATCATTTCCTATTATACCCAAATCTGCCCGGATACGCAATCTTTTTGTGAGCGCGGGGCGGAGGATTCCGCATTTTTTACCGGATCCGTCTTCCTGCGCCGGACGGAAATAAAGAATAAGGCTCGCCGGGCAGGCGGCTGACCGAAACAGAGCTTGATAATTCGGCCAAAATGTTTTACAATTATAACATGCACAGCCGACCTAACGGAGACGGCAGGCATAAAACGCGGCCGGGCCGCAGCGCCGATTTAAGCAAAGGGGGAACCTTGATGAAGCTGCTTACGATCGCCGTCCCCTGCTATAACTCACAGGACTACATGCGCCGCGCGGTCGAGTCCCTGCTGCCCGGCGGGGATCGGGTGGAGATACTGATCGTGGACGATGGCTCCTCCGACGATACGGGGCGGATCGCGGACGAATACGCCCAAAAGTACCCGGACACCGTCCGGGCGATCCACCAGGAAAACGCCGGCCACGGCGGCGCCGTGATGACGGGCATACAGAATGCCCGGGGGCTTTATTTCAAGGTCATCGATTCGGACGACTGGGCGGACGGCGACGTCTACCCTCTTTTGCTGGACACCCTGGGACGCTTCACCGAACAGCCGCTGGATATGGTGATCTGCAACTATATCTACGATAAAGCGGGCGCCCGGCATAAGCATACGTCGCACTACCGGGGGAAGCTGCCGGAAGGGCGGGTCTTTGGCTGGGAGGAAACGGGCCGCTTTCACAAAGGGCAATACCTGCTGATGCACGCCATCACCTACAGGACGGAGCTGCTCAGGGAATGCGGCATGGACCTGCCCAGGCATACCTTTTATGTGGACGATCTGTATGCCTATGTGCCCCTGCCGGAAACCAGAAGGCTTTATTACCTGGACGCGGACCTTTACCATTATTATATCGGCCGGGAAGGGCAATCCGTTCAGGAGGAGGTCATGATCAGAAGGATCGACCAGCAGCTCCACGTGAACCGGCTGATGCTGGAAACCGTTGATCCGTTTAAGGTGGAGCCCGAGCGCAAAAAGAGATATATGCTCGGCTTCCTGGGGATCGTATCGACCATTTCCCTGGTGCTGCTGACCAAAATGGGAACCGCGGAGAGCGAACGGAAAAAGGCGGAGCTCTGGGACTTCATGCGGTGGACGAATCCTGCCTTTTTCAGGGCGTTCCGAAGAAGCCTTTTGGGTGTGATCCTGCGTCTGCCCGGAAAGGCCGGCAGGCAGTTCATCCTTTTCTGGTACAGGATCGCAAGGCTCGTCGTCGGGTTCAACTGATCGGCGGCCGCGCGGACCGATCCAATTCAAAAACCGCCCGGGAAAGCCCCGGGCGGCGCGTTTCTAAATATAGGATGATCAGGCCTTGTTGTTGCAGCCCAGCACGTCCACGATCTTGTGACGGACCATGTCGCGCAGCGCGGCGCGGGCTTCGGTGAGGTACTGACGGGGGTCAAAGTGATCCGGATGCTCGTCAAAGTGCTTGCGGATCATGGCGGTGAAGGCCAGGCGGAGGTCAGAGTCGATGTTGATCTTGCAGACGGACATCGAAGCGGCCTTGCGCAGCTGTTCTTCCGGGATGCCCACGGCGTCAGGCAGCTTGCCGCCGTGCTCGTTGATGATCTTCACAAATTCCTGCGGAACGGAGGAAGAACCGTGCAGCACGATGGGGAAGCCGGGCAGACGGCGGGAAACCTCTTCCAGCACGTCGAAGCGAAGGGGCGGGGGAACCAGGATGCCGTCGGCGTTGCGGGTGCACTGTTCGGGCTTAAACTTGTAAGCGCCGTGGCTGGTGCCGATGGCAATGGCCAGGGAGTCGCAGCCGGTGCGGGTCACGAACTCTTCGACCTCTTCCGGATGGGTGTAGGAGGAATCCTCGGCGGAAACCTTCACGTCGTCTTCCACGCCGGCCAGGGTGCCCAGCTCAGCCTCGACGACTACGCCGTGATCGTGCGCGTACTCGACCACGCGGCGGGTCTCCTTGATGTTTTCCTCAAAGGAAACGCCGGACTTGTCGATCATGACGGAGGTAAAGCCGCCGTCGATGCAGGCCTTGCAGGTCTCGAAATCAGGGCCGTGATCCAGATGCAGGACGATGGGCAGGTCGGTCTCTTTCACGGCGGCTTCGACCAGCTTCACCAGATAGGTGTGGTTGGCGTAGGCGCGGGCGCCCTTGGACACCTGCAGGATGACCGGGGCGTTTTCCATCTTGGCGGCTTCGGTGATGCCCTGCACGATCTCCATGTTGTTGACGTTGAAAGCGCCGATGGCGTAACCGCCGTCATAGGCCTTTTTGAACATTTCGGTGGAAGTTACCAGAGCCATAGGAATCTCCTCCTTTAAAAATGTTGCGTTTTGCGCAAACCGGGCACAGCCCGGCCCCTGCGGGAGCCCGTCGGCCGGAAAAGCGGCCGGACGAAACATGGCTGTACGGTTTGAACCGTCCGACTGATTATAGCACTATCAGGGAAAAAGCACAAGCGGGAAAAAGTGGATCAGAAAAAGCGGGCCAAACAGGTATAGAAAAATCGGATCAGATTTTATTCGGGAAAAATGAGTGGTGTTGCCTTAACCATGCATATCTGCTTCTCTATTGATATCCATCACTTCTCCGCTTTCTGTATCGATCCAGATAACGTATGTTTCTTCTTCTTTTTGTACATCTTTGACAAGAGGTGTAGGAAGTCCTGTTGTGATGAAGGCCTCCACTTCCCAAAGAGTTTCATATCCGGTTGTGAACATTCCGGTGCAAACATAGTCCATTTCGAATGGACTCGAATCGTCAATTATCAAAGTATTTCGACGCACGGCTTCTCTTGCAATCTCAATCGCTTCGAACATGCTGATTTGTTCTTTTCCGGTTGGAGAAACCGGTTTTCTACTGATAATATACGATTCCAAATCAATTTTAAAACGTATTCCTCCTTTCTTATAAAGAGAAGGATTAATAGCCAGGCTGTCAAAAGAAACATATCCATAATCATTCTGATATTTGATATAGTAATAATCTTCTATTCGACCTATAACGCTGACTACCATATCATCTTCAATCATACAAGTCTTTTTGCAGTCGGGATACTGAATCGGCAGTTGAGGATAGAACTCTGCGTCTTCTCCGGTTGGAATCGCATAATTTCCGCTGATCTTTGTTACTCTAATCATACCAAATCCCCAGCGGATATTATGCGCGACCATATTTTCAAAATCCTCAGTATCAATATTCTTGTATAAACTGTTATATTCATCTGAATCCATGGTATTAATGTTATGGATATTGACACAGTAGGTTGTTTTTAGTGCCGCGGTATCTGCAAGTTCTGTTGGCGTTATCAGCGAAAGGTCGATAGGACAGCCGTTTAACAGAAACCCCTTGACGGCGAGATGAGCGTCATACACATAAGTTCCATGATGATTCGAATGACATACATAAGTGACTTCATCGGCAAAAGCTAATTGACATTTGTCACTATACAGCCATACACATAATAGCACAAGAACGAAAAGTAATGCTTTATCTGTCCACCTGAAAGAATAAGCTTTCTGCATATTTCAATTTATCCTCCATTTCTGATAATATATTCATTCATTGCCCATCCACTTCCATTGGGAGTACTGATATAATACCATTGATGGGTAGGATCATCAAAAAGGATAGTCAGTTCTTCCATCGGGTCTAAAGTGTATATTAGATTTCCATTACTTTTTTTGGGTGAACTGCGTACATTCAGTCGACCTTCATCATTAACATAGCCGGTTTTTCGTAACCGCTCAATAATTCCACGGTTTGAAAGGTCAGCTTCCATGTGAGACAATGTGTCTAACCGATTCTAATAGAATCTATTAGAAATCATCAGACACGGAGGTCATGGCATGGGAGTAGCTTTGTGCAAGTTCCCATTTAGAGATGGTTTGTCTGGAAACCCCCAAACGCTGCCCCAATTCGTCCTGTGATAAGCCTTTACTTGTGTTTCATAATCAATCTTTCCTCAAGAAATAACGTATAAATACGCCCCCCAGCAACGCCACGATTCCGATGTAAACATAGAGCAAAAAGAGTTCTGCTGTACTTTTTCCTGAGCCCCACGAAGCCGTCATCGATTCATCCTTATACTCGCCTGTAATATCTTCGCCATTCTTGTCCAGAAGACGAACATCATCAATGTGCAAACCAATGATATCCTTATCCGAGAACCCCAATTCCCGTTCCAAGTCACTCTGCGCCATAATCCAGAGGAAGTTGGAGTCAGATAGTTCGTACGTTTTAACCGCAGTATATGGATCAATTCCGTCGTAGTCGAGCCCTATATAATGCACTTCGGCAGAATAAATATCACGGCAGTTATCACCCGCCAGCATATACAGTTTCCAATCGGTCCCCTTTGGCGTCAGGCTTTCACCGTAAACACCGGCGGTATACTGGGACGGTGAATAGGAGGATTCAAGTGCCCGATACTTCCCATTCACGCCTCGAACAAGGTGCATGACGCCATGCACATTTTCTTCATTATCGGCACCGAAAAATATAAACAGGTGATTATCTATCGTCTGCCATGAGACTGCACGCACTGGTGCTCCGGCCTTAACACCATGGGGCATTGTGCTGTCTTCCGGCAGCGGGATATAGTCACACACAGCCTCCAGTCTTCCGGCTTCTGTATTGGCATAATGGAACTCCTGATCATAGAGCCACCACATACAAAACAGCGCTACGACGGCAGAGAGGAACGCAGCCATCAGGCGAGTCCGCTTCACTCGTTTCAAAAACTTCAGTGCACGCTGGGGCGCTTTTTCAACGGGGATTTGCACACGCATATCTCTCTCAAGCTGGCGGCAGGTCTCACAATGTTCAATGTGTTCTTTGACCATGGCAGTGGTTTCTGTCTCGGTCAATTCTTCCAGATAGGAAGGGAGCAGATCCCGTACTACACAGCAATCAAGATTGTTTTCACGCATTATCATCACCTCCAATAATCTTCGCAAGTTCTTCTTTTCCTCGATAAAAGCGAACTCGGGCCCACACCTCACTGTGTCCAAGGATGTCACCGATATCACGGAAAGAGAAATCTCCAGCCAATCGCAAATGGATCACTTCACGAGTTTCAGCATCTAATTTTTGCATTGCTTTATACAGTGCAAAACGTTCCTGCCGATCCTCAAATTCCCTTGCTGGGTCGTTAGGAGATGCAATACCTGAAAGATCGCTTTCTTCTACAAGAACGGTTCGCTTACGGCGTTCCAACTCCTTAAACCACAACCGTTTGGCAATCGCACATAGCCACACTTGAGGAGTGCTTTCTCCACGATATGTATCTATGTTTTTTAGTGCTTGATAGAAAGTTTCTTGTGTTAATTCTTCCGCAGTATCTGCCTCGCCGATCAACGAAAAGAGATAACGGTATACACTTTGAGCGTACAATTCATAAAAGTCCTCACCTTTGTGGGCCACAGTGATCACCTCCTTCTTGTGGGCTTCAATTTATTAGTTCTTTTGACACGCTATTTGTTACAAGAAATAAAAAAATTCTATGATTTTTTATCTAAGGCAACACCGTACAATATGCCGAATCTGACAGTCTGAGCCTGTCAGGTTCAAAATACGGTCGCCCGAACTGACTTATCCGCCGTGAAGGGAACCCGAATCAGGTCGTAACCGAAGGACGGTCGGCCAGAACCAGGTTCGCCAGAGCGAACAGCATATGCAATTGAGCGTCTACCTTTGGCAAGCCTCGCAATCGCGTCTTCCGGTATCGGAACATTCCTTTGACGACTGCGAAAACGTGTTCAACCTTGGAGCGTATGGCGGATTTGGCATGTTCGGCTTCCCGGGCTCTCTCCTGCTCTGATTCAGGCAGCTTCTTCAGTGAAGAACCGCGTGCATTGATTTTGAAAGCAATCGGATTGCCAGCATGGTTGACTTTGGGTACATCGTCGTGCTGGTCAATGCCAAGATATCCACTGTCACCGAAAATTTCTTCTTCCGTTCCCTCAAGCAAATCCGGAACCGGTGTTGTGTCGTGTACGTTCGCTGAGGTCGTCTCAATCTTGTTGACCAATCCGGTATCCCGGTCTACACCGA
>CADAQF010000011.1 GCA_902790015.1 uncultured Eubacteriales bacterium | reverse complement strand
CGGGGTGAAGGGACTCGAACCCCCGGCCCCATGCTCCCAAAGCACGTGCGCTACCAACTGCGCTACACCCCGAGATTTCGTGGCTGTTCGGGCGACATGGATTATGTTACTACAAATCTGTTTTTTTGTCAACACCTCCGCAGAAAAAAATCCGGAAAAACCTGAGAGTTATTTTCCAAAGTAACTTCCGCAGTGGGATTTGAGGCGGGCCTTGCCTGATGACAAAACCCGCCGCTTTTTTCACCCTCACTCCGGCTGATCGGCTGATACCTCTCTCAGCGGGATATAACCGGCCTGGGCCACGCAGCGCTGGCCTTCGTCGGAAACAAGCCAGTTGACGAAGCGTTCGGCAGCGGCGCTGCCCTCCCGGTAAACGGCGTAATAGTACACCGTGAAGGGATAGGCACCGGAGCGCAGGCTGTCCGGGGTCGGGGCCATGCCGTCCACGGACAGCACGCGGATATCTCCGCTTTTATACAGGCCCTCCACGTAATACAGGTAGGAATAGCCCAAGGCCTCCCGGGCGTTGTCGTAATTGCCGACCTGCGCGATAAGATCCGCCATGCCGTCGGAAACATAATTTTCTTCAGCGGTAAGGGGAAGGCCCTTCATGACCAGCTCCTCCATGGCCGTCTGGCTGCCGCTGCCGTGGGGACGCTGATAGGCGCGGATCGGAAGACCGGCGGTGCCTCCGACTTCTCCCCAGTCCGGTATCTTTCCCTGGTAGATATCCTGTATCTGCTGTACCGACAGGTTTTCCACGGGGTTTTCGGAATTGACCAGGAATACGAAGGCGTCGTAGCATATCGGCACGGTCACCAGGTTGACGCCGGCATCCTGCGCCGCTTTGCGCTCATCGGCGCTGGGGCCGGTGCCCAGGACGATATCGACGGGATGGGTGTCGTCCATCATCACGCCCCGGGAGGGGATGGTGACCATGGGGTTGGGCTTTGAAAAGGTCAGCCGGTCGTAGGCGTAGGGTGTGGTGGAAAAATTGACGAAGCCGTTCAGGTCTTCCTCAGAAAGATCCAGCCACTGCCGGGCCAGCTCCATGGCCAGGGGCACGCACACGGTGGAGCCGTCGATGGAGGGATAATCGCCCCAGCTGCCTATCAGAAGCGACTCGCTGCCCGGGTAAGGGGTCAGAGCACCCAGTTGGAAGTCGGTCTGCTCCGTCACATAACGGCGCCAGTTTTCGCCCTTTTCAAGGGACTGGTTGATCTGTCCCCAGGAACCGCCCTCGGCCAGCGCGCCGCTGGTGAGCAGCATCGCGATCAGACATACCGCAGTCAGCTTTTTCATGATCAGTTTTCCTCCCAGTCGTTCTTCCGGGGCGTCCGTCCGGTGCCCCCGTTATCTCCGTTAAAAAAGGCAAAGTCAGGGCGTTCCGCCCAGTCCGGATCCCACCTAACGTCCAGCCCCGGCGGCAGGGAAAGCCGCTCCAGGCTGACACAGTACGTAAAGGCATCGGCGCTCAGGTCGGTCACGGTCAGGGGCACGGTCAGCGAAAGCAGCCGTCCGCAGCCGGAAAAGGCGTGCTGGCCGATCCTTTTAAGGCCCGCGGGAAGGGATATGGTCTTTAAAGGGATGTCCATCTGGTCGCTGGCAAAGGCGAAATCGGCGATCTCCTCCACGCCGGCGGGCACATCGTAATGGGTGGCCTTATTTCCTTCCGGGTAGCGGATCAGCGTTTTGCCGTCAGCGCTGAACAGTACGCCGTCCCGCGTCATGTACAGGGGATTTCCTTCTTCCGCTGTAAAGGCTTCCACGGAACTGCGGTCCAGGGAATAATAGAGCGTTTTTTCAAGGGGCAGGGTAAAGCCCTTCGGGATCACCAGCTCCCCGATGCTCACGGCGGTGATCGCCCCGATATCCAGACAGCGGAGGTTTTCCGGCAGACGGAGGGTGTCCAGCCGGCCGTACACGATGCTTTCCATGCCCAGGCAGATCAGGGAATCCGGCAGGATCAACCGGGTCGTCGTCTCCCCGGTTTCCCAGTCGGAAAGCTCCACGCTTCCCAGGGCCACCATGGTCAGCGGCAGCGCTGCCTTAAGCGTTTCTGTTTCTTCATCCTGTTCATCATCGTTTTCATCGAACCAGGCCAGCGCCAGGGCCTGCACGCCCTCGTGGACATAAAGTGTCTCCCCTTCCCGGTGGGACAGGGGAACAGGCTCCGCCGCGTCCCGCGGCAAAAAGAGCCAGGCTTCCCTGCTCTCCAGCTGCGTGCGGACGTAGAGATAATTCGTTTCAGGAAAGGCGCTGTCGTTTTCATAGACCCAGATCCGTCCCAGGCACAGCACCTCGCTGCCCGCGGGCAGGCGGAGCGCCGGGCGCTGCCCGCCCCAGGGGTCGTCCGTCAGGTCGGCGTCCCGGATAAGGCGCAGGGGCCGTCCGTCCGCGGGGATATTTCTCTGCATGCCCGCTTTGGACACGGGCAGCTGCGCCCAGCCCACGCGGTTTCCCCCGCCGGATACCTGATACTGGATCAGCGTCCAATCGTCCACGCAGCTGCCCAATACCCAGAAGGGCTCCGCCGCGCTGACGGCGGCCTTCCCTCCGCCGGCCCGGGCCGCGTTTTCCACAGGCGCCAGATAAACCGGGAAACGGGTATCCGGAGCCACGCCCAGCGTCTGGGCGGAAACCTGAAAGACCCCGTATTCCCAGATACCGTTGGGGGCCCACGCTTCCTGCGTTTGAGCATCCCCGGCAGTGGCTTTTGCCGGCGGCTGCCCAGGCATCAGACAGAGCCCCACCAGCAGCGCAGCCAAAAGCGCGAATATCCTTTTCATAGCGCAGCGCCCTTTCCGTTCATGTTATATTCTCCTGCATTTTACCACCTTCCGGTGCCTGACGCAAGCTCTCCCGCGCACAGGAAAAAGGTTTTACAGTTTTACAGTCCTGCCATACTGATGACATGATTTCCGCTTGAATAATGGATTTTTACCATGATATAATGCGGGCGAAAAGTTGCCGGAAAGGGGGCTGCCGGTATGGTCAGGACAGGCCGGGTGGTGGAAGCGGACGGAAAGAAGATGAAGGTCTGCTTCGACCGGCCCGAGATGTGCGCCAGCTGCGGCAGGTGCGGCGTGCACGGCCAGCATCAGGAACTGGTATCTGTCGAAGGCGACGCGAAAGCGGGCGCCTGGGTACAGGTGGAAATGCCGGACGCGCAGATCGTCAAGGTATCCCTGATCGCGTACGTAATCCCGCTGGTGTGCCTGATGGCGGGGCTGGTGATCGGCCAGAACGTGCTGGGCAGCGACCTGTGGGCCGGCGCGCTGGGCGTGACGGCGCTGGGCGCGGGTCTGCTTCTCGTCAGGCTGGCAGACAGGAAACTGGGCGGCAGGCCCGGCTGGAAGCCCCGGCTGATACAGGTGTTTTCCGAAATGCCCCATATGCCGGACGGGGAAGGCTGACAGGCTTTCCGCTTTATCTGTTTTACTTCATCTTATCATCACAAGGAGGATCATTACCATGGCTGAGATCGTTTTGACGGGCGAAAACTTCCGCCAGGAAGTGCTGGAATCCAACGTGCCCGTGCTGGTGGACTTCTGGGCCACCTGGTGTATGCCCTGCCGGATGCTGGCGCCCATCGTGTCCCAGATCGCTGAGGAAAACGAGGGCAAAATCAAGGTCGGCAAGGTGGACGTGGACGAAAATGGCGAGCTGGCCGCAAGCTACGGCATCAACAGCATTCCCTGCCTGATCGTGTTCAAAAACGGCGAGGAAGCCGCCCGCACCGTGGGCGTGCAGGACAAGGCCAGCCTGATGGCGGCGCTGGGGATCTGACCATCATCTGATCCCGCGCTTAAAATGGAAAATGTCAAAAACCGCCCGGCACTCCCGTCCGACAAGGGAGTCCGGGCGGTTTTTCCGTCAGGCTTCCGGTCCCGGACCGCCATAACCTTTTCTGCCCTGTACGGCATCATCCAGGGCGGCATGAAGCGCTGGCCGCCCAGTCGTACGCCTTTGCTCCTGCCAAGCTGACAGGATTTTTTTCATTTTCGGCGAAATAGGAAGGATGGACCTGAGCCGGAGACACCATCAGCTTCAGCGTCAATCGCAGGAATGATTTAGGACAGGAGAGAAGGGATGAGCATCCAGAACCGTATCGTCATTTCGGAACGCGCGCCGGACGCCGGGCTTATCTGCGCGCTGATCCGCCTGTCCGAAGATTGGGAAGCGGAAAACAGCTGCCACGGCTACCGCAAAAATGAGGCGGCCGATATTGAGGGCAACCGGATCTTCCTGGCGTCAGAGGGAGACGATATCGCCGGCTATCTGTTCGGCCATATGGAGCACGCCCAAAAAGCCTCCTCCATCATGCCGGACGGCACGCCGTATTTTGAGGTGGAGGAGCTGTATGTGAAGCCGGAATACCGCAGCCGCGGGATCGGGAAAAGGCTGTTTTGGTATGCGGAAAAAGCCGTTTGCGGCGAGGCGGAGTTTATCCTGCTCAGCACGGCGACAAAGAACTGGAAAGCCGTCTTCCATTTCTATCTGGATGAGCTGGGGATGTCATTCTGGAACGCCAGACTGTTCAAAAAGGTGAATGCCGATGATTGGCCTGTATAAGCCTGAGCTTTCGGAGCTTTGGTTCCGCAGGAAGCTCCTGGCAGACGAAGCGACCATGTCGTACAACCGTGCCTGGGGAGGGACGATTCCTTTCCCGGAAAGCGAGTGGAAGGGCTTTTATGACCACTGGCTGATCCATCATGATAACAAGCGCTGGTACCGCTATCTGAAGCGATCCGAAGATAACGTGTTTGTAGGAGAAACGGCATACCACTTTGATGACCGGCGCGGCATATGGCTGGCGGACGTCATTGTGGCTGATGAATTCAGGGGCCGCGGCTGCGGAACGGAAGGCCTCCGGCTGATGTGCCGGGCGGCCGCAAAAAACGGTGTGGATGTACTCAGGGATGATATCGCCCTTGACAACCCGGCGGTCCATATGTTTTTCAAAGCGGGCTTTACCGAAGAATACAGAACGGATAAGTTCATCATGCTGAAAAAAGAACTGTCCGGTTCATCCGGTTCAGGGCGGGAATGATCAGTAACATCAGCGAATTCAACCGTTTTCGCCGGGACGGATGCGGTGCGAAGGTCTTATTTGCCCGTTGAACCGGCGTTTCCGTGCGGCAGCTTCCGCAAGAAGTTCGAACAGCTGTGACCGCGGGGATCATCGTGATATCGGCAGTCAGTCTGCTGTTGTTTGTGTGCTCCCGGCTGGTCCGGGGAAAAGGGAAGGATGAAAAAGTTTCAAATCAGGTATTGACTCTGACACTGTGGCAGGGATTACAGTAATGGCGAGCTCAGAAACACCATCCATGGAGGGAACAGCGAATGCTGAAAATCGGAGATTTTTCAAAGCTTTCCAGAGTAAGCGTCAGAATGCTTCGCCATTACGATGACATAGGACTGCTGAAGCCCGCCGAGACCGATGCCTTTACCGGCTATCGGTATTACCGGGAGGATCAGCTGCCCGTCATGGGACGGATCACCGCCCTGAAAGACATGGGGTTTGCCCTGGCGGATATCGTCCGGATCCTGGAAATATACGACGACCGGGAAAAGCTGGATGCATTTCTGTCGGCCAGAGAAGATGAACTGACCAGACTGTCAAAGGAAACGGAGTACAGGCTGACGCTTCTTCAAACAGCCAGAAAACGGCTGAGAAAGGAGCAGAACATGAAGTACGATGTTACAGTCAGAACGATCCCTGAAAGGTATGCGGCTACCGTGCAGATGGTCGTCCCGCGCTACGAGGATGAGGGCATGCTCTGGGGCATGATGGCCGAGAGCAAGAAGCCGCTGATCCCCGCAGACCCCTGCCTGGCGACGGCCACGTTTCTGGACAGGGAGTACAAGGAGGAAAATGTGGAGATCATGGTCTCCATGACCGTCAAAGGAACCTACGAGGATACCGAACACGTAAAGTTCAAAACGCTTCCGGCGGTCAGGGCGGCCAGCTGCGTGATCAGGGGAAGCTATGCCCAAATGGGGGAAGCGACTGCCGCCGTGGCCTCCTGGATCAATGAAAACGGTTATCAGGCGAACGGCCCCATGTTCAACATTTACCACGTCAGTCCCAACGAAACTACAAACCCGGATGAATATGTGACGGAGCTTTGCTTCCCGATCGAATAACGTAAGGCCAGTCAGGAAGCGTGATGCTTCCCGGCCTCAGTTTTTAAGGAGGATGCTGAATGGAATACATACGCGTGACAAAGGAGAATATCGGCCAGGAGCATATCTGCTGCGCCATTTCCAACAATAAGGATGTGCAGGTGGCGTCCAAGAAAGCGTGGCTGCTCGACCGGTTTGAGGACGGGCTGGTGTTTCTGAAAAGCGCCGAACGCGGAAAATGCTTTATCGAGTATATCCCGGCGGAGAACGCGTGGAACCCCATCGATGCGGAAGGCTATATGTACATCGACTGCCTGTGGGTTTCCGGCTCTTTCAAGGGCCATGGATATTCCAACGACCTGCTGGAGGCCTGCGTTACGGACAGCCGGGAGAAAAAGAAAAAGGGGCTGTGCATCCTGAGCGCGTCGAAGAAGAAGCCCTTCCTGGCCGATCCGAAGTATCTCAAATATAAGGGCTTTTCCGTCAGCGACGAAGCGGATAACGGCATTCAGTTGTGGAATCTGCCATTCTCCACGGACGCACAGCCGCCAAGGTTCCTTGCGTGTGCCAGGCATCCTCATATTGACGCGGCCGGCTACGTTCTGTATTACACCAGCCAGTGCCCCTTCAACGCAAAATATGTTCCGGTCATCGAACAGACAGCCAAAGAGCATGGGATACCGTTCACCGCCATCCATATCGAAAGCAGGGATGAAGCCAGGAACGCCCCCACGCCCATCACAACGTACGCGCTGTTCCATGACGGAAGGTATCTGACGAACGAACAGATGAACGCAGCCAGGTTCCTCAAGCTGATCGCAGAGTGAACACGGATCGGCTGATGCGCCTGCAATACCGGAACAAAGGCAGCTTGGGAAGGAATGAATCAGCCCGGCATCAGGGAGTTCCGGACGCGCCGCTGACGGCTGTTGCGCCCCTGACGTTAAAAAATCAGTGAACTGAAAAAGGCATCCTTAAGCCTTCGCGGGCTTTCAGGATGCCTTCCTTGTATTCCTTTCCGGGACAGACTGCGGCTTCACGGGCAGTCATCCTGCCGGCCGCCGCGCGCCCGGGCTCTTCCCCCGCGGCGGGGAAAGGCCCGGCTGACGGTCACTCCTTTTTAAGGATATCCAGGGTATGATGGGAAGCGCCGATCAGGTCCTGCCGTTCACAGATGGTGAAGTGGTAGTCCATCCATCTGGCGAAAGTCTCGTCGTCCATGGCGTCTATGAGATCGCGCCTGTAATTGGTGGCGCCGTCCGCTGCAACCAGTTTGATCCTTTTGACGGGAACTTCCGCGTCCAGTTTGGCGATCTCTTCGGTGCGCACCATCTCAAACAGGTCCTTGGGTTCGCTTTTGCAGTGCCAGTCGGGGGTCAGCATGTTATGCTCGGTCACCTCGCGCAGCTTGTTCAAACCGAACACATACTGTATGACGGTGGGCTCGTTCATGCAGTAGGCCACCAGGATATAGCCGCCGGGCTTTGTGACGCGCACCGCCTCTGACAGCGCGCGAAGCTTTTCTTCCCTGGTGTACAGGTGATACATCGGCCCCAGCACCATGGTCAGGGAAAATTTGGCGTCCGGCAGCATCGACAGGTCCAGGGCGTTGCCCTGTATCGCCGTGATCCGCTCGGAGCCGTCCAGCTTCCTTTTAAGCAGTTCAAGATTGTGGGCGATCAGCTCCACCGCTGTGACCCGGTAACCCTGTTTGGCCAGCGTGACGCTGTATCTCCCCGTTCCCGCGCCGATCTCCAGAATGTCCGGATCTGAAACCCGGGAAAGGCATTCGCGGATGTATTTCATCGTGGTCAGGTATTCGACCTGGCCGTGACGGGAAAGAAGGCGTCCTTCTTCATCATAATGGCTGTAATAATCTTCAAGATAATTCATGGTGTCCTCCCGGGAGCCCGGCATCACTCCGCCGCAAAAAACGAATTGAACCGCGCCCTCTCCTCAAAGGGCTTCTTTTTCGGGGGAACGGGCTCGTTTTCCGCCACTCCGACCGGCAGAAAACAGACCAGTTCATAATCATCCGGAACGTTCAGTATCGCCGCCATTTTCTCGTTGATCCTGTCGTCGTCCGTGATGTGCCCTTCATACCAGCAGCTCTGGTAGCCCAATGCGACGATGGCCAGGAGCATGTTCTGGATCGCCGCCGCGTAATCCTGCACGGCAAAACACCTGTCCCGGTAAGCGACGACGCGCTGCGTCAGGACACAGATGGCCGCCGGGGCGGTTTCCCCGACAGGGGGTTCGATCACGGCGCGGAGTCTTCCGAGGATCTCCGGATCATCCACCGCGATCAGGCTGGTGGTCTGCTTGTTGCAGCCCGACGGCGCGGCCAGCCCGGCGGCCATGATTTCCCTGAGATCTTCCCTCGGCACGGGAATGTCCTTATAGCGGCCCCTGTAGCTGTGCTTGCTGAATACGGCGTTCAATACATCCATTTGGCCTGCGCCTCCTTTTCAATTCAAAGCTCTTTGCACATCATATAATCATCGGCATAGCTTCCGTCCGGGTATTTGATGCCATGATGCCTCGTGCCGTAAACCTGAAAGCCGTATTTGACATACAGGCTGATCGCCCGGCGGTTGGCGCTGACCACCTCCAGCTCGATCTGCTCAAAGCCGGCCTGCCGGGCGTGGGCGATCAGCCGTTCCATCATGGCGGAACCGATGCCCTGCCGCCAGAAATCCTTCCGTACGGACATGCCCAATACGGCGCGGTGCCGTATGCGGCTCTTATCGCTGATCGGCGTCACATCGCTGACGGCGATGATTTCCCCGCCGGTTTCCGCCAGGATCATCAGCGCCCGGGGATCATCCCGCCGCCGTTTCAGCACCTCCGCTTCCGCTTGCGCGGAATAGTCGAATTCCTCCGGCGCGCGGAGGAGATACGGCGTTTCCCCCAGCATCTTCTTCATATAGGCGATCATCCGCTGAGCGTCCTCAGGTTCCGCGGAGCGCAGCACGCAGGACTGCCCGTTTTTTAAGCCCAACGATTCTGCAGCCGTTTTCATCGTCATTTCCTCCTGCAAATATAAGACTTTGCGGGTTTTCCGTCCCGCCCGGGCCGAACTGCCAATCAGTACTCAAACCGGATGACCTGCCTTTGCGCGTCGACCGTGGCGTTTACGCCGAAGGGCATGATGCAGCGCGGCATGGCATGGCCTATGTTCAGGTTGAATACGATGGGCAGATCGGGGTTGCCGATGACTTCCGGCAGCAGCTGTTTGTATTCCTCCGCATAGGTTTCGTCCATCGGTTTTCCGGCCAGTACGCCGGACACCTGATCGAATACGCCGGTCCGCTTCAGGCGCTCCAGCGCCTGCCGGTACACTTCGGGGGCGGGCTTTTCTTCGCTGGATTCCAGCAGGAGGATCCGCCCTTTCCAGTCCGCCGTGTCCGGGAAGAGACGGTATTTTTCGCACATGACCGGCATATCCGCATAGCGGGTCCCGTCGAACATATCGGAAAGGGATTCGATGCAGCCGCCGAGGATCCTGCCCGAAAAGACCGGGCTGCCCTGCAGCAGCTCAAACCCCTGATTGGGGTGGGACGGCGTGCTTACACCGATCTGATCCGGCGCAAACACGCGCCTTTCCTCATACCAGACGGGGCTTGGCGTGATTTCCCTGATGCGGCCGGTGGTGATCAGCTCCGTAAAATACTTTCTGGTGTACGGATGCATATCCGGGCCGAGCTCGCACAGATCGGGCAGAAACGCCTGGCCGTAAAACGTAGGAAGCCCTACCTTGTGCAGCATCAGATGGTTGATGGTGGTGTCCGAAAAACCCAGGAACACCTTGTCGGTGACCGCTTGGGCCAGCTCATCGTGTTCAAACAGGTACGGAAGCAGCCGGTAGGTGTCGTCCCCGCCGATGGCGCAGAGGATCATGTCGATGTCAGGGTCGCGGAAGGCCTCAAGCAGGTCCGCCGCCCTGTCCTCCGGGTGATCCCTGAGCCAGTCAAGCCCTTTTTTCGCGTTGGGCATGAACCGCACATGAAGCCCCAGTTCCTCCAGCCGGCGCAGGCCGATATCCACCTCGAACCGAACGAATTCCTCCCCGATGATGCCGCTTGAAAGGCTTACGATCCCGATATTCCTGATCATATATGTATCCTCCGTCGATCCCAATTTCCCTCAGCGGCTTTCCCGCTTCGCGTACGGTTAATGTACAGTATGCGCGCGGTTATGTCAAGCGCCTGGAGGACCTTCAGCCGGGGCCTAAGTTTTTTGACATGCTGACCTTGGGTTGATTTTATTCCTGGATTTATGTATACTTTTGACAGTGGTGGTATCCTTGATGATAAACGCAAACGCAATGGTCAGCATCTCCTAAGCCAGCCGGGATTTTTCGCGCGCTGCGCGCATGGCTGACGAAAAAGGAGCGGCGGTGATCATGAAAAATAACGTTCCGCGTTATGTGCCGGTCCAATTCAGCCGGGCATACTGGCAGCCGGCCGCGCCGGCGGGACCCGAACCGTATGTGACTGGCATCAGATGAAGGCCTCCAAGCCAAAAACCTTACCAAAACCATAGAGGAGAAAGCGTGAAGCCCTATGAAAATTGCTTTGAGAACCGCGTGCATCGTGCTGCTCATCGGCATGACGCTGGCAGCGCCGGCCGCCGCTTCCGGCGCTGCGCCGGCGCTTCTTTTCGAGGATACGTTTGACGGGACGGCGCTGAACAGCGCCAAATGGGCCCCCTGCCCGGACTGGGTACGCCAGGACGGACTGTCGGTATGGGACAGCAGGCTGGTCCGCGTAAACGGCGAAGGGCAGCTCATCCTGCGCGCGGAGTGGGATGAGACCGCCGGCCGCGTCAGAGCGGGGGCGGTCCGGACGATGGGCCTTTTTTCCGCCGGGTACGGATATTATGAGGCTTCGATCCGCTTTCCTGCGGCGCCGGGCATCTGGGGCGCCTTCTGGATGATGTGCGGGGATGTTTCCCGCGAGGGAAACGGCGCCCGCGACGGGGTGGAAATCGATATCATTGAAACGATCGGCAATGAAAGAGGCATAAGCAACTCCGCCCTTCACTGGGACGGGTACGCCGGCGCCCATCAGTCCCTGAACTCGGGGGAATACGGCTTTGACATTTACGACGGCCGATTCCACACCTTCGGGCTGGAGCGGACCGGCGAAGGATACAGTTTTTACGTGGACGGCGTGCCGGCATGGCAGGTCTTGGACGGCCGCTGCGACCCGTGCCCTGAAAACGGCTATATGAAACTGACCCTGGAATCCGCCGCGTGGGCGGGCGGCGGAACGGCCGCCTGCAGGCAGGCGCTGCCCGCTGAAATGGAGGTGGACTATGTCCGGGTTTACTCGTCCAGGCCGAAATGAATGCCTGACGATAAAAGCAAATGCTCCGCAGAATCAAGGAGGCGTCTCCCCCGTCAGATGGTTTTTCATGGATTTCCCCCTTTCACGGGCATGCTGCCGCTGACGGCAGGAAACCTGGAAAGCCCTTTTCACGACCCAAAAAGAAAGGCGGCCGCACAGCGATCTGTGCGGCTGACTTTGTTATTATTGAAGCTTCCACGCGGCGTCCGGATAGGCTTGCCTGATGGCGCCTGCCATGGGCTCGCCGCAGGTGATATCTTTAAGCAGCGGCGCGGAATCCAGGCCGTCGAGAGAATCCCATTGGGCGTTCAGGATAAAAAGCTGCCGCAGCGCCGGCATCCCCTTAAGCCAGCTGAAATCAGGAAACCGGCCGTCGGCCATGTCCAGTGAACGCAGGCCGGGCAGATTAACGATATCATCCGCCGGCACGGAGGTCTCTCCGCCGTAAAAATACAATTGCTCCAGCGCGTTCAGCGCTTCCAGGGTTTTGAGCGGCAGGCCCGAAGGATGGGTCACCGTCAGGTTTTTGAGCTGGTGCAGCTGGGCCAGGCACTGAACGCCCTCCCGGTCCAGGGTTTGCAGTTCAAGCGTCTCCAGGCCGCTCAGCCGCTGCAGCTCCCACACGTTATTAAGCGTCACCCCGTACATCTGAAGCCTTCGCAGCGGCAGGGACGTGAGCAGCTCTATGCTGCTGACCCCAAGATCACTTATGTTCAGTTCCCTGAGATTGGCCAGGGCGCTCAGATCTCCCAAATGCGAAAGCGGCAGGCAGGCGATGTTCAGGTAAAGGATGTTTTCATTCCCGGAAAGGGGCTCAAGGGAAGTGATCGGGTTATGCGCAAGGCCGAGGCGCGCTATCTTCGTCCCGCGCAAGATGCTGATATCGGCGATCTGCTGGTTGTACAGCGACAGGTCCCGCAGGTTCGGCATATGCCGGATGTCCTCCAGCGAGGAGATGCCGCCGTTTTGTTCCCAGAGGCCGCTTTCCCGGTATTCCGGGATGTAGCAGTAATCATACGTGCCCCTCAGCCAGAACTGCTCTTCATATTGGAACACCTGTTTTCCGTATATGCGAAGCGCCGTGACCCGGCTCAGGTCGTCCCGGGTGACGGTTCCCTCCCGTATGCCGAGCGCTTCCCGGACGGCCTGCTCGATCAGAGGCTCCCGGAACGTGTACGGCTGACCGCCCGGACTGAAAAGCTTCCCCGGAAGCCCCGCCGAAACGGCCCAGACGAGGAGAAACAGCGCCAGCGCGGACAAAGCAGCCGTGATCAGCCCGCGTTTGCGCCGGGCGGACATTGGGGGCCGCGCTTTGATCCCGAACCTGGCTTCCAGCAGGTCGGCGCGCATCGCTTCGGCTGACTGATATCGCTGCCCGGGGTCGAAGGCGGTCGCCCGCTGAACGATCTTCCGCGTTTTTTCATCCAGCTCGGCGTCCGCCTTTTCGTGATACTCACCTGTCAAAGCGTATCGCAGGAGGACCCCGCAGGAATACACGTCGCTGCGCTCGTCCGTCTGCTTATAGCCGAACTGCTCCGGCGGCGCGGTCGCCTGGGTGCCGGAGATCACGGTATCCACCTGCCCGCCCGGATGAAACTCGCGGGAGATGCCCAGGTCGATCAGGCGGTACTGCCCGTAAATATCCAATACGACGTTCTGGGGCTTGATATCCCGGTGAATGACGGGCGGCGTAAGCCCGTGCAAAAAGATCAGCTTCTCCATTACGGAGATCAGGCAGTCCAGCGCGGCGGCGCGGGGGATGCCCGGCCCGCTTCGGCCCGCCTCCGTAAGCTCCTCCAGCGTCCGGCCCTCGATCCATTCCCGGGCGAACCAGAAGCCTTTCTGTTCAAACCCTTCCCCTTCGCCCTCGCAGCTGAGCGCCGGAAAGCTCGCCGCGGCGGCGGAAGCGCCGTCATGGCGGTGGACCGTCCTGAGCATCCTGTATTCGTTTTTGAGCTGCGCCTTCCCGCTTTCGCTCAGAGCGTATTTAAGCAGCAGCTTCTGCCGGGTGCCGCGGTCGCGCACCCGGAATAAAACCAGGTCGGGATCGCGCCGGACGGTGTCAAGGTATTCAAAACGCGCCTCAAGCCCCGCGGGAAGTGTTCCTTTCTCGTATTCCATATGGCCGCTCTCCTATCGGTACAACAGCTCTTCTCCCGCCTCTTCCAGCAGCTCGTTGGCTTTTTGAACGCCGGATTTCTGCTCCACCGCGTAGATCAGCACCGCGTCCCTTCGCAAAAGGGGATACAGGTCGCTCAGCCCCGCCAGGCGCAGCAGCCGGTTGGTCTCGTTCAGGGTGCAGTGAAGCGCCAGGCTGAAGCGCAGGATGATATTTTTCCCCGGCGTCTTCTGCCCGGCCAGGACGGCGTAGAAATAGGATTTATGCACGCCCGTATCCGTGATCATTTCCCGGGCGGAAAGATGCTTTTCCTCCATCAGCTGATACAGGTACTGGCACAGGGAGGGCTCCTCCGTCGGGTCGTGCGTATCCAGCATCTCGCGGAAGGTGCCGCTGCGCCTGATCTGCAGCAGGCGCTGAGAAGTGGTTTTTTTCTTTTCGGATTTCACGTGGCTTGAGCCCTTCTTCCGTTGAATCATATTGCCGGCGCGCCGGGGCAAAAGCATTCCTTTGCCGCAAGACTGAGCTATTTATACCACAATTTAAGGAGGGTTTCAACGCCCCCGGGCCGGGAAAGCCCGCCCGCGGTCAAAAGTCTTCCGGCAGAAGACCGCAAAGCCTTCCGGCTATGGTAGAATGAAGCGGATGATCCAATTCCGCCGGGCCCGACCGGCGGCAGATATAACGCACGGCATGGAGATCAGGAGGTCAACCGGTATGAAAAAACGCGTGATCTGGGGTATTGCTCTGGCGCTGCTTATGGGGCTGCTCACAGCTTCGGCGTCGGCGGACGCGGAATGGACCTACCGGGTGAAGGACGGGGTGGCCTGGCTTACGGGCTATTCCGGTTCCGCCTCTTCGGTGACCCTGCCCCAGACGGTGGACGGCGTTCCGGTGTACGGCCTGGAAGACGGCGCCCTGCCGGACAGCGTCCTGCAGGTCACCGTGCCCGTGTCCGTGGGGGACATTGGCGGCGGCGCCATTCCCCGGGGTGCCCTGATCCGGGCCCGCCACGGGGCGTACGCCCTTGAATGGGCGAAGGAAAACGGACGGGACGCCGAAAACATTTCCCAGCCCGGCTTCACCTCTCTCGTGGTGGACCTGACCGGCAGCGACTACCGGCGCACGGCGGACGGCTACAGCCTGGGAAAGGCCTTGGGCAAAGCCCTCAGGCCCGGCGTGGCGCTGTATATACCGGACACCGGCAAAGCCTGGGGCGTCAACAGCCTGACTGAGGAGAAAGACCGCTACCTCGCCCTGGTGGAAGAGGCGGATATGTATCTGACCTATCAGAAGGTGCTGCTCTCCAACAACGGCCCTGTCAACGGCCTGCACGTGCGGGACGACGGCGTCGCCGTATTCACCTTCAATATGGACAACGAAGTCCGCGTCAACCTGAACCCCACATACAAGCTCAGCGGCGGCCTCACCGCCTTCGTCACGCTGCGCAACGTGGAGGTGGATATTCAGATAGACACGGCCGCCGTATCCATGATGCAGACGGGCGGCTACTATATCATGGCATGGAACCTGGCGGCTGTGCTGGCCAAAAGGCCGGACAGGATGATCGACACCAGCATGTTCATTGAAAGATGCTATATCCACGGCGAATGGGACCAGGGCATAGCCTTCAGCACCCCGCCCAATCAGCTGGTGGGCGAGCTGGAGTTCATGGGCCCGCGGGTGCCGCTGGGCTCCACCGGGTTTACGCTGAGCCCCATGATCTTTTTGCAGTATGCCCAGAAGACCGCCATAGCCGCTGAATTCGGCTATGAGCATACCCAGTTTACCATCGACTTTGACAACCGCCATCTGCAAAAGTCGCTCAACGGCGGCTTCTCCGTGGGAACGCCCTTTTTCCGCACCCCCGGGGTGAATGATATCAGCTTTTCGGTAAACGCCGGCGTCGCGCTGGACTTCGGGAAGCTCATTCAGGTCGCGGAGATCGTACAGAACCTGAGCTTTGAAAGCAAAACCGAAAACGCCTTTGAAGTCGGCTATGCAGCCACGAGATCCTGTATGGACGTCACCTGGGACGCAAAGGCCGCCACGCAGCTGACCTTTAACCCGGGCATCGATCTGAAGCGCTGGAAGACCAATCACCTCAAGCTGAACGCCTACGCCCAGTGGGAATATGAGGTGGAGGATGCGGATAACCTGTATATCGGCGCGACCCTGGGCAGCATCACCTCCCTGTATATCACCAAGGAGATCGGCGTTACCCAGCTCGACTGGCCCAGGACGATCAAACCCCTGGGGGGAACGGAATACGTGCTGGAATCCGGGGAAACCGCCCATTTTGAGCCGGACGGGTACGGAGGCTTTAAGAAGGTGGAAAAGTGCACCAAACGGCACGCGCTGCATTTTGACCCGGCGCTGGAGGGCATGGAGCCCTTTGACGTGGACTGCTCCCGGATCGAAAATGTTTACGACTGGCGCGATGAGGACAGGCAGCTGACGGCGCCCGGGAAGACCTTCAACGGCTGGTATACCGAAGAAGGAGATAAGTTCTTCGATCAGGTGGCCACCAAGTATCACCCGGACACCTGGGACGGCACCAAGACCCTGACGGCGCGCTGGACGGACGACGGTTATTACGAAGGCAGCCCCTACTGGTATGACTCCAGATATCATACCGCCACCGATCAGGTCTATGCGGGTATATCCATATATAGCTATGACGATCCGGACGGTGTAACAAGAACATATTACATCTACGGCAGTCAGAATATAGCGGACCCCGTTTCCTATATCGATCATGATTTTGATACCATGAGCGCGGAGGATCTGATCAAAAAGTACGGTGATTATTATGGCCATACCTGTCTGGTGAATACGGACCCGTATTATGATAAACCGTTTAAACTGCCGGAATACAAAAACTATCGCGCTATGGTCAACGGTGTCGGTTCAGCAAATCTGGTGAACCTGGCATTCAATCAGCGCGTGTACAGAATCGGAGAATATGTAAACTGCCCCAATCTGGAAACCGTCAAAGGCAACGGCCATCTGGTGAACAGCGGCGTTTTTGCCAAGTGCTTTAAGCTCCGGTCCGTGACCGGCATGGAGGGGATCGTCACCGTAGATGATTTCGCTTTCGCGCACTGCTTTGCCCTGCCGGCGTTTTCCCTGCCGCAGACCGTCCGGACCATCGGGAATAACGCGTTCCTGAACTGCTGGGCGCTTACCCGGATCGACCTGCCGGAGGGCCTTAAAAGCATCGGTGAGGCGGCATTCAAAGCCAGCGGCATCACGTCCGCAACGATCCCCGCTTCCGTTGAAACTGTCGGGAAAGGGGCCTTTGCCGACTGCAAGGCCCTTGAGACCGTGTACTGGACCGGAGATAAGGTAGAACCCGAGGAACGGTTTGACCATTCCGGCGTGAGGGAACTGACCATTGAGGCCAACCAACTGGGCAGTATCTATTTTAACGCCGACAACCTGGACCAATTGGAAACGCTGACCATCCGCGCGCAGAGCGGCAGCTACATCTCCTTAGAGAGGCTCCCGAACCTGAAAACCGTGACGATCGACGTGAGCGGCGGACTCAGCGGCGTCACCGTTTCGGAATGCCCGTCTTTAACTGCCCTGGAGCTGCGGGCGTCGAACATGGAATATGATATGTATATCACTGACTGCGACAGCCTGACGACGGTGAATGTGAGCGGGCTTGCGCAGCTGAGATCCCTTCATGTCTCAAACTGCGCGCAGCTGACCTGGATCACGCTGGAGGAGCTTGCGCAGCTGGAGGAGCTTTACGTGGAAGAATGCGGGTCGCTTGAGACCCTGAAGGTGAGCGGAATGCTGGGGTATGTCTCCATAGTCCGCTGCCCCCGGCTTCAAACCCTGGAGCTGGGGCCGGTCGCTCTGGGCGAATCGCCGGTCTGCGTTATAGGGCAACTGGACAGTCTGACCCGCTTCGACCTGGCGGACGGCTCGGCGGCGGCGACGAACAGCAGCTATATTCTCTCGATCAGCTCCTGCCCGAGCCTGACGGACGTGACGGTGCCTATGGAAACGCCGATGGACAAGGTGAACGTCTCCAACTGCCCGTATGCGGAAGTTTCAAGAAGAGCAAGCGCCGTCAGCACCGGAAACGCCACTACCCTGATGCATTTTGACGGCCAGTTCGGAAGGGAAAACGAGGACATGTGGCTGGTGCCGGGCAGCGAGTTCACCCTTTTCGCGCCTCAAAGGGCCTACGGAAACGGGTCTTACTGGCGGGTGTTCCGCGGCTGGGCCCTGAACGGGGATACCGCGCAGCTTAAGCAGGCCGGGGATACCATCACCGTCCCCGCGAAGGAAAGCACCCTGTACGCCATTTATGATCAGCGGCTCTACTCCGCCGACATAAGAGACGGGGTGCTCTATGGCTATGAACGCTATGCCAATGACGGTTCAACGCTACTGACCGTTCCGGACGGGGTGACCGGCCTGGCGGCAGGCTGCGTGGGTGAAAAGGAAACCACGGTGTATATAAGCCGGCTTGTCAGCACAGTCGACAGCCACGCCTTTGACAGCGCCGTCAATCTCCAGGCCATCGAGGTGGACCCGAAGAATAAATGGTTCCGCTCTGAGGACGGCGCCCTGTACACGAAAGGCGGCAAGCTGGTCTGTGTGCCGGCCGCCCTGACGGCGGATGAGTTCGTGATCGCCGCGGGCACGAAGACGATCGGGGAAAACGCGTTTTACGGAGAAGGCCGGAACGGCCTGGTCAACGTATTCATTCCGGACAGCGTTACGGCCCTGGAGGATGGCTGGTATACAGGCATTCTGAACTGTCCTATCTACGGCCCGGTGGACGGGCCCGTGGCCGCCGCCGCCGAGGAGGCGGGGCTCAACTACAATATATTCCCGGTCTACTTTATTTCCGAGGGGCATTGCGTGGCAGTTGGCGCGGTCAAGGCCGGCACGGAGCTTCCGCCCACGAGGAAGCTTAAGGACGACGGCACCTTCCTGGGCTGGAGCCTGGAGGAAGGAGGCGAGGTGGCGGCCGGCCCGGTGGTGGTGCCCTACGGCGGGATGACCCTGTTCGCCCGCTGGCTTACCAGGACGCCTCCTGAAGTCGAGCTCGCGCTGCCTGAAGGCCTGCTGGCCCTGGGGGAGGAAGCCTTTGCCGGTTCGAACGTCCGCTCGGTCAAAGTCCCCGCGTCGGTAAAGACCATAGGCCCCCGGGCGTTCGCCAACTGCGCGCGGCTGGAAACGCTGTACATCGCCGGCCGGAATACGGAGATCGATCCGACCGCCCTTTCCGGCGCTCCGGCCACGCTGACCGTCTGGGGCTTTACGGGCAGCACCGCGGAAGCCTTCGCCAAAGCCCGCGGCTTCACCTTTGCCGCGCTGGACTGACGAGGGCATATCGCCCGGAAGAGACAGGGATGTGAGATGAGATAAAGGCAGGTCAGGATCACGGCGCCTCACCTTCGGGCGGGGCGCCTGTTTTTTCTGGATTTTGGGAGCAGACCGTGGTATCATAAACGAAACGGACAGCGCAGCCTGCGGACCCTGCGGCAGGGATGAGGTTATCCCTCAAAGCCATATTGAACCGGATATAAAGACAAAATACGCGGAACAAAAAGCCAGCCGTTAACTGGCGGCGGTCCTCTTTCTGCATTAAGCGGAAATATGTGACGAAGAGCATCCCCATGTCCGGTCTGTAAGGACAAAAGCATTTCCATGACGGGAGGCCTTAAATGCACCGACTGACGACCCTTATCCGGGAGGATATGGTGCCTGCCCTGGGTGTCACCGAGCCCGGCGCCATCGCCTTCGCCGCTGCCAAAGCCCGGTCGCTGGCCCGCGGAGCGCTGCGGCATCTCACGGTGTCGATGAACAGCGGCCTGTACAAAAACGCGTACTCCTGCGGGATTCCCGGGGCCGACGAGGTGGGCGCTGTATATGCCGCCGCCCTGGGCTATATAGCGGGCGACCCGGCCAAGGAGCTGGAGACTTTAAGCGGCATCACGAAGCAGGACCTGGAAACAGCCCGGCGCCTCGTGGCCGCCGGCCTGGTGACCGCGGAGATGACCGGCATCAGCAGCCGCATCGCCCTGAAGGCGCGGCTGGAAACGGATCAGGACACCGCCGAGGTGGAGATCCGCGACCGCCACACCCGCATCGTAAGCATAGCCGTGAACGGCAGGGAGCAGCGCCCGGATACTGCCGGGCAGAGCGTCAAAGCGGAGGACGAGGAGGAAGGGCAGCTGATCCGCCAAATGACCCTCGGCGGCATCCTGTCCTACGTCCGAACGGTGCCCGCGGAGGAGATCGGCTTCATCCGCGATGCCTTCCGGGTGAACCTGGAGCTGTTTGAGGAAGGGCTGAAGAGCGAACGCACGCCTTTTATCCGGCATCTGCTGAAGCAAAACGGCGGCGTCCTCTTTTCACGCGACAAGCGGAAAACAGCTTCCCTTTTGTGCAACGGCGCCATCGAGGCGCGGGTGACCGGGCTGAACAAGCCCGCCATGAGCATCACCGGCTCCGGGGCTCACGGCATCATGGCCACCTTGCCGCTTTACGCGGTGTGGAAGATCCGTAACCTGCCCAAGGAAGCCCTGCTGCGCGCCACGGCGTTAAGCTTTCTTATCTGCATGTACATCAAAGCTTATTCCGGCCGTCTGTCCGCCCTGTGCGGCTGTGCGCTGGCGGGCGGCACCGGCGCCGCGTGCGGGCTTTGCCTGATGGGCGGCGGCGACGAGGCCGCCATCGGCCGGGTCATCAGCAACATGGCCTCCTGCCTGACCGGCATGATCTGCGACGGCGGAAACCAGGGCTGCGTGATGAAGGGCATCGCGGCCTGCGACGCGGCCTTTGCGGCGGCGGAACTGGCGCTGGACGGCGTGTGCGTGGACAGCGTGCACGGCATCAACGGCTTTACGCCCGAGGAAACCATGCAGAACATCGGCCGGATCGCCTCCCCGGGCATGACGGAAACCGAGCGGACCATTGTGGAGATCCAGGCGGAAAAAGCCGTCCGATCAAGTGAAAGCCCGGCGGCCCGGCAGTGAATCAGGCTGCCCGCCAGGCAGGCAAAACAGAAACAACGAAAGGAAGGGAAACAGCCATGAACAAGAGAGCGCGTGTCACCGCGGCCTTCAAGGGACAGGAAACGGATCACGTGCCGGTCTGCATGTGGCAGCATGTGCCGCCTGCGTACTGGGGAAACGACGACAAATTCGCCGAGGTACAGGCCAGGTTCCTGGAGGACAGCGACGTGGACTTCATGAAGCTGTCCGGCGACAAGTATTTCGGCTGGCCCGCTCCCGAGCTGAAGGGCATCAAAAAGGCTGAGGAGCTCTACCGCCTGTGTCCGCTGGGCCCCGATCACCCCTACATCCGCGGACAGATCGACCGCACAAAGAAGGTCGTAGCCGCGCTGGGCGGCGCCTGCCCCGCTATCTACCTGATCTTTGCCCCCCTGTCCTATATCCGGCTCACCATCGGCTATCCTGCGATGATGAAGCTGATCCGCGAAAATCCTGACGCCATGAAGCAGGCCTGCCGGGTGGTGGCGGAGGATGTAAAGCACCTGGTGCAGGGCATCATCCAGGAAGCCGGGGCGGACGGCGTCTTTTACAGCGTGCAGAACGGCGAAATGAGCCGCTTCACCTACGATGAATACCGCGGCTGGGTCATGCCCAGCGACAGGATCGTGCTGGACTACGCCAACAGCCTGAGCTCCATGAACGCCATCCACTTCTGCGCCTGGGAGGAGGAGCCCAACCGCCTGAGCGTCTGGGAGGACTACAAGGCCCCCGTCGTCAGCTGGAGCCGGTACTTTGACATCATGGACATCCAGGAGGCGAAGAAGCATTTCGGCTGCACGGTGTGGGGCGGCTTTGACAACAGGCCCGGCACCTTCCTGTACACCGCCAAAAGGGCGGAGATCGAAAAGGAAGTGGAAAACCTGATCGCCCAGGGCGGCAAACAGGGCTACATCCTCGGCTCCGACTGCTCGATCCACGATGAGCTGCCGGTGGAGAAGATCCGCTGGGTCGCGCAAGCCGCAAGAAGCATCTGATCCGACCGCGTTCAAACAAAAGGGGCTGACTCACTTAGAGACAGTCCTTTTGACGTATAAAAAAAGGAGGGGAGGCCTCCGGGACGTATTCGTCCGGGACCTCCCCTTCTTCCGTTTCCGCGGGCCTTGCGGCCCTTAAGGAAACGGATCTTGGTTTACAGCTGCTTTCACTGATCAGGCGCTGCGGCCTGAGTGTGCATGCGCCGTGATGTGTCTTTACATCTGATTCTGCGGGTCAAAGATGATGGGCTTCGTGGGTTCGGGCTTGGGGAAGGGGAAGGGAACGGGGACGGACACGAAGGGGCAAATGGGTTCAACGGGGATGATGTCGACGCCTCCGTTTGCTTTTTCCAGGTCCTTCAGATTCAGTTCATTCACGATAGTCTTCATTTTATTTTCATCCTGTTTTTTTCTTTTATCGATTCTCTTTGATTATCTTTGTTTTCTGCAGGAGCTTTATTGCCCCTTGCACCTGTTGATACAGCGGACAGGAGGGGTATGGCAGGAGGTAATGAAAAAAACTGGATTATCAGATTCCGGTAACGTCCCCCATGCACGGGAGGCCGCGATCGGCAAGTGAATGCGAATGCCGTGATCCCCCGAACGCCCCTGGCTGAACATCCACCCGATGAAGCGAAAAAGGAGCCGCTGCAGCTTTTCTCGCTTTATGCAGCGGCCCCGAAAGGAAGGTTCAGTTCTTGTACCAATTCTGGCGGATATACTCTCTTTGCTCGTCAGGCAGGCCACTGATCTGATAAATCTCTTCCATCTTTCTTCCCTGCTTTTTGAACAGTTTTATCATAAGATCCATTGAACGCTCTTCCATGGCGTTCAGCGTACCGCCGTCGGCTTTGATGATATCTTCGTTTGACAGCTCGGACATTTTATCGTTCTGCATGGTTTTTCTCCTTTGTTTTTCATATTCTGGGAATCTGCCGGGCGGCTTCACGCTGCCCGACAGTTCTTGATACGCATGAAAGGCCGTTAATGGCAGCGGCGCCTTGCTTTCCGCAGCAGATTAAATTCATCGTGAGACGGCAGCCTGACAATGAGCTTCATCCCCCAAATGATGATGCTGCGGACAATCATCTCTTCCGCGCCTTCCTCATGGACCTTAAGGATTGACCCCGCCGTGTCGGATTAATTGTCCTTCTGCCCGCCTGCTGATACGCGCTTTTCCCTGTCCCCGGCCCAATGAAAAAGGACGTTCATGGTTGCCAGAGCGCTTAAAACCTGTTATCATTTATCGGGAGAAACCCGAATAAACGCCCGCGGCCGACCGCGTGTGACACAAGGAGGAACCGCAGATGAAAAAGCTCGCCGCCATCGCCCTGATCGTCACATTGTCCGCCGCGCTGTTCGCGCCGGCCCTGGCCGGGGACGGGCATACGCGGACGCTCCGGATCATTGCCACCAGCGATCTGCACGGGAAGTTCCTGCCGTGGGATTACGCGCTGAACGCCGAAAGCACATCCGGCAGCGTCGCGCAGCTGGCCACCGCCGTCGCACAGTTCCGCGACGGGCATACGCTGCTGGTGGACGCGGGCGACACCATCCAGGACAACTCCGCGGACATCTTTGTGGGCGGGGAGGACGTCCACCCCATGGTCCAGGCCCTGAACGCCCTCAACTGCGACGTATGGGTGACGGGCAACCACGAGTACAACTACGGCATGGACACCGTCCGCAGGACCATCGCCGACATGAACTGCAAGGTGCTCGTCGGCAACGTGTATGATGAGAAGGGCGAGCCCATCGCCGACGGCTATGCCATGCTGGAAAAGGACGGCATACGCATCGCCGTCATCGGCATGGTTACGCCGAACATCACCCGGTGGGACGCTGTGAACCTGGCGGACTGCACCGTCACCGACCCGCTGATGGAGACCCGTAAAATAATCGACGCCATCCAGGGGCAGTACGACGTACTGGTGGGCGTCTTCCACATGGGCATCCACAACGATTACGGCGTGGCGAACTCCGGTGTCACGGACATCCTGAACGCCTGCCCAGAGTTTGACGTGATGGTCTCCTCCCATGAGCACGCGCAGATCCCCGGCCTGGAGATCAACGGCGTGCTGGTGGTGCAGAACAGGAACATGGCGCAGACCATGGCTGTGATCGACCTGACCCTTGAGCGGGACGGCGGCGGCTGGAAGGTTTCTGACAGGACCAGCCAGAGCGTCGACATCGCCGGATACGCGCCGGACGCCGCCATCGCGGACCTGCTGGGCAGGTACGACGCGCAGGCGCGCGCGGACGCCGAGGAGGTCATAGGCAGGCTGGAGGGCGGCGCCCTGGCCCCCGGCAATGAGATCGCCCAGATTCCCGCCGCCCAGATCCAGGACACGGCGATGATAGACCTGATCAACGACGCCCAGCGGTACTATACAGGCGCCGCCGTGTCTGCCGCGGCGCTGTTCAGCGTGGACGCAAACATGTTCCCGGGCGACATCCGCAAGTGTGACATATCCCTGATCTACAAGTACCCCAACACGCTCTATAAGCTCCGCATGACGGGCGCGCAGCTGAAAAAGTACATGGAGTGGTCCGTGAGCTACTATAACACCTTTAAGCCCGGCGACCTGACCATCTCGTTCAACAGCGATATCCGCGCCTACGACTACGATATGTTCGCGGGCGTGAACTACGAGGTGAACATCGCCAGCGAGCCCGGCAGCCGCGTCGTGCATCTGACCTGGCCCGACGGCACCCCCGTGAAGGATGACGACCAGTTCGACATCGCCGTAAACAGCTACCGCGCCAACTCCCATCTGCTGGTTCCCGGCGAGATTTACGGGGAGGACGATATGCCCGAACTGCTTGAGATGGACGTACGCGGGGACATCGGCGGCGTGCGCGAACTGATCCGCGACTATATCATCCACGTCAGGGGCGGCGTCATCTCCCCCATGTGCGACGAAAACTGGAGGCTCATCGGCTATAATTGGGACGAGGAGCTGCACAGCCGGGCGGTCAGAATGCTGGCCGCAGGCGACTTGACGATCCCCTCCTCCGAGGACGGGAGGACCCCGAACGAGGAGCCCATCACCGAGGACGACGTCCGCTGACACGGCCGGGCAGGAAGACTTTTAGCGAAGGGCCCGGGAAAAACAGCTGTCAGCTGTAAGCTGTTAGCTGTTAGCTATAAGCTATTAGCTATGCACGCTCAAGGCCGGGAGGAAGTCTGTTCACCCCGCGGCGAAACACACCGTTGCGGTGACTGCTGCCAAAAAAGAACGGAGGAAAAGACGATGCAGCATTATCTGTTTGTGCATTTTCGGGAAACCACCACGCCTGACGGAGAGCAGGTGTATTTTTCCCTGAGCCGGGATGCCTTTTCCTGGGAGGCGCTGAACGGCGGGAGGCCGGTGCTGTGGGCGTATTACGGGGATCACGGCGTGCGGGACATGACGATGGTCCGGGACCGGGCAACGGGCCGGACGCACATCTTCGCCACCGACCTCAGCCTGTCGTACGGCATGCGGGGCAAGTATGACCATTCCTGGGCAAACATCGTCCGGGGCGGCAGCAAGGACCTGGCCCACTGGCAGTCGGACGACCTGATCCACTGGACGGAAGAGGAAATGGTGCCCGTGGGGTCGGAAGACTTCGGCTGCGTCTGGGCGCCGGACGTACTGTATGACCCGGAACGGGACGATTACATCCTGCACTGGTCCTCCTCGCACCGCGGGGACGGATATCAGTCCATGGCCATCTGGTACAGGCGCACAAAGGATTTTGTAACATGGACCGAGCCGGCGCTCCTGTACCGCAAGGAAGGCGCGGGAGTGATCGACTCGGCGATGTATGTTGAAAACGGGAGCTATTATCTCTTTGTCAAGAGCGACCGGGACCCCAGCCGGGTGATCCTGCTCAAAGCCCCGCACGCGACCGGCCCCTTCACAAGGGTGCCCGCCTTTGACGACGCGATGGCGGGCGTGGCCGATGGCGTCTATGAAGCGCCCACGGCTGTGCACACGGACGACGGGCAGTGGTGCCTGTTCCTGGATTATTACGGCGTGCAGGGCGCGGGACAGGGCTATGTGCCCTTCGTGGCCGACAGCCTGGAAAGCGGCACCTTCGTGCGCAGCGACCGGCGCTTTTCCTTCCCCTTCGGGTTCAAGCACGGCACCATCCTGCCCATCACGCCTGAGGAATATGAGCGCATGAAGGCGCACGACTGGTCTCAGGTCCCGGACGGCAGGTGGAAGGGCCCCTCCCCCGCGTAAGGATCAATCGCCGGAGGTGTTAGGATGAAGAGAATACTGCTGCTGACGCTGGCGGTACTGCTGGCTGCGCTCTTTTCTTCGGCGCTGGCGGAGGACGGGGGCGCTTCGCGGGTGCTCCCGCTGATCTCTGTCCGCACGGCCGACCCCGGGGAGGGCACCGCCTTTGCGACCGAGCCCGTGAATCGCTATGTTGCCGAACGCATCGCCTCGTGGACGCCCGGCTACGTGATCCCGCCGGAGCCGTACTACGTCGACTGCACCGTCTCCTGCACCGGCGCGGACGGAAGTCCCGAACCGGACGGCGCTCAGGCGCAGGTCAAGGTCCGGGGCAACTGGACCACCAGCTATAAAAAAAAGCCGCTGCGGATCAAATTCAAAAACAAGCAGCCCCTGTGCGGCCTCAACGGGGGCAGGGCCTTCAAAAACTGGGTACTGCTGGCGGAATACAAGGATCTGTCCATGCTGCGGAACAAGGCGGCATTTGACCTGGGACACAAGATCCTGGGGGAAGAGCTGTACTGTTCCGACTGCGCGCTGGTCGAGGTGGAGCTTAACGGTGAGTACTGGGGCGTATATCTCCTGGCCGAACAGCAGGAATGCGCCGAAGGGCGGGTGGACGTACCGGAGCCCAAAAAGGAAGAGACCAATACGGACGTGGGGTACTTCCTGGAGTTTGACGGATACTATTTCCTGGAGGATCGACTGCAAACCTTCACCATCAACTACGCAGGCTTCGCGCCTCTGATCCCCTTTAACGGCGACGGCGGCGCGAGACCGTTCACCCCGCTCTCCACCGGTCCCAACGGCAAAAACGATGTGGGTTATACGATCAAGAGCAGCATCCGCTCTGAAAACCAGCGCATCGCCTTGCGAGATTTTGTGGCTAACGTCTACCGGATCATGTATGCCGCCGCCTACCAGAACAGAGCGCTGGAAATGACCTCCGACCGGCACGGCACGGTCCCTTCGGACATGACGCCCCGACAGGCAGTGGAAGCGGTGGCGGACGTGGATTCCCTGGCCCGGATGTACATCCTCAGCGAGATCACCTGCGACCCGGACATCTACTTTTCCAGCTTTTTTATAAGCGTGGATCTCAGCGAAAACGGCGCAGGAAGGCTCCGCTTCGAAGCTCCCTGGGACTTTGACTCGGCCATGGGGAACCGCTACGTCTGCGTGGACGCAAAGGGCTTTCACGCGGCGAACGTGGTGGACGACGTGGACCACCACTACAAGGCGATCAACCCCTGGCTCGCGGTGCTGATGCAGGAAGACTGGTTCAGGGACATCATCCGGGACAGGTGGACGTCGCTGTACGACAGCGGCGCGCTCCTTAACACCGTGGACATGATCCGCGCGGACAGCAAAACGTATGAAGCGGCTTTCACCCGCAACTACCAGCGCTGGAGCAATATGGCGGATAAGTCGCCGCTGGATTACGAGCTGAACCGGGATGCCTTTGCCTGCCGGACGGAGGCAGAATCCGCCGAACAGCTCGCGCACTGGCTTGAAAGGCGGATCGGGTTCCTCAACGGCTTCTGGCACAGATGACCCAAACCCGCAGGGGCGGAGGAAGAACAATGGATGACGCACAGAAAGGAAGCGGATGCCGTGAAGTATATGAGCGCTGAATGGGCAGGCCGGCTGAAGCACTGGATGCACACCCTGCAGCAGGACCTGTATCAGCCGCTGGGGGAGATCCGTGCGGAAGGCTTTCTCACCATGGAGGAGCTTTCCCTCGGGGAAGCGTCCGCCCGGACGTTCACGCCGATGAAGCCGGGCACCCGCTGGGGAAAAAGCTTCGAATACTGCTGGCTAAAAGGGGAAGTGACGCTTCCGGAAAAGGCCAGGGGCAAACAGATCGCGATGGATCTTAAGACCGGCGGGGAAACCACGGTGTTTGTGGACGGTTTGTCCTTTGGCACCTACCGGGCCGGGTGGGTGCAGGTCCCCCATCATTACATCGTGGACAACTATCTGACGGAATCCGGGGAACCGGGAAAAACCTACCGGATCATGCTGGAAGCCTACGCCGGGCATTATTACCCGGAAAGCCCGCTGGGCGGCTGCGCCACGGGGCCGGTCCTGCCCGGGCTGTACGAGGACCGCGCCGCAGAAGGCGGGCGGGCTGAGCTTGGGGCTCTCACCTACGGCATCTGGAACGAGGACGCCTATCAGCTTTACCTGGATATGGAAACACTGATCCGGCTGGGCGATCAGGTGCCTCAGGAAAGCCTGCGGGCCGCGCTGATCGCACAGGCGCTTGAAAAAGCCACCCTGATCACGGACTTTGAGCAGGATACTCCTTCGCGGACTGAGAGCTACCGGGCGGCCCGGGAAGCGCTGCGGCCGGCCCGGGAAGCGGTAAACGGAACGGTCGCGCCGGACTTTTACGCCGTCGGCAATGCGCATCTGGACCTGGCCTGGCTCTGGCCCACGGAGGAGACTCAAAGAAAAACCTCCCGGACGTTCGCCGCCCAGCTGCGCCTGATCGAAAGATATCCGGAATATAAATACCTGCAGAGCCAGCCTGCGGCCTATGTGATGTGCAGGCAGCATTATCCGGAGCTTTATGACCGGATCAAAAAAGCGATCCGGGGCGGGCAGTGGATCGCCGAAGGGGCCATGTGGGTGGAGCCGGATACCAATATGACCTCCGGAGAATCCCTGGCCAGACAGCTGATCCACGGGAAAAGATTCTTCCGGGATGAGCTGGGCGTGGACTCCGTGGTGCTGTGGCTGCCGGACAGCTTCGGCTATTCCGCCGCGCTGCCGCAGCTTTTGAAGGCCAGCGGCGTCAAATATCTGGTGACCCAGAAGATCTTCTGGTCCTACAATGACAGCGACCGTTTCCCCTATCATTATTTTTCCTGGAAGGGTCTGGACGGCAGCTGCATCGACACCTTCCTTCCCACCAGCTATACCTACCGCACGGATCCTGAGGAGATCTGCTCTACCTGGAAAAACAGGGTGCAGAAGGACCAGCTGGACGCGTTCCTGGTCCCCTTCGGCTACGGGGACGGCGGCGGGGGCCCCACGCGGGACCATATTGAATACGCGCTGAGGGAAAAGGATCTGCAGGGCATGCCCAGGATGCGCCTGGAGGGGCCGGTACGGTTCTTTGAGGACATGGAAAAGAAAGGCGGACCGGCCCACACCTACTCAGGAGAGCTGTATTTTTCGGCACACCGGGGCGTATTCACCTCGCAGGCCGCCATCAAGCGGGGCAACCGCAAGGCGGAAATTGCGCTGCGGGAAGCGGAGATGTGGGGCGCCGCCGCCTCCTGGCTTAAAAAGGATTATACATACCCGCTGGACAGAATGGACGCCGCGTGGAAGCTGCTGCTTTTCAACCAGTTCCACGACATCCTGCCGGGTTCCTCCATCGGGAAGGTATACGAAAGGGCGCGGGCGGAGCACCAGCGGATCATCCGGGAAGCCGGCGATGTAAGATCCGGGGCCGTTGAAGCCCTGACTTCCGGCGAGGGCTTTACTGTTTTCAATTCCCTGAGCTTCGGGCGGGACTGCCTGGTGGACCTGCCGGACGCTTTCCGGCCGGGCGCCGCGCTGCGGGACGGGACGCCCGTACCCTGCGAGATCACCGAAGCCGGGGTCAGGGCTTTGGTCCATGTGCCCGCCTGCGGCGCAGAAACGGTGTACCCTGCTGAAAATAAGGCCCCGGAAAGGCCCGGGCCCGCGAGGGCGCATTTGACGGCGGAAGGCGCGGTGATCGAAAATGACAGGATACGCGTCCTGATCAACGGCCGGGGCGAAGTGGTTTCCTTCGTACGGAAGGAAACGGGCCGGGAGTTTGCCGCCGGACCCATGAACCGGCTGCTTGCCTTTAAGGACGTCCCCCGCGCCTTCGACGCCTGGGACATCGATTCCAACTATCAGGACCAGCCCGTCCCGCTGGATGAACCGGTCACCCTGACGGTGAAGAAGGATAACGGGCTGGAAGCCTCTGTGCATGTGGAGCGCCGGGTGATGCATTCCCGGTTCAGCCAGGATATCGTGCTCGGGGCGGACAGGGAACGGCTGGATTTCGTCACGGACGTGGACTGGCGGGAGCTGCACCGGCTGCTCAAGGTTTCCTTTGCCGGGGCGGTGCAGGCTTCTGAGGGGATCAACGAGATCCAGTTCGGCTTCATGAAGCGCCCCGCCCACCGCTCCCGGCAGTATGATCAGGACCGGTATGAGGTATGCAACCAGCGCTACAGCGCGCTCGCGGATGAATCCCACGGGTTTGCCGTGCTGAACGACTGCAAATACGGGATCAGCATAAAGGACAACGAACTGCAGCTGACGCTTTTGCGCGCGCCGGCTTCCCCGGAAATGCGGGCGGATAACGGCCGGCACGTTTTTACCTATTCCCTGCTGGCCTGGGACGGCGGGTTCCTGCACAGCCCCGTGACAGACGAGGCATACGACCTGAACGTGCCTCCCTTAACCTGCGCCGGGGCTTGCGGGCCGCTGAGCCTCTTCTCCCTGAACGTCCGGAATGTGTATATAGATACCGTAAAGCCTGCCGAGGACGGCAGCAAAGACCTGATCCTGCGCCTGTATGAAGCCAAAAACGCGGATACGGACTGCCGGCTGTCTGTAAACATTCCATTTATTAATAAGGCGTGGGAAACGGATCTTATGGAAAACAGGCGGGAGGAGCTGATGGTCCTTGACGGCGCTTTGCCTCTCCACTTCCGCAATTTTGAGGTAAAAACGATCCGTCTTGAGCGGTGACCGCCGTACTTTAAACAGCCTGATACCGAAAAAACTCCCGGCCGGATACCGGACGCGGGAAGGCAACAGAAAGATCAAAGAGGTGAAACACCATGAATATGCCGTTTTTCCATGAAAGCTTTGAGCATCTGCATGTAAACACCCTGCCCAGCCGGGCCTACTTTATCCCCTTCAGCAGCGCTGAAAGCGCCCTCACTTCAGACCGCACAAAATCGGACCGCTTCGTCCTTTTGAGCGGGGAATGGCATTTTAGCTATTTCGACAGCGTTTTTGACGTTCCGCAGGATTTTCTTGAGCAGGCTCCCGGAAAAACCCTGATCCCCGTTCCCTCCGCGTGGCAGAACCACGGCTTCGACCATCACCAGTACACCAACGTCAACTATCCGATTCCCTTTGACCCTCCTTATGTTCCTTATGAAAATCCCTGCGGGCTGTACACGCGCACATTTTTATGGCAGGCGGAAGAAAAGGAACAGGGCACGCTCTGCTTTGAAGGGGTGGACAGCTGCTTTTATGTTTGGCTGAACGGGCAGTTTGTCGGCTACAGTCAGGTGTCCCATTCCATTTCGGAGTTCGATGTGACTTCCTTTCTGAACCGCGGGGAAAACCGCATCGACGTGCTGGTGCTCAAATGGTGTGACGGCACCTACTTTGAAGACCAGGACAAGCTGCGCATGTCCGGCATCTTCCGGGATGTTTATCTGCTCAGGCGCGATAAGCGCCATCTGCGCGATTACTTTGTTCATACGGCGCTCCGCGACCACTTTACAGCCGCCGATGTGACGGTGGACCTTGCTAAAAGCGAGGAGGCGGCCGTCGGCTACCGTCTGCTGGACGCGGAAGGGACGGAACTGCTGCACGGAGAAACAGAAGGCGGCGAGATCCGTTTTTCCCTTTCAGGCATCCGGCTTTGGAACAGCGAGGACCCCTATCTGTACACGCTGCTCCTTCACTGCGGGCAGGAGTGGATCGCGGAACCCATAGGCCTGCGTGAAATCCGCATCGATCAGGGCGTGGTCAAAATCAACGGGCAGGCGGTCAAGTTCCATGGCGTCAACCGGCATGACAGCGATCCTGTGCTCGGGCCTGCGGTAGGCATCCCCCAGATGACCAGGGACTTAAAACTCATGCGGCTGCATAATGTGAACGCCATCCGCACCAGCCATTATCCCAACGCGCCCGAGTTCCTGCGCCTGTGCGACCGGTATGGCTTTTATGTGATCGATGAGTCGGACCTGGAAACCCACGGCGTATATCCGGCCGCATCCCGGGGCGACCTCCTTGCCAATGATCCCGCTTTTGCCCATGTGGTGCTGGACCGGGTGCAGCGCTGCGTCCGGCGCGACCAGAACCGCCCCTGCGTGGTGGCCTGGTCCATGGGCAACGAATCGTCCCACGGGGTGTGCTTTTATCAGGCCCTGAGCTGGACAAAGAAGTACGATCCGTCCCGATTGACGCATTATGAAGGCGCTTATCCCGCCAGGGAAGAAGACGTGAAGGACATGGATCTTTACAGCAGGATGTATCCCGGTATCGAGGAAATAGACCGGTACTTCGCGGAAAAAACATCCGCCAAGCCCTATATCCTCTGCGAGTACAGCCATGCCATGGGGAACGGCCCCGGGGATCTGGAGGACTATTTCCAGTGCTTCCACCGGCATGAAGGGCATTGCGGCGGCTTTGTATGGGAATGGTGCGATCACGCGGTATATCTGGGCCGCACCGCGGCGGGAAAGAAGATCTACGCCTACGGCGGAGACTTCGGCGACGACCCCAATGACGGCAATTTCTGCATGGACGGCCTGGTATACCCGGACAGGACCCCGCACACGGGCCTTCTGGAATTCCGAAACGTCCACCGCCCGATGCGGATCACGGAGGCGGACGTGAAAGAGGGCCGGTTCGTTATGTGGAACACGCTGGACTTCACCTCCCTGGACCGGGCGGTCCGGGTGGTTTATGCCGTCCGGCAGGAAGGCCGGGAAGTGTTTTCCGGGGAGCTTACGCAGGAACAGCTGAACATCCCGCCTCACGGAAAAAAGGAGATCCGTCTCGCCTGGCCGGAGGGGCTGACCGGCGAATATGCCGTGCATTTTACGGAATGCCAGCTCACGGGTTCGCCGCTGGTTCCATCCGGCACCCTGCTGGGGGAAGACGAAGCCGGCAGGCAGCTTTATACCGCTTCGGAGGAGCCACAGACGGGAGGAAAAATCCGCGTCCGGGAAACGGACCGGCATCTCATCATAACGGGGGACCGCTTCCGTTATGTCTACAGCAAGACCCGCGCCTGCTTTGACGAAATGGTGTGGGACGGCCGCTCCCTGCTCAGACAGCCCATGACGTTCAACATCTGGCGCGCGCCCACGGACAATGACCGGAACATCGCCCCGCAATGGCGGGAGTACCGCTATGACCGCGCTTTTTCCAGAGGGTACGATACCACGGCTACTCTGGAGGACGGCGTATGCGTGGTGCGCAGCCGCTTTACTGTCTGCATGGCGGTGCGCAGCGCGGCTGTATGCGGAACGGTCGAATGGCGGATTACCCCCAACGGGACGACGGAGGTTTCCGTCAGCGGGGAAAGAAATCCCATCGCGCCGGCCCTCCCGCGGTTCGGACTGCGCATGATGCTGCCTGAGTCCATGCAGGAGGCGGAGTATTTCGGCTGCGGCCCGTATGAAAGCTACGCCGACAAGCACCGGGCCAGTTTCCGCCATCTGTACCGGGCGACCGTTACGGATATGCATGAGGATTACCTGAAGCCTCAGGAAAACGGAAGCCATCATGACTGCAGCTATCTGCAGCTTACGGATGATCAGGGCGGGCTGCGCGTGACCGGCACCGGTTTTTCCTTCAGCGCTTCCCCCTATACGCAGGAGGAGCTGACGCAAAAAAGACACGCGTATGAGCTGGAAAAATCGGGATACACGGTGCTGTGCGTGGACGCTTTCCAGAACGGCATCGGCTCAAACAGCTGCGGACCTACGCTTAACAAGGCCTATGAATCGCCTGCTGTCATTCAGATGAACGTGACGCTTTCTCCCTTCGCGAAGGATAACTGAAACGAACGGAACCCGGCGAAAGCCGCGTTTGAGCCCTGGCTTAAAAATACATCAGAAAGCCATCCCGCCGCTTGCGGTTTTGGACGGGCGGGTGTATAGTTAGACAGACTATCGGACGGGGGAGGTTCCCCCGTGCAGGCTGCAACGAAGGAGGCTGTCGCTATGGAAATCAAGATCACCCGCGCGGAAACCCTGAAGCAGAAGCCGGATCAGAGCTCGCTGGGCTTTGGCCGTTATTTTACGGATCACATGTTCCTGATGGACTATGACCCCGAGCAGGGCTGGCATGACGCCCGCATCGTTCCTTACGGGCCGCTGACCCTGAGCCCCGCCGCCGCCGTTTTCCATTACGGCGCGGAGATCTTCGAGGGCATGAAGGCCTACCGCCGGCCCGACGGGCAGATCCAGCTGTTCCGCCCCATGGAAAACTTCAAGCGCCTCAACAACTCCGCCGAACGCATCACCCTGCCTGAGGTGGACCCTGATTTTGTGCTGAAAGCGCTGAAAACCCTGCTTGACATCGACCGGGACTGGGTACCCTCCCTGCCCGGCACCTCCCTGTACATCCGTCCCTTCCTCTTCGGGGCCGACCCGTTCCTGGGCCTGCACACCCTGCAGAAAGCCATCTACTGCGTGATCCTGTCCCCGGTGGGCAGCTATTACAAGGAAGGGCTGAACCCGGTCAAGATCATGATCGAGACCGACGACGTCCGCGCCGTGCGCGGCGGCACCGGCTACGCCAAGTGCGGCGGCAACTACGCCGCCAGCAACCGCGCCGCCCACCGGGCCGAGCTCAAGGGCTATTCCCAGGTGCTGTGGCTGGACGGCGTGGAGCGCAAATATATCGAGGAAGTCGGCGCGATGAACGTCATGTTCCAGATCGGGGACACCATCGTGACCCCGAAGCTGACCGGCTCCGTCCTGCCCGGCATCACCCGCATGAGCTGCGTGGAGCTTTTGAAGGCCCACGGCTACAAGGTGGAGGAGCGGCTGCTCTCCGTGGAAGAGCTGACCGAGGCCATGCGCCAGGGCACCCTTAAGGAAGCCTGGGGCACCGGCACGGCCGCCGTGGTCTCCCCCATCGGCGAGCTGGCCTACGCCGGGGAAAAGTACACCGTCGCCGGCGGGAAGATCGGCAAGCTCACCCAGTGGCTGTACGATACGCTGACCGCCATCCAGTGGGGCAAGGCGGAGGATCCCTACGGCTGGACGATGATCGTCTGATTTGATCAGCAAAAGACGCGGGGGGTGTTCTCCCGCGTCTTTTCTGTTCGGACGGAGGCGGGCTGCCGGAATGTCCTGCCTGTGTCCGGAGAGGAAGAAAGGCCATTATTGCGAGTTGTTTTTTTGTATGATATAATGCTTTACAGGTAATTCCGGCTCATCGGCCCGGCTCATCTGCACGGCGCCGAATTTCCAATTAGGAAAGAGAGTGTGATAAGATGAAAAAAACATGGAAACGCTTCATCTGCCTGCTGGCACTGTCGGTTTTTGCCGTTTCAGCCGCGTGCGCGGAAGGGATGGTCGTGATCAACGGAGATCTGCCCGCCATGACGCAGGAGGAGACCCAGCAGATGGTTTCCGAGGTGGCGGAGGCCTATTACCGGGATCAGGATGTCATTTCGTCGCTGCAGTCCAGGCTTACCGTGCAGGAGATCGGGGATTCCGATATAACGGAAGAACTGGGCACGTTCAACCTGTGCACGATGGAGTATGAGGGCAATACGATGCGGTTCCTGATGAACGTCATCGGGGAGCCGGATGAAGACGGCGGGTATCCGCTGTATATTACGCTGCACGGCGGCGGCGAGGACGCGCCTGAGGGCAACGACAGCCAGTGGTTCATGATGTACGATTACTACCAGGAAGCGGTGTCCAACGGTATCTATGTTGCCTGCCGGGGCATCACCGATACATGGGACCTGCATTTCAGGCCGGAATCCTATCCGCTGTATGACCAGCTAATCCGCACGATGGTGCACCTGTACGACGCTGACCCCAACAGGGTGTATCTGCTGGGCTTTTCGGCCGGCGGGGACGGCGTTTACCAGATCGCCGCGCGCATGACCGACCGGTTTGCCGCCGCCAATATGTCGTCCGGCCATCCAAACGGGGTATCCCTGCGCAACCTGGCCAACTGCCCCTTCAGCATCCAGGTGGGCGTGAGGGATTATTACAGCGAAAGCGCCATGCGCTGCGTGAAAGCGGCGGAATTTGAGGCTGTGCTGAACGCCTACCGCGACGCGCTGGGCGAGGGCTACGAGCATCAGGTGCTGGTGCATGTGCCGGAAGGCCACAATTATGACGATTATTCCTCCGGCCATGAAGCGGAGGTGCTGGCCGATCCCTCCGCGTTTGCGGATCCCGCGATAGTGGAGGATATGCTGTACGCCTTTGAAGAAGCGTTCTATACCATCGTCGGGCCGGACGGCGACGGCGGCCTGTCCTATTATTCCGCGGGTTTTAACGCGCCCTTCGACGAGGCCGTCAGGAGTATCGTCCGGGATCGTTTCGGGCTGGAGACCATGTTCGTCAATTCCAGCGCTGTTGATTATGTATCCGCCTTTAAGCGCGATCCTGCCCCCAGGACTGTGGTGTGGGATCTGGGCACCCGCGCGGAAAAACGGACGGTGACCAGCTTCTACTGGCTCATGGCCGACGCTTCCGTGACGGAGGGCGTCATTACCGCTTATGTGAGCGGGGACAATACCATCACCGTCGAGCCGGAGAACGTGAACGGGGACTTTTCCATCCTGGTCAGCCCCAGACTGCTGGATGTTTCCCGGCCCATCCATATTATCACGCCGGAGGGCGAATACGAGGTGTCGGTGAACCCGTCCCGGGACACTGTGTATGAATCCATTCTGGAAACCGGCGATCCGACGATGGTCTGGGTGGCTGAGATCCCGTACAGCATGCTTTCGTCCAATTGAAGCCTGCAAATAAAAAGTCACCCCCCTGAGGACAGCCACTGTACTCCTGCCGTTTGAAACATCGACTCCTACTGCGAACATGCTGAATCCTCCCGATGTGTTACTACAATGGCTAACCGCCTTTACCCATCGCCGATTCTATCTGTTCGCTGACCCGAGTGACCCTGACGGGCGCTCTACCTGCACAAATCGAACGCTGCACAACGGGAGGGCCGGCTGACTGACTTCAATACGAGCGTGATGCTCTTGGAGGAAACCGTCAGGCCATTGCCTTTCCATTGTACAGCTTAGGCAATGAGATGTCCCTCGCCTGTGGCTGGTTGCCACAAACATGGGGCAAAGAATATAGTAACAGGAGGAGAATGATCAATGAAAAAGCTGTTGTCCCTGTGCCTGGCGCTGAGCCTGCTGGCGGGCTGCGTGTCCTTCGCGGCGGCTGAAGGCGGGTCGGAGATATATATGCGGAATTATCCTGTGTATGCCTGCGAAGTAGACGTCAAGACGACGAAGGACTGGCCGCTGTTTTTTACCGCTGACGCGGATGATATGCCCTTCATCGACCTGGAGGAGCTGGCGGATCTGGTGAACGTAATGGAAAACCAGGTATACAACAAGCCGGATTTTAAGCTGACCTACGCGCACGAAGGCTCCGTCTTCACCCTGACCCGCGAAAACGGGTTCTGGATGAAGGTGGACTTCAGCAACGGCACCATCACCTTCAACGACTACAACGCTTTTGTGCAGAAGCCTGATCACCAAAGTCTGCTGGATATGCTTTCCTTTTCGGGGTACAACGAATCCGGCGAGGCGGAGCTTTTCCAGCGGGACGCGCGGGCGTCCTATGACCGCTATGGGGACTCCATGCTGGTGGACCTTGAGGAATACGGCATCCCCTATATGATGGATCAGGACAGGGGCTATATCCCGCTGCAGACCGCCAACGATTTTGTGGTTTCCGGGCTGACGGCCCGTTCGTTCCTGTTCAATTCCCAGGCTGTCTTTTTTGCCGGAACCAACGACCTGTTCAATAATAACGAGAACAAGTATACGCCCTTGGGAGACCTTTACTACGCGGCAGCGCCTGCTGAGCGCAGCCAGCTGTTCGCCGATTTCGGCGCGGCTGAGCTTGCTCTGATGCTGGACTGCCAGTACGGCCTCAAGAAAAAGCATAATTTCGATACCTTTGTTCATACGTTCTGGGAGATCGGCTTTGACGAGCCGCTGTCTTCCGTTTCCGCGGCGGATGCGGACCGGGCGCTTTATTCCTTTATCGGGTACTATCTGGATGACCTGCATTCCGGCTTCGGATTGCTTTCCTGGATGGCCGGCAGGGACACGAAGCTTGAGGGCGGCTACGGCCCGTCCAGCAGGCTGTCCGATAACCAGGAGGAACAGTACAAGGACCTTCGCAAGAGCATGCTGGGCGAAAATGCGGAGGGCTATCTGGAGGTGGGCAACACGGCCTACATCACCTTCGACCACTTCGAATCCAACTACAGTGCTGCCTCCTATTATCAAGCCAAGGCCAACGGCGACAGGCTGGACGATACGATCGGACTGATGATCTATGCCCATCAGCAGGTCACCCGTGAAAACAGCCCTGTTGAAAACGTGGTCATCGACCTGAGCTGCAACACCGGCGGCGACGCGGATGCGGCGCTGTTCGTGATATCCTGGATATTGGGCGAGGCGGAAGTCAGCGTGGAGGATTCCTTCACCGGCGCTCAGTCCACCATGGTATACCGCGCGGACGTGAACATGGATCGTGTGTTCAATGAAATGGATGCCCTTAAAAACAAGCGCGTCTACTGCCTGATCTCCCCGGTCAGCTTCTCCTGCGGCAACCTGGTGCCGGCCGTGTGCAAGGCCAACCAGGCCGTCACGCTGATCGGCCGTACCTCCGGCGGCGGAGCCTGCGTAGTGCAGCCCGTGTCCACCGCCTGGGGCTCCACCTTTAACATCTCCGGCAACAGCCGCCTTTCCTTCCGCAAAAACGGCTCCTTCTATGATATCGACGAAGGCATCGCGCCGGACGTGTATATCAGCAGGCTGGAGACCCTGTATGACCGTCAGAAGCTGACAGACCTGATCAACAGCCTGCCCTGAGCCTGCCTGAACCGGAACCGGGACGAAAGGAGCGCTGCATGAAACAATTTCAGGCAAGGCTTACGATCGATCCTCAGATCGTGAGCGCGCTGGGCTCGGATAAGGCGACGCTCTGGCGCGCGGCGCACGGCGACGGTTCGGATAACCGGATCAACGCCGACGCCGTGATGGACGTCGCCGCCTACTGCACTGCGCTGGGCGTCGTTTCCGCTGTTTCCCAGTTTTTCAGGAAAGCCTTCAAAAACAGGAAAAAGACGGCGGAAGACCTGGCCGCGGAAAAGGAAGCGGCCGCCATCAACCAGACCTGCGTGGCGAACGCGGAAATGCTGCGCGAATATCTGCTGAACGCGATGGAAGGGAAGCTCGACGGACAGGCGCTGGACGAGCTGATCGAAAGCCTTCAGACAGTGCAGCGCTTTGCGCGGAAGGGTTTGCTAGAAACGTCGGGAAATAAGGAACTGGCGCAGCTGTGCGAAAGCGTTGCGGCCTTTACGGCAGCGCTGTCGGGAAGCCCGGCCGAAAAGCCGGCGCCTTCCATACAGGTAGCGGACGCCTTCGGCTTCCTGCTGGAGCAGCTTATCCGGCAGAAGGAACATATCGGCTGAACAGAAGAGAATAAGAAAAGAAGGGCGGCTGTCGAAGCCGCCCTTCCGTATGAAAAGGGATGGGACAAGTGTGAATGGCCCGATTATGCTCACGCGTTTATGCGTAAGCGATCAGGCTTCTCCCTGCGAAGGGACAAAGACCGTGTTGGCTACCGCTTCCAGGTCCAGTCCGTCGGGATCCGCCGTATACACGGACAGGGAGTACATCACGCCGGGCGCCACATCGTACCACAGGCATACCTCCACCCATTCCGAGCTTCCGGTATGGGCCTGGGCCAGCATGCCGTCGCAGTGCCCGACCTTGGCGGGTTCCTCGTTCTCCCACATGAAATACATGCCGGAAATGTTTGCCAGTTCCCCCGCCTTCAGATCATAGGGCTGCATGCGCAGGGTATATTCGTCCCCTTCCAGGGTGAACCTGATCTCTGCCAGGCTTTCGGACGCCATCCAGCGGTATTCCGCGTCCCTGGCGCCTTCGGGCAGTTTATAGGGCAGGCCGCAGACGCGGTCCAGCTCCTGGGCCGTCATGTCCGTCCAGGGGTTGGCCAGGGAAGCGGCCTGCGCGGCCTTTTCGCCCACAAAGCCGCTGTTGTTCGCTTCGCTGAAGAGGAACCAATACGGAAGCTCCGCGGGGACGTCCTCCGCGTCAGCCACATGGGCCCAGAAGGCCATGTCCTCCGTAAAGTCCTTTACAGGCGCTCCCGGCAGGTACAGGCGCATGGTGTCCCCCCCGCTCAGCCCATAGGGCGCCGCGGTGACATAGCGGATGCCGTCCTCAATGGTTTCCTCGCCGGGGGCCTGACTCACGGTCAGGCTGTCCACCAGGATCTCCCGGGTGAATTCGTCCCGCTGCTGTCCCTGGGTCATATGGCCTGAAAAGGAGCACATGTAAACCGTTCCGTTCGGATAGGCATCCCCGGCTTCGCCCATCTCGCTGTCGTGATATTCCCCGGTAAAGGAGCCGTCCGGCAGTACCTTAAGCTCTGTGGACCAGGCGCCTACGCCGCTGCTGAAGCTCCAGGAAAGGGGAGCCATCTGTTCAAAGACCGTTGTTTCCGCTTCCGCAAGGGCGCCCGCCGCGCAAAGCGCGAGCGCCGCTGCCAAAATACAGGACAGTGTTTTTTTCATTTCGTTTTCTCCTTCATTTCTTTTTCTTGTTGTCTGGTATGGCCGGAGTGTCCGGATATGCGCCGAGGTGCTTGCGCCTGCGGCGGGCGCGCGCCCGTAAGGCTTTCGGGCGGTACTGCCCGTACCGTTTTTCCGCCCACTCATTTATACGCATCGGGGGAAAGACCGGCAGCGGCCGCAGGAAAGGGGATTTTGCACATAAGAAAAATGCAGCCCTTGAGCTGCATCTTCATTATCGGCCCGCAGGACAGATCCGCCGGGAGGCGGGAGGGTTCATTCCAATTTTATGATACCGTCCATGCCGGTCACGGTGAAAACTTCCCTCACCAGCTCGTTGGCGTGAACGATCTTTACGCTGCCTCTTCCCAGCAGCACCTGCCTGGCATACAACATCACGCGCAGACCGGCGGAGGAAATATAATCCAGGCCGGAAAAGTCCAGGATCAGATCATCGATGCCGTTCAGGCTCTCATTCAGCTGCTGCTCCAGATCCGGGGCGGAAATGGGATCCAGCCGGCCCTCCAGCGCGATTTCCAGGGTCTTTCCGCTGCATTTCTTCGTGATTTTCATACGCATAACTCCTTTTTTTATGCAAAATGCTTGCAGACGGTTATGTCGACCAGACCGCCGCGGATGCTGACCTTCACCTTGTCCGCCACCGTTTTAAGGACCGAGCGCTCAAAGCCGTCCCAGTCGGGGGGCATGATGACGCGGTTGGACAGATCGTCCCAAACATCCTGCGGAATGCCGTCGGAATGGTCGGGTTCGGCGGCGACGGCTTCCTCAAAGCAGTCGCGCAGATAGCCCAGGAAGGTGCCCGCCGCCTCGTTTTTCCTGGAGGAGGCAGCGGAAATGAGCTGAGCGCGCTCTTCCTTGTTCAGCGCGGCCTTTGTCGCCACATGGATCTCATAATCCGGCCCTTCGTTTTCGATCCAGAAGGAAACCTGCGTCTGATGGGTCACGCTGTTGACCAGGGTGAGCATTTCCTGTGTGATCAGCTGCAGATGGAGCGCCTGCCGGGCGTCGAGCCGCTCATATTCGACGACCTTCTGCGTTTCTTCCTCGGCGGCCCTGAAGCCTTCCCCCGCAGTGCTGAGACTGATAACGTCGGATTTCATGGAACCTCTCTCCTTTTCATAGTATGCTGGCCGGTATGCCCCATTACCCCGCATACCCAATGCCTGTCCATGATCCAGCGGTCGGGGAGCGGTGGAATGTGGGAACGCTTTCGTACATAATACTACTATTTCCGCCCTTTTTCAACAGAAAAGTATGCGGCGGGGCGGAACTATTTGAGGAAATATGTCATCATATACCCGGTCTGATCCTCCCAGGAGACCAGCGTCCACTCGTCCCCGGGGATCTGGACGGTGACCTCGTCGCCGGAGGGCACCTGGGATATCACGTAGCCGGTCTGGGTGTTGGGCGCTGCGCGGAGGTTGACGAAGGCCGAGCCGTTGGAAACGGTCCTGATCGGGGTGCCGGGGACGCCGTACACGGTAAGATACCGGGTCATCATATAGCCCACCGTGCCGGCATAGCGCACCTGGCACCACTGAAGGCCGGGCTTGAGGATCTCGGCCCGGGCGCCCATGGGGCAGACCGTCAGCACCCGGGAGGACGCCGAGGGCTGCTGGCGCAGGTTGAGGCCGCCCGGATAATCTACCGTGGCGTAGCCCTGCGTCTGCGGCTCGGACGGGGTCACGGGCTGGACGCTGCCCGATTCCTTCAGGTAGGCGCTGGCCATGAAGCCCCATTGTCCCTGCCAGGAAACGTACCAGAACTGGGTGCCCTTCAAAAGCACCTCCACCTGCTGGCCCAGCGGCACGCGGGTCAGCACCTGGGCGCTCATGGAGGGAGCGCTGCGCAGGTTGACCGTCTTGCCGCTGGAGGCCGCGGCGTAGGCGTAGGAAACCTGGCCCGCGCCGGAAGAGGAGGCCCGTTTCACGAATTCCTCCTTGAAATAGCCCAGCATCCCGTCTATTTCCACCATGTACCAGCCGTTTTCTGCGCTGATTATCCGGCATTGGGCGCCGTTGTAATAAATGCCAAGCACCCTGGCGTCATAGCTGGGATATTCCCGGAGGTTGAGAAAAGCCCTCGCGCTCTGGTTGGTCACGACGCCGATGTCCCCGCTGCCTTCGCCGCCTGTGCCCGGGGCGGTCAGGTAGCTGTCCACCATGTAGCCGGTGCGGCCGGTGCGCACGACGCGGACAAGGTCCCACGTGCCGTACCAGGCCTGGATCTCCACCCATTCGCCCTGCTTGTAGCTGGCGATGACCTTGGCGTCGTAGCCCGGGCCGTCCCGCAGGTTAAGCGACGTGGTGTTGTCCACCACGGCGAATTCCCGGCCCGTCTCGTCGTAATAGCCCGCCCGGGCCGCCGGGGATGCAAGAAGGGCCAGCAGCAAAGCCAGGCAGCACGCTTTCCGTAAACGCATCGTCAGAACTTCCTTTCAGGATCGGTGCGGATACATGGTTCCGTTTTCTGCGGAAAAACAGGAACGATCCGTTTCACCTATAAAACGACGCGGCGAGCGGTTTTGTTGCATGGAGGGAAAAATAAAGTGAGGAAACGGCGCGGTCAGTTCCCGCTCCCCTTCTTTTCATACACGATGGGGAAGGAGACGACCTTGCCGGCGGGATCGTTGGGGAAAAAACGGATGTGCCCGTCTTCCAGGCGGACGGTGCCGGTGGAGCCCCGGACGGAACCGTCCCTGAGCAGCATCCCCACCAGTCTGTCATTGAGGACCGGACCGCCGCCGCGGGCCAGACAGTCCTTCCAGAGGGTAAACCGGCAGCCCTGCCGCCAGTCGGAGCAGCCGTAGGCCTTGTCCGATATCTGCACGGGCTTGCCGCACAGCGGGCATCTGGCGTCCGGCAAAAGCTGCGCCGCAGCCTTTTTCCGGGCACCTTTTCCGCGCTTTTTTTCCTCCGGCGGGAAGGACCCCTCGTTGTCCGTGGTTTGCGCGTAGGTGACCAGGAAGGCGGCCAGGCGGCGGATGCCCTCGTCAAACCGTTCCGGCGTGTGCTTGTTTTCGGCGATCTCGCTCAGCGCGAGCTCCCACTGGCCGGTGGTTTCCGGGGAGGATATTTCCTCCGGGGCGATGTCGATCAGCTGCACGCCCTTGTCGGTGGCGTTCAGGGTCTTGCCGCGGCGCTGCGCGTAGCCCACCTGGATCAGCCGCTCGATGATGGCGGCGCGGGTGGCCGGGGTGCCCAGGCCGCTGCCCTTCATCTGCTCGCGCAGGGCCTCGTCCTGAAGGTCCCGCCCGGCGTTTTCCATGCTGTACAGGAGGCTGGCGTCGGTATGGGGCAGGGGCGGGCGGGTCTGGTCCCGCTTGGACGCCGCCTTGAGGACCTCCCTTGCGTCCCCCTCCCGGACGTCGGGCACGGGGCGCTCGGCCTCCCCGGGCTTCTTTTTGCCCGCTTCCTCCTGGGCGCGGACGACCTGCTTCCATCCGGCGTCCTTTTCGACGCGGCCCAGGGTGCGGAAGGCGTCCTCCTCCGTTCTGGTGACGATCTTCACCTGGTCGTACACATAGGCCGGATAAAACGCGGCGATCGCCCTTTTCGCCACCAGGTCGAACAGGGCCTTCTCGTCGGGCGGAAGCTTATCCAGCGGCGCGGTCTGCGGGGTGGGCAGCAGGGCGTGATGGTCGGACACCTTGGCGTTGTCGAACACCCGCTTGGAAAAGGGCAGCTTGCCCTCCGCCGTCCACGGGATGCCCTTTACCAGCGGCTGATATTCATCCGGCAGGTTCATCAGGGTCTGGCGGGCACGGGGCAGCATATCCAGCGGGAGGTAGCGGCTGTCCGTCCGCGGGTAGGTCAGCGCCTTCCATTTTTCATACAGGGACTGAGCGATCCTGAGGGTCTTGTCCGCCGTGAAGCCCAGCAGGCGGTTGGCGTCCCGCTGGAGGCTGGTCAGGTCGTACAGTTGGGGGGCCGGCTCCCGCTTTTCCTCCCGGCTGACGGATTGGACGCGCGCCTTTTTCCCCTTGGCCCGTTTGACGACCGCCTGGGCAGCGGCCTGATCGGGCAGACGGGCGTTGGTTTTTTCGTCGGGATTCTTTTCGTCGAACCAGACGCCCTGGTAATCTCCGAAATCAGCCGTGACCGTATAATACTCGGTGGGGACGAAGCTTTCGATCTCCCTGCGCCGCCTGACCAGGATGGCCAGGGTGGGCGTCTGTACCCGGCCGACAGACAACAGCACGTTGTAGCGCAGGGTGAAGGCCCGGCTGGCGTTCATGCCCACCAGCCAGTCCGCCTGGCTGCGGCAGCGGGCGCTTTTGTACAGGCCGTCGTAGTCAGACGCGGGCCTGAGGGCCCCAAAGCCCTCCCGGATGGCCTCGTCCGTCATGGAGGATATCCACAGCCTCTCCACGGGCTTGCGGCATTTGGCCTCCTGATAGATCAGACGGAAGATCAGTTCTCCTTCCCGCCCGGCGTCGGTGGCGCAGATCAGGCTGTCCACCTCCGGGGAGGCCATCAGCTTTTTGAGCACGGCAAACTGGCTGCGGGTTTTAGGGATCACCTTGGTGGGGATCTCCTCAGGCAGGATCGGCAGATCCTCCATCCGCCATTTTTTATATTTTTCGTCCAGCTCGTCCGGCTCTTTCAGCGTCACCAGATGCCCCAGCGCCCAGGAGACCAGATAATCGCTTCCCCGCAGATATCCTTCTTCCTTTTTGCGCACGTTGAGCACCCGCGCAATGTCCCGCGCGACGGAGGGCTTTTCGGCAATGATCAGTTTCATGGGCGGTCCTTTCAAAAACATATCAAAGAAAGCCGGCGGAATATATCGCCCGGCCGCTGCGCCGATTATAGCACAGGGCAAAGGGAAATGCAAACAGGGTGAGGAGGGCCCGGAAATCGGTCCGGTGGGTGAGGTACGCCCGGAAAATGATCCGGTGGATCATTTTCAGTACCGAACGGGCCGGCAGGCACTGGGGTGAGGCGCGCCCGGAAAAAGGTCCGGTGGACCTTTTTCAGCGCCGAACGGGCCGGCAGGCCCTGGGTTACTTGGGTAAGCACCCGAAAAACATCTAGGCATAAAAGTGCTATGGGAACGGAGACCACCTCATCAGTCAGGCGCGAAGCAAACGTATTATAATTTCAGGCATTTTCCGCGCCTGACAGCTTCCCCTCCAAGGGGAAGCCTTTTGGGGTGAGGCACGTCTCGGAGAACAGGCCTGTGGCCCTTTTTCACCGACGAACTGGCCGGCACGCCCTGGCTGGAAGTCCCCTTCCCAGTTGCTCACGCATTCTGCGTGAGCCCATCGTTATTCCTTGCATTCTCCCCTTTCCCCTGTTATAATGAAATGACGTAAAAAAAGGAAGGGGGCGCCCAACATGTCGGAGCAGCCCAAGGTCAGATTATTCCGTGAAAAAAGCCTGGAGGCAGTGGAATCCCCGGAGGCCCTGAACGATTACCTGCGCGTCACCTCCCCCGGGGTGTGGCTGGTGATGGCAGCGGTGATCGCCCTGCTCATAGGGGGGATCCTGTGGGGCATTTTCGGCCATATCCGCACCACGGGCGAATTCGCCGTCGGCATCACCGGAGAAAAAAGCGTGTGCTACGTACCCTACGCTGCCGCCGAAAAAGTGCTGGCCAGCGGCGTCGTCAGTGTGAAGGGCAAGGATTACCCGCTGCTGACCGACAGCGCGCCCGAGACCTCCCTGATCACCGCGAAAACCGCGCCGGGGCTTTTGCTGGCGGGGCCGCTCAGGGTGGGTGACCTGGTCATAGAGGTGCCCGTGCTGACCGACCTGCCCGAAGGGTTTTATACCGGCGAGGTCGTGACGGAGGACCTGGCTCCCATTTCCCTGCTGTTCAGGTAAGGGGGAAAAAGCGTGTTCAACAGGAAAAAAGTTCCCGCCCCGATTGAAAAAGGGGTGGTCAGGGTCCCGGTGGTCATGCAGATGGAGGCGCTGGAATGCGGCGCGGCGTCGCTGACCATGATCATGCATTATTACCGCAAGTGGATCCCCCTGGAGCAGGCCCGGGTGGACTGCGGCGTTTCCATGGACGGCGCCAGCGCCAAGAACATCCTGCTGGCCGCCCGCAGCTACGGCATGGAGGCCAGCGCCTGGCGGCTGGAGCCGGAGGATCTGCTGAACGAGGGCCCGTTTCCCTGCATCATCCACTGGGGCTTCAACCACTTCGTGGTGCTGTGCGGCTTTAAGGGCAAACAGGCCGTTTTGAACGACCCCGCCCGCGGCCGCGTGACCGTGGACTGGGAAGAGTTTGACCGGGAGTTCACCGGCGTCTGCCTCACCTTCTCGCCGGCTGATGGCTTCGTGCCCTCCGGCAAGCCCAAGTCCGTATGGTCCTACGCCCGGGAAAGACTGAAGGGCTCCGGCGCCGCGGTAGCGTTCGTAGTGCTCACCACCACCATCTCTTCCCTGCTGGGCATCATCTCCCCCGCCTTCTCCCGCACCTTCCTGGACCGGCTGCTGACCCGGGAAAACCCGGAATGGCTGACGCCGTTCATGCTTTTGTTCGGCCTGCTCATCCTGATCAGTGTGACGGTCAGCTGGATATCGGCGGTGTATTCGCTGCGCATACAGGGAAAAATGACCTCCTACGGCAGCGCCTCCTACCTGTGGAAGGTGCTGAGGCTCCCGATGCAGTTTTTTCAGCAGCGCCTCTCCGCCGATATCGCCGACCGGCAGGCCACCAACGCGTCCATCGCCTCCGCCCTGGTCAAGACCTTCGCGCCCCTGGCCCTGCAGGCGCTGATGATGGTGTTTTACCTGGTGGTCATGATCCGCTACAGCCCCCTGCTTTCGCTGATCGGGGTCGGTGCCATCGCGCTTAACCTGGCGGTATCCTCCCTCATCACCGCCAAACGCGTCAACATCACCCGCGTGCAGCAGCGCGACGCCGCCAAGCTTTCCTCCGCCACGATGTCGGGCATCAGCATGATAGAGACCATCAAGTCCAGCGGGGCTGAAAACGGCTTCTTCAGCCGCTGGGCGGGCTATCAGGCCAGCGTGAACACCCAGTCTGTGTCCTACACCCGGCTAAACCTCTTCCTGGGCACGCTGCCCAGCGCCATCACGGCCGTCGCCAACCTGGCTGTGCTGGGCATCGGCGTGATGCTGGTCATCCAGGGGCATTTCACCCCCGGCATGGTCATGGCCTTCCAGAGCTTCCTGTCGTCCTTTATGTCCCCCGCATCCTCGCTGATCGCTGCGGGCCAGTCCCTGCAGGAAATGACCACCCAGATGGAGCGCGTGGACGACGTGATGAGCTACCGGGAGGACCCGTCCTTTGACCCCAGGGAAAAGAAGGATACCTACCAGAAGCTCTCCGGCGCCATCGAGCTCAAGGATATCACCTTCGGCTATTCCCGCCTGGGAAAGCCCCTGATCACCGATTTTTCCATGACCGTGAAGCCCGGGCAGAAGATCGCCTTCGTGGGGCGCACCGGGTGCGGAAAGTCCACCCTGGCCAAGCTCATTTCGGGCCTGTACCGTCCCTGGAGCGGCTCCGTCACCTTTGACGGCGTGCCGCTGGAGGAGATCGACCGCAACGTCTTCACCGGCTCCGTCAGCGTCATCGACCAGGACATCACCCTGTTTGAGGATACCGTTTCCCAGAACATCAAGATGTGGGACGATTCCATTGAGGACTTCGAGGCCATCCTGGCCGCCAAGGACGCCGGCATTTACGACGACATCATGACCAGGGACGGCGGCTTCTCCCACCGGCTGCTGGACGGCGGGCGGGATCTTTCCGGCGGCCAGCGCCAGAGGCTGGAGATCGCCAGGGCGCTTTCCCAGGATCCCACCATCTGCATCATGGACGAGGCCACCTCCGCCCTGGACGCCCGCACCGAGCATGATGTCATCCAGTCCATCAACGACCGCGGCATCACCTGCATCATCATCGCCCACCGGCTGTCCACCATCAGGGACTGCGACGAGATCATCGTCCTGGACAAGGGACACATCGTGGAGCGCGGCACCCATGACGAGCTTTTCGCCCGGGGCGGCATGTACGCTGACCTGGTGAGAAGCGAATAAGGAGGTGAATGGCTGTGGGTTGGTTTGACGATCAGATCGAATTCAGGAAAAAACACGAAAGGGAACTGCTCAGCGATTCCTTCGAAAACATCGCCCGTTCCGTCACCGGGCGCAAGACGCGCAGCAGCCTGAACGACCGGACCGACGTGAGCGACGCGGTGTCGGGGCTGCTCAAGCACCTGGGCATCAAAGAGCGGGAGGTGCCGGCCAATATCAAGGGCCTGCGCGACCGGCTGGATTTCCTGCTTTCTTCCACCGGCGTACATTACCGGGAGGTCATCCTCACCAAGGGCTGGCACTCAGACGCGATGGGCCCCATGATCACCTCCCTCAGGGATGAGGGCACGGTCGTCTCCATGCTGCCCTCCGCTATGGGCGGGTATGAATACATGGACCCGGAAACCGGAAAGCGCGTGCGCGTGACCGCCGGGGAGGAAAAAAACATCAGCCGGGAGGCCCTGTGCTTTTACCGCCCCCTGCCGATGCGGGAGCTTACGCTCAAGGACCTTCTGCGCTATATGACCAGCTGCCTGACCACGCGGGACCTGGTCAGCTTCGGCCTGTCCGCCCTGGCCATCACGCTGGTGGGGATGCTTATCCCCAAGCTTAACCAGCTGCTGATGGGCACGGTGGTTTCCTCCGGCAGCATGCGGCTGCTGGCGGCGGTCATGTCGTTCCTGTTTTTTGCAACCGTCGGGACGCTGCTTTTATCCGTCATCCGCTCCACGCTGCTTTACCGCATCCGCTATAAGCTCAGCGTGAACGTGAGCGCGGCCACCATGATGCGCATCCTGTCCCTGCCCGCCGGCTTTTTCAAGGACTATTCCGCCGGCGAGCTCAACCAGTATTTAAGCTACATGGATTCCCTGTGCACGACGATCGTGGATTCCCTTTTCTCCACCGCCGTCACCGGCGTGTTTTCCCTGGTTTACCTGGGGCAGATATTCTCCTTCGCCCCAAGCCTCGTGGGGCCCAGCCTGATCGTCACGCTGCTGACGCTTGCCGTGAGCCTCGTGTCCGCCCTGGTGCAGATGCGCATCGACAAGGAAAAGATGGTGTACACCGCCAAGGAAAGAGGCCTGGTCTATTCCCTGATCAACGGCATACAGAAGATCCGCCTGAGCGGGGCGGAAAACCGCGCGTTTTACAAGTGGAGCCAGGTCTTTGTGCAGTCCGCCCAGCTGACCTTCAGCCCCCCCGCCGTCATCCGCCTGGCCTCCGTTTTCACCACCGCCATTTCCATGATCGGCACGGGCGTCATGTATTTCGTGGCCGTCAGAAGCCAGGTCAGCGTGGCGGACTATTACGCCTTCAACGCGGCGTACGCCTATATATCCTCCGCGTTTTCCTCTCTGGCCGCGGTGGCCCTTTCCGCCGCCTCCATCAAGCCCGTCCTTGGGCTTATACAGCCCCTTCTTTCCGCCAGCCCCGAGACCACGGGCGCAAGCGAGACCCTGGCCCGCCTTTCGGGCAGCGTGGAGCTTTCCCATGTCACCTTCGGCTACGACCCGGACAGCAAGCCCCTCTTTGAGGACTTCAGCCTGACCATCCCGGCCCGGCAGTACGTGGCCATCGTGGGCAAGAGCGGCTGCGGCAAATCCACCCTGGTGCGGCTGCTGCTGGGGTTTGAAAAGCCCTCCCGCGGCGCCATCTACTATGACCGCAAGGACCTCAATCAGCTGGACGTCCGCTCCGTCCGCCGGCAGATAGGCACCGTGATGCAGGACGGAAGGCTTTTTTCCGGCAGCATATTCGACAATATCGTGATATCCGCCCCGACCCTCACCCTGAAGGAAGCGTGGGACGCCGCGGAGATCGCCGGCATCGCCGACGACATACGGGATATGCCCATGGGCATGAACACCGTTTTGCAGGACGGCGGCGGCACCATTTCGGGCGGCCAGCGCCAGCGCCTGATGATCGCCCGCGCGATTGCCCCCAAGCCCAGGATCCTCATCTTCGACGAGGCCACCTCCGCTCTGGACAACATCACCCAGCGGCGCGTGTCCGAAGCCCTGGACCAGATGAAGTGCACCCGCATCGTCATCGCCCACCGCCTGTCCACCATCCGCCACTGCGACCGCATCCTGGTCATCGACGGCGGAAAGATCGCCGAGGACGGCACGTATGAGGAACTGATCGCCAAAGACGGCCTTTTCGCCGCCCTGGTGGAACGCCAGCGCCTGTCGTCGGAGGACTGACTTATCCATGAGGAGGCAGGGCGCCGCCCGCGCCCTGCCCCTTTAAATGATGATATGATTTAAGGAGGACGCCCCTTGAGCTCCAAAGACCGCTCCGCCCTGCCGCAGCTGTACGTCTTACTGTCCGCCGTGCTTTTTTCCACCGGGGGACTTTTTTTCAAGGTGATCCCGTGGGACGCGCTGGCCATCAGCAGCGCCCGTTCGATGCTGGCCGGTACGGCGATTTTCGTGATACTGCTGATCAAAAAGCACCGATTCCGCGTAAACCGCACCGTGCTCATCACGGCGGCGGCCATCACCGCCACCAACACGCTGTACGCCCTGGCCAACAAAATGACCACCGCCGGAAACACCATCGTCCTGCAGTTCACGATGCCGGTGTTCGTGATCCTGATCATGCTGGTGTTTTTCCGCCAGCGTCCCACCCGGCTGGAGATCGCCGTCTGCTCCGTCACGTTCCTGGGCATCGTGCTTTTCTTTGTGGACGGGCTTTCCGCCGGGAATCTGGCGGGCAACCTGCTCGCGCTGCTTTCCGGGCTGTGCTACGCCGTGTTTTTTGTCTGGAACAGCCGGGAGGATTCAGAGCCCTTCACCTCCATCCTTCTGTCCTACCTGGCCGCCGCGCTGATAGGGCTTCCCTCGCTGCTGAACACGGACATGGCCGCCTCCGCTCCGCCGACGCTGCTTGCCGTACTGGCGCTGGGGCTTTTGCAGCAGGCGCTGGGCCACGGGCTGTTCGCCGTGGGGATCAAGCGCACCCCGCCCGTCAACGCCAGCCTGATCTCGGGCATCGAGCCTATCCTGAACCCCCTGCTGGTAGCCGTATTCTACCATGAGCTGCTGACCCCGCTGTCCCTTTTCGCCGCGGCCATCGTTCTGTGCGCGGTATTGTACTATAACGTCAGGTCCGCCAAGGGCTGAACAGTAACTGGGACGGGGATTTCATCTTTTGCCTGTAGTGCCCGGCACTACAGGCAAAACCGCAAGGAAAAAATCGCTGGCGCGATTTCGTCCTCCCGGCGTACATGCCGCCGGTGCGGATCATCTACGAGGGTGTTCCCCCCTCTCCAGGGCCTACCGGCCCGTTCGTCGGTGAAAACGGTCCACCGGACCGTTTTCCGGGCCCTCCTCACCCCCTCGTCACGGTATTCTGTTCCCGAAACCCCGTCGCCCTACGGGTTCGCCTGCGGCGAATCCGCCGAATGAATCGGCGGACTCAGGGGTTTGCGGGAACAGAATACCAGCCTGGGGCCTCAATGATCATACGTGAATTGTAACCAAAAATACGAAAGCAGAACATCGCAAAGACGAAAAACCGCTTGACAAATCGACCTGCATCGGGTAAAATGTTGTTTAATTTCATAGCAATGCTTCGACGGCATTATGCATTCTGTCCCTCCACTTTCAGAGAGCCGGCGGCTGGTGGAAGCCGGCGTGCGCGCAGTCTGCAGTCTCCTGCCCGAGCAGAACCCCGGAAAACAGGTCCTTCGGCCTGCCGCGTATGGGGTTCCGGCTGACCCCGTGACCGTGGTCCGGCGCCTGTTTGGAGCGCCGCTGAGAGGCCGCGCCAAGCGGCAACCCGGGTGGTACCGCGGTCAGAAGTAATTGTCTTATCGTCCCGGAGGTTCATGTTTCCCGTGAACCTTCGGGTTTTTGTTGGGAAACAAAAAAGCAGGAATCAATCAAAAAGAGCGCCCGTTCCGGCCCGCCGGCCGGAAAACAAGGAAAAAAGGGCGCCGCGGAAGGGAAGGAATATCTGTTATGATGAAAAAACTGCAGCTGATCGACATGACGCTTCGCAGGACCCAGGCCGAAGGCGCCCGGGAACTGACCTTCAAGGAAAAGCTGGAAATCGCCCGCAGCCTGGACCGGCTGCGCGTGGACGCCATAGAGCTGGCCCCCATTTCCGGCAGCAAGGCGGACCTGCTCACCAACCGCACCATCGCCTCCATGGTATCCGCCCGCATCTCCGCCGGGGTGGATATTTCGGCCCCCCATACCGAGGAGACCTGGGAAAGCGTCCGTACCGCCAGGTCCGCTTCGCTGAACCTGCTGACGCCGGTTTCCACGGTGCTGATGGAATACAGCTGCCATAAAAAGGCGCCCGCCATGCTGGAGCTGATCACGGAGGAGGTCCGTCGCGCCCGCTTCTTTACCGAGCACGTCGAGTTTTCCGCCGTGGACGCCACCCGCGCCGAGCCTGAATTCCTCTGCGCCGCCCTGAGCGCCGCCCTGGAAGCCGGGGCCGACCGCGTGACCGTCTGCGATACGGCAGGGGTCATGCTTCCGGACGAGTTCGGCGCCTTCATAGCCGATATCCGCCGGCAGGTGCCGGCGCTCAGGGACGCCGAAATGTACGTGCAGCTGAGCGACGCCATCGGCATGGCGCTGGCCTGCGCCGCCGCCGCCGTTAGGGAAGGGGCCGCGGGCGTCAAGTGCGCGGCCGTGGGGCACGGCTATCCCACGCTGGAGGCGCTGGCCGCCTTCATCGACGTAAAAGGCAGCGACCTGGAACTCACCTCCTCCCTGCGCGCCACAGAGATCCACCGCGTCGTGGCCCAGATCGAAAAGATACAGGAGCCCAAGGAGGAACTGTCCCGCTTCACCAACGTGGCGCTGGAGGACGTATCGGGCATCTGCCTGGACGTCAACGACACCATCGCCGAAGTCACGCAGGTGGCCGCCAAGCTGGGCTATGACCTGAGCGAGGAAGACGGCCTCAGGGTGTACGAGGCCTTCCAGCGGGTGGCCGTCAAGAAGCAGTTTGTCGGCACCAAGGAACTGGACGCCATCATCGCCAGCGCCGCCATGCAGGTGCCTCCCACGTACAAACTGCTCAATTACGTGACCAACAGCGGCAACATCATCACCGCCACCGCCAATATCCTTTTGGAAAAGGACGGCTCCCAGATGCGCGGCGTGGGCATAGGCGACGGCCCCATCGACGCGGCTTTCCAGGCCATCGAGCAGATCATCGGTCATCACTACGAGCTGGACGACTTCCAGATCCAGACCGTCACCGAGGGCCGTGACGCCATGGGCAGCGCCCTGGTCAAGCTGCGCTCCGGCGGAAAGGTATATTCCGGCAACGGCATTTCCACCGACATCATCGGCGCGTCCATCCGCGCGTATGTGAGCGCGCTTAACAAAATCGCCTACGAGGAAGCGTAAAGCCGGGGAGGGATAACACGTGAAGCTTTCATTTTCGATCCGGAACTGGCATCATCATACCTGGCAGGAGCTCTGCGCCGTCGCCGTCGCCACCCGCATACAGGGCATCGAACTGTACGACCTGGCGGGCCCGGTGTTTCAGGGCAAGGAAAGCCCCTCCAACCCCGACCGCGCCGCGTCCGTCCGGCGGGACCTGATCGCCCGGGGGCTGGAGATCCCCTGCATCGACGTCACCCGCAGCCTGACCGACCCGCTTTTTGACCGGGAGTTTTCCGGCTGCCTGGAGACGGCGCTCAACCTGGGCGTCCGCCACGTGGCCGTGCATGCCTCTTTGGACGACGACGAAAGGAACGCCGCCGTGCTTGGGGCGCTGCTCGCCCAGGTCGGCTCGAGGCCTACGACGCTGCTGGTGGAAACCACCGGGCCCTACGCCGACACCGCCCGCCTGCGCGACCTGCTGAACCGCTTTTCGGACGACCGGCTGGCGGCCCTGTGGGCCATGGACCTGACCTGCTTTCACGCCCACGAGGACCCGGAGACCACCATCACCAACCTGGGCGCCTACGTCCGCCACGTGCGCCTGCACGACGGCGCGCCCGAGGGGGATCACATCCGCCCCGAGCTGATCGGCGAGGGCGCGCTGCCCTTAAAGGAGCTTACCGATGCCCTGCGCTCGGTCAATTACGACGGCTTCCTGTCACTGACCTGGAACCCCGCGTGGATGGAGGGGCTTGAGGATATCGAGATCATCCTCACCCATTTTGAGAACGCCCTGCGCGGCTACCTCAACACCAAGCGCGGCCGCCGCCACCTGTACTGGAGCAACCGCCACAAGGGCCGCTATGTGTGGAAAAAGGGCCTGCTGATCGACAAGACCTTCCCCCAGGTGCTGGACACCATGGTGGAGGAATTCCCCGACCAGACGGCCATCAAGTTCACCACCCTCGACTACACCCGCACCTACAGCCAGTTCCGCGACGACGTGGACGAGTTCGCGCGGGCGCTGGTGTCCCTGGGCGTGACGCCCGGCTCCAAGGTGACCATCTGGGCCACCAACGTGCCGCAGTGGTTCCTGACCTTCTGGGCCGCCACCAAGATAGGCGCCGTACTGGTCACCATGAACACGGCCTATAAGATCCACGAGGCCGAATACCTGCTCAGGCAGTCGGACACCCATACCCTGGTCATGATCGAGGGCTACCGGGATTCCGATTACAAAGGGATCATGCAGGAGCTGTGCCCGGAGCTGGCCGATAAAAAGCCCGATGAGCCGCTGCACAGCCGGAGGCTGCCCTTCCTGCGCAACGTGATCACCGTCGGCTTCCGCATGCCCGGCGGGCTCACCTGGGAGGAAGCGCTGGCCTGCGCGCCGCGCACGCCGTTAAGCGAGATCCGCCGCCTGGCCGCCCAGGTCAACGTCAACGACGTGTGCAATATGCAGTACACCTCCGGCACGACGGGCTTCCCCAAGGGCGTCATGCTGACCCACTACAACATCGTCAACGACGGCAAGAGCATCGGCGACGGCATGGACCTGTCCACCGAAGACCGGATGATGATCCAGGTGCCGATGTTCCACTGCTTCGGCATGGTGCTGGCCATGACGGCCACCATGACCCACGGCGGCACCATTTTGCCGATCCCCTACTTTTCCCCCAAGTCCTCCCTGGCCTGCATCCACAACGAGCATATCACCGCCTTCCACGGCGTGCCCACCATGTTCATCGCGATGCTCCAGCACCCGGATTTCCCCAGGACGGACTTCAGCCACATGCGCACCGGTATCATGGCCGGCAGCCCCTGCCCCATCGCCGTCATGCGGGACGTGGTCGAGCGGATGCATATGCCTGAAATTGTCATCGTGTACGGCCAGACGGAGGCGTCCCCCGGCTGCACGATGAGCCGCACCTCCGACCCCCTGGAGGTCCGCGTGACCACCGTGGGCAGCGCCTTCCCGGAGGTCGAATGCAAGATCGTCGACCCGGAGACCGGCGAGGACTGCCCCGACGAGGTCATCGGCGAATTTGTCGCGCGGGGCTACAACATCATGAAGGGCTACTACAAGATGCCCCGCGCCACCGCCGCCGCCATCGACAAGGACGGCTGGCTGCACACCGGCGACCTGGCGTGCCGCACGCCCGAGGGCAACTACCGCATCACCGGCCGGCTCAAGGACATGATCATCCGCGGCGGCGAGAACATTTACCCCAAGGAGATCGAGGAATTCATCTACACCCATCCCAAGGTCAGCGACGTGCAGGTCATCGGCGTGCCGGACCAGGCGATGGGCGAAGAGATCATGGCCTGCATCATCCTCAAGGAAGGCCAGACCATGACCGAGCAGGAGGTCAAACAGTTCGTGCTGGAGCATATGGCCAAGCACAAGGTGCCCAAGTACGTGGAGTTCGTCACCTCCTTCCCCATGAACGACGCCGGCAAGATACAGAAATTCAAGATGCGGGAAGAGGCCGTCAAAAAGCTGGGGCTTGAAAAGGCCGCCGGCATCGAGACGGCGTAACCGCCTGAATCCCGGCATTCAAACGCCGGGCAGCAAACTCCCGGGAGCTTCCTATCCATGATTATCGACAGCCATTGCCACATCTACCCCGAAAAGATCGCCCCGCGGGCGGTGCAGTCGGTGGACCGGTTTTACGACGGCCTGCCCATGGGCCACCTGGACGGCACCACGGGGACCCTGCTTTCCATCGGGAAAGCCGCGGGGATCACCCATTTTGTCGTGCATTCCGTCGCTACGACGTCCGCCCAGGTGCACAGCATCAATCATTTCATCTCGGATGCCCAGGCGCTCGCCCGCGGTGCCTTCATCGGCCTGGGCGCGCTTCATCCGGACTCCGAAGACCTGCGCGCGGACATCGAGGAGCTTAAATCGCTCGGCCTTCACGGCGTCAAGATCCACCCGGATTTTCAGCGCTTTGAGATCGACAGCGAAAGGGCCTTCGCCCTGTACGAGCTGTGCGAAGAATACGGCCTGCCCGTACTGATCCACACCGGGGACCACCGCTACGATTTTTCCAACCCCGAACGCACGGCGCGGGCGCTGAGCGCCTTTCCCCGGCTTAAAATCATCGGAGCGCACTTTGGCGGCTGGAGCGTGTGGGACGACGCGGAGCGCCTGCTGCCCCGCTTCCCCAGCCTCCTGGTAGATACCTCTTCCTCTTTTTTCTGGATGAAGCCGGATCGGGCGCTGCGCATCATACGCGCCTTCGGGGCCGAACGGGTGATGTTCGGGACGGATTACCCCATGTGGAGCCCCCGGCCGGAGCTGGATTATCTGAACGCCCTTCCCCTGACCGACGAGGAAAGGGAAAGGATCCTGTGGAAAAACTGCGCGGAGCTGTACGGGCTTGACGCGGACGACAAGGAGATAAACACCGATGCCTGAAACCAAGAAATGGGTCACGATGGACGGCAACGAGGCCGCCGCCTATATCGCCTACGCCCTGACCGAGATCGCGGCCATCTACCCCATCACCCCCTCCTCTCCTATGGCGGGAAAGACCGACGTTTGGGCCGCCAAGGGCAAAAAGAACCTCTTCGGCCAGACGGTGCGCCTGGTCGAAATGCAGGCCGAGTCCGGCGCTATCGCCGCCGTGCACGGGGCGCTGGAGACCGGCGCCCTGGCGACGAGCTATACCTCCTCCCAGGGCCTGATGCTGATGATCCCCACCATGCACCGCATCGCGGGCGAGCGGCTGCCGGGCGTTTTGCACGTAGCCAGCCGCACGGTGGGCTCCCACGCCTTATCCATCTTCGGCGACCATTCGGACGTCATGAACTGCCGGCAGACAGGCTTCGCCCTGTTATCCTCCGGCAGCGTCCAGGAGGTCATGGACTTAGGGGGCATCGCCCATCTGACCGCCATCCGGGCGCGGATCCCTTTCATCCATTTCTTCGACGGCTTCCGCACCTCGCACGAGCTCAACAAGATCGAGCAGATGGATTATGAGACCCTCCGCTCCCTGTTGGATACGGATGCCCTGGCCGCCTTCCGCGCCCAGGCGCTCAACCCGGAACACCCCATGATCCGCGCCACCGTGCAGAACCCGGACATTTTCTTCCAGATCCGCGAGGCCAACAACGGTGATTACGCCGCCCTCCCCGACGTGGTGGAGGACTATATGGCGAAGATCTCCGCCGTGACCGGACGGGAGTACCACCTGTTCAACTATTACGGCGCGCCCGACGCCGGCCGCGTCGTGATCGCCATGGGCTCCGTTTCGGGCTGCATCCGGGAGACGGTGGATGCTCTGAACGCCCGCGGGGAAAAGGTGGGCTTTATCCAGGTGCACCTGTACCGTCCCTTTGATATGACCCGCTTTGTGTCCGCCCTGCCCACATCCTGCCGCGCCGTCGCCGTGCTGGACCGCACCAAGGAAATGGGCAGCACCGGCGACCCACTGTACCTGGACGTCTGCAGCGCCCTGCGCGGAAGGGACGATCTTAAAGTGGTCGGCGGCCGCTACGGCCTGTCCTCCAAGGACACCACGCCCTCCCAGATCGCCGCGGTGTTTGAAAACCTGAAGGCCGAAAAGCCGCTGAACAGCTTCACCATCGGCATCACGGACGATGTGACCCACCTGTCCCTGCCCGAAAAGGAGCAGCTCCACCCCGAAAGCGCCGGGCAGATCAGCTGCAAGTTCTGGGGCCTTGGGTCGGACGGCACGGTGGGCGCCAACAAGAACACCGTGGAGATCATCAACAGCCATACCGACCGCTTCGCCCAGGCTTACTTTGAGTACGACGCCAAAAAATCCTACGGCGTCACCAAGTCCCACCTGCGCTTTGCCGACCGGCCCATCCAGTCGTCCTATTACGTCAAATCGGCCGATTTCATCGCCTGCCACAATCCCACCTACATGGCCCGCTACGACATCGTGCAGGAGCTCAAGGAAGGCGGCGTGTTCCTTCTGAACTGCCCGTGGACGGACGATGAGCTGGAAGCGCACATCCCTCCCAGGGCCAGAAGGGAGCTGGCTAAAAAGCATATCCGCTTTTATGTGATCGACGCCGCCCGCATCGCCCGGGATTTAGGGCTGGGCGGGCACTTTAACCTGGTGCTCCAGGCCGCCTTCTTCCGGCTGATGCCCGTCATCCCCCAGGAGGATGCCGTCCGCTACATGAAGCAGGCCGCCGAAAAGACCTATTTTGCCAAGGGCGAGGACGTGGTCAAAAGCAACCTGGCCGCCATCGACCAGGGAATCAGCGCCGTGCGCCGGGTGGAGATCCCGAACGCCTGGCTCACCGCCCCGGACCCGGCCCCGGCAAAGCGCTGCGTGCCCGAAGTGGTCACCGGCATCCTGGAGCCCCTGAACGAACAGAAGGGCGACGACCTGCCGGTAAGCCAACTGATGAAATATAAGGACGGCACCATGGACATGGGCCTGACTGCCTATGAAAAGCGCGGCATCGCCACGCAGATCCCCGTCTGGGACGGGACCGCCTGCCTGCAGTGCAACCGCTGCGCCTACGTCTGCCCCCACGCGGTCGTGCGGCCCTACCTTATGACGGAAGCCGAAAAAGCCGCCGCGCCGCAGGGCCTTCAGGCCGCCCCCGCCAAGGGCAAGCAGGCCGCCGGCCTTTCCTTCACCCTGCAGGTGAGCGCGGCGGACTGCACCGGCTGCGGCAGCTGCGTGAACGTATGTCCCATGCAGGGCAAGGCCCTGCGCATGACGCCAGCCGCCCAAGCGCCCGATACCGCCGATAACTGGGATTATGCGCTGAACCTTCCCCAGAAGGACGACCTGTTTGACCCTTACACCGTCAAGGGCAGCCAGTTCCGCCGCCCGCTGCTCGAGTTCTCCGCCGCCTGCGCCGGCTGCGGCGAAACGCCCTACGCCAAGCTCCTGACCCAATTGTACGGCGACCGGGTCTTCTGGGCCAACGCCACCGGCTGCTCCCAGGCCTGGGGCTCCGCCATGCCCGGCATCCCCTATACGGTCAACCAGCAGGGGCACGGCCCGGCCTGGTCCAATTCCCTGTTTGAAAACAACGCCGAGTTCAGCCTGGGCATGGCCTTGTCCATCCGCCAGCAGCGCGAGGGTGTCAAAAACCTGGTGGAGGAAGCCCGCGCGCGCGCCCGGGACGATGAGACCCGCGCCGCCATGGACGCGTGGCTTGCCGCCTTCGACGATTTTGACCTTTCCGTCCCCGCTTCCGCCCGGCTGATCGCCGCGCTCTCCGCCCATCCGGACGATGACGCCCGCGCCATCCTGGCCCGGAAGGATCAGCTGACGAAAAAGACCTTCTGGATGTTCGGCGGCGACGGCTGGGCCTACGACATCGGCTTTGGCGGCCTGGATCACGTGGTCGCCAGCGGCGAAAACATCAACGTCCTCATCGTGGACACCGAGGTCTATTCCAACACCGGCGGCCAGTCCTCCAAGGCCACGCCCCTGGGCGCGGTGGCCCAGTTCGCCGCCGCGGGCAAACAGCGCCCGAAAAAGGACCTGGGCAGCATCCTGATGACCTACGGCAACGTGTACGTCGCCCAGGTCGCCATGGGGGCGGACAACGCCCAGCTGCTCAAAGCCATCAGGGAAGCCCAGGCCTTCGACGGCCCCAGCGTCATCATCGCCTACGCCCCCTGCCAGGAGCACGGCTTAAAGTGCGGCGCCGCCAGGGTGCAGGACGAAATGAAGCGCGCCGTGGACGCCGGCTACTGGTTCCTCTACCGCTATCACCCGGACACCGTTCCTCATTTCCATCTGGACTCCAAAGAGCCCACCCTCGATTACGAGACCTTCCTGGACGGCGAGGTGCGCTACAGTTCCCTCAGGCGCACCTTCCCGGACAACGCCAAAGCGCTGTTTGCCGAGGCGGCCGCCCTGGCCAGGGAACGCTATGCCCACTATCTGGCCCTGAGCCGGCAATAACGGCCCTTTCCGGCGCAGCGCGGAGGATACTTCATCCCTCGGCGCTGCGCCTGTTATTTTCCTTAATACTGATATACGAAACTGGGAGGAACCCGCTCCATGAAGAAATACGCGCCGCCTGTGCTGATCCTGATCATTTTTGAAGCCGTCGCCGCTTCGCTGTGGCTGAGCAAAAACAACATTTTCTATCTGTTCAACTTCAGCTACATCGGCCTGTCCATCTCGCTGGGCATGTTCCTGTACATCAGGCGTTATAAGCATGCCCGGCGCGTCGTGCAGCTGCTGGTAGGCCTGTATATGCTGGTGTATCTGGGCCTGGTCAGGCGGGAAAACATGCAGATCGAGGGCTTCTGGTACTATCTGTTTACCGGCGTGTTCGAGGCCGCCACCATCCATTACGCCGTGGCCAAGATATTCGGGCCCCTCATCTTCGGCCGGGGATGGTGCGGCTACGCCTGCTGGACGGCCATGGTGCTGGACTTCCTGCCCTATAAAACGCCGGCCGGCCCCCGCAAAAAGCTCGGCTGGATCCGCTATATCACGTTCGCCTGCTCGCTTTTGTTCGTGGGCGCGCTGTTCGTGTTTCACGTCGCCCATCTTGAGGATATCATGTTCTGGGCGTTCATCATCGGCAACGTCCTCTATTATGCCGCCGGCATCGCGCTGGCCTTCGCCTTCAGGGACAACCGGGCCTTCTGCAAATACCTGTGCCCCATCACGGTGTTCTTAAAGCCCATGAGCTATTATTCCCTGATGCGCGTCACCTGTGACAGGGAAAAATGCGTTTCCTGCGGCAAGTGCAGGCGCGTCTGCCCCATGGACGTGGACGTCACCGATAATTCGCGAAAAAGGGAAAACGGCACCGAATGCATCCTGTGCATGGAGTGCGTCAAAAACTGCCCCAGGAAGGCACTCTGACAGGTTTTTTACCAGAGCATACGAACGATTGAACCATCGGTGAAAGAACATAAAATTATGATAATAGTTGAAAAGTGAAGCGGCTCTCTGTTCTTTTCGTCACGGCATCCCAAAGTCCGCCGATTCAGTCGGCGGATGCCGCAGGCACCCGAACGGGCCGGAAGGCCTGGCTGCAAGTCCCCGTCCCAGGCTCACGCATTCCTGCGTGAGCCCCTGATTTTTTACTTTGCTTTCCTTTTCATTTTCTTTGTTTCATGATATGATAGTTCTGAAATAATACCTGTAAGACTGGATGTACCGGGAGGGGCGGCATGAGCGAAGGCAGAAACAAAATCAACTGGTATCCGGGACACATGGCCAAGGCCAGGAGGCTTTTGAGCGAGCAGATCTCCCGGGCGGACGTCGTGGTGGAGCTGTGCGACGCCCGGCTTCCCCGCGCCAGCCGCAACCCGGACCTGATCCGTCTTATTCAGAACCGGGAGCATATCCTGATCCTGCAGAAAAGCGACCTGGCGGACGAAAAAGAGACCGAGCGGTGGCTTGCCTACTTCCGCTCCCTGGGCGTCACCTGCGCCGGCATCGACGTAAACCGCCAGTACAAGCAGGTGATGCGCCTCATCACCGACAAGGCGGAGGCCAAGGTGCGCCAGGCCCAGAGCCGCGGCATCAGCAAGACCGTCCGCGTGATGGTGGTAGGCGTGCCCAATGTGGGCAAGTCCAGCCTGATCAACCGGCTGAACGGCAGCGCCGTGGCCCGCGTCAGCGACCGCCCCGGCGTCACCCGCTCCAATCAGTGGGTGAAGGTAAACCCCTATCTGGAGCTGATGGATTCCCCCGGCCTTTTATGGCCCCGGCTGGACGACCAGCAGGCTGCGCTGCGCCTGAGCTACATCGCCGCCATCCGCGACGACGTGCAGGACGTTTATGACCTGGCGCTCCATCTGCTGGACGACATGATGGAAGCCAAGCCCGACGCCGTGATGGAGCGCTTCCGCGTAAACGACGCCAGCTTACGCGGCGCGGAACTGCTGGAGGCTGTATGCCGCGGCCGCGGCTTCCTTCTGCGGGGCAACGAGGCAGACGAGGAGCGCGGCTGCCGCGTCGTGCTGGACGAATTCCGCGCCGGGAAGCTGGGCCGCATCACCCTGGAAAAGGCCCCCGTGCCCTTCCCCCAGCGAACTTGAAGGAGGCGTCCGATGCGAAAAACCCGTGAAGACCGCCTGCTTGAACTGATACAGACCGACCTGCCCTACTGGGAAAAGGGCATCGTGTTCGCCGGCATGGACGAGGCCGGCCGCGGCCCGCTGATGGGCAGCGTGGTCGCCGCCTGCGTGGTGATGCCCAAAGAACCCCTGCTTTACTGGGTGGACGACAGCAAGAAGCTTTCCGAAAAGCGCCGCGAGGAAGTTTTTGAGCAGATTCAGCGCACCGCCCTGTATATCGGCGTGGGTGAAGCCTCTCCACAGGAAATCGACGAGATCAATATACTCAACGCCACCAAGAACGCCATGCGCCGCGCCGCCGCGCAGGTGCCGGCGGAGCTGTTCCTGATAGATGCGCTGGAAGGCCTGGGGCTTGACGGCCGCGAGATCGGCATCGTTCACGGGGACGCGCTGTGCTATTCCATCGCCGCCGCCAGCATCGTGGCCAAGGTCACGCGGGACAGGCAGATGGCCGAATGGGACCGGCTGTACCCCGCCTACGGCTTTGCCCGCAACAAGGGCTACGGCACCAGGGAGCATATCGACGCCCTGCGCCGCCTCGGCCCCTGCCCCGCCCACCGGCGCAGCTTTATCACCCATTTCACGGAGGCGCTATGAACCTTTCCGGCGTCTGGGCGGAGCTGGCCGCCGTCCGGTTTTTAAAGCGCCAGGGCGTGCGGGTCATCCGCACCCGCTACCGCGTGTCCGGCGGGGAGATCGACCTGATCGCCCGGGAAGGGGACGTGACCGCCCTGATCGAGGTCAAAAACGCCCCGCGCCTGGGCGAAGGCGCCCTGCGGGTGAACCAGGTCAAGCGAAGCCGCCTTAAAAAGGCCGCCGAAAGCTGGATGCGGGAATCCGGCGATACCCGGATCCGCTTTGACATACTGGAGCACAGCGACGCGGGCTTCCGCTATATCCGCGGCGCTTTCTGATCCGTTTTTCAACCTTACGAAATCTGGAAGAAGCAGCATGATTAACAACAAGACCAAACGCCTGGCCGTCGTTATCGCGGCCGCTCTGCTTATCCTGGGCGTTGCCCTGTGGCTCATTTTCGGCCGCTCCGCTCCCAGGGGCTCCTCGCCCATCGGCGTGAACCTGCTGAGCGAGACGGACTTCACCCTGCTTTCCGATGGGGACGGCCGCTGGTACGAGGACGCCTACGTGTTCCGCCCGGAATACACCACGTTTTCCTTTGAGGAGGGCCGAAGCGGCGGCGTCTGCGGCCACATTTCCAACAAGATCGGCAACGACGCCCGCTTCGCGATGGACGTATCCGTGGAACCGGACAGCCTGTACTGCCTGTCCGGCTATATCCGGGCGGACTGCAAAGAGGGCCTGGGGGCCAACCTGTCCGTCAGCGGCGTGTACGCCTTTTCCGAGCCGCTGTACGACACCCGCGGGGACTGGGAACAGATGTTTTTTTACGGCCGCACCGGGCCCAAGCAGACCGAGGTGACCCTGTACGCCCGCCTGGGCGGATATTCGGGGGAGGCCGTGGGAGACGCCTGGTTTGACCAGCTTTCCCTGACCCGGGTGGAAACCGTGCCCGAGGGGTATTCCGCCGCCCGGTGGTACGATGAGGCCGCCTCCGCGCCCGACACGGAGGGAGACTCCCGGCCGGCGGGCGCGCTGCTGCCTTCCCTGGCGCTTGTCCTGTTCGGCGCGCTGTATGCAGCGCTGCTCGCGGCCGCCGCCGTTCACGGCCAAAGCCGCCGGCAGGTCAGCGTCTGGGCCTTCTGCCTGCCGCTGTTTATCGGCGCGCTGGTACTCAGGCTGATCCTGGCCGTTTCCGTACACGGCTACGATGTCGACGTGGGCGATTTCCAGGCCTGGGCCGAAAACCTGCTTTCCTTCGGTCCTTCCGGCTTTTACACCCAGGCGGGCTTTTGCGATTATCCGCCCGGCTACATCCTGCTGCTGGGCGCGTTCGCCCGGATCGCCCATTGGTTCGGCGGTTCGGCCAGCGAAACGCTGATCAAGCTGCCGCCCATCCTGGCGGACCTGCTGGGCGCCGGGCTTTTGACTGCCTGCTGCGTGCGCAGATCCGGGGCGTCCATAAAAAGCCGCCGGTGGCCGCTCGCCGCGCTGGTGCCGGGGATCCTGTATCTGCTCAACCCCATGGTACTGCTGACCGGCGCAGGCTGGGGCCAGTCGGACGGGGTGATGATGCTGTTCCTGCTGGTCACGGTGCTTTTCGGCATCAGGGCACGCTGGGCTGTCGCGCTTCCTTCTTACGTGCTGGCGGTGCTGATCAAGCCCCAGGCGCTCATGTTCGGCCCGCTGGGACTGGCCGCGCTGGCGGTCTGGTACCTGCGCGCCCATAAGGATAAAGCGCTTTTGGCCAAAGGCCTGCGCTCCTTCCTGATCGGCGCCGCCGCATCTCTCGTCCTGGCCGCGCTGATCATCTGGCCGTTCAAGGGCTCCCAGCCCTTCGGCTGGCTGATCGCGCTGTACCGGCGCACGATGGGCTATTACGCCTACGCCACCGTGAACGCCTGCAACCTCTATTTCCTGATCGGCGACAACTGGGTGGACACGGCCAGCACCGCCTCCTTCCTGTTCCCGCTGCTGGCGGGCCTGCTGCTGGCCATACCGGCCCTGCCCGCGTGGCTGCGCTGCCGCAAAACCAGCCCCAAAGCGGCGATCCTGTGCCTGATCACGGCGGGCTTTGCCGCCCTGCTCATGCTCACCGCCCTATTCCCCTTCAGCTATTCGGCCTATTCCACGATACTGATCGTTTTCCTGGTGCTTTTGACCCTGGCCGCCTTTATCCTTTCCGGGGCGCTAAAGCATCTGCCCCTGTACGGCGCGGGGCTGCTGACCCTTTTGTTCTGCCTGGGCGGGATGATGCACGAGCGCTATCTGTTCGCCGCCCTGCCGCTGTTCATCCTGGCCTGGTTCATTGAAAAGGACGACCGCGTGCTGGCCGCGCTGGGCCTTTCCAGCCTGTCCTCCTTCCTCAACGCCGGGTGCGTCCTTTCCCGCAACGCGCGCATCGGCGGGGCCTCCGGCCATCTGAGCGCCCCTCAGTTCGCCATCGCCAGCGATATGGCCCTGCTTGAGTACGCCGCCGCCGTATCCGCCGTGCTGGCAGCGGGTTTAAGCCTGTATCTGCTTTTGCGCCGGGCCGACGGCGCCGCGCGCCCCCTGCGCCTGCGCCTGCCCCGTACGGCCGGCGCAGAGGCCGACAGCGCTCCCCGCGCCGGGGACGATTCCCTCGCCTGCGAGGAGGAGAACTGGCTTTCCACCCACCGGATGGACAGAAGGGACTGGATCATCCTTCTTTCGCTGACGGCGGCTTACGCGGTGCTGGCGTTCTGGCATCTGGGCTCCTTCACCTCCCCGCAGACCGGTTATATGTTCACCGCGGTGGACGAAACCGTCACCTTCGACCTGGGAGAAAACCATGACGATTTCCGGATGCTGTACATAGGCGGCGTTCACCAGTACGACCGGGAGTTCACCGTGCAGACCAGCGAGGACGGGGCCGTCTGGTCCGACGCGCTTGAATGCAATATGGACATCGGCAACCTCTTCCAGTGGTATTACGTCCGTTCCTGGAAGGGAAAGGACAACAATTCCCTCTCCGGCCGCTATGTACGCATCGTGAGCCGGCCGGGGCTTAACCTGTACGAGGTGCTTTTCCGGGACGCCGGGGGGAACGTCCTTCCCGTCCTGTCCGCCGAAAGCTCCGCGGGGGAGGACGTTTCCGCCCTGATCGATGAGCAGGATACCCTCCAGGGCGAGCCGGGCTGGTTCAATTCCATGTATTTTGACGAGATATACCACGCCCGCACGGCCTACGAGCACCTGACCGGCCTGTATCCTTACGAGACCACCCACCCGCCCCTGGGCAAGGTGCTGATGAGCTTCTGCGTGGCCCTGTTCGGGATGACGCCGTTCGGCTGGCGTTTTGCCGGGGCGCTGTGCGGCGTATTGATGCTGCCGGGAATGTACCTGCTGGGCAGGCTGCTTTTCAAAAAGCGCCGCTTCGCCGTGCTGGCCCTGCTTTTGATGGCGCTGGACACCCTGCACTACACCCAGACCCGCCTGGCCACCATCGATTCCTTCGTGGTGCTGTTCATCATCTGGTCGTACTATTTCATGTTCCGCTGGTTCTGGTCGGACTTCTTTGACCGTTCCTTCCGCCGCACGCTCCTGCCGCTTTTCCTGTCGGGCCTGTTCATGGGGCTGGCCGTGGCCAGCAAGTGGACCGGCTGCTACGCGGGCGTCGGCCTGGCCGTGATCTTCTTTGTCGGGATCTTCCGCCGGCTGCGCCTGTCCGCCCGCGCCAGGGCCCGGCTGAAGGCGCAGGCTTCAGAAGAGACGGACGAAGCCGCGCAGCAGCCCGCCCCGGACGTTTCGCCCGAGCGCCTGACCGCGATGGCGGAAAGGGGCGTGCCCCGCGTGTGGGCCACGCTGCTTTCCTGCCTGGTCTTCTTCGTCGCCGTGCCGCTGCTCATCTACTATCTTTCCTATATCCCGTATTTCGCTCCCTCCGGCGGCGTGACGGTCAAAAAGGTCATAGAGGCCGCCGTGGGCAGCTATTTTACCAACGGGCAGATGGGCGGCATGCTGGGCTATCACGCCCAGCCGGGCCTGGGGATGGATCATCCCTTCTATTCCCCCTGGTATGAATGGCCCTTCTCCGCGACTCCCATGTATTACGCGGCGGACGGCTATGAGCCCGCGGGCTTCGCCTCCACCATACTGGCCTTCGGCAACCCCGCCGTCTGGTGGGTGGGCTTCCTGGCGCTGCTGCTTACGCTGTTCGCCCTTTTGTCCCAGCAGGCGCTGCCGCTGCTGACCGGAAGGCCTTCCCTTTCCCCCGGCCCCGTCCGCCCCGAGGGCGGACGGGACAGCCGGCCCCTGGTGCTGATCCTGGCCTTTGCCGCGCAGTACCTGCCCTGGATGCTGGTGCCCCGCGGCACCTACATCTACCACTATTTCCCCTCTGTCCCCTTCATCATCCTGGACATCTGCCTGATCGTGGATTACTGGACGGACTGGCGCGTTTATGCGGCCTCCGCCAAAGCGGCCGCCCGGGGCAGCGCCGTCCCGGCCGCCGCCCAACGCGCCGACCGCCGGGCGCTCCTGCTGACCGCCCTGTATATCCTGCTGACCGCCGCCCTTTTCATCGCCTTCTTCCCCTACGCCAGCGGCCTCATGGTCCGCACCTCCTGGCTGGACGCGATGAACTGGTTCGGGAACCTGTATTACTGACCATCAAAACACCGGCGCTCCCGAAGGCATGGGAGCGCCGGCATTCGTATGCACTTGCTTTGAAGCCCGGCGCTGTCTCATACTAATCTCAAATTAAACACGCATCATATATCCATTGCCTGCAAGTGATGTTTTTGACCATTTCAGGAGTCAATCTGCGAATGGTTTCGCACAAACACACAACGACATCCTTCAGCGTGCTGAATACTTCGTTCCTGAATCCCATAGAGCGCAGCTGTTTCCAAATCTGCTCTATGGGATTCATTTCCGGTGTGTACGGCGGAATCCCCAGAAGCGTTATGTTTTCAGGAACCTTCGATAATTCGCTCAGGAACAAATTCATGCAGGTTGTGTTGCAGTAGGGCATTACAAGAAAGAAGTTGTCTCCTGTGATCGGCTCCACCGCGCCATAGACATACCGATATTCCCGAATATGATGGCACGGAACAGAGGGAAGTATCTTTCTGCTGCACCAGCAGCGCTTGGGTTTGTTGATCCGTCCAAACCCCGCCTCGTCCTGGAACATCAGTCGGACTCTTGAGTTTGGCTCGCACTTTTTTCTGGTTTCCAGCACATAAGATTTAATTTTTTTGAGGCATCGCACGCCTCCTCGTTCGCTGCCTTCGGATGCTTTGACCGGGGCATCACCTTCCGCCATCCGTGCCGCTTCAGCACCATA
>CADAQF010000010.1 GCA_902790015.1 uncultured Eubacteriales bacterium | reverse complement strand
GGAATAGACGGCCTGATTGGTCAGGGACGCGCGATAGGTTTCCGCTTCGCTGTCCTTAAGCAGCTTCAGCGAGCTTTCGTCCATGTAGCCTTCGGCCAGCGCGCCGTCCAGCGCGAAGAGGATATGGCAGGCATAGCCCTCCTGGTCGATCACCAGCACCACGGCGTTGGCGGGCATCAGGCCGACGGGAGCGCGCATCGCCTTATCGGTATAAAGCGGGGCCACGCCGCTGACCTTGGCCAGGCCCACCGTCTGCGCGGCAGGAGCGGCAGGGGCCGCCGGCGCTTCAGCCGCCGGGGCTTCGGTCGCTTCGGCGGGAGCAGCCGGTTCAGCCGGCGCATCCGTCGCGGCGGGCGCCTGGGTCGGCGCCTCAGTGGGCGCGGGCGTGGGCGCCTGCGTCGGAGCGGGCGTTTCCCGCACGATATACACCCGCCCGTCCGGGCCGATGGTGAAGTTCGGCATGGCCGCGAAGGCGGACACGGTGCTCAGCAGCAGGACAGCCGCCAGCACAAGGCACAGCGTTTTTTTCATATAGCAACTCCTCCTCAAACAAGGTGTGCATGAATCGGTATCAAAAACCATCATCATTATAGCGCATTCCCGGGTCGAATGCAAGCGCCGCCGTTCATTTTACAATTCTTTTAGCAGAAAATTAAGGGAATAGTAGCAAAAGGAAAGAACGGGAAAGAACGGTTCCGTCCTGAAGCTTTGCATTTGGCCAAACAGGGGAGCGGAGCTTAAGGACAGCACCCGCAGCATCCGGCGAACGGACACAGCCCTGTTTACCGGATATCGTACACGCTGCGCACCTGCCACGATGATGCGCTGCCCCGGATGATTTTGACGGTCCTTTCCCCGGGCAGCATATCAAAATAGTTGTCGGAAAGGACGGCGTCGCCGTCCAGCGGGGTCAGCTCCACCATGCGGGCGAAGGCCTGCGCCCGGACGGTCAGGCGATCACCGTCCTGCCGGACGGACAGATGGGGATCTTCAAAGCGGAAGTATTTGGGCGGGCAGAAAAGCGCGGAGGAGGCGGACACGGTCTGTCCGTCCCGGATGAGCTCATACCACAGGCATTCGTTCCTGAAATCGACCTGGGGCAGGTCAAGCGTCTGAACGGGCTGGGCGGTGAAGGCGGGGACGGTCAGCGCCGCGTCCCCGGACAGGGCGGTCCTTTGCCCGTCTGAGCGGACGACGGCCCAGCGGACCTGCACCCGGGACTCTTCAGGCGTGTCGTTGACCACCGACAGACGTGCGCTGGGGCGCACGGAGGAAAGGGACGCTTCTGCGTTCACGTTTGCCCGCTGGGTGTGTTCGCCTTCTTCCTCACAGACGAGCAGCAGGGGGGCGAAAAAGCGCCTGGCGCCGTAGTGCAGGGCCTTCCAGCGGCCGTAATAGTCGATCGAGGCCCAGGAGGCCACCGGCCAGTTGTCGTTGAGCTGCCAGTAGATGGCGCCCATGCACACGCCCCGGCGGCTGCGCCAGTGCTCCACCCCGCAGCGGATGGCCTCCAGCTGCATGAGCTGGCTTGCGTATACCAGGGTGGACAGGTCCCCCGGATACAGGTACAGGCTGCTCAGGTACTGGAGTATCTTGCCGTTGGCCGCATTGTTGCGCTGGTGTTTTTCCATGACGTAGGAAAATATGTTCCGGTCCCCGGGCAGGGTGAAGCTTTCGATGGTCCTGAGCGCGGGGAAGGACTGGAAGCCGAATTCGGATACGAAGCCGAAATCATGGTTCCTGTAATCCTGGAAGGGCTTGCCGCCGTGCCAGACGTCCCAGTCGTGCACGTCGCCGGCAAGCTCCCCGGAGGGCGTCATCAGGTCGCCGCCCGAAGAAGGCGAGGAGGGCCAGTAAAAGCGGTCCGGGTCCAATTCACGGAGCATTTCGGGCAGGATGCCCATGAACAGGCGCTGATAGTCCGCCAGCACCGCGGGCGTCACCTGGTACCAGCGGCCGGCCACGGCGGTTTCTACCTCGTTGTTTCCGCACCAGAGGGCGATGCAGGCGTGATGGCGCAGACGCTGCACATTGTCCCTGAATTCGGCGCGGAGACTGTCCTCCATCCCGTGATCCAGCGAATAGTAGGCGCAGGCGAACATGAAGTCCTGCCAGATGAGGATGCCCATTTCGTCGCACATATCATAGAAGCGGTCGGGCAGGTAATAGCCGCCGCCCCAGACGCGCAGGCAGTTCATATGGGCCAGTGCGCAGTCCGCGAGGAGCCTTTGCATTTTCTCCTCCGTCACCCGGGGAAGCAGGCAGTCCTGCGGGATATAGTCCGCGCCCATCATGAAAATGCCCTGTCCGTTCACTTCGATGTAAAAGCCCTCGTGCTCCTGCTGTTTGGGCCTTTGCACCCGGATGTCCCTCAGGCCCAGGCGCATGGTTTTTTCGTCCAGCAGGCGGCCCGCGCCGTCCATGAGCTCCGTGATGAGCGTGTAAAGCGGCTGCTCTCCGGCGCCCAGCGGCCACCAAAGACGGGGAGAAAGGATGACGAACCGGGGCTCCTCCGTCTGCCCCAGTTTTTCTCCGTCCGGCCCCAGCACGGTATAGCGCACACGGTGGGGCCCGGCTCCGGGCAGCGCTTCGATCTGCGGGGTGAAGGACAGGGTGACCCGGTCCTTTTCATGGGCCTGGCGCACCAGCACGCTCTCAAGCCGCGCGCCGTCCGTTATTTCCAGATAGATGTCCCTGAAGATGCCGGCGTCGGGCAGGCGGGGGCCCCAGTCCCAGCCGAACATGCAGTGGGCCTTGCGAAGCCCGGGAAAGCCCTGCACGGCGTCGCCCGAGCCGCCCAGCCCGTCCCGCTCGTGGGCTTGACGGGCGGCGCGGTTGGGAGAATGGAAGACGATACCGAGCGTGTTTTCCCCGGCCCGGACATAGGGCCGCACGTCCGTGCGCCAGGTGCGGTGCATGTTGTCGGCCCTGAGGATCAGCCGGCCGTTCAGACTGACGTCCGCCAGAGTGTCCAGTCCTTCGGCCACCAGATCCATTGAGGGAAGGGAAAGCGCCGTTTCGTCCAGCGCAAAGGTCCTTTCGAACACATAATCCTTTTCCATCAGGTCAAAGGCTTTGAGCTCGTTGTCGCGGAAAAAGGGATCCTCCATTTTTCCGGCTGCCAGCAAATCGGTATAGACGGACCCCGGCACCCGGGCCGGGATCGTTTCTGTTTCTCCCAGGGCGCGCAGGGTCCATTCTCCGGAAAGCGGGATCTGACGTTTCATGGGTTCGGGCTCCTTTCGATCGGCATTGAAAACGGGGCCGTCCGGAAAGAAGGCCCCTGGGTTATGCGGCATGCGCCTGTCACTTTCTGGGCGCGTACTGGAAGGTGATATAGATGGATTCGATGTGGGAGATGACCGGGTCGTTGCGGTTGATCAGCTGGGCGGAGGTGCCGGTCAGGTCGCCGTACAGGACGCGCGCCTTGTCCCGGGGAACCTGGGTGACCCATTCGTTGAAGAGGTTGACGCGGGTGCAGTGCCCGTCGTCCGAGGTAGTGTAGGGCCGGAACTTGAAGGTGTACTTTTCCCCGTTGATCAGACATTCGGTGATGTGTACGCAATAACCGGGGAACAGGTCCTCGCCGTTGGCGATGCCCAGGGCGCTGAAGGCCGTGCCGGCGGAATAGCCCTTTTCGGTGCCGGTAAAGTCAAGCCCCACGGTGTAGGTGCCCGGGCCGGTGATCTCCACGTCGGTGGTCTTGATGCCGGGGGTGACGGAATCGGGGCTGTAGGTGTCGCCCACGCTGTAGGACATGGACCAGCCGCCGTCGTTCCACATGATCCAGGCGACGGCCTTGTCGGCGGAAACCTCAATGGCGTCCTCCTTGAGGGACAGGGGCGCCGAGTCCGCGGCGGCCGTCAGGCCCAAAAGCGCCTGGTCGGCCGTCTTTCCCTCCGCCGCGTAACGGGCGTACAGGGCGGCCATGTCCGGATCGGCGAAGGCCAGGTCCCGGCGGACATAATAGCCGCTGGTGTCCCACAGGCAGCCCACAAAGCCGTGATAAATGCAGTTGTTCAGGAACTGCTCGTGGTAGGCGACGGCGTTCGTCTTGGTTTTGCCGTCCGAGCCGGGGAGTGCTCCGTATTCGCCGATGATCACGCCGTAACCGGCTTTGGTGAACTTGTCCATCTTGGCCAGCTGGTCGTTCATGTAGCGGAAATCGGCCTGATTGCCCCAGAGGGTGGCGGTGGCGGCGGTGGCGCCTTCCCCGCAGTAGCTCCAGGGATCATAGTAATGAACGGAAATGAACAGCCTGCCCTGGGCGGTATCCTTCGGCATGACGAAGCGGTCGTCGCAGGTGCTGTCGATGTTGGTGCCGTAGCCGGGGATCAGCAGGAAGCGGGTTTCGTTTTGGCCCCCGGCGGCCCGGATGGTGTCCACGAAGGCCTGGTTGATCTGGTTGGCCAGGGCGTAGCGCTCGTCGTCGGTCAGGTAGGTGATGACGGAATCGCTGCAGTAAAGGGCGGAGTTTTCGTCAAAGCGGGCACCGATTTCCTCGTTGGCGCCTTCAAAGATCAGGTGATCGGAATAGTCCCTGAAATAATCCGCCAGCTGGGCCCACATGCCCTTGTAGGCTTTCATGGCGAAGGCGCGGGTCTCGGCCGACTCGGAGCCGAACATGCCGTACCAGCCGCCGTCCCAGTGGTCGTTGAGGACGACGTACATGCCCTCGTCCAGCGCGTAATTGACCACCTCGGCCACGCGGTCCATATATGCCTTGTCCAGGGTGTAATCGCCCTCATTGAGGCGGGAGGCGTTGGTCATCCAGGCGACGGGAACGCGCAGGGTGCTGAAGCCGGCGGCCTTCATGCCCTGGATCATGGCCCGGGTGGTGACGGGCTGGCCCCACAGGGTCTCATAGTGCGAGGGCTCCGCGCCGGTATTGCCCTGGTTGGCGTCGCAGGCCTCAAAGGTGTTGCCCAGGTTGATGCCCAGGCCCATTTCCTTTGTGACCTGAAGGGCCGTGCGGCCGGTTTCCTCGGCGCAGGCCGTCAGGCAAAGCGCCGCCAGCAGCGCGGCCAAAAGGCAAATCATAGACAATTGTTTCACGTTTCTTCCGTCCTTTCATCACAATGTCCGGTGGAGAGCAGAATTGTTTTCCCGGTCATTATAACAAACGGAAGCCTGCAGCGCAACCGTTTGCATAAAATAAACCGTGTCGGCGCGAAGCTCCCGGAAAAGGCAGATCGCGCCTTGACAAAGCGGGGCCGCTTGCGCTTAAACGGCAAATCGGGTATACTGTACGGGCCGAGAAACGGCGGGACGCAAAACAGGCAGCGGGCGCGGATTTTTAAAGGTAAGTCCTGCTTTTAATGGGAAGCCCCGCACCCGCAGGCGGAAGGCTTTGACCGGCCCTTTGACAGGAAAAACGGCGGGCGGGATCCCGCGGGAAAGGATCAGGGAAATGCTCAGAAAGGGGATCAGAGCGATCATGTGGCTGATACTGGTGGCGGCGCTGGTCTACGCGGCGCTTTTTGCCTATGTTTGCATACGGGAAAAGACCATCCCCGCCCCCGGGGATACGGACCTGATGATCGTGCTGGGCGCGCAGGTGAAGCCGGACGGCACGCCCAGCGTACAGCTGGAGTTCCGCCTGGAGGCGGCGCTGGACGCCTACCGGCGCTGCCCGCAGCCCATCGTCTGCTGCGGCGGCCGCGCCGGGCAGGAACCGCAGGCCGAAGGCACGGTCATGTGCCGGTGGCTGGAGGAGCACGACGTGCCCGCCGACAGCCTGTTTGCGGAGACCGCCTCGGAAACGACCCGGGAAAACATTAAGAATGCCGCGGCGCTGCTTGATCACAAGCCCGACCGCGTCCTGATCGTGACCAGCGATTATCATCTGCCAAGGGCTTTGGCCATCGCCGGGGACGCGGGGTTTAAAGCGGACGGAGCGGCGGGGCGAACCCTGCCCGAATACTGGCTCAAAAACCATGCCCGCGAGGCCCTGGCCTGGGGGAAATACCTGCTGCAGAAGGTGACGGGCACGGGCGTCTGATGCAGCCCATAATCTTTTTCCCGGAATCAAAAAAGGATTCCGGGATTTTTTGGAGTATATAGAAAAGGCGTCTGTTTTCAGGCGTCCTGTTCATCTTTGCTGAATTTCGGAGACAGGACGGGAAAGAGACGCGTCATCTATCCAGGAAGGCCGGGGCCGCCAGCGCGGCGCGGGAAAGGGGAAAAGGGCTATGACGGTCAGGGAGGAACTGGAAAAGGCCGAAGAGGGCCTGCTTTCTGAATTCGCGGTCAAAAGCGCGCGGACCCTGGGCCGGGAACGGCCCCTGGCTCCCTGCACGCTCAGAACCGAGTTTCAGCGTGACCGGGACAGGATCCTGCACTGCAAGAGCTTCCGCAGGCTCAAATTCAAGACCCAGGTCTTCATAGCCCCGGAGGGGGATCATTACCGCACCCGCCTCACCCATACCCTGGAGGTCTCGCAGGTGGCCCGCACGATCGCCCGGGCGCTGCGCCTCAACGAGGATCTGACCGAGGCCATCGCCCTGGGGCACGACCTGGGGCATACGCCTTTCGGCCACATAGGGGAAAGGACTCTGGACACATTGTGCGCGGGAGGGTTCAGGCACAACGAACAGTCCCTGCGCGTGGTCGAGCGGCTGGAAAACGGCGGCAGGGGCCTCAACCTGACCAGGGAGGTGCGCGACGGGATACTCAACCATTCCGGGCGGCTGAATCCCATGACGCTGGAGGGCTGCTGTGTCGCCCGGGCCGACCGCATCGCCTATATCAACCACGATATAGATGACGCGCTCAGGGCCGGAGTGCTCAAGGCGTACGAGCTGCCTCAAGACTGTCTTAAGACCCTGGGCGCCACCCACGGGGAAAGGATCGACACCATGATCCGCGACATCGTGGAGCAGAGCCGGGGGCGGGCGGAGATCCGCATGAGCGAAAGGGTGCAGAACGCCACGGACGCGCTGAGAAACTTCCTGTTTGAAAAGGTTTACCGGGACAGCTGGCGGCTGGCCGAGGAAAAAAGGTGCGACCATGTCATCCGCGGCCTTTTCCGGTATTATTCGGACAACCCCGGCGAAATGCCGCTGGAGTATGTGGAGATTTCCTTTCAGGAGGGCACCGAGCGCGCGGTGACGGACTATATTTCCGGCATGACGGACCGCTATGCCGTCCGTCAGTATATGAGCCTGTTCCTTCCCGGTGCTTTCGCCGGATTGTAGAGGTGTTTTGTCCTCGGGCCGGGTCCCTTATGCAAAAAGATGCATAAAAGTTGGGGCGGGCCAGGCAGGAAAAAAATAAAACGCGGCGAACATACACAAAGGGTGATCGTATGGCATGGAAACGCTATCCGGCCGCCTGGCTGGATGAGCTGTATGCCAGAGCGGACATCGTCCAGGTCGTGTCGCCCTATGTGCAGCTCAAGCGAAACGGCCGGAACTACTGGGGCCTGTGCCCCTTTCATCACGAAAAGACGCCTTCCTTCTCCGTTTCCCCGGACCAGAACCTGTATTACTGCTTCGGCTGCAAGGCCGGCGGCAACGTGGTGCAGTTCATCATGGAAATGGAGCATCTGACCTACCAGGAGGCTGTCGCCCGTCTGGCGGAGCAATTGCGCATGCCCCTGCCCGAAATGGTGGACGACCCGCAGTACGAGCAGCGCCGCAGCCAAAAAGAGCGCCTGCTTGCCGCCAACCGGGAAGCCGCGGCCTTTATGCACCGCTATCTGTGGACCCCGGAGGGCCGCCACATCCTGGACTATTTTTACGGCCGCGGGCTGGACGACGGCATCATACGCCGCTTCGGCCTGGGCGCCAGCCCCAAGGGCTGGAACCAGCTGACCCGGGAGCTTCAGCAAAAAGGCTTCACCCGGGAGGAACTCATCTCCGCCGGCTTGAGCGCCGGCCAGAACGAAACGGAAACCAGGGATTTTTTCCGGGACCGCGCCATGTTTCCCATCATCGACCAGTTCGGGGACGTACTGGCCTTCGGCGGAAGGACGCTGGAAAAGGACAGGCCGCCCAAATACCTGAATACCGGAGACACGCCGGTGTTCAACAAGCGCAAGGGCGTATTTGCCGCCAACCTCCTGCGCAAGGAACGCAACCTTGCCCGGGTGCTGCTGGTGGAGGGCTATATGGATGTGGTGGCCCTGGCCCAGGCCGGCGTGCGCGGCGCCGCGGCCACCCTGGGCACGTCGCTCACCCCGGAGCAGGCCCGGCTGCTCGGGCGGTTTGCCCCGGAGGTATGGGTCGCCTACGACGGGGACGAGCCCGGCCAGCACGCCATCGAAAAGGCGCTGGGGATATTCGAGGAGGCGCAGGTGAAGGCCCGCGTCCTTTATTTCCCGGACGGGCTGGACCCGGACGAAATGATCCGTCAGCGCGGTCTTTCCGCCTTTGAGGCCCTTAAACCCATGGCCCCGGCGCGCTACCGGCTGATGCGGCTTTTGACCGTGAGCGACCTGACCAGCGAGGAGGGCCGCGTGGCTTACGTCAAAGCGGCCGCAGAGCTTTTGCGCTCCGTCCCGGATCCGGTGGAGATGGAGGCCTACGTCCGCGAGGTCTGCTCCCGCTCCGGCTTTGACCGCGAAACGGTCATGGCCCAGGTGGGCGTGACCGCGGCCCGCCGCCGGCCCGAGACCGCCTTGCGCCGCCCCGCGCCCAAAAGCGGGGAACAGCGCCCGGCCCGTACGGACGGCCGGGAAGCGGTCCCCCCCGCCGAAAGCATGGCAGTAGCCCTTCTGGCCGGCGGCCATATGCCCAAGGAACTGCTGAGGCCCGAGTACATCCGTCATCCGGGGCTGAAATCCATCGCTGAGAAGCTGCTGGCAGGCAAAAGCCCTTCCGCCGTGCTGGAGGAAGCCGGCCCCCAGGAGCGCGAGCTCGCCGCCCAGGTGTTCACCCAGCAGCCCTTCCAGCAGGAGGAGGACGCGCTGACGGTCGCGGAGGACTGTCTGCGCCGCCTGCGCCTGACCAGGCTGGAGGAGGAATTTGATGCGGCCCGCCGCCAGGCCGCCGCCGAAACCGACGAAGAACGCCGCAGGGCCGCTTACGCCCGGGTGATCCAACTGAACGCGGAAATCAACGCCTTGAAACAACCCGACCACACGAAAGGGGCTAAAACGGTATGAATACATTGAGCGAAAAAACTGATGTGAAGCAGGATAAGCTCAATGAACTGATTGAACTGGGGAAAACCAAAGGTTCCCTGACGTATGACGAGGTGATCAACCACCTGTCTCAGCTGGAGGTGGATCCGGAGCAGTTTGAGGACATCCTGCAGTCCCTGGCCGATCAGGGCGTGACCGTCAAAAAGGACCAGGACGACGCAGAATCGGAGCCTGCCGTGCAGGTACTTCCGGACAGCACCCTGGCCGAGGGCATCAGCATCGACGACCCGGTCCGCATGTATTTAAAGGAGATCGGCAAGGTGCCCCTGCTGACCGCCGATCAGGAGACGGAGCTCGCCATGCGCATGGAGGAAGGGGACGAGGACGCCAAGCGCCAGCTGGCCGAGGCCAACCTGCGCCTGGTGGTGTCCATCGCCAAGCGCTATGTGGGCCGCGGGATGCTGTTCCTGGATCTCATTCAGGAAGGCAACCTGGGTCTGATCAAGGCCGTGGAGAAATTCGACTACCGCAAGGGCTACAAGTTTTCCACCTATGCCACCTGGTGGATCCGCCAGGCCATCACCCGCGCCATCGCCGACCAGGCGCGCACCATCCGCATCCCCGTGCACATGGTGGAAACCATCAACAAGCTGATCCGCGTCTCACGCCAGCTTCTGCAGGAGCTGGGCCGCGAGCCCACCCCGGAGGAGATCGCCAAGGCCATGGGCATCAGCGAAAACAAGGTGCGGGAGATCATCAAGATCGCCCAGGAGCCCGTTTCCCTGGAGACCCCTATTGGCGAAGAGGAGGACAGCCATCTGGGCGACTTTATCCCGGATGACGACGCCCCTGCTCCCGCTGAGGCCGCCAGCCACGCCCTGATGAAGGAGCAGCTGGCCGAAGTGCTGGATACCCTGACGGACCGCGAGCAGAAGGTGCTCCGCCTGCGCTTTGGGCTGGACGACGGCCACCAGCGGACGCTCGAGGAGGTCGGGAAGGAATTCAATGTCACCCGCGAGCGCATCCGCCAGATCGAGGCCAAGGCCCTGCGCAAGCTCCGCCATCCTTCCCGCTCCAAGAAGCTCAAGGATTATCTGGACTGATGCGCGAAAAGCAGCTGGACGCCCGCCTTGCAGCGGCGCTCGCCCTTTTTCCCCGCGTCCGGGTCGGGGCGGACATCGGCGCGGATCACGGGTATCTTACCCTGGCGCTGTTGGAAAACGACATCGCGCAGCGCATGTGGGCGACCGACATAAGCGCTTTATCCCTTAAAAAAGCAGAACGGCTGATGGCCCTGAACGGCTGTTCTTCCCGCGTCCTGTTCGGGGTGGGGGACGGCTTTAAGCCCCTTGGAGAAAAGCCGGAGGCTGCCGCCGTGCTGGGCATGGGCGGCGTCACCATCCGCAATATGCTGCGGACGCAGCGGGAGCTGTTTGACGGCTGCGCCCTGGTGCTTTCCGCCAACACGGAGATGCCCTCCGTCCGCAGGGCCCTGCAGGATATCGGTTACCGGATCGAAAGAGAGGTCATGACGGAGGCCGCCGGCCGCTTTTATCCGGTGCTTCTGGCCGCGCCGGGCCAAGGGGAACGGTATTCGGAAAAGCAGCTGACTCTGGGCCCCTGCCTTTTAGCGCAGCCCATTACAGAAACCTATCGGCGGTGGCTTGTCAAAAAGAAGGCGGACTGGCAGGCCGTGCGCGGAGAACGCGGCGCCTGCCTGCGCCGCTGGATCGAAGAGGAGATGGCCCGTGACTGAAATGACCGTGCGCCGCGTGGCGGAATATATAGACGCCTTTGCGCCCTTTATAACGGCGGAGGAATATGATAATGTTGGCATTCTGGTGGGCGACGGGAACCAGAAGGTGCACAGGATCCTCTGCTCCCTGGACGTGACGATGGATACCGTCAGGGAGGCGGAAAGCCTTGGGGCGGAGCTTATCGTGTCCCACCATCCGCTTATGTTTCACGGCGCCAAGAGGCTGGTGGCCGGCGTTCCCGAGGCGGACGTCCTGAGGGCGCTGATCAAAAAGGATATAAGCCTCATTTCCGCCCATACCAACTGGGATAGATCCGCACTGAGCGGCAGCGCCTGTGCGGCGCGCGCCATAGGCCTTGAAAACGTCGTTCAGGAAGAACTTTTGTTCACGGGGTCGTTTCCCGCGCCCGTTTCGGCCGAGAAGGCGGCGGAAGTTATACAAAAGACCCTGCGCGCCCCCCTTCGGGTCTACGGAAGGCCCGACAAACTGATAAAGACCCTGTCGATAGTGGGCGGCGCCTACGGCGAAGGCTATCTGGAGGCCCAGACCGCCGGGGCCCAGGCTTATCTGACGGGCGAGATCCGCCACCACGAGATCACGGACGCCGTGGCCAGGGATCTGGTGATCTTTGACGCCGGGCATTACGCCAGCGAGGCGCTGATGATCCCGGCGCTGGTTTCTTTCCTTACCGACCGGCTTCGCGCTCAGGGCGCGCAGACAGAGGTCGTCCAAACCCATTGCGTGCCGTTTCCCGGCGCGCTCAACACCTGAGGAGGTTGCTCATGAATCAGTTGGAATTGCTGTGGGACTATCAGCAGACGGACATCCAGGCCGAAAAGGTCGCCAAGGATATCAAGCGCTCTCCGGCCCGGCAGAAGCTGGTCAAGTACCGCGATTATCTGCTGGAGCAGCAGAACACCATCAAGCGCATCGAGGAAGAGGTGCTGACCATGCAGGACCGGCTGGAGGTCCTCAAGGACGCCGTGGCGCTGGTGGAGGATCAGCTGAGCAGTCTCGAAAAAAAGATGGAGGAAAGCGAGCCTGCCGACCTGGACCAGACGGAAAAGTATCTGGCCGACGCCCAGCGCATGATGGGTAACCTTTCCGAGTACGAAAGCGAGATCAAGCGCATCCGCAAGGACAGCAACGACCGCGACCGCCTGCAGTATGACGTCAAGGTACGCGCCGCCCGCGCCAAGACCGAGTTTGACAAGCTGAAGGCCTCCTACGACGAGGAATACAGCCAGAAGAACAAGGAGCTGACGGACTTAAAAGAGGAACTGACGAAGAAGGCCGGGGGAATAGCGCCGGAATGGATGGAAAAATACAATGCCATCCGGCATCACGCCTTCCCGCCGCTGGCCCGCCTCAGCGGGAACCAGTGCACCGGCTGCAATATGTCCCTTCCCTCCGGAGTGGTCAGGGACGTACAGTCCGGCAAAGAGGTCGAGTGCGAGACCTGCGGCCGGCTGCTGATGGTCTGAACGGGGACGGAAGGAACGGCCGATGCTCAAGCAATACGTGATTTCCTTTCTGATCTCCATGGTGCCCCTGGTCGAGCTCAGGGGCGCGCTGCCATACGCTTTGGCCGCAGGCATCCCCACGCTGAACGCCTATATCCTGTGCGTCGTGGGCAATATGCTGCCGGTGCCCGTTATCTTCTTTTTCGCCCGCAAGGTGCTGGAGTGGGGAAAGGACAAGAAATACATCGGCGGCTTTTTCACCTGGTGCCTGGAAAAAGGGCACAGGGGCGGGGAAAAGCTCAGACAGAAGGCGACGGACAAGGGCCTTTTCCTGGCGCTTTTGCTGTTCGTGGGCATTCCTCTGCCCGGAACCGGCGCCTGGACGGGCACCCTGGCCGCCAGCATTCTGGACATGGATTTCAAACAGTCTGTCATCGCCGTGATGCTGGGCGTGATACTGGCCGCCGTCATCATGGGGGCGGGCAGCCTGACGGTGCTGCATTTTGTGTGAGCGCGGCGCCCGGCAAATAACAGACAGGAGGACACTACCGGTGCCTGATACTGAACAGTCTCTCTTTCAGAAGATCTTTTCCAGGCTCAGGGAATGGATCTGGGATATCCTGCGCGGAAGCGTGATCGGCATCTCCAACGACATTCCCGGCGTTTCGGGCGGCACGATGGCCGTCACCATGGGCATCTACGACCGCATCATTTTCGCCGTGAACAATTTCCGCAAGGACTGGCGCAGGTCGCTCAAAGACCTGCTGCCGATCCTCCTGGGCGTCCTGGTGGGCATATTTGCCTTCGCGCGGCTTTTAAAGCTGCTGATCGGCGAGGAAGGGCAGGTGCCGCCTCCCCTCACGCTGATGCCCACCATCTTCGCCTTCATCGGACTGATCCTGGGCGGCCTTCCCATTATCCTCAGGCGCGTGGATTTTTCCAGGGTGAACTTTCTGGATGCGGCGCTGTTCATCTTCTTCGCCGGTCTGGTCATCGTGCTGCCGCTTATGCAGGCGGGCTCCGACATAGAGCTGACGCCCTCCTTCGGCAACGTCCTCCTGCTGATCCCGCTGGGCATGCTGGCCTCCGCCACGATGGTGATACCGGGTGTTTCGGGCTCCATGATCCTGCTGATACTGGGCTACTACCACTCGATCATCAACGCGCTGCACGACTTCAACATGGCCGTGCTGATCCCTTACGCGGTGGGACTGGTGGTGGGCATCGTGTTCATCGCAAGGCTCATGAACTTCCTGCTCAAAAAGTATGAGCGGCCGACCTACATGGCCATCCTGGGCCTGGTGGTCGCTTCCCCCGTGGCGCTGCTTTACCAGAACCGGGCCTGCTTTGACGTGGCCACGTCCGCCAACTGGTTAATCAGCATCGTGTTCCTGGTACTGGGTACCTGGGGCGCGTACCTTTTGAGCAAGATGGGAAAGGCGGAGGCGTGACCATGAGCGAAACATGGGAAACCCGGCTGAACGGCCTGCTGGACCGGATATCCGACTGTCTGGACGAGCTTACGGCCGCCGAGGAGGATTTTGAACAGGATCCCCCGGTGGCTGATGACGATGCCCGGGAGGAAGCCGGGGATGCGCTGGACGAGGCGGCCGACTGCCTGACGGACGCGAAGGACTGCCTGACCGCGGTCATACGGGCGCTTAAAGCCAGCAAATAAGCACAGCGCCGGGAGGATAAGCATCTTCCCGGTTTTTTGTCATCTTTTTTCGCTTCTGTCAGGCTTATCCCCTTGACAAAATGCCGGATTCCTGTATAATACCCTTCGTCAAGGTAATTTCCTTGACAGGCGGAGGCACCTGATGCGCGATCTGATGGAAAAAAAGGTGGAAGCGTCCCTGCTGAGCGCGTTTTACGGGGCGCTGCTGACGCCCAATCAGGCGCAGATGCTGAGGCTGTACTGTGACGAGGACTATTCCCTGACGGAGATCGCCGGCCAGTACGCCGTGTCCCGCCAGAGTGTCTACGATACGCTGAGCAGGGCGATGCAGCTGATGGCCCAGACGGAGGAAAAGCTCCACCTGGCGGCCCGCTCATCCCGCAGGCTCAACGAACTCAGGGAGCTGGAGAAGGCGCTGTGCGCGCCTGAGCAGGACGAAACCGCGCGGGCGGCGGCCCGGGCCATCGTCCGCCGGCTCCTCAGCGAGGAGGAAAACAATGGCGTTTGAGGGCCTTTCCGAAAAACTGCAGGGCGCTTTCAAAAAGCTGACCGGCAAAGGCAAGATCAGCGAACAGAATATCAAGGAAGCGATGCGGGACGTCCGGATGGCGCTTTTGGAGGCGGACGTCAACTATACCGTCGTCAAGGACTTCATCAAGCAGGTCACCGAGCGCTCCGTGGGCGAGAAGGTCATCTCCACCCTGAACCCGGGCCAGCAGTTCATCAAGATCGTCAACGAGGAACTGACCAGGCTGATGGGCGGTTCGGTCGCCAAGCTGACCTGGTCGCCCAGTGTGCCCACCATCTATATGCTGTGCGGCCTGCAGGGCGCCGGCAAGACCACCATGGCCGGCAAGCTCGCGCTGAACCTGCTCAAACAGAACAAAAAGCCCCTTCTGGCCGCGTGCGACATCTACCGCCCCGCCGCCATTTCCCAGCTCAAGATCGTGGGCGAACAGGTGGGCGTGCCGGTGTTTGACAAGGGCACGCAGGACCCTGTGAAGACCGCGAAGGAAGCCGTGGAATACGCCCGCTATTACGGGCAGGACGTGCTGATCATCGATACCGCCGGCCGGCTTCATGTGGATGAACAGCTCATGGACGAGCTGCGCCGGATGAAGGAAGCGGTCCGCCCCCAGGAGATTTTGCTGGTGGTGGACGCCATGACCGGCCAGGACGCCGTGAACGTCGCCAAGTCGTTCAACGACCTGCTGAATATCGACGGCGTGATCGTCACCAAGCTGGACGGCGACGCCCGCGGCGGCGCGGCCCTGTCCGTGCGAGCGGTGACCGGCAAGCCCATCAAGTTTGCCGGCGTGGGGGAGAAATTGTCCGACCTGGAGCCCTTCCACCCCGACCGTATGGCTTCCCGCATCCTCGGCATGGGCGATATGATGACCCTGATCGAGAAAGCCACCGAGGCCTACGACCTGAAAAACGCCGCCAAGCAGGAAAAGGCCAAACAGAAAGCCCCCGCCGACCTGGACCTGGAGGACTATCTGGAGCAGATGCAGCAGATGAAGAAGATGGGCTCCCTGCAAAGCGTGCTGGGTATGCTGCCCGGCGTAGGCGCCAAGCTCAAGGACGTGGAAATCAGCGACGACGTCATGAAAAAGCCCGAGGCCATCATCCGCAGCATGACGCCGCAGGAGCGTCACCATCCCGAGGTACTGAACGCCTCCCGCCGCAAGCGCATCGCCAGGGGCGCCGGCGTCACCGTGCAGGACGTGAACCAGCTGATCCGCCAGTACGAGCAGGCCCGGCAGATGGTCAAGTCCATGATGGGCAACAAGCGCCAGGCCTTCCGCAAGCTCCGCTCCCTGGGGCAGTAACACACCGAGGTTATCATAACTGATTTATGATTACCATACAGAAATTAGGAGGAACCTTACTATGGTCAAGATCCGTCTCAAGAGAATGGGCATGAAAAAGAACCCCTTCTACCGCGTCGTCGTCGCCGACGAGCGTTCTCCCCGTGACGGCCGTTTCGTCGAGGAAATCGGCTACTATGATCCCATGCAGAAGCCCTCTGTCATCAAGATCGACAAGGAAAAGGCCCTGGATTGGATGAAGAAGGGCGCTCAGCCCACGGATTCCGTCCGCATCCTGCTCAAGCGCAGCGGCGTGATCGAAGGCTGATTGGCCGGACGGGGATAACTGTATCTGTCCCTCCCCTGTGCGGGCAGGGCATCCCGGCTGAGCTGCGCGCCGACAGCGCAAATGCTTTTGACGGGGCAGCGGGGCTTTTTGGCCCTTTACGCTGTCGATCAGTTTTCTTCACCTCGGCAGATAGGAGATTCAAATGGAGGAACTCGTCCTGTATCTGGCCCGTTCCCTGGTAGATCATCCCGATCAGGTCAAGGTGACCCGCACCGAAGGTCCGGAGGCCGTCATTCTGGAGCTGAATGTCGCGCCGGACGATATGGGCAAGGTCATCGGGAAGCAGGGCCGCATTGCCAAGGCAGTGCGTTCCGTTGTCAAAGCGGCTACCGCCCGGGACGGAAAACCGGTTTTTGTGGAAATTCAGTAAAACAAAGGCGGACGGCCCGAAAAGCTGTCCGCTTTTGCTTTGTAATACTGAATTTCGTCTGAAAGATGTGCAGATGTGCATCGGTCAGACGAAATACAGTATAATCAGGGAGGAAATGCATGCTTTCGGCGTATATCGCCCTGGGAGAGGTATTGAAGCCCCAGGGCATCGATGGTCTGGTCAAGGTGCGTCCGGATACCGAACAGCCGGAAAGGTTCCTGGAGCTAACCTATGTCTTTGTCCGGCAGAAGGACGCCTATGTGAGCCAGTCCGTAAGCGATGTGAGCGTGCGGGACGGCTTTGTTTACCTGCGCCTGAACGGCGCGGCGGACCGCACCGCCGCCGAGGCCCAGCGGGGCCTGACGCTCTGGATCGACCGGGCCCACGCCCGCCCTCTGGGGGAAAACGAATGGTTCGTCTGCGATCTGATCGGCTGCCTTGTCAGGGGAGATAAGGGAACGGAGCTGGGTGTCATGCGGGACGTGCTGCTCAGCGGCCCCAATCCCGTTTTCGTGGTGAAAACGGAAAAGGGCAGCCTGCTGGTGGCGGCGCTCAAATTCGTGGTGAAGCAGGTGGACGTTGAAAACCGGCTGGTGATCCTTTCGGAGGACCGGCTGTGGGAAGCGGCGGTTTACGAGTGACAGCCTGATCCATAGTGTTCTGATGGTTTGAAAGGATGGCCGTATGAAACAGATTGGAGCCTGGTTTATTCCCCTGCTTATCGCCGCGGGCGTCATGTCTCTGGTCTGCTTTGCCGCCTTTGGGCTGGATAAGCGCCGGGCCAGAAAAGGACGGTGGCGCATCAGGGAATCGACGCTGTTTTTTTTTGAGCGCCTGTCTGGGCGCATGGGGCGGACTGTGCGGCATGAAGGTCTTCCGCCACAAGACTCAAAAGCCCGCCTTCAGGATCGTTATCCCTTTGCTTGCGCTGCTGCAGGCGGGGCTGCTCGTCTGGGCCGGGCTTTCCCGGTAGACGCCAAATTACCGGACAGGGAAAGGAAAGGCATCATGAAAATCACCCTGCTGACCATTTTTCCGGAGATGTGCGAGGCAGTGCTGTCCGAAAGTATCCTGGGCCGCGCCCGCAGGGCCGGCCTGCTGGATGTGCGGGCGGTGGACATCCGCCCTTTTTCGGACGCCAAGCACAAGAATACGGATGATTATCCCTTCGGCGGCGGGGCGGGCATGCTGATGACCCCCCAGCCCATCGCGGCGGCCTTCAGGGCCGTCTGCGGGCCGTCTTTTTCGGGCAAACGCATTTTTCTGGGCCCCGCGGGCGTTCCCTTCACCCAGCGCCTGGCGGAGGAGCTGGCGAAGGAAGAAGAGCTAGTCATGCTGTGCGGCCACTACGAGGGGGTGGACCAGCGCGCGCTGGACCATTATATCGACCTGGAAATATCCCTGGGCGATTTCATCCTGACCGGGGGAGAGCTGGCTGCCCTGGCGGTGACCGACTGTATCGCCCGGCTGCTTCCGGGCGTGCTGGGCAGCGACCAGAGCGCGCTGGAGGAAAGCTTTTCCCGGGAAGGGCTTCTGGAATATCCCCAGTACACCCGCCCCAGGGTGTTTGAAGACGAGGAGGTCCCCGCCGTCCTTCTGAACGGGGACCACGCCAAAATAGCCCGCTGGCGGCGCGAACAGGCCCTGCTGCGCACCGCCCGCCTCCGGCCGGACATGCTTGAAAAAGCGCCTCTTACCGACAAGGAGCGCGCCTGGCTTTCCGCGCAGCAGGAAAAAGGCGTTGAGGACGGCTGATCTTCATTGATCAGACCGGCTGTTTTTTGTATGTTTTGGTTGAATCCGCCGGCCTGGGCGTGTTATAATGAAATACACACTAATCTGCGATTTGGGAGGGCACACATATGCTGATGAAGCAGCTTTCCGTTTTTCTCAAAAATAATCAGGGCACCCTGGCGGACCTGGTTTGTCTGCTGGGCCGCAACGGCATAGGGCTGGAAGCGGCGGTGCTGGCGGATACGTCCCGCTACGGCGTATTCCGCGCCATCGTGACGGACAGTGAAAAGGCCCTGCGCCTGCTGCAGGACAACAATTATTCCGCCTGCCTGACGGACGTTCTGTGCGTGAGGATGCCGGACGCCGCCGACGGGGCGGGGCAGGTGCTTACCGCCCTGAATGAGGACAATACGGATATAGAATACCTGTACGTGCTCAAACGGGGAGGGGAAAACGCCCTGGTGCTGGGCGTGCTGGACCCGGAACGCAGCGCCCGCCTGCTTTCGGACAAGGGCTTTCAGTGCCTGAGCAAAAAGAATGGATGAGGCTGAACGACGATGACGAACAAAACGCAGACGACCAAGCGGAAAAGCCGGAAGGTGAAGCCGGTTTTTAAGCCCTATCTCAAGGGCAACGCCCTGAGCTGGTTTGCCGTAAAGCGTGGCTTCAGGCTGCTGGGCTTCGCGGCCGTCTTCATGGTGCTGAATCTTTTTCTGGGCACCGTCTTCAGCTTTCAGAACAGCGTTTTCCTCCGCGTCGCCGTCAATCTGGTGCAGGTGGCGGTATACGCCCTGCTTTTGTATTATGACGGCCTCTCCGCAGGGGACGGGGACGTGGCCTTTGCCGAGATCCAGTATGCCCACAGCCAGGCCGGGGAAACCATCGGCAAGGCGGAGCGGGATCGGTGCTTTCATCCGGCCAAGGGCTTTGTCACCGCTTTTTTCGGCGTCCTGCCGCTGATCATACTCTGCGCCGTATATGCCGCGCTGGCCAGACGCCACACCTATTCGCTGCAGCCGCTCCCCAACTGGTTCGCGGCCTTTTCTGCCCAGGAGGAGCTGACAGCCCCCCTGGCCTACTATCAGCGCAGCGTTCCGATGGGCCTGGCGGATGTTTTGCGCATCATCGTCAGGGTGCTCATCTATCCGTTTTACAATATGGTGGGCACGCGCAACTATGACGCCATGCTGCTGGTGGACCGGCTGAGCCCGCTTTTGTTCTTTATTCCCTACCTGTTTTACGGGGTGGGCTATATGTTCGGCGTCCGTTCCCGCGCGCTGACACACGGGGGCCTCGTTCAGGCGCGCCGCCGCCGGAAAAAGACGCTGCCGGCAGCCGTCAAAAAGAAGCAGCCCGCCCGCAAGCCCCATACCAAAGAGCTCGTCTGATGCGCATCATCGGCGGGGAATACCGCTCCCGGCCCCTGAAAGCCCCCAGGGGCATGACCACCCGGCCCACTTTGGACCAGGTGCGGGAGGCGCTTTTCAACATCCTGCAGGGCGAGATCGAGGGCATCAGCATGCTGGACCTGTACGGAGGCAGCGGGGCCGTGGCGCTGGAGGCGCTCAGCCGCGGAGCCTCCCGCGCCGTCATATGCGACCAGAGCCGGGACGCCCTGGCGGTCATCAGGGAAAACATCCGTTCCCTGGGCTGTTCCGACCGCGCCGTGGTGCTGTCCGGCAGGGACGAACAGCTGGTCAGCAGGCTCAGCGCGGCGGGGGAATCCTTTGACCTGATCTATCTGGACCCTCCCTACGAGATGGATCCGACGAAGCTTATCCGCACAATGGCTTCGTCGGGGCTGGTTCGCCCGGGCGGAAGGGTCATCAGGGAGCACGCGGCAAGCAGCCTTCCGGAGGAAGTCCCCGGCCTTGTGCTGCTATCCACCCGCAAATACCGGGACACCTGCCTGACTTTTTACCGAAGGGAAGGCTGAAGACAAGGAGGATATGCCATGCGCCAAAGCGCGTGCCTGTATCCGGGCAGCTTTGACCCGGTGACGCTGGGACATCTGGATATCATCACCCGCGCCGCAGGCATTTTCGAGCGGGTGGTAGTAGGGGTTCTGGTCAACGCCGAAAAAAATGGCGCCTTTCCCATGGAGGAAAGGGTGGCCATGCTTAAAAAAGCGGCGGCGGATCTGCCCCAGGTGGAGGTCCTCCCTTTTTCGGGCCTGACTGTCGACCTGTGCAGGCAGTTGGACATCCGGGTGCTGGTGCGCGGCCTGCGCGGCCCGGGCGACCTGGAAAGCGAGATGCGCATGGCCAAAGTGAACGGCCTTTTGCTGCCCGGGCTTGAAACGGTTTTTCTGCCCTCCGCAGGCGGCATGGAGGCGCTCAGCTCGTCCCTCGTGCGGGAGATCGCCTCTCTGGGCGGAGATATTTCCGCCCTGGTTCCGCGTTCTGTTTTACCGGATATCCTAAGTCATTACAAATAAATTCGCCCCACGTTCACCCCATTGGAGAAAAGGAGGAATCACCATGGCGGACACCCGACTCAAGATGTTTGACCTGATCGACCGGCTCAAGCAGCTGGCGGACAGCGCGGGCAGGGTGCCCCTGTCCGGCAAGATCCTGCTGGACGGGCATTCGCTCAAGCAGCTGCTGCAGCAGCTGGAGGACAGCGTGGATCCGGATGTGCGGGACGCGCGCAGCGTGCTGGATCAGCAGGACGTGATCCTGAAAAAAGCCAGCCAGGAGGCTGAAACCACCGTGCGGGACGCCAACGCCACCGCCCAGAGCACCCTGGAGGACGCCACCCGCCGCGCCCAGGCGGCCCTGGCCGACGCCCAGGCCCGCGCCGCGGACATGGCGCGCGACGCCGCCGACAAGGCCAACGCCATGGTGGCGGACGCTCAGACCCGCTCAGCCGCCATGCTGGCCGATGCCCAAGCCCGCGCCGAACAGCTGGTCAGCGAGAACGAGATCGTTCTTCGCGCCAACCGGGAGGCCCAGTCCATCTTCCAGGCCGCCCGCAACGACTCAGACCGCTACAAGGCCACCGTGGACGGTCAGGTGAACGAGCTTCTCCTGAACGCGGACAATTCCCTCTCCCAGCAGCTGGACGCCGTCCGTCAGCTCCGCCAGAATTTCCAGGCCCGCCAAGCCGGCGACATGTCCGACGACGTGCAGAGCTTCTGACGGGAAACGGGTTTACGGACGATCGGGCATTAGACGAATGCCGAATTACGAGCGACTGAGTGAAACTGACTGTAACTGGAGGATGATTTCATGAATGCCGACACTATTCTTAACTTTCTGACCGTCAACTGGTACTGGTTTCTCATAGGTTTTGTCGTAATCATTATCCTGGCCAAATTCCTGCCCCGCTATAAGGTGGCTCCGCCGGATACGGCGCTTATTATTTCAGGTCTGCTGCGCCGCAATTACAAGGTGCGCAACGCCGACGGCACGGTGGCCAGCAAGAGATTCGGCTACCGCATCGTCCGCGGCGGCGCCACGTTTTATATTCCCGCCATCGAGCGGATCGATAAGCTGGACATGTGCCTGACGCAGGTGGATATCAAGACCGCCCAGCCGGTGCCGACCAAGGAATACATCTCCGTGCTGGTGGACGCCGTGGCCAACATCAAGATAGGCTCGGACGATCTTTCCATCGCTACGGCAGCCGAGCAGCTGCTTCATTACAATGCCGACCAGATCAAGGCTTTGGCCAAGGACGTGCTGGAAGGCAACATGCGCGAGATCATCGGCCAGATGACGATCGCGGAGCTGGTGCAGAACCGCGATAAGTTCGCCCAGGAATCCATCAAGGCCGCCATGAGCGACATGAGCAACATGGGCCTGGAGATCATCAACCTGACCATCCAGAACTTTGCCGACAAAGACGGCGCCGTGATCGATACCATGGCTGCCCGCAATGTGGCCGAAAAAGAACAGGACAAGCGCATCGCCGAGGCCGAGGCCGATAAGCAGTCCCGCTTCGCCGAAATGCAGGCCGAAGCCGAAGTCGCCCGCCAGAGCCGCGACCTGGAGGTTCAGAAAGCAGCTTTCAAGCAGGAAACCGAGGAAGCCCGCGCCAAGGCGGAAATGGCCTATAAGATCGAGCAGGAGCGCATCAACAAGACCTTCGCGACCGAGCACGCCGCCGCCGAAATGACCCGCCTGGAAAAGGAAACAGAGCTTAAGCGCCAGCAGGTCGAGATCGAGCGCGAACGCCTGAACGTGGAAATCAGGGAAAAGGCCGAGGCCGAAAAATTCCGTCAGCAGGCGGAAGCAGACGCGCGCCTGTACGCGGCGCAGAAGGAGGCCGAGGGTATCCGGCTCCGCGGCGAGGCGGAAGCCGACGCCCTGCGCATGAAAGCCGAGGCCATGCAGCTGTACGGCCAGGCCGCCATGATGGAAATGATCTCCGATAAGCTGCCGGACATGGCTAAAGCCATCGCCGAGCCCCTGAGCAAGACCGATAAGATCATCCTCTTCGGAGAGGGCGGGGCCACCTCCATGGCCAAGGATACGGCCGGCACCATGCTCTCCACCTTCGAAGCCATCAAAAACGCCGTCGGCCTGGATATTCCCAAGATACTGAGAGACGTTTCCACCGGCGGGCTGGTGGGGAAGGCGGCTCCCGAAAACGAACGCATCACGGAGGGAGACGGAAGCTCTTCTGACGCGCAGTCGTCTGAAGCATAATGAACACGAAAAAACCGCAGGTCATTAAAGGGCCTGCGGTTTTTTGACGGAAAGCGGGACGGCGTCAGGCTGTCCCGCGGCGCTTTCATTCGTTTGTCGGTTTCATCTTGTTCGCGGTGTCAATTAGGCCGGCTTCAGGATCTTCTTCTTCGGAAGCGGGGCCCAGGGGAGGCTTCTGCTGTCCGTCAGTTGGCCCTCCGGGCAGTACCACGTGGGCGACGGCCCGGCGCTTGCGGGCGTCGCTCATGGCGGCGTAATGGCGGCGGGTGGTGTTCACGTCGGCGTGGCCCAGGACATCGGCCACCAGGTAAATGTCGCCGGTCTCCTGGTAAAGGTTGGTGCCGAAGGTACTGCGCAGCTTGTGGGGGCTGATGCGCTTTTTAAGGGGCGCGGCCACCTGGGCGTATTTTTTGACCATGTTTTCCACTGCCCTTTGGGTGATCCGCCGGCGCTGGGAGGAAAGGAAAAAGGCGTTTTCGTGGCCCTCCAGCGGCTCCACCTGGTTCCGTTCCTGGAGATAAGCCTGCAGGGCCTGCGCCACCTGCTGCGGGAAATAGAGGATGGTCTGGCTGCCGCCCTTGCGAGTGACCATGAAGGCGTTGATGGAAAAATCGACATCCTCCAGGTTGATGCCCACCAGCTCGCTTACGCGGATGCCGGTGCCCAGGAAAAGCAGCAGTATGGCCACATCCCGCGTGGCGCTGCGGGCGTGCAGCGCCTGCTGACGCTGCGTCAGCCCCTCGCCTGACCGGGCGGAAAGCAGCAGTTTTTCCATCTCGTCCGCTTCCAGACGGAGGATGGGCTTTTCGTGCGTCTTGGGCAGGGTGACCAGGGTGGTGATGTTGGCGGGGATATGGCCGGTTTTGAACAGATACTCAAACAACGACCGCAGGGAGGACAGCTTGCGCATGATGCCCAGTTCGTGATTCTGGACGATGCGGTCCTCCCCCTCGGCGTCTTTGGCGTAATACTGGCTCAGGTAGTCCTGAAAGCCGTCGATGTCGCGGACGGTCAGGGTCTGAAGCTCCCTGTCCCCGATCAGAGGGACGGGAAGCTGGGAAAAGACGTAGTTTTCCTCGTGCAGGTAGGTGAAAAAAAGCCGGTAGTCATAGGCGTAGGCCAGCCGGGTCAGGGTGCTGGTGGTATGGGCGATGGACCGGAAAAAATCGGTGCAGACCGCCGGCAGCTCCTTCTGAAGCGCCCTGAGCCGGTCCGTCCGGCGGATGTCCATCTCGGTGTGATAGGTGGTTTCCTGCTGGTAGGGCATGGCGGTTACTCCCGGTAAAGGCAGTCCCTGTCCTGCATATGGCGCAGGGCGGACAAAAGCGCCAGCTTGCCGTGGGCGTAGGTGAGCCCGCCCTGCAGATATACCGTGTAGGGCGGCCGCATCGGCCCGTCGGCCGAAAGCTCGATGGAGGCCCCGGCCACGAACGTGCCGGCGGCCATGATGACCTGATGCTGGTAGCCCGGCATGTCCCAGGGCTCGGGGACGGCGTCGCTGTCCACAGGGGAGGCAGCCTGGATTCCCTGGCAAAAGGCTACCATGCGCTCCGGGCTGTCCATGCGGATGGCCTGTATGATATCTGCCCGTTCGGAAAGGGAGGAAGGGGTCGTCTCGTAGCCCAGCAGCTCAAACACGCGCGCGGCCAGCATAGCGGTCCTGACGGCCTGGCAGACGGTGTGCGGGGCCATGAAAAGCCCCTGATAGAAGGGGCGGTAGCTGGCGGCGTAGCTTCCCACCTCCCGGCCGATGCCGGGCGCGGTCAGCCGGGCGGCGACGCGGTCGATGGCCCGCTTCGTGCCGGCCAGGTAGGCGCCGGTGGGCGCAAGGCCCCCGCCGATATTTTTGATCATGCTGCCCACGGCGATATCGGTGCCCAGTTCAGTGGGCTCCTCATCGCACAGGAACTCGCCGTAGCAGTTGTCCACCATGATAAAAACATCCGGCCTTACGCTGTGCACGGCGCTGATCAGCGGCTCCATCTGCCGGGGCGTAAGCGACGCCCGCCAGGCGTAGCCGCGAGAGCGCTGGATCAGCACCACGCGGGTTTCGGGCCGCAGGGCGGCAAGCACGGCGGGCACGTCGATCCGGCCGTCCGGGGTCATTTGTACGTCCGAATAGGAGACGCCCATCTCCCTGAGGGAACCGGGCGCGTTTCCGGAAAGGCCGATGACCTCGTCCATCGTGTCGTAGGGCTTTTCCGTGGCGGACAGGAGATGGCTGCCGGGGGTCAGCAGGCCGAACAGGCACATAGCCAAAGCGTGCGTGCCGGAGGCGATCTGCGGGCGCACGATGGCCTCTTCCGTATGGAACAGGGAGGCAAACAGCTTTTCCAGCGTGTCCCGTCCCACGTCGTCGTAGCCGTAGCCCGTGGTGGGGGCGAAATGCCTGAGGGCTATGTGATGCTCCTGGAACAGGGAAAGCACGCGCCCGGTCTGGGCAAGCTCCCTTTTTTCCAGCAGGGCGAAGGCTTCCGCAAGGTCCTTTTCCGCCCTATCGATCAGGGCGGGGATTTCCGTTTTATCAGGGGTCAATGTGTTCTTCCTCCAGTATGCGCATGATATCGTTGAGCCCAGGCAGACGGCCTTCCGCCGCGGGCAGCCAGTGAACGCGGGCATCCGCGCGGAACCAGGTCAGCTGCCGCTTGGCGTAATTACGGGTGCGGCGTTTGATCAGCTCCACCGTTTCTTCCAGGGTCATCTCACCGTCAAAATGAGCCAACAGCTCTTTGTAGCCCAGGCCCTGCATGGCCTGAGCGTCCCGCGGGACGCCGGCGTCCTTGAGCGCCGCGACCTCTTCCATAAGCCCGTCTTTGAGCATCTGATCCACCCTGAGGTTGATCCGCCGATAGAGGACGTCCCGTTCCCAGTCAAGCGCGAACAGCGCGAAGCGGAAGGGGGATGCTTCCTCCTCCGGCAGCCGCTGGGCGGAAAAGGGCTTTCCGGTAAGCTCCAGCACCTCAAGGGCGCGGATGACCCGCCGGGTGTCGTTTTGGTGGAGCCGGTCGGCGGAAACCGGGTCACGCTGTTCCAGGATCCGGTGAAGGGCTTCGTTTCCCTGCGTGTCCGCTATAGCCTGATACCGGGCGCGGACCTGCGGGTCGCTCACGGTGCTGCCCAGGCTCATCGGATAGGAGACCGCCTTCAGATAAAGGCCCGTCCCGCCCACGAGGATGGGATGGGGCAGTTCTTCCAGCAGGGGCTGGGCCAGACGCTGATAATCCGCCACGGAGAAGGGCTGCGCAGGCTCCGCCAGGTCCAGCAGGTGATGGGGGGCCTGCGCCTGCTCCTCACGGGTGGGCTTGGCAGTGCCGATGTCCATGCCCCGGTATACCTGCATGGAGTCCATGCAGAGGATATGCCCTTTGACGGCCTGTGCCATGGCGATGGACAGGGCGGTTTTTCCGCTGGCGGTAGGGCCGACAAAGCCCAGCACGGTTTTCTTGCTCATAAATCAGATGTTCCGGTTTTATTTTGCCTGCTGGATGCGGCGGAAACGCTTGTCCAGCTCGGTGTGGGAAAGGGTCACCATCAGGGGCCTTCCGTGCGGGCAGGTGGGCGGCATGTCGCCGTTCAGGATCTGCTCCACCAGCCAGGAAAGCTCCTCCGGGGGAACGTCCTCCCCGCCCTTGACCGCGTGGCGGCAGGCGGCGGAGGCGATGCGCAGGGTCTTGTCGTAGCTGTCGAGCCGGCCGTACTGATAGAGCTCGTCCAGCGTGTCGGTCAGGCAGCCTTCCGCTTCCGGCGCGCCCAGCACCACGGGCACGCCGCGCAGCTGCAGGGTGTCGTCTCCAAAGGGCGACAGGTCGAAGCCGATCTTTTCCAGCAGCTCCCGGTTATCCTCATAAGCGGCCATCTGCGTATGGCTGACGCGGACGGCCCGGGGGATCATAAGCGTCTGGCTGGCGGGGCCCTGTTTGGTTTCCCGCAGCAGGCGCTCATACAGCAGGCGCTCGTGGGCGGCATGCTGGTCGCACAGGATCAGCTCCTCCCCGCATTCCATCAGGATGTAGGTTTTGAACGCAACCCCGATCACGCGCACCTTCCGTTTTTCCAGCGCATGAGGGATTTCCTCCTGCACCGGCTGCGAACCGGGCGTCCCCTGCGGAGGCGGTGCGGCGTCTGCGCCCTGTGCGGGAATGGGGGATGCCGCGGGTTTTTCCTCTTCTGTCTGCCAAACGGGCCGCGGCGCGTGAAAAGCGGCCGGCCGGGCGGGAGCGGGCTGCCAGACGGGGGAGGCCGAAGGCTTTTGTTCGGGGACGGCAGGGGATACAGCGGGCGCTTTGGAAACCGGCCCGGGCACGGCGGATGCCGCGGGTGCCGCCGCAGGCATGGGAGAAGGTGCGGATGAAACGGCGGTGGGCCGCGCTTCGACCCGGGCCTCTGGCTGGCGGCGCTGGGCCAGGCGTTCATCGTCATACATCCGGGGGGTCAGCAGGTCCTTTTTCTGGGTCTGTTCCAGGGCGTCTCGCACCAGGGTCTCCACGGCGTCGCGCACGGCAAACTCGTTCTGGAAGCGCACCTCCCATTTATTGGGGTGGACGTTCACGTCCGCGTTTTCAAAGGGCATGGTCAGGTGCAGCACGCACATGGGGAAGCGGCCGATCATCACCCGCTGGTGGCAGGCGGTTTCCACGGCATTGTCCAGCAGCGCGCTTTTCATGACCCGGTTGTTCAGGAAAAAATACTCCTGGCTGCGGTTGGAGCGGGACAGATCGCCCACCCCGACGTAGCCGGAAACGGCCACCCCGTTCATCGTGCCCTTTACCCGGGTCATCAGGCGCAGCACGTCCAGCCCGAACACGGCCAGCACGGCGCTTTCTTCCCTGCCGTCGCCGGGGCTTTGGAAGATATTCCGCCCGTCCGCCTGATAGCGGAAGGCGATATCGGGCCGGGACAGGATGAAGCGGGTCATGAGCTCCGTGACCGCGGCGGTTTCAAAGGAGGCCTTTTTCAGGAATTTTTTCCGCACCGGCGCGTTGTAAAAAAGGTCCTTCACCGTTACGGACGTGCCGCGGGGACAGGCGGCTTCCCTTATATCCGTGATCTGCCCGCCGTCGTTCTGCACGGCCAGGCCCGCTTCGGCGTCCCCGGTGCGGGTAGTCAGGCGGACGTGGGATACCGCCGCGATGGACGCCAGCGCCTCGCCGCGAAAGCCCAGCGTCGCGACGCCCGAAAGCTCCTGCGCCGTGCGCAGCTTGCTGGTGGCGTGGCGTTCAAAGGCCATGCGGACGTCCCGCTGGTCGATGCCGCTGCCGTTGTCTGTCACGCGCAGGAGGCTGACGCCGCCCTCCCGGATATCCACGGTGACGGCGGTCGCCCCGGCGTCCAGGGCGTTTTCCACCAGCTCCTTGACGGCGGCGGCGGGCCGCTCCACCACCTCGCCGGCGGCGATCTGGCCGATGACCTCCGGCGGAAGAGCGAGAATACGTTTATCAGACATATATGCTCCTTATAGCTGCAATGCCTTTTCCTTCAGCAGGTACAGCCTGTTCAGCGCGTCCATGGGGGTCATGGCCAGCACGTCCAGCTGCTGGATCTCGGTGATGAAGGCCGTCTTGTCCAGCTGCATGAGGGAAACCTGCTCGTTTTTCCGGCCCTTCTGCGGGTCCAGGATGCTCTGGCCGATGCTGTTCTGCGTCAGGTCGTGCACGGTAAGCCGCGCTTCGATTTCCTGCGCGCGCGCGACTACGGCCCTTGGCACCCCGGCCAGGCGGGCCACGTAGATGCCGAAGGACTTATCTGCCCCGCCGGGCGTGATCTTGCGCAGGAAGATGACCTCCTCCCCGTGCTCCTTGACCGCCACACAGAAATTGCACACTCCGTCCAGACGGCCTTCCAGCTCGGAAAGCTCGTGATAGTGCGTGGCAAAGAGCGTCAGCGCCCCGGATTTTTTCGGATCCGCCAGGTATTCGACCGCCGCCCAGGCGATGGAAAGCCCGTCAAAGGTGCTGGTGCCCCGGCCGATCTCGTCCAGGATCACCAGGGATTTTTCGGTGGCGTTGCGCAGGATGTAGGCCATCTCGCTCATTTCCACCATGAAGGTGGACTGGCCGGCGGCCAGGTTGTCCGAAGCGCCGATGCGGGTGAACACGGCGTCCACCAGCGGGATATCCGCCGACTGGGCGGGCACGAAGGAGCCCATGTGCGCCATCAGCACGATCAGCGCCACCTGGCGCATATAGGTGCTTTTTCCGGCCATGTTGGGGCCGGTGATGATCTGCATGCGCTTTTCCCGGCTCATGTGGGTGTCGTTGGGCACGAACAGCTCGTCCCGCAGGGTTTCCTCCACCACCGGGTGGCGGCCCTCGGTGATATCAAGCCGGCCCTCCCCGTTAAAGGAGGGACGCACATAATTGTTTTCCCGCGCCGCCTGCGCCAAAGACAGCAGCACGTCCAGCGTTTTTAGCCCCTTGGCGGTCTGCTGCAGCCGCTCCATATGGGAGGACACGGCCTTGCGGATATCGTCAAACAGGCTGTATTCGAGCTTCTGCGCTTCCTCGTCCGCCCCGGTGATTTTGGCCTCCAGGTTTTTAAGCTCCTCGGTGGTGAAGCGCTCGGCGCTGGCAAGCGTCTGGCGGCGGATATACCGGTCCGGCACCAGGGCGTAATTGGATTTGGTGACCTCGATATAATAGCCGAAAACCCGGTTATACTGGATGCGCAGGTTTTTGATGCCAGTTTCATTGCGTTCCCGGGTCTCCAGGTCCAACAGCCACTGCTTGCCCTGGGTGGCGGCCTGGCGGCAGCTGTCCAGCTCCGGGCTGTAGCCTTCCCGGATGACGCCCGGGTCCATCGGGGACAGGGGAGCGTCCTCGGACAGGGCGGCGGACATCAGGCTTTCCAGCTCCTCCACCGGGTCCAGCAGGCTGTTGACCGCCTGCAGCGCGTCTCCTCCCACGGCCTCAAGCAGGGACAAAACCTTCGGCACCTGCCTGAGCGACCGATTTAAAGACAGGCAGTCCCTCGGGTTCAGCGTTCCGTAGGACACTTTGGACAGCAGGCGCTCCATGTCGTAAACCTGCCGCAGGCATTCCTGGAGCTCCTCGGACAAAACCGGCTGGCGGAACAGCGCCTCCACGCCGTCCAGCCTTTCCCGGATCAGATCGGGGTTGACCAGGGGCTGCTCCACGACGCTGCGCATGAGCCGCCCGCCCATGGCCGTCACCGTCCGGTCCAGCACGGACAAAAGGCTTCCCGGCCCGCTCTGTCCCTGCAGGGTGGATACAAGCTCCAGATTCCGCAGGGTGGCGGCGTCCAGCGGCATGGTGTCCGCGGAGGAAACGACGGAAAGCCGGGTTATATGGGACAGGGCGTTTTTCTGCGTGTCGCTCAGGTAGCTCATCAGCGCGCCGGCCGCCCCTACCGCGGGGGCCATTCCCGCGTCCAGCCCCAGGGCGGTCAGGGAGCTTACGCCGAAATGGCTGAAAAGCTGGGCCTTCGCTTCCTGCTGATGGAAGCGGGCGGCGGGGCAGGACGAACATAGCACCTGCGCCGTTTTTTCCAGCGCGGCTTTGTCGTTGGTGATGATCTCGCTGGCGCCGATGCCGGACAGGGCGCCGCGCAGGTCCTTTTCTGTATTCTGGATAACGCGGGCGTACATTTCGCCGGTGGAAACGTCGCACCAGCTTAAGCCCGCCTTTTTGCCGGTCAGGTGGACGGACAGCAGGTAATTGTTCCGCTTTTCCCCGATATAGGCCGCGTCGGTCAGGGTGCCGGGGGTGATGATGCGGATGATGTCCCGGTCCACCAGCCCCTTGGCGGTGCGGGGATCCTCCAGCTGTTCGCAGATGGCGACCTTGTAGCCTTTTTCGATCAGGCGGGTGACGTAAGTATCCACCGCGTGATAGGGTACGCCGGCCATGGGCGCTCTTTCCTCCAGGCCGCAGTCCTTTCCGGTCAGGGTAAGCTCCAGCTCCCGGCTGGCGGTCAGGGCGTCGTCAAAGAACATCTCGTAAAAATCCCCGACCCTGAAAAACAGCAGGGGTTCGGGGTTGTTCTGTTTGATGCGCATATATTGCTGCATCATCGGGGAAAGCGTGGCCATGGAGCGGATCTGCCTTTCTTAATACGGGTATAACCGGGGCCTGTTTTTATTCAGCGCCCGAGCAGCCGGAGCAGCCGGCACAGCTGCCCGAGCAGCCGGAAACGGACGAGAAGTCAGCGTCCAGCAGCTTATTAAGCTCCTGCTGCACGGCGTTCATCAGGGCGTTATAGTCTTTTTCGGCGTGCGCGGACGCCTGCACCAGCGGATGGGCCAGGTATTGCTCCCTGAGCTCGTCGGTCTCGCGGGATACGGCCAGCACGCGGTCGTAATCGGGGGATTCGGCCCTTGACAGCAGCCGGATCAGATGCTGCTTGGCCTCGTATTCACGCAGCAGGTCGTTAAGCTCCTCCTCCTGGCGGACGGCTTCGCGGGTGGCCTGCAGGCAGATGTATTCGGGGCTCACGCGGATCAGCTCCGCCAGCTCCCGGGCTTTTTGTATGACGTCTTCACGCATGGACATGGTCAATCCTCCAGTCTGATTCCCCGCAGGGTGGTTTTTCCGGCGGAGGTGACCTGAACGGGCAGTATCCTTCCCAGATCCCCCGGGGCGCCTTCGAAGTTGATGTTGATGTTCCGGCCGCATTTGCCGGTCATCATGGTTTCGTCCCGGCGGGAGCGGTCTGTGACCAGCACCTCCTGCCGGGTGCCGATCAGGCTGTTCAGCCGGGCTTCGGTGTGTTTTTCCTGGGCCTTGATCAGCCGGTCGATCCTTTCGGCGGCAACGTCCGGAGGGATCTGGTCGGGCAGGGCGGCGGCGGGAGTGCCCACCCGGGGGCTGTAGATGAAGGTGAAGGCGCTGTCATAGTCCACGGTCTCCACCAGCGACAGGGTGTCCTCGAACTCCGCCTCGGTTTCCCCGGGGAAGGCCACGATCAGGTCGGTCGTAAGGCCGATGTCGGGCACAGCTTCGCGCAGGGCCCTGGCGCGGTCCAGGTACTGGGCGCGGTTATAATAGCGGTTCATGGCTTTAAGCACGCGGTCGCTGCCCGACTGGGCGGGCAAATGGAAGTGCCGCTGCACCGCGGGCGTGTCCGCGATCACGCGGATCAGCTCGTCGGTCAGGTCCTTGGGGTGGGAGGTCATGAAGCGGATGCGGGGGATGCCGGTTTTCGCCGCCTCGGACAAAAGCCGGGCAAACGTCCAGCCGCCGGGCAGTTCCTTTCCGTAGGAATTGACGTTCTGCCCCAGCAGCATGATTTCCTGGGTGCCGGCCTTCACCAGCCCCTCCACGTCCCGCAGGATGTCCTCGGGCGTGCGGGACCGCTCCCTTCCGCGCACATAGGGAACGATGCAGTAGGTGCAGAAATTGTTGCACCCGTACATGATGGTCACATAGGCCTGATAAGGGCTTTCCCGGCGGATGGGCAGGCCCTCGGCGATGGTGGACTGCTCCTGCGGCACGGCCACCACGCGGCTCCTTTCCTGAGCGGCCCTGAATAAAAGCCCGGGCAGCTCGTGCAGGTTGCCCGTGCCGAAAGCCAGGTCGATGAAGGGGTATTGGTTCAGGATGCGCTCGGCCATGCCCTTCTCCTGCACCATGCAGCCGCACACGCCGATCAAAAGGGAAGGCCTTTCCTTCTTGATCTCCTTGAGCCAGGTCACGTTGCCCAGGGCCTTTCGTTCGGCGTTGTCACGGATGCAGCAGGTGTTGTGCAGCACAAAATCCGCTTCCTCCCGGGTGGGGGCGCGGGTCAGGCCCATATCCTCCAGCATGCCGGCCAGCTTCTCGGAATCGTGCGCGTTCATCTGGCAGCCGTAGGTGACGATATGGTAGGTCCTGGGCCGGTCGGGCAGAGAGGAGAAGGCCCGGGCATAGGCCTGCTGCCGGTCCAGCTCAGCCTGGGAGATTTTCTGTATCATGAGCGTTTCCTTCCGCAATAAGGCCCGTTCCGCCGCAGTGTGGGCAGGGCGTGGCCTGTGTTTGATGATGACAGGGGGCAACGTCCGTCTTCTTCCGGGTCATTTCTAAAAGGCCCAGGGAGGTGAAGCCGTGCACCACGCACTTGACAGGGTCGGTCAGGACGACAAGGTTCATCTCCTCCAGTACCCGGGCGCGGGAGGCTTCCCGCTCCATGTCGATCAGATCGATCACGATGATGCCGCCGACGCCCCGGACCCGCAAAAGCCTTCCGATCACCCGGACGGCCTCCAGATTGGTCTTAAGGAACAGCTCTTCCCGGTCCTTGCCCCGGGCGGGCGCTTTGCCGGTGTTCACGTCGATCACGGTCAGCGCCTCGCAGGGATCCACCACCAGATATCCTCCGGAGGGCAGCCACACCCTGCGGGCCAGCAGCCTGCTTCGCTGCTCCCGTACGGAAAACAGGGAAAAGGGCTCGGGGTGGTACTGAAAGGACATGCCTTCGCACTGCGCGCGCAGGCTTTCGTCGTCGGCGGTCAGTTGGTCCGCCTGTTCCCAGTCCTCCAGCGCCCGCTCAAGCGGGGGCCGGCCGTTCCATAAAAGGGCGGGAGCGGCGGATTTTTTTAGCAGGCCGGTCAGGCTGTCCCACAGGTTCGAAAGACGCTGAAGCTCCCGGGTCAGCTGTTCGTGAGCCGCCCCCGCGCTTTCCCGGCGGAGGATCAGGCCCATACCGTCCGGCCTGAGCGCCCGGGCGATTTCAAGAAGCCGTTCCTTCTGCTTGAGATCGGTCACGCGGGAGGAAACCGCGGCCCTGGAGGACATGGGGAGCAGTATCAGATACCGGCCCGCCAGGGATATATCCTGCGTCAGGTACGCGGCCTTATCCCCCACGGGGGGTTTTTTGACCTGTACGGGCACCAGCTGCCCGCCGGCCAGCGGCTCCTTCGCTTCGGCCAGCGGGAGAAAGCCGGGGATATCCCCGGGAAGACGCAGAAAGGCTGCGCCCATGCCCCGGGCGATACGGTCCACCTTCGCCAGGTAGACCTGCTCGGGAAACACGCCCTCGTCCGGGAAGACGCGGTAATCGGTCAGCTTTCCGCCGCTTACCAGGGCGAACTCGTTGAGCCCCTTCCGTTTTTCCCAAAGCAGCTGGATCATATGTCAAATCCTTCTCTTAAAGCAGCCGGACGCTTTCGTCCAGGTCATACAGGGGTCCCTGCACGTTTTTGACGCGCACGCCGCTCAGATCCACGTCCACGGCATTGCGCAGGTAAAAGCCCCGGCCCTTCATTTCGGGGCAGTCCGTCATCATGGCCGGGAGGCCGGGCGCAGCGTTTTCATCCATTTCCACCAGCACGTCCCTCATCGTGACGCCCTGCACGGGCATTTCGGGCAGGCCATAGAAGAAGCCGGCACAGGCGCCGCACTTGCGGGCGGTCACACCCGAAATCCGCACGTCCGACAGGGAGGGCGTCATGGCGGTCACGGGGCGCGGGCCCTTGTCCTGCACTTGGGGCAGCTTGCCGCCCTTGCCGCAGAAATAATACATGTTGAACACAAACGGGCACATGACCTTTTCCATCACCAGGTTGCTCAGCTGGATGCCCTCCACCTGGGCGCCGCGGCCCCGGCGGGTCTTGAGGCGCACGCCCCGGTCGGTCTCATAGAACAGGCAGTCGGACACCAGGACGTTCCGTATCCCGCCCGACATTTCGCTGCCCATCACGACGCCGCCGTGCCCGTGCAGGAAATGGCAGTTATTGATCAGGATGTATTCGGACGGGGACGGGTTCACCGTATCCTCCGTGCCGGACTTGATGGCGATGCAGTCGTCGCCCACATCGATCGTGCAGTCCAGAATGCGGACGTTGCGGCACCCGTCGGGGTCGATGCCGTCGGTGTTGGGGGAATCGGCGGGGTTTAAAATGTGCAGCCCCCGGATGACCACGTGATCGCAGCGCAGCGGGTGCACGGTCCAGCAGGGGGACTGCGTCAGCGTGACATTTTCCAGGGTGACGTTCCGGCAGGAATCAAAGCAGACCAGATAGGGCCGGGGATAGGAAAGCGTGCCCTCCCTTTTCTGCTTCCACCAGTATTCGCCCTGGCCGTCCAGCGCGCCGTAGCCGGTGACGGCGATATCCTGCTGATCTTTGGCGTACAGACACGGCTTGTAGCACAGCCCGGGAATGCCCTCGAATTCAAGCTCCACCAGGGGAAAGGCGTCCGCATCCTGCAGAAAGCGGACGCGCGCGCCGGACTGGATCTCCAGCGTCACATGGCTGAAAAGCTCGATCGGGCCGGTGGGGTAGTCCCCCGCGGGGACGGTCAGCACCCCGCCGCCGTCTTTTCGCAGCTGCTTAAGCGCTTCGGCAAAGGCGCGCGACCAGTCAGCCCCATTCTGGGAAAAAGCGGCATAATCTGTCAGAAGCATGATAAAACATCCTCCCTGCGGTCATTTTTTCGTTCATTCGGCCGGGTCGTCGTCGCTGCGGTAGGGAACCAGCGCGGAGGGTACCACCTCGTTGGCGGGGTCCGCGTGCACGTGCTGGTCGTCAAAGAAAATGTGAGCGCCGAAGGAGGCCAGCACCTCCTTCTTGGTGACGCCGCCCAGGAAAAAGGCTTCGTCCACGCGCACGCCCCATTCCCGCAGGGTGCGAAGCGGCCTTTCCAGGGCCTTGGCGTTGCGGGAGGTCACCAGAGCGGTGCGGATGGGCGCGTTTTCCTGGGAGGGAAACAGGGCCTGGATGTTGGAAAGCGTCATCAGGAAGTTGGCAAACGGCCCTTTTTTGAGCGGAACGTTCGCCTTGTCCTGCTCGTGACGGGTGAAGGCCTCCAGTCCGTTGTGCTGAAACACGCGTTCGGCCTCGGCGTTGAAAAGCACGGCGTCCCCGTCAAAGGCGATGCGGATCTGGTCGACCGGCTTTTCCGCCTCCGAATGGCTGACCCCGGTCAGGATCTGCCCGGCGGCGATGCCCTCGTCCACCGCCCGCTTGACGTCCGGCCCGTAGGCGGACAAAAACAGGTCGGTATGGAAGGAACGCAGATACGGGGTCACGTCCGCCCCGCCCACCAGCGCGGCGCGCGTGATGTCCAGCCCGTATCTTTCCACGGAGGAGAATATGCGCAGGCTGGTGTCCGGGCTGTTGCGGGATACGATGATGACCTCCACCACCCGGCGTTCGCCGGTCAGCCCGTTCAGGCGCAGAAAGGCTTCGACCAGCGGAAAGGCCGGGCCCTTGGGGATGATGTCCCGCTCGTGCTGCAGCTGGTATTCCGTATAGGCCTTAAGCCCTTCTTTTTCAAAAATGCTGTTTTCAGCCTCCAGGTTGAACAGCGCCCGCGAGGAAATGGCGATGACCAGCGGTGTCGTCAGATCATACGGCATAAGGGACCATCCTTTCAAGAAACGGGAGCAAAGCATCCCATTTATCATTATACAATAGATCAGGCCAAAAAGCAAAAGTTTCGGAAAAGTAATGGGGACCGGCAGCGGCTGTACACGGCGGCGGGGGACTTCATGCTGAGCGGGGGAACGATCAGCGAGGCCATGGAGCTGTTCGACCTCAAGTGGACGGCGGGCACGGCGGAGCAGAACCGGGCCTTTGCGGCGCTGGGGAAGTACGTGCAGGGGCTGATGGAAAGGAATGACGTCGAGGGGTTCCAGGGACTGATGGAGGCTGAGAGCGAAGAAACAGCAAAAAAATTCAGCATCCAGTATGATGCTGATGGGATGCCATATGTCAATGTTGATGTGGATCAGGAACAGTTTGACGGATTAAACATAAAAGAAAAGATAGACAAAGCAAGAGATGTCTTAAGGAAAAAATACAAAAGCGGAACGCTTTTAAATCCGGAAAACGTGAATGCCGTCATTTATAGAAGCTCTATAAAAGAATATGTGCACAGAGGGAAAAATGTAACAGACGATATATATGGAGCAAAACTTTCTGCATCAACGGAACTGGAGGAACTGCTATCAATAAGCACATATGACAGCCATGGTGGTCCTAATTCACGGCATCCGGAATATGACGCAGGATGGGATTATTTCAATACAGTATTCAAAGTTGGGGATATGTGGCTGGAAGGCCGAATAAACGTAGGAGTCAAAAAGACCGGGGAAAGGGTTTTCTATGATATTACTCAATTACAAGACATAACTAAACAAAAAGAGAAGTCAATTTTGAACGGTAACTCCGGGCCGGGCTTATTGACAATGCCGGGCACCGAATCCGCTGACTCCTCTAAAAATAGTAAACCACAATCCGGAGAAACTGTCAAGAAAAGCTTTTCAATTTCTGATGCAGAGGCCGCCCGCGACCAGGAATACATGGAAGCCGTGGAGAGCGGGGACGAAGCGAAGCAGCGGAGGATGTTAAAGGAAGCTCCGCGCGCTGTACAACGAGATGGACGGGCTGGCGACGGAATACGGCGCGCGCTCGTTTGTGGATGAAAGCCTGCGAAAGAAAGCCTTTCTTTACCTGCGCAGTCCCTTGGGGTAGTGGTTTTTGATCTGCCCGTCCGAGGCTTTGCCCCAGCCCAGGGGGAACCCGTCCGCGGTGACGACGCCAAAGCCCCGCTCATTTTCGGACGCGGGAAGGGCTTCGCCGTGCAGATAGGCGGCCGCTCCCTGTTCGTCCACGGGAAAAGTCCTGAGGGGACGGCAGGCGCGGGAGAGGGCGTGATCGGGCAAAAAGGTCTTTCCCTGGAAACGTCCCAGAGAAAGCCCGAGACGCAGCACCGTGAGCCCCGCCAGGTCCGGCACGAAGGAGGGCGGAACAAGCAGCAGCTCTCCGAACAGGCGGATATCCCGGGGCGGGTCATATATGAGGCTTTCAAGCGCCTCGTCTGCGCGGGCCAGGACCCCCCTGTCCGGCCGGGGCAGGGAGCGGGGATCCCGCGCAGGCAAAGGCCCGTCCTTTTTGCGGAAGCGGGCGGCAAAATGTCCCTCCCCCCGCACCTCGTGAGGCCACAGCCGCAAAAGGCCGTCCGCTGCGGGAGGCAGGCCCGGCAGGGCGAAGGGGCTCATTTCAAGCTCGGGGTATTCCTGTATAAGCCATTCGGCCTGGTCTTCGTTTTCCAGACGGTTGAAGGTGCAGGTGCTGTAGACCAGCGTGCCCCCGGGCCTTAGGAGGCTTACGGCGCAGGCCAGTATATCCCGCTGGCGCCTGGCGCAGCCGGAGGGCGAGGAAGGCTGCCATTCCTCCATGGCGGCGGGGTTTTTGCGGAACATGCCCTCCCCGGAGCAGGGAGCGTCCGTCAGCACCCGGTCGAACAGCAGCGGCCACTGCCGCGAAAGCTTTTCTGGCGGGGCGCTGGTGACGATCACGTTTTTAAGCCCCAGCCTTTCCACATTCCCGGCCAGTATCCGCGCCCGGCCGGGGTGGATCTCGTTGGCCACGAGCGTGCCGCGGGTGAGCTTTCGGGCCAGCTGGGTCGTTTTGCCGCCGGGGGCGGCGCAAAGATCCAGCACCAGGTCGTCCGGCTGTACGTCCAGCGCCTCCGCCGGGGCCATGGCGCTGGGTTCCTGCATATAAAAAGCGCCGGCCTCATGGGCGGCGGATTGGCCCAGGCGGGAGTCCGGCGAAAGATAGAAGCCGTTTTCCGCCCAGGGCACAGGCCCCAGAAGATCGGGAAAAAGCTCCGGGGCGTATTTCGGGTTCAGCCGCAGGCCGCGCACGGCGGGCGCCTGCATGGCGGCGGTAAAGGCCGGCAGCGCGTCGCCCAACAGCGGGGCGACCTCCGATAAAAAGGCCGGGTTCAGCGTCACGGTTCCTGCCCTCCGTTGGGTTGCTGGCCGGGCCTTGACTGGCCCTTGGGGTAAACGGGCGCGCGGAAGGCCTCCTCCTTGCTCATGATGGGAGGCAGCGTGTCCGGCTCATAATCGTCCTCTTCCTCCTTCTTGTGCAGCCGCTCGCGCATCTGCATGACCGCCCCGCGCAGGCGGGAGGGCCGCGCGCGGCCGCTGCGGCGGCGCCGCCCGGGGGAGGGTAGGCCGTCCACGGACTCTTTCTCAGAGGAAGCCTCCGGATAGGAGGATACCCCCAGATCCATTTCCAGGTGCTCTCTTCCGGTGAACGCGTTTGGGGAAACAGCCAAGTCCTCGTCCTGCGCAGAAGAGGAGACCGGGCTGTCAGTCAGAATGGGGCGGGCGGCCTCCATGATCTGGGTGTTGTCCCCGGAATAGCCGCGGTGAAAACGGATCTCGTGCAGGATGCCCTGCAGGGAAAGCCCGCGCATGGCTTTAAGCCGGCTGGCCCAGGCCCGGTAGGGACGCCAGCGCAGCAGCCACACGACAAAATCGGCCGCCGTGCCCAACAGCACCAGCAGCAGCGCCAGGCCCAGCCAATGCCCGTTGATCCAGCCGGAAAGCCGGTCGAGCGTGGCGAAGCTTCCGTCCCACAGGGAAGACAGTCCGCGCATCCAGCCGATCAGCAGCTGGAAAAGGCCGCGCGCGAACGCGTTCATACGTCGTCCTCCGACGTATCCTTTTGCGTCTGCTCCGGGGCGATCTCAACGGTCAGAAGTATGTCCTCCGTGCTCAGATGCTCGCATTTTTCGGGCTTTAACAGGTGAACGTGGAAGGTCTGCGTCTGCGTAAGGCCGGTCAGGTCCACCGGGTCGCTTACCTGGATGTCCTGCCATACGGGATCGCTGCCCGCTGTCTGCAGGGCCGCCTTTACCTGCGCGTGGGAAGGGGTGACGTTTTTTACGTAATAGCCGTCGGCCGGCTCGCCTGTAACGGCAGTCTCCGTATTGACCGGCAGGGTCAGATATTCGAACATATCCAGCGAAACCGTCACGGTGTCGATGATGATGCCGCTGTTCAGGGGGGACACGCGGATCTGTGTCTGCGCGACCTCGTTGCCGCTGGCGTCCACCAGGATAAAGGGAACGGCCGTCCTTTCGGTACCGAAGAAGGGGATCACCGCGCTTAAGTCAAACTGCGGAACGCAGCGCACCACGGCGTTGACCAGGGACCTGGGGCCGGCGATGGAGACGTAGCTGGGGTCGGTCGAGGGCTCCCGGTAATAAAAGTTATCCGGCAGGCTTCCGAAGGTTTCCACCCGGCTGACGGGGATCATGCTGCGGGTGATATATTCCTCCACCTGCACCTCCAGGCTGGTGACGGACAGATCCGTCACGGTGCCGTACTGGGCGGAATTGGTGGTCACCACGGCCACCTGCTGGGTGCCGGCGCTGCGGATGCGGCTCAGGTCCACCCGGGGGTCGTAGTTGGAGGCCGCGGCGGACTGAAAAGCCTTCTGCGGAACGTCCGCCCGCATGCTGAGGCCGCTTAAATGCTCCTGCTCCAGGCCGGACACGACGATAAAGCCGTTGCGCTGCAGCGTATCGCTGTTGCGCACGGCGATGGTCACGTCGCTGAAGGTCTTGGGCCGGCGCAGGGTATCGTCCTGCGCGATCACGCCCGCCCACAGGCAGACGGACAGCACAAGGCAGCCCAGCTTCCACGGCCAGTTATGAACGATGCCCCGGCCCACGCGCCTGAGCCAGTCCCCCACGGAAGGGCTCTGCCGCGTGCTGCGGGTGATTTTCTGATCATTGGACACCTTTTTGCTCCCTTCTGACGTTGAAACGGCTGAACACGCGGCGCAGGAAGGAAGGCTGCTCGGTATACAGCTCATTGAGGGCGGCGGTCAGCGCGGCCGCGTCCAGGTGGCGGGTCATATGGCCGTCCCGCGTAAGCGAGATGGTGCCGGTTTCTTCGGACACGATGACCGTGACGGCGTCCGTGGATTCGGATATGCCCAGGGCGGCGCGGTGGCGCGTGCCTAAGTCCCGCGACAGGGCGTGGGATTCGCTCAGCTTGAGCACGCAGGCGGCGGACACGATCCTCTGCCCGCGGATGATGACGGCCCCGTCGTGCAGCGGGGTGTTGGGCTCGAATATGTTTTCAAGCAGCGGGGCGGAAATGGAGGCGTCCAGCTGGGTGCCGGTTTCGATGACCTCCTTGAGGCCCGTTTTCTGCTCGAACACGATCAGCGCGCCCACGCGGCGGCGGGACAGGCGGATGCAGCACTGGGTGATTTCGCGTATGATGCGCTGGTTTTCCGTTTCGGACGCGCCGGACAGGGTATGCTCCAGCCCCGCGCCCTGGCCCAGCTGCGCCAGCATGCGCCTCAGCTCCGGCTGGAACAGTATCACCACCAGCAGCGCCGGGTTATTCAGCAGCTTCTGCATCAGCCAGTTCAGGGAGGTCAGGCCCAGCAGCTCGCTGAGCAGGCTGATGACCAGCAGCACGGCCAGCCCCTTGACCACCTGAATGGCCGGGGTCTGGCGGGTGAGCATGACCAGCTGATACAAAAGCACCGCCATGATGATGATGTCCAGCACGCTGATCAGATTGGGGAGATGAATGATGTTGTACAAAAACATCTCCGCGTTGTTCAGGAACGTCTGCATGCCGGCCTTCACCTCATCCCAGGATTTATTCAATTATACAACATTTCCCGCCGGGATAAAAGGCCCCCCGGCAAATAAATCCGTAAATTCTTCGGACCGGAAGGGAATCTGGAGGAGGCCTCTTAAGCGCCGGAATTCCCTGAAGGGGCGATGCAGCTTAAAGAGACTTAAGCTTAATGACCGGCGGGAAAAAACAAGGGCAGCGGGGATTTGGCCCTTCGCTGCCCTTATCATATGCTGATGTGTCCGCCAGCGGGCGGAAAAATCACAGATCCTTGTCCAGGTTCGTTCCGAACTGCATGACCTCCATGATCTTGTAGCGGTCCATCTGCAGGTGCTTTTTCATGGTCAGCGCTTCCTCGATGGGGATCTCGACGATGCTGCCCTCCTGGGTGGCGATGATGCAGTTGCCGCGGCCCTCGGCGAAGGCTTCCACGGCGTAGTAGCCCATGCGGGTGGCCGTCTCGCGGTCGCGGCCCGTGGGAGCGCCGCCGCGCTGGATATGGCCGATGACGGAGATGGTGGGCTTGATGCCCAGGGCTTCCTGGATCTTGTCCCCGACCTCGTGGGCCTTGCCGGCGCCCTCGGCCACGACGATCATGAAGTGGGTATATCCCGCCAGACGGGAGGCGCGGATGCGCTCGATCACGTCCTTTTCAAAGTCAAGCTTGTGCTCGGGCACCAGCACGGCGGTGGCGCCCACGGCCGTGCCCACATAAAGAGCCAGGAAGCCCGCGTTGCGGCCCATCACTTCCACCACGGAGCAGCGCTCGTGGGACTGCATGGTGTCGCGGAGCTTGTCGATGCACTCGATAGCGGTATTGCAGGCGGAGTCAAAGCCGATGGTGTAATTGGTGCAGCCGACGTCGTTGTCGATAGTGGCGGGAATGCCCACCACGGGGATGCCCTTGCGGGACAGGGCCAGCGCGCCGCGGAAGGTACCGTCGCCGCCGATGGCGACCACGCCCTCCAGCCCCAGCATCCTGCAGGTGGCGACGGCCTTTTCCTGGCCCTTTTCGGTCATGAATTCCTCGCTGCGAGCGGTATAGAGGATCGTGCCGCCGCGGGAAAGCAGATGGCCTACGCTGGCGCGGGTCATCTGAACGAAGTCGGTGTTGATCAGCCCCTGCCAGCCGCGGCGGATGCCTACGCACTCAATGCCGTGCGCCAGCGCGGCGCGTACCACGGCGCGGACCGCCGCGTTCATGCCGGGCGCGTCGCCGCCGCTGGTCAACACACCGATTCTTTTGATCATAGCCATACCTTTGCGCTCCTTTGCTTCAAATCAATGATGTTGGGAAAATATAGTCAGAAAAACCTGACTCAGTATACCATATCCCAATGGGAATCGTCAAACAAAAAGTCATAGAGCGCTCAGTCGGCCATGCATTCCATCACCTTTTCCTCCGCCGGCACGCTGCTGATGCCGCCGTGAAGCTGCGTGGAAAGGCTGGCGGCGGTGCAGGCGAAGCGGACGACGGCGCGCAGCTCCTCCTCCGTCAGATCCTCCGGGCGTTTTTTGGTCTTCAGCAGCCGGCTCATAGCGCTTCCCCCGAAAATATCCCCCGCTCCCGTGGTGTCCACCACATGGATGCCCGAAGGACTGGATACCCGGACGCACGCGCGGCCGTTTGCGGCATAGCAGCCTTTGGGACCCAGGGTCACGTATACGAGCCTGACGCCGTATTCCTTCAGCAGCTTTTCAGCGCCTTCCTCCGGAGAAAGACCCCAGAGAAAATCGATTTCCTCGTCGCTGATCTTGACGATATCGGCCTCATGCAGGCTCCATTCCATCGCTTCCTTCGCAGCGTCCTCATCGGGCCAGAGGGGCTTGCGCAGGTTGGGATCCAGGCTTATATACAGGCCCTTTTCACGGGCCAGCGCGACGGCCCTGCGGGTGGCCGAGGCCGCCGGTTCATTGGTCAGGGAGAGGGTGCCGAAGTGGAACACCCGGCTCTGCGCGATCAGGGCTTCGTCCACCTCCTCCGGCTTTATGCAGGTGTCGGCCCCGGGCTTGCGGGCAAAGCTGAAGTCCCGGTTGCCGCTTTTATCAAGGGACACAAAGGCCAGCGTGGTGAACACAGTATCGTCCTGTACGATGCCCGCGGTATCGATGCCTGCGTCCTTCAGGGTGCCGGTCAGCAGCTTGCCGAACATATCCGCGCCCACTTTGCCGATCATGGCGCTGCGGCATGAGCACCCTGCTGGAGATCTACCAGACCGTGTACGACCGCTACCTGGCCGCCCAGTAAGTTAACAGCCCCCTGCCGGGAGCCGGATTTCCGGCTTCCGTTTTTTTTCAATGTTTTACATGTTTTTTCTTTTCTTTTCGCCTCAGCTGTATTATACTCTTCTGCAGGCGTCCGGCTTTGTCCGGCTGCCCGCTGATTTTTAAAACAAACAGTCACCCTCCGGAGGAAAGCATATGAGCATCAACCCCGCCCCGCTTCGGCGCGTCCGCGAATTTGAAAGGGAACAAGCTGTCCTGATCCCGGCCCATGAAAGGCCGCTGTTTCACCTGACTCCCCTGGTCGGCTGGATGAACGACCCCAACGGATTCTGCTGGTACAACGGGCAGTATCACCTGTTTTACCAGTATCATCCCTTTTCCCGCAGCTGGGGCCCCATGCATTGGGGACACGCGGTCAGCAAGGACCTCCTGCACTGGACGTATGAGCCCTGTGCCCTCGCCCCGGATACCGCCGCCGACGCGGGCGGCTGCTTTTCGGGCAGCGCTGTGCCCATGCCGGACGGAAGGCTGATGCTGATGTATACCGGCGTACAGCCCGCCGGCACCTTCCGCCGGGAAACACAGGCGCAGTGCGTCGCCTTCGGCGACGGGGTCAACTTTGAAAAATCTCTCCTGAACCCCGTCATCCGTCACGCGCATCTGCCGCAGAAGGGCTACAGCCCCTTTGACTTCCGCGACCCCAAAGTCTGGCAGGACGAAAAGGACGGGCTTTACTATCTGGTCGCCGGCAACCGCCACGAGGAACGGCAGGGGACCATCGTCCTTTTTTCCAGCCGGGACGGGCTGGACTGGCAGTTCCGCGGCGAGCTGGACGCAAGCTCCTCTGAATACGGCCGTATGTGGGAATGCCCGGATTTCTTCCCCCTGGGCGAAAAGCAGGTGCTGATCGTAAGCCCGCAGGAAATGCACGCCCGGGAGGAGTTCCATGCCGGCTACGGCACCGTGGCCCTGATCGGGACCTACGACAAGGCGCACTGCCGCTTCGTGCGCGAAGAGGTGCGTCCGGTGGATCACGGCCTTAATTTCTACGCGCCGCAGACCGTGCAGGCTCCCGACGGCCGGCGCATCATGATCGGCTGGATGGACAACTGGGAGACCTGCAAGGAGGCTCCCCGCCGCCATGCCTGGTACGGCCAGATGAGCGCGCCGCGGGAAGTAACGCTTGAAAACGGCCGCCTGATGCAGCGCCCGGTGCGCGAGTTCGAGACCCTGTGGCAGGATACGGTGACGCATGAAAACATCACCGTGCAGCAGGAGACGGCGCTGCCCGGCGTCAGCGGCCGGCTGCTCGATCTGAGCGTCACCCTGTACGCGGATTCCTCTTCCTGCCGCCGCTTCATCCTCAGGGTCGCACGGGGGGAAGGGCATTATGTGCAGATCCTCTGCGAGCTGGCCCGGGGCGAGCTGGTATTCGACCGCAGCAGGGGCGGCTCTCACCGGGATATCGCCCACACCCGCCACGTCACCGCCGAAATGAGGGACGGCCGGCTTTCCCTGCGCCTGCTTATGGACAAGGAGAGTGTGGAGCTTTTCATCAACGGAGGCGAAAGGGTGGTCACTTCCCTCATCCCCACGCCGCTTGAATCCGACGGCATCACCTTCGCCGCTGATGCCCCCATCCGGGTGGACGTGACGGCCCACCATCTGGGCTGAACCGCCGCGGTGGGGCTAAAGCACCACAATGCCATATGCTGATATATGAGAGGGCTGCCGTGCCGAAAAGCGCGGCAGCCCCCTGTTCAATCTGAGCCGTTTTGCGGGTGAACCGTCAGGACGGCTGCTTTTTTCCCCTGTACTCCACGCAGAGCATCGTCAGGTCGTCAAACTGCGGGGCACTTTGGACGAAGTGTTCCACCGCTTCGCTGACGTGTTCCAGCACCTCCTTGGGTTCCGCTTCCGCTACCTCATTAAGGGTATTTACGATGCGTTTGGTACCGAACATCTCGTTGTTGGCGTTGGTCGCCTCCGCTGCGCCGTCGGTATAGGCAAACAGGCGGGCGCCAGGCTGCAGCTCCAGGGTATAGTCCTTATAGCGCACCCCGGGCATGCCGCCGATAACAAAGCCGTGTTTGTCCTTATACAGCTCGTAGGGCTTGCCGGGCTGCTTGATCACCGGATATTCGTGGCCCGCGTTGGCCGCTGTCAGCCTGCCGGTAGATATTTCCAGGATGCCCAGCCAGACGGTCACAAACATTTCGGCTTCGTTGTTGGAGCAGATGGTCTCGTTGGTCAATCGCAGTATTTCCGCGGGAGAGGTCTCCTTCATGGCGTTGCTCTGGATGATGATCTTGGAAGCCATCATAAACAGCGCGCCCGGCACGCCTTTGCCGCTGACATCGGCCACCACCATGCACAGATGGTCGTCGTCGATCAGGAAATAATCGAAAAAGTCGCCGCCGACTTCCTTGGCCGGGTCCATGCTGGCGTAGATATCAAACTCCGTCCGTCCGGGGAAGGGCGGGAAGATATGCGGCAGCATGGCCGCCTGTATCTGTGTGGCCAGGGACAACTCGGTGCCGATGCGCTCCTTTTCCGCCGTGACCGTTTTGACGGTCTCTACATACTGGACCGTTTTATGGGAGATATTGGCGAAGGATTCGGCCAGTTCCTCGATTTCGTCCCCGGTGCGGTATGCGTCCTCCATCTTGAATTCGAGGTTGCCCTCTTTGAGCTCCGAAATGCGTTTGGTGATGGTGTTCAGCGGGGCGACGATCCGCTTGGCCAGTATCAGCGCGGCCGCGAGCATCAGCGCCATCACGCCCAGCAGCAGGAAAGTGGCCGTCATGCGGGTGCGCCCCGAGCTGGCCGTGTAGGTGGAAACGGCTTCATCCTGAATCTGCTGGCTGCTTTGCCGCAGCAAGGCGGCGGGCTGTGCGGCAGCCTCCTGGCTGCACAGGGAGAGGAGCGCCCAGCCTACGGTTTTGACAGGCGCGCCGGTCACGTAGGTCGGTCCCTCCGGCAGGTCCAGCAGCCTCAGGTCCGTCTGTCCCAGCATCGCGTCGCTGACCAGCGCGGCCAGCGCGGCGTTGTCCGTCTGCCGCAGGTCAGCGGCCTGAGCGCCGGGAATCACGCGGAAGATGCCCTCTTCCTTGGGGGAAAACACTACATGTCCGTTCTGATTGACGACGCATACGAAGTTTCCGTTTCCCTGGGAAGACAGAACCGCGTCCCGCATGGAGGTCAAAAACAGGTCGGAGCCCACGACCGCGGCCAGTCTGCCGTTCACGTAGACCGGCATGGCGCATACGACGCCGATGTCGCCGGTAAAGGCGTCCACCTCCACGTCGGTAAAGATCAGCTCTCCTTTTTCAACCGCCTGCTGATACCAGGGCCGGGTGCGGGGGTCATAGCTGAAGGGGCTGCCCGTTTCGTCAAACTTGGCGGCGCTCCTGTCGTCCGTCACCAGGAAGGCGCCGTCGGGCAGGGCGATAAAGCAGGAATTGGTTTCCTCGGAAGCGCCGAACAGGGACACCATCATATCCGACATATTGGCCGTCAGCCCCAGCCGGTCCACAAGGGAGGGATCGTTTCCGTCCACCCCGTCCGCCAGCATCAGCTGCGCGGCGATCTTTCCGTTTTCGGCGGCGTCAGGTCCTTTGAAGGGCAGGCGGGGGTAAGCGGAGGGGTCCGCAAACAGCTTGCCCGCATATTCGCCCAGCATCCGCACCCGCGCCTGGAGCGCATCGAATAAATCATCCGCCAGCTCCGCTTCCAGCCGGGTACTGCGGCTCATGGACTGGTCTATGACCGACTCCATGACGGAATCGGTTATTGCCTGGATGGACTCCTGCTGCCGCAGGTTGGACTCGTCTGCCAGGTCCTTCAGTATATTGGCCTGATAATTGGAAAGGAACCATATAGCCCCCGAGAGCAGGATGACCGTTAGCAGAATCAGGTTGAACACCTTGGTCTGGATGCCGCCGATCACGAGATTCCTGAACCGTTTCATGGGTAACGTTACCCCTTTCCGACACAGTGGTTTTTCTTGGATCCGACGCCATATGGCCCGGATGCCCGGGAAACCTTTTTCCGTCTGATAAGCATATCATATTTTTCGCGATATCGCAAACAGGTTTCCCACATTGGGCTCATCTTCGCCTCAGTCCGCCTTCGTCAGGTCCAGCACATAGGCATCTTTCGCGTTCCTGCGGTAGCCGATACTCTCCATATAGGGGATGTGCCTGGGGGCGTCGCCGCGGAACACCAGGGTCTTAAAGCCCCGCTTTTTCAGCTGCCCGCACAGATATCTGCCGGCGGAGGTATCCCGATAGACCGGCGCAGCGTAATCCAGCGCGATCTCCAGCGTGCCCGCAGCGGCTGATTTCCCGATAAACAGGCTGGCCGGCTGGCCTGAGCAGCATATCAGAAACACCGCGTCCCCGCTGAGCTCCTCCGGGTTGAAATCCGGGAAAAAGGTCCGGATGTCCTGCAGATTCTTCTCAAGGAAATAGGAAACAAAGCTGTCCCCCAGCCGCGTTTCGATCAGGTCGTATTCCTTGTGATCCCGCAGCAGGCGGATCAGATGCCAGACGTTGATCGCGATCAGAAAGAAGTTCATGACCGCTGTGGGATAGGAGCCGATCACCAGCGCGTAGCCCATGAAAATAGCGCTGCCCACGGTGTTCACTATCCTGAGCTTTACCACCGAGGTCATCAGCATGGAAACGACCACCAGGGCCGAACCCAGGTAACCGATCAGTTCGATCAGTACTTTGGTATTCATGATTGATTCTCCTTTCAGGGGGAATACTGCTGCCGATGAAAAATTGCTGTCCGCATAACTCCCGCCACATGTCCGGGCCTTGCAGGATAACGGACCGGTCTGGCTGCCTATGCGCCGGAGCGTTCTCTGCTTCTGTTAATGTGATTAATGGTTCATGGAACACCATGGCCATTATATCTGATAATGTACGGCTTCGCAACTATTATTCATTTTGGGTTATAAGACGCTGTTTCGTCTGACCTGTGAACATCCGTGCGCCTCTTTTGCCATAAACAATGCAAAGCTGACGTTAATAAACAGCGGCCGCCGCAGCATTGCAGCGCTGCAGCGGCCGCCTTCAGACCACGAAAATCCTGCCCGGTGAAGGGGGCTGTCTTATTTGCCTGAAAAACGTTATTTATCTTTCGAGAAAGAAAAGGATCTGGGTTCCGGGAATTGGAGCTTTTTGTAAGTCGGGTCCTGCAGCGGAGCGCCGCCCCCGACAGTGGTTTTGTCCTTCTTGCCGGCCATATCTGAATATCCTGCCCCCTTGATCCCAGATATGAGCGTACCGGAGACGGCCGCTTTCGTCCCGCTGGCGACCAATTTTTTGACGTTCTTGCCGATGGACAGCGATCCCTGAATATCCATGCCGATGTTCTGGTCGCCCATATCGTCAGTCTCTGCCGTCACAGTACCGCCGTTGATTGAAATACTGCTGTTTGCACGTAGAGCGGTGCTGATGCCAAGCGCTGTGCGGGCATTGCCGGCCTTCGCGGTGACGGTTCCGCCATCGATTGACACCATGGCCTGACGGGAATTCAGAAGCAGGCCGAAGGTCCTCACGGTGGTGGGCATCTTGAGGGTACCTGAGGACGAGGCGAAAATACCGCTCACTCCATTTCCCACAGCTGTCAGCTCCCCGGCGCTCATGAAGAAATTGCCCATGCACGCGCAGCCTACGGACTGGGCATTTGAAACTCCGCTTTCCGCGGTGATGGCGCCGCCGTTAATGATCATATCCTGCATCGCCACGAGGCCCATGCTCAACTGTTCACCTGACGTGCCGGTATCCCCGCTTTTGGCATAAATCTCTCCGCCGTCAATGAACAGGCTGTTCTTGATCCGGATGCCGTAGCTGTATCTGTTGTCTTCATCCTTCTGACCGGACTGTTCGATGTTCCCGCAGACGGCGCTGACGGAACCTCCCGTCATCGTCATGTTCCCGTCGCACCAGAGGGCAATGGGATATTCTGCAGGGCCTGTCTCAAGCTGGAGGCTGCCTTTGTTGATGCGGAGTTCCCTGCCGCAGTCGACGGGAACACTGCTTTTCCCGCCGCCTGTGGCGACATGTACAGTGCCGCCGTTCATGGTCAGACTGCCTTTGGCCCAGATGCCGGTGTTGCTGCCGCTGATTGGATCAGTCGTTATATCAAGGCTTCCGTTTCCGGTAAAAGTCAGATCCGCGCCGCTGGCCAGCGCGTAGATGATCGTATTATCGTCAGGCACTCCCTTCAGCGCGATCGTGTTCTTTCCGGACAAGGAGATTGTCAGCTGAGGCCCTCCTGAGCAGAATATCGCGCTGTAGTAATCTGTACCATCATCTGCGTGAGATACCACATCAGCTCCTGAATACGAAAAACCGTTCAGTTTCAAAGTAAATTTCGAAAGATCAAAAGACCAGCCCGGGCCGGACATGTTTTTGCTTGTCACTTTCTTTCCGCAGAACCAGATGCCGTAATCATCGGCAGCAAACACCCCGGCAGGAATCATGGCTGTCAGCATGGCCGCAGCCGTAAGCAGAATCAGGATGTTCTTTGTCGATCTTTTCATAATGCCACTCCTTTTTGTCGTACCGGCCCGGGCTCAGGTCCCGCCTCAGGGCAGCGCCCGTTCCTCCCCGATTCAATTTTGTCTGATGCATCAAAGCATCGTTAATCATTCAAAAGTAGTATATAGCATACAATAAGAAAAATCAATCACAAACGCAAAAATGCTTTATGTGACATGGAAAGAACTCCTTATGGGATGCTTTCTGTTTGCCGGAGAAGAAAGGATTCGCCTTTTCTGCGGAAAAGCAGGGGTTGTGAGGGCCCGAAAAACAGGCCAGTGGCCTGTTTTTACCGAACAACGGGCCGGAAGGCCCTGGGCGCCTCTGACGCCCCACTGGGGCGTCATTCACTCCCGGCCCGTTCGAATCCCTTCTTCTTTTGATCAAATGCCACACAAAAAGGACCCCTTTCGGGATCCTTCTTGTGTGGCGGAGAAGAAGGGATTCGAACCCTTGAACCCTTTTACAGGTTACACGATTTCCAGTCGTGCGCCCTCGACCAGACTAGGCGACTTCTCCATAAGAAGCTGTGCAATTGATGCCGGAGGCGGGACATCCGGCGGTCAGCGGATGAAGCCCTTGTGCTTCCAACAAAAGCAATTATAGCATCTTCCGTCCATTCTGTCAATCTCTATTTTTGGCACAGTTCAAAATGTCGGATAAAAACGCAGGGCATTTCTGTCCCGGCGGCGCGCGAAGGGCCGGCAGGGTTCCCTGATCATCAGGCTGTGCGCCGATGATAAAGGGCCGCCTCCGTTTAAGAAGGCGGCCCTTGGATGGGTCTGCGGGTTTATCAATAGCTTTCGCGAAGCTCGATGTTCTTGTAGCGGTTGAGGCCCGTGCCGGCGGGGATCAGCTTGCCGATGATGACGTTCTCCTTGAGGCCCAGCAGGGGGTCGGTCTTGCCCTTGATGGCGGCCTCGGTCAGCACGCGGGTCGTCTCCTGGAAGGAGGCGGCGGACAGGAAGCTCTCGGTCGCCAGAGAAGCCTTGGTGATGCCCAGCAGCACCCTGCGGCCGCTGGCCGGCCGGCCGCCCTCGCGGATGGTCTTCTGGTTGGCGGTATCGTAGGTGAAATAATCCACCAGGCTGCCGGGGAGCAGGTCGGTATCGGCGCTGTCCTCCACGCGGACCTTGCGCAGCATCTGCCGGACGATGACCTCGATATGCTTGTCGGCAATGTGTACGCCCTGGGAATAGTAGACGCTCAGCACCTCGCGCAGGAGGTAATCCTGCACGGCCTTGATACCCAGGATGCGAAGCAGGTCATGCGGGTTCACGGAGCCTTCGATCAGCTCGTCGCCGGCCTTCACCACGGAGCCGTCCTCCACCTTGAGGCGGGCACCGTAATGGAGCGGATAGTTCTTTTTCTTGTTGGGATCGTCCTCACCGGTGATGACGATTTCGCGCTTTTTCTTGCTTTCCACGATGCTGACCTTGCCGGAAATATCGGCAAGGATGGCGGTGCGCTTGGGCTTGCGGGCCTCAAACAGTTCCTCGACGCGGGGAAGACCCTGGGTGATGTCGTCCGCGCTGGCCACGCCGCCGGTGTGGAAGGTACGCAGGGTCAGCTGCGTGCCGGGCTCGCCGATGGCCTGCGCGGCCACGATGCCGACGGCCTCGCCGATGTCCACCACGCCGCCGTGGGCCATGTTCATGCCGTAGCAGCGGGCGCAGACGCCGTTTTGGCAGGTGCAGGTCAGCACGCTGCGGACGGCCGCGCGGGTGACCCCGGCTTCCTTGATCAGCTTGGCCTTCTTTTCGTCGATCATCTCGTTGACGCGCACCAGCAGCTCGCCGCTGACGGGGGAGATGATATCCTCCGCCGCAAAGCGGCCGCGGACGCGCTCGTCGATGCCCTCGATCTCGCCGATGGCCTCGACGTTGATGCCGCGCACCCGCATGTTGCGGGCCTCAAAGCAGTCCGTCTCCCGGACGATGACCTCCTGCGCGACGTCCACCAGACGGCGGGTCAGATAGCCCGAGTCGGCGGTACGCAGCGCGGTGTCAGCCAGGGATTTGCGGCTGCCGTGGGAAGACATGAAGTAGTCCAGCACGGACAGGCCCAGGCGGAAGTTGGAGCGGATAGGCAGCTCCAGCGTGCCGCCGGAGGGGGACACCATCAGGCCGCGCATGCCGGCCATCTGGTTGATCTGGCCGGCGCTTCCGCGGGCACCGGAGTCGGTCATCATGCGGATGGGGTTGTACTTGGGGAAGGCCTTCATGACCTCGTCCTTCATGTCGCTGGTGGTCTTGTTCCACAGCTCGATGATGCTGCGGTAACGCTCCGCGTCGCTGATCATGCCGCGGCGGTATTCGCGGTTGTATTCGGCCACCTTCTTGTCGGCTTCGGCCAGAAGATCGTCGCGGGTTTCGGGCAGTATAACGTCCGCCACGGACACGGTCAGCGCGCCGATGGTGGAATACTTGTAGCCCAGCGCCTTCATGGCGTCCAGCACCTGCGCGGTCTTGCTTTCGCCGTGGGTGTGGAAGGAACGCTCGACGATGGCGGAAAGGTCCTTCTTGACGATGGGATGATCCAGCTCCAGGCGGAACATGTCGTCCATCGAGTTGCGGGGTACAAAGCCCAGGTCCTGCGGGATGACGGAGTTGAAGATGAGACGGCCCAGGGTGGTGTCGACCAGGCGGCGCTCAGTGACGCCTTCAAACGTGCGCTCCAGGCGGACTTTGATAGGCGCCTGCAGGGCGATCTGCTTGCAGTCGTAGGCCATCTTGGCCTCGGCCTCGTTGGCGAACACGCGGCCGGCGCCCTTGGCGTCCTCGCGGACGATAGTCAGGTAGTAGCAGCCGATGACCATGTCCTGCGTAGGGCTGATCACGGGCATGCCGTCCTGCGGCTTCATGATGTTGTTGGCCGCCAGCATGAGGAAGCGGGCTTCGGCCTGCGCCTCCTCGGACAGGGGAACGTGAACGGCCATCTGGTCGCCGTCAAAGTCGGCGTTGAAGGCGGTGCAGGCCAGCGGGTGAAGCTTCATGGCCTTGCCTTCCACCAGCACCGGCTCAAAGGCCTGGATGCCCAGGCGGTGCAGGGTGGGAGCGCGGTTCAAAAGCACCGGGTGCTCCTTGATGACGTCCTCCAGGATGTCCCACACCTCAGGACGGACCTTTTCCACCATGCGCTTGGCGGACTTGACGTTGTGGGCGATCTTGCCCTCCACCAGGCGCTCCATGACGAAGGGCTTGAACAGCTCCAGCGCCATTTCCTTGGGCAGGCCGCACTGATACAGCTTAAGCTCCGGCCCGACCACGATAACGGAACGGCCGGAATAGTCCACGCGCTTGCCCAGCAGGTTCTGGCGGAAGCGGCCCTGCTTGCCGCGAAGCAGGTCGGAAAGGCTCTTTAAGGGGCGGTTGCCCGGGCCGGTCACGGCGCGGCCGCGGCGGCCGTTGTCAAACAGGGCGTCCACGGCCTCCTGCAGCATGCGCTTTTCGTTGCGCACGATGATGTCCGGCGTGCCCAGCTCTTGCATGCGCTTCAGGCGGTTGTTGCGGTTGATGACGCGGCGGTAGAGGTCATTCAGGTCGCTGGTGGCGAAACGGCCGCCGTCCAGCTGCACCATGGGGCGCAGGTCCGGGGGAATGACCGGGATCACGTCCATGACCATCCACTCGGGCTTGTTGTTGGACTGACGGAAGGCCTCCACGACCTCCAGGCGCTTCATGGCGTGGGCGCGCTTCTGGCCTTCGGTGTCCTTATCCTTGTCCTTTTCGACCAGGTCGGCGATTTCCTTCTTGAGCTTGACGGAAAGGTCGTCCAGGTCCAGCTCCTGCAGCATTTCCTTGACGGCCTCGGCGCCGATGCCGGCGCGGAAGCCCGGGCGCTCCTCCTCGGGGCGGCTCATCAGGTAGCGGTAGTCATTCTCGCTCATCAGGTCGTGCTTGTTGACAGAGCGTTCCGCCCCGCCCTCGGTGGTGGGGGGAAGCTTGATGCCGTTGCCGGCGTCCAGCACGATGTAGCTGGCAAAATACAGCACCTTTTCCAGATTGCGCGGGGAAATGTCCAGTATCATGCCCATACGGCTCGGGATGCCCCGGAAATACCAGATGTGGCTGACCGGAGCGGCCAGAGTGATATGGCCCATCCTTTCACGGCGGACCTTGGCGCGGGTGATCTCCACGCCGCACTTGTCGCACACCTTTTCCTTGCCGCGGTACTTGACGCGCTTGTACTTGCCGCAGTTGCACTCCCAGTCCTTGGTGGGCCCGAAAATGCGTTCGCAGAACAGGCCGTCCCTTTCAGGCTTCAGGGTACGGTAGTTGATGGTTTCCGGCTTGGTGACCTCGCCGTAGGACCATTCCAGTATTTTTTCAGGGGATGCCATGCCGATTTGGATGGCATCCAGATTGTTGAGCTCAAACATGCGCTTTACACCCCTTCAAGGCAGGTCACAGGTCGTCATGGTCATCGTCAAAGCCGAGATCCTCGTCCATGTCGTCCAGGTTGATGTCGTCCAGCGCCTCGTCCACGTCGAAGTCGTCCAGGTCCATATCCTCTTCCTGGCCGGGCTCGTCGGCGCCCATGGAAGCCGCGATGCTTTCGTCCTCGCCTTCGGCGATGGCGGTGACATCGAGCGGCAGTTCCTCTTCGTCCTCGTCGTCCAGTTCCTTGATGATGATTTCGTTCTTGTCCCTGTCCAGCACGCGGATGTTCAGCGCCAGGGATTCCAGCTCCTTGATCAGCACCTTGAAGCTTTCAGGCACGCCGGGCATGGGGATGTTCTGACCCTTGACGATGGCCTCGTAGGTCTTGACGCGGCCCACGACGTCGTCGGACTTGACGGTCAGGATCTCCTGCAGGGTATTGGCGGCGCCGTAAGCCTCCAGCGCCCAGACTTCCATTTCGCCGAAGCGCTGGCCGCCGAACTGGGCCTTGCCGCCCAGGGGCTGCTGGGTCACCAGGGAATAGGGGCCGGTGGAGCGGGCGTGCATCTTGTCGTCCACCAGATGGTGGAGCTTAAGGAAGTACATCACGCCCACCGTGACGCGGTTTTCAAACTGCTCGCCGGTGCGGCCGTCGTACAGGACGGTCTTTCCGTCGGGGTTAAGCCCGGCCTTGAGCATCAGCTCGTCGATTTCTTCCTTCTTGGCGCCGTCAAAGACGGGGGTCGCCACGTGCATGCCCAGCTCCCTGGCGGCGCGGCCCAGATGGACCTCCAGCACCTGGCCCAGGTTCATGCGGGAAGGCACGCCCAGGGGGTTCAGCACGATGTCCAGCGGCGTGCCGTCGGGCAGGAAGGGCATGTCCTCTTCGCGCAGGATGCGGGAAACGACGCCCTTGTTGCCGTGACGGCCGGACATCTTGTCGCCCACGGAGATCTTG
>CADAQF010000009.1 GCA_902790015.1 uncultured Eubacteriales bacterium | reverse complement strand
CATGGGCGGTGTTGCGGAAAACGGTCGGTGGGTGAGGAGGGCCCGGAAAACGGTCCAGTGGACCGTTTTCACCGACGAACGGGCCGGCAGGCCCTGGGTTACTTGGCTGAGCACCCGCCAAATATGCCTGGGCGGGGAAAGGCAGTGAAGATACGAAGACCACCTCATCAGTCAGGCGCGAAGAAAGTGAAAAAAATATCAAACAATAACCGCGCCTGACAGACGCCAGGGCCTGCCGGCCCTGGATGAGGAGAGCCCGGAAGGGGCTGTTGCACTAAGAAAATGCAGCAGCTCCCTTTTCAATGCCTGCAAAGCATCAAAATGCCCAGGAAATGAGCTGTTTCTGGCTATTTGGGGTGACAAATATGATTTACAGTAGGGCTTTCATGAAAGGCAGGTCAGAAAACAGAGCTTCCTTCCGCCTCGCCGGCGGCCGAAAGCTCTGTTTTTGGTCCGGGTCCTGCGGCAGCCCCGGTCAGCTTATTTTGCCCGATCGGCGGTTTCCAGAGCGATCCAGATGATCCGGAAATTGTATACTTTTTCGGGAGTGTCCCGCAAGCCCGGTTCTACGGTTTCTATGAAATCTCTGAACTTTATTCCCGACTTGTAGGCGCTTGTGACCGTGTTCATGTACCATTCATACTGCTTCTGCACATCGTCCCAGGTCATATCGCCGCCGTCGGCGTACTGCATGTCTTCCAAAGCTGTGTTCAGGACTGTATCCTCATGATCCATATCTGATTCCATGATCTTGCTCATTCTTTTTTCTTCCTTTCTGCCGGAGTTATTATGCTCCCGGCATTTGTGTATACGTAAGAGCCGACCGTTCTGGTGCCGGTGATCGCCCGATCCCGCATTTTTTATATAAAAACAGATGTGAGAAATGCGGACTCAGGAAACTATACAGGATTGAGTGAAACCCGTTACGGAAAAGGCTTTGAGGGGCGGCTGAAAAGGTGTTTCGAGAAATAAGAAACCGGTGCATTAAGCCCCAGAAAAAAAGGTGCTGCTGCACAAGCCCCCACAAAAAAACGGAGCTTTTGACCACTGAGGAGGCGGAAAAAAGCCCCGTTTTTTTGTAAAAAACATCTGCTGTGAAAACCTTACAACAGGAAGAGTGTATTTCCATAAAGCAAGCCTTTTTGCGCGTGGCGCATCCCGGAAAACAGGGCGGCAGCCTGTTCTCAGCTGCTCACCCCCTCCGAGGGGAAGCCTTTGGAAAAATGAAGGATGGTCTAAGAAGGCAAAGACCATACAGCGAAAGATACCGGATCCAAAGGCCCGGCATGCAGGCCGGCCCCGTCAGGGACTGACCGGGCATTGCCCGCCATGGACCGGCCGCTCAGGGACAGCGCCCGGAAGCTGGGCCTTGATGGACCGGCCGGGCGCAGCGGGGCGACCCTGGAAACGTATGTAAGGACACAGGACGGTCACAAATACGCAATCATTGTAACAGGGCCAAAATGGCGGGTTTTCAGGGTATGCGGGGGATAAAAGCGGCAAAGCGCGGCCCAATTATTACGAAAATGAAAGCGTTTTTCGCAGGCGTAAGAAGCAAAAGTTTGGCTTTTTTTAATAGAATCTTCATTGTCATGAGGGGAGGAAGATGCTATCATAGGACCGTAGGATTATCCCCATAGAAAGGAAGGATAAAACATGACCAGACAACGTTTGTTCGCATGGCTCCTGGCACTGAGCCTGGTGCTGGGCTGTGTTACCTCCGGTTTGGCGGAAGGGAACGGCATCCCGCAGGAAGTGCTCGACATGATTTTCGGCCGTACTCCTGCGGCGACGACGGAAGTCCCGGCTGAAACGCCTGCCGAAGAGGCCCCTGCCGGGGAAGCCCCCGCACAGGAAGCGCCGGCCGCTGAAAAGCCCGCCGGCGGCCTGCCCGAATTCGTGCAGGAACCCAAGGACGTGCACGCCGACCCCGGCGAGTTCACCGTGCTGCAGGCCCGGGTCAAGGGCGCTGTCAGCTATCAGTGGCAACAGCGCCAGGGCAGCAAGTGGGTCAACGTCGACAAGACCTTCATGGGCGCCCAGTCCGAAATGCTGGCGTTCGTGGCCACCACGGCCATGAACGGCATGCAGTTCCGTCTGGCGGCCGCCAACAAGGCCGGCACCGCTTACAGCCGCACGATCACCCTGCGCGTAGGCCGTCAGGCCCTGGAGATCCCGGCGGAAGAACCCGTTGAGGAACCGGCCGCCGAGGAACCGGCCGCGGAAGAACCGGCTGCTGAAGAACCCGCTGAGGAACCGGCTGCTGAAGAACCCGCTGAGGAACCGGCCGCGGAAGAACCGGCTGCTGAAGAACCCGCTGAGGAACCCGCCGCCGAGGAACCGGCCGCTGAAGAGCCCGCCGAAGAACCGGCTGCCGAAGAACCGGCTGCTGAAGAACCCGCTGAGGAACCGGCCGCTGAGGAACCGGCTGCTGAAGAACCCGCTGAGGAACCGGCCGCGGAAGAACCGGCTGCTGAAGAGCCCGCCGAAGAACCGGCTGCCGAAGAACCGGCTGCTGAAGAGCCGGCTGCTGAAGAGCCCGCTCCCGCGGAGCTGGCGGAGGCCGACCCGGCCATCCTGGCCAACCCGGCGGACGCCAACGTGGCCCCCGGCACCCCGGTGACCATGGTAGTCGTCGCGCAGAACGCCACCAGTTTTGTCTGGCAGTACGGAAAGACTGCCACCGGCCCCTGGAGCGACCTGAAAAACGGCACCTTCTGGAGCGGCAAGAATACCGACAAGCTGACCTTCACCCCCACCGATGCCCAGGACAACATCTGGCTGCGCTGCCTGGTGTCCGGCAGCGGCAAGACGCTTCCTTCCAATCCCGCGCACCTGACCATCATCAAGGCGCCGGTGATCACCATGCAGCCCAAGAGCGTGACGGCGTCCCTGAACGCCAACACCTACTTCCAGGTGGCTGCGGACGGCGAGGGAACGCTCACCTACAAGTGGTTCATGCGCGCCAACTCCTCCGCGTCTGCCACCGCCGTGGCTGATGGCGCCGCCTTCTCCGGCGCTTCGACCCCCATCCTGCAGGTGGTGGCGCAGGCGGCCTATGAAGGCTACGAATTCATGTGCACCGTTTCCAACGCTTCCGGCTCCACCGATTCCAACTGGGCGAAGCTGACCATCAAGGAAGCGCAGGCTCCCGAAGTCACCGGCATCTCCCCCGCGACCCAGACGGTCAACGTGGGCGATACGGTGGTCATCAAGGTGACCGCTTCCAATGTGGCCAAATACCAGTGGCAGTACAGCAAGGACAACGGCGCGACCTGGAGCAACCTGATCAACGAGGGCTTCTGGAACGGCTGCAAGAGCAGCGACACGCTGACCTTTGTCGCCCGCAAGACCGACGGCATGCAGTACCGCTGCGTGGTGACCAACGCCATCGGCACGAGCGTTAACAGCGACGCGGCGACCGTCATCGTCCGTCAGGCGCCGACCATCCTTTCCGGCGCCAACAACGTGACCGCGCAGTCCGGCAAGCCCGCGACCTTCTCCATCACCGCGTCCGGCGCTGTCAAGTATCAGTGGCAGTACAGCAAAGACGGCGGCGCGACCTGGAGCAACCTGACCAACGGTTCCTTCTGGGTCGGCAACAAGACCAAAACGATGACCTTCACGGCCGCTAACAAGTATGACGGCTATATGTTCCGCTGCCTGGCCATCAACGACGGCGGCACGACCCCCAGCAAGGCCGGCAAGCTGACCGTTATCCTGGGCGTCGAGATCACCAAGCACCCGCAGGATCAGGCCGTCGGCCTGGGCAAGACGGCTACCTTTACCGTATCCGCCGCCAACGCGACCTCCTATCAGTGGGAGCGCGCTCCTATGAGCACCGAAAACTGGCAGACGATCCCCGGCGCCACCTCGAAGACCCTGACCATCACCAATGTGCAGGCTGTGGACGCGGCCTATAAGTACCGCGTGCTGGTGTCCAACTCGGTCAGTTCCCTGTACAGCACCTACGCGACGCTGTCCATCCTGTCCGCTCCGAAGATCATGACGGATCCCTCCGACGTGACCGTCAATGTGGGCGATAAGGCCGTGTTCAGCATTTCCGCGCAGGGAGCCGAAAGCTATCAGTGGCAGTGGAGCACCGACGGCAGCACCTGGGCCAACCTGACCAACGGTTCGTTCTGGGTGGGCAACCACGCCAGCACCCTGGCCTTCACCGCCGCTACCAAGTACAACCACTACTACTTCCGCTGCGTAGTCACCAACTCCGCAGGGCAGGACGTGTCCAAAGCCGCGCAGCTGACGGTGGTCGGCATGCCGACCGTGACCCAGCAGCCCGTGTCCCGCAACGTGTCCGTGGGCGCGCTGGTGACCATGCAGGTCGCTTCCCCGAACGCCGACACCTACACCTGGCAGTATCACAACGGCACCAAGTGGGTGACGCTTAACAATACCGGCATCTGGAACGGCTTCAACACCCCGACGCTTACCTTCACCGCCGCCAAGTACATGGACGGCTACCGGTTCCGCTGCATGCTGAAGAACAGCGCCGGCACTACCTACAGCGACTTTGCCACGCTGCATGTCAGCGTCGTAATGCCTGACCAGCCGGACGGCGTCAATATCATCGGCGCGTCCATGAGCACGCTGACCGTCACCTGGACCAAGGTGGTCTGCGACGAGCTGCTGGGCTACAAGATCTACTACAACACCGTCAACAACCCGGCGACCGCCACGCAGTTCGCGATCGTCGACCCGACGGTCAAGAAAGTCACCATCATCGGCCTCAACCCCAACACCAACTACTACGTCTGGGTCAGCGCGTATAACAGCGCCGGCGAGAGCGCCCTCACCAGCCACGTGCTGGCTACCGGCAAGACCATGTTCGCCGATACCGACCTGATCGCGCCCGAAGCGCCCAGCAACGTCAAGGCGACCGTGCTGAGCGACTACAGCGTCAAGGTGACCTGGACCAAGTCCTACTCCAGCACCGTGATGGGCTACCTGGTGTACTATTCCACCGGCAGCCTGGCCTCCAACGCCAAGCTCTACGCCACCACCGGCGCCGACACCAACACCGTGACGCTGGCCGGCCTGGAGCCCGGCACCACCTATTACATCTGGGTGGCGGCCTACGGCGAAGGCGGCATGAGCCTGCTGACCAACAGCGTCCGCGCCATCGTCATGACCACCGGCGATCCGGCCTATCCCATCGTGCCGATCGTGGACGGCGATCTGCCCGCTCCGCCTGAAGCTGTTTCCGCCAACCGCACCGGCGATACCACGGTGAAGGTGTCCTGGAAGCGCAGCCCCTCCACCGACGTGACCGGCTACAGCGTGTACTACGGTGTATCCCCGTCTCCGTCCGGCGCGAAGCTGTACGCTACCTGCACCTCTATCGTCCGCAACATCAACGTGGTGGGCCTGAACAAGGACCTGGGCTACTACTTCTGGGTGGTGGCGGTCAACGAGGTCGGCGAGTGCAGCATGACCACCGCGAACCGCGCGTACGCGGACGTGCTGAACCCGACGCCTGTGGTGACCCTCCCCGCCGCGCCCACCAGCGTGACGGCCAACGCCATCGCGTACGACAAGATCGTGGTCACCTGGAAGAAGTCCGCTTCCGGCACGGTGGACGGCTACAAGATCTACTACAGCAAGAGCGCCAACGCCGCCACGGCCGAAGCCTACGCCATGGTAGACAAGAACTCCACCAGTCTGACCATCTTCAACCTGGAAGAGCTGACCGGATACTATGTCTGGGTCGCCGCCTACAACGACGCGGGTGAGACCGCGCTGTCGAGCAGCGTACGTTCCTACGCGCTCACGCTGGAATACTGATAACAAAGCATCAACCCGGGAAGGGCGAAAGCCCTTCCCGGACGAGCAAAGCCCCGGGGCGCCGCAAGGCGCTCCGGGGCTTTGGCTGTGGGAAGAGGAGTTGACGGATCGGTTGTTATACGGGTCTTGATAAATCAGGGAAAAAAGGGTACAATAATATCGGAATTATGAGGACAGATCAGGGCCTGACGGCCGATAGGACGTACAGACGGGCAAGAACATGGGGTTTCACCGCGAGGAGGGCTTTTCATGAAGAAGATACTGAGCTTTGCACTGACGCTGACGATGCTGCTGAGCGCCGTGATGGCTCCGGCTTCGGCGGCCGTACCGACCTTCACGGTCGGGCCGGACGGGCGGGTGTACGTCGTGCGGGATACCGCCCCGGCCCCGACCGGGGCGCCAACGCCCGTGCCCACCGAGGCGCCGACCCAGGCGCCCGCCGCGACGGAAGCGCCGGCTGAACCGGCTGCTCCCGCCGAGGCGACCGAAGCTCCGGCCGCTGAAGCGCCGGCGGCCCCTGCCGCTCCTGCCGCGCAGACGGTGGGCCTGGCCAAGGTCACCGGCGTGGCCCCGCTTTATACCGATAAGGCCATGCGCAGTCCCGTCGGCCTGATGCCAGCCAATGCCGTCGTGCTGGTGATCGACCAGGAAGGCTATGCCTGCCATATCCTCTTCGCCCTGGACGGCGCGCTGGCCGAAGGCTACATGGACGAAAGCTCGCTTAAGCTGCTCAAAGACAGCGAAGCGGAAGCCTACCGCGCGTCCCTGACCAATCAGGCCGTCTATTCCGCCAGGTACGGCGAAAGCCTGATGTCTGTCAAGTTCATGGGCACGGGCAAGGTGGACACGGTGAAGGCCGATCCTACCCCCGCTCCCACCAGGGTGCCGAACCCGGTGCCCACTGAGGCTCCGACGACCGAGCCCACTGAGGCGCCCGCTGAAGAGCCCGCCGAGGAACCTGCGGAAGAACCTGCCGAAGAGCCCGCCGAAGAACCCGCTGAGGAACCCGCAGAAGAGCCGGCCGAAGAGACCGGCGAGAATCCCTTTGCGGACGCTCCGGCTGACCCGGATGAGGTGATAGAAGGAGCGCCCGCCGCCGAACTGGCGGATGCCCCGGACGGTACGGACGAAAGCCTGGAGGATCCTGAAGGTCCCGATCCCGTTGCGCTGTACGGCGCGGCGGTGGAGATCGTGCTGCAGCCGTCCGACTGGGTGGTCGCCAATGAAGGCGACGACGTCGTGTTCGCCGTCAGCGCCAACGGCGTGAAGGCCTTCCAGTGGCAGTACAGCAAGGACGGAAGCACCTGGAAGGACCTGACGAACGGCAAATACTGGATCGGCAACAAATCCAAGAAGCTGAGCTTTGCCTCCGCCCACGCCTATGACGGCATGCAGTTCCGCTGCAGGATGACGGACGTGGACGGGGAGACCGTTTTCTCCAGGGCCGTCACGTATTCCTACGGCACGGTGGTGCCATTCGGCATCGCCACCCAGCCCGCCGATGCGCACGTGACGCTGGACGCGGATGCTACCTTCAAGGTGGTGGCCAACAGCGCGCTTTCTTACCAGTGGCAGTACAGCAAGGACGGCGGAAACACCTGGGGGAACCTTAAAAACGGCACCTACTGGCGGGGCAACAAGACGGACACGCTGACCTTCGTCGCCGCCAGCCGCTATGACCAGTACCTGTTCCGCTGCAAGGTGACCGGCGCGACGGAATCCGTCGTGAGCGCCGGAGGCAGGCTGGTCATCGGCTCCGTTATCACCAGGCAGCCGGAAGACTTTGACGCGAAAGCCGGCGAAGCCGTCACCTTCTCCGCCGCCGTGAGCGCGGAAAGCGCGGCGCTTCAGTGGCAGTACAGCAAGGACGAAGGGGCGACCTGGGGCAACCTGACCAACGGCAGCTTCTGGAAGGGCAACAAGGCAGATACCCTTACCTTCACCGCGGCGCTCAAGTACGCGGGGTACAAGTTCCGCCTGCGGGTGATCGTTGGCAGCAATACCATGTACAGCGACGTTGTGACGCTGAACATGGTGACGCCGCCCGTCATCACCGCGCAGCCGGAGGATCAGACGGTGCATGTCGGCATGAAGGCCACCTTCTCGGTCACGGCAGCGGGGGGCGCGGATTATCAGTGGCAGTATTCCGCCGACGGGAAGACCTGGAAAAACCTTTCCAACGGTTCCTTCTGGAAGGGCAATACCACCGACACGCTGACCTTCACCGTGGCGGCGGCCTACGCTGCCTATACGTACCGCTGCAAGGTATCGAACGAGGTGGGAACGGCGTACAGCGCCGCGGCTTCCATCGCGCTGTCTGACGAGACGGCCGTTATCGCGCAGGTGAGCCAGGCTACGGCGAGCGAGGGAACCAAGGTATTTTATACAGCCAGCGCATACGGAATGAGCGGAACCGTCACCTATCAGTGGCAGAAGAGCGCGGACGGGGAAAGCGGGTGGACCAACTCCGCCCAGTCCGGCAACAAAACCGAAAAGATGACCATCACGGGCAAGCAAAGCCTGATCGACCAGTATTACCGGTGCGCGGTGACCGACGAGAACGGGACGTATTACAGCAACACAGTAAAGGTGACCTGGATGGAGCCGCCGGTGATTGTGGCTGCGGCGGACTATGTGACGGCCATGCCGGGCCGTGAGGTGCATTTCGACGCCGAGGTTATCGGCTCGGCGGGTGAGGCGCAGTACCGGTGGCAGAAGAGCGCGGACGGGCAGACCGGATGGAAAAACTCCTCGCAGAGCGGCGCCGCGACGCCGCACATGAAGCTGACCGCCTCCGAAACGCTGGCCAATTGCTGGTACCGCCTGCGTGTTACCGACGACAACGGCACCTGGTACAGCAACGCGGTGCGGGTGGAATTGGGATCAGAAGACATCCAGGCAACGTCCAATTACGAATGGTCCATTCAGAGCGATGGAACGGTCCGTATAGATAAGTACATCGGGCCGGAAGACGCACGGAATATCATGATCCCCAAAGAAATCGACGATAAACAGGTAACCAGTATAGGCAATGGAGCTTTCAAAAATTGCAGCAAACTGACCGGAAAGTTAATTATCCCCAACAGTGTGAAGAGTATAGGAGATGATGCTTTCTTTGACTGCTTTGGTTTTTCTGGGAGCCTGACTATTCCGGGCAGCGTGAAGAGTATAGGAGATAATGCTTTCTGTTTCTGCAGCGGCTTCACCGGGAACCTGATCATCCCCGACAGCGTGACGAGCATCGGAAGGAGTGCATTTTCTTGGTGCAACGGCTTTACTGGGAGCTTGATCATCCCTGACAGCGTGACGAGCATAGGAGAGTGGGCTTTCGAAGACTGCAGTGGGTTTAACGGTAGCCTGACCATCGGTAATGGCGTGACAAGCATAGGAGAAGGTGCTTTCCATAACTGCTGCGGGTTTAACGGTAGCCTGGGCATCCCTGATAGCGTGACGAGCATCGGAAGGGGCGCTTTCTCTTACTGCAGCGGGTTTACCGGCGGGCTGACCATTGGGAACGGCGTGACGAGCATAGGGGATTCTGCTTTCTCTTTCTGCAGCGGCTTTACCGGGAGCCTGAACATTCCCGATGGCGTGACGAGCATAGGGAATTCTGCTTTCTATAGCTGCAGCGGCTTTACCGGGAGCCTGAACATTCCCGATGGCGTGACGAGCATAGGGAATTCTGCTTTCTATAGCTGCAGCGGTTTTGCCGGGAGCCTGATTATCCCTGACGGCGTAACGAGCATAGGAAATTATGCTTTTTATAACTGCAGCGGTTTTACGGGCAACTTGTCCATTCCTGACAGCGTGACGACCATCGGAGAGCATGCTTTTGAAGGTTGCACAGGTTTGTTGATACCGATGGCGGAAACGAATTTCGAATGGTCCGAAATGAGCGATGGAACGATCCGCATAGATCAATACATCGGGCCGGAAGATGCTAACAATATCGTGATCCCCAAAGAAATCGACGATAAACCGGTAACCAGCATAGGCAATGAGGCTTTCAAAAATTGCAGCAAATTGACCGGAAGGTTGATCATCCCTGACAGCGTGACGAGCATAGGAACGTGGGCTTTTTATAATTGCAGCGGCTTTATCGGAAGCCTGACTATTCCGGGCAGCGTAAAGTACATAGGGGCGGGAGCTTTCCGTAACTGCAGCGGCTTTACCGGGAGCCTGACTATTTCTAATGGCGTTGAAATAATCGACGGTTTATATGAGTTTGTTCAAGGTCAATACGCTATTGGAGACGAGTATGGAGCATTCTCCGGATGCAATGGCTTTACCGGGAGCCTGACTATTCCGGACAGCATGACAAGAATAGGAGATTATGCTTTCTCTGGCTGCAGCGGCTTTACCGGAAGCCTGACAATCGGAAACAACGTAACGAGCATAGGATATAATGCTTTCTATAACTGCAGCGGCTTTACCGGGAGCCTGACGATTCCTGGCAGCGTAAAGAGCATAAAAGATGGTGCTTTCTATAACTGCAGCAGCTTTAACGGGAACCTGACTATTTCAAACGGCGTTGAAATTATAAGCGATGGAGATTGGGCTGAGTACGACTTCGGAGCATTCTCCGGCTGCAGCGGATTTAGCGGGAGCCTGAGCATCCCGGACAGCGTGACGAGCATCGGATGGAATGCTTTCAAAGGCTGCAGCGGATTTAGCGGGAGCCTGACCATTCCGAGTAACGTTAAAAACATAGGAGCTGGAGCATTCTCCGGCTGCAGCGGCTTTACCGGGAATCTGACTATTTCAAATGGCGTAGAAAGCATCGGTGGTTATTATTTTACTTATGAGGGAGCATTCTCAGGTTGCAGCGGTTTTACCGGAAGCCTGACCATTCCAGACAGTGTGACGAGCATTGGAAATTATGCTTTCTATAACTGCATCGGTTTTACCGGGAACCTGCCCATCCCGAGCAGCGTAAAGAGTATAGGCAAGGGCGCTTTCTCTGGCTGTAGCGGCTTTTCCGGGAGCCTGACTATTTCAAATGGCGTAGAAACCATTGGAGGCGGAAATACTTATTACGACGGAGCATTCTCCGGTTGCAACGGATTTACTGGTAGCCTTACCATTCCCGACAGCGTGACGAGCATAGAAGATTATGCTTTCTATAACTGTAGCGGTTTTACGGGCAACTTGTCCATTCCTGCCAGCGTGACGACTATAGGGGAGCATGCTTTTGAAGGCTGCACAGGCTTGTTGATGGTGGATAAGTATTTCGAATGGTCCAAAATGAGCGACGGAACGATCCGTATAGACAAATATATCGGGCCGGAAGAGGCATTGAATATCGTTATTCCCGAAGCAATCGATGGCAAACAGGTAACAAGCATAGGAGACAATGCTTTCCGGTATTGCAGCGGCATAACGGGCAACCTGATCATTCCGGACAGCGTGACTAGCATAGGTGCGTTTGCTTTTGAGGACTGCAGCGGCATAACGGGCAGCCTGATCATCCCGGACGGTGTGAAGAGAATAGGTGCGTATGCCTTTGGTGGCTGCAGCGGTTTTACCGGCAGCCTGATTATCCCGGACAGCGTGACGAACATAGGGGGTGGTGCTTTTAATAGCTGCAGTGGCTTTACCGGGAGCTTAATCATCTCGGACAATGTGACAGAAATTGAGTTTAGTACTTTCGGTGGTTGCGGCTTTACCGGAAGCCTGGTCATCCCGGAAGGAGTGAGGGGCATAGGATACAATGCTTTCAAGGGCTGTAGCGGCTTTACCGGGAACCTGATCATCCCGGACAGCGTTATAGGCATAGAGGAATTTGCTTTCGCTTACTGCAGCGGTTTCACGGGAAACCTGATCATCCCGGACAGCGTGAAGAGTATTAGTTATAGGGCTTTCTCGGGCTGCATTGGTTTTACGGGTACCGTGTCTATTCCACGCAGCGCTTCATTAGATCCTGACGCATTCTACGGCTGCAATGTGACGGTAACACGCCGGTAATTCCGGAAAAAAGCGGCCGGTCGGACGATTCAAGGCCGAACGTCATTCCTCCAGCCTTATATCCGCTTCAGTCCCGTTTGTCACCATGTCTGACGACCTCGGTCCGGCCGACATATGAAAACGGTACAATGAAACCCATGGCGGGCCCTGCCGGAAAAATGTCGGCAGGGCATTCCGTTTGTTTCGCCCCGTTCCTTCCCGCAAATACCGTGTCTCGGATATGCCTTGTCACGCGGCTCACGCGGGGGCATTTTTCGCTGCTTTTATGTTCACGCGAGGGCCAATTTTTCTACTTGTCACACCCCTTGCTTGTGTGATAAAATATGTTGTCTTTTTATGGACTGAAGGAGGCAAGGGCCGGAACGATGAAGGTTGGGGTTATCTCGCTGGGGTGCGTCAAGAACCGGGTGGATACTGAGCAGATGCTCAACCGCCTGCTGGGGGACGGGTTCGAGCTGACGCAGTTCCCGGGGGAGGCGGAGGTGCTGCTGGTGAACACCTGCGGGTTCATAGAATCCGCCAAGGAGGAATCCATCGATACCATTTTCGAAATGGCGAAATACAAGCAGACCGGGCGGTGCCGGGTGCTGTGCGTGGCGGGGTGCCTGGCGCAGCGCTACGCTGACGACCTGATGCGGGATATACCGGAGATCGACTGTCTGCTGGGCGTGGAACAGACCGGGCGCGTGGCCGAACTGGTGAAAAAGGCGCTTGACGGAGAGCGGCCCAGCGAAACGGGCCGGCAGAAGGGCTTCCTTGAATGCGGGCGGGTGCTGACCACCCCGCCCTATTCGGCGTATGTGAAGATCGGCGACGGGTGTGACAACCGCTGCACCTACTGCGCCATCCCGCTGATCCGCGGAGGGTACCGGTCGAGGCCCAAAAAAGCCATACTGGACGAGATGCGGGAGCTGGCCCAAAAGGGGGCGAAAGAGCAGATCCTCATCGCGCAGGATACGACCCGGTACGGGTCGGACATCGGGCTTTCGCTGGACGGGCTGCTGAAAGAAGCCGTTCAGACGGAGGGGCTTCAGTGGCTGCGCGTGCTTTATATGTACCCGGACGAGACGAACGAACAGGTGCTCCAAACGATGGCGGGGAACGACATCTTCTGCCGCTACCTGGACCTGCCGCTGCAGCACGCCTCGGAGCCGCTGCTTAAAAAAATGAACCGGCGGGGGACGATGGCCCACACGCGGGAGATGCTTAAAAAAGCCAGGGATATGGGCTTTTGCCTGCGGACCACGTTCATCGTGGGGTTCCCGGGCGAGACGGAGGACGATTTTGCCCGCCTGATGGACTTTACCGAAGAGATCGGCTTTGACCGGATGGGCGCGTTCGCCTATTCGCCGGAGGAGGATACCCCGGCCGCCGCGATGCCCGGCCAGGTGCCGGACGAGGTCAAGCAGGAGCGGCTGGACAAGCTTATGCGCCTGCAGGCGGGGATAAGCCTTGAGCGGAACCGGATGCGGGTGGGCAGCGCCGAAAAGGTGCTGGTGACCGGCAGGGACGCTAAAGGCTTCGTCGGCCGCAGCGCCTTTGAAGCGCCGGACGCCGACGGGGTGATCCGTTTCACGGCCGAAAGGGCGCTGAATGAGGGCGAATTCGTTACCGTCCGCCTGACGGGAGCGGATACCTATGATCTTTCCGGGGAGGCGATGACGGAATGAACCTGCCCAACAGGCTGACCCTGGCGCGGGTGTTCCTGATCCCGGTGTGCTGCGTGCTGATCGGGCTGGGATTGTATCCCTGGGCGGCGGCGGCGTTTGCCGTAGGAGTGCTGACCGATTTTCTGGACGGGCAGATCGCCCGGCGGAACAACCTGGTGACGGTTTTCGGCAAGTTTGCAGACCCGGTGGCCGACAAGCTGCTGGTGCTGACCGCCATGATCATGCTGACCGAAAGGGGACTGATCCCCGCGTGGGCGGTGTGCGTGGTGGCGGCCAGGGAGCTGATGGTAGACGGGCTTCGCCTGGTGGCCAGCGGCAAGGGCCAGGTGGTGGCCGCCAAATGGCCGGGAAAGGTCAAGACCACGCTGCAGTTCTGCTGCGTGCTGAGCGCGATGCTTGCGGGAGAGGGCCTGCTTACCGATATACTGACCTGGGCGATGGCCGCCATGACGGTGATATCGGGAGCGCTTTATTTCTGGCAGCTCCGGGGCGTATTCAAGGAATAAGCGGACGGCTGAAGGGGCCGGCCGGACAGATAAAGGAGAAATATCATGGCAGCTAAGAAGAACACGGATGAAAAGCAGCTCCCGGCGGTGAACGGATCGCAGGAGGAGAAGATCAAGGCGCTGGAGTCCGCCCTAGCGGCGCTGGACAAGCAGTTCGGCAAGGGCACGGTGATGAAGATGGGAGAACGGGCGGCGATGAAGGTGGACGTGGTGTCCACCGGCTGCCTGGACCTGGATTTCGCGCTGGGCGTCGGGGGCATCCCCCGCGGAAGGATCGTGGAGATCTACGGGCCTGAATCCTCCGGCAAGACGACGGTGGCGCTGCAGCTGGTGGCCCAGGTGCAGAAAAGGGGCGGCACGGCGGCCTACATCGACGCCGAGCACGCGCTGGACCCGCAGTACGCCCGGAACTTAGGCGTGGACATCGACAACCTGTACATCAGCCAGCCCAACACCGGCGAGGACGCGCTGGAGATCGCGGAGGCGCTGGTGCGCTCCGGCGCGATCGACATCATCGTGGTGGACTCCGTGGCGGCGCTGGTGCCCCGCGCCGAGATCGACGGCGAGATGGGGGATACGTTCGTGGGGCTTCAGGCCCGCATGATGAGCCAGGCCATGCGCAAGCTGGCCGGCGTGGTCAACAAGACCAACGCGATCGCCCTGTTCATCAACCAGCTGCGCGAAAAAGTGGGCGTCATGTACGGAAACCCTGAGACCACGCCCGGCGGCCGCGCGCTCAAGTTCTACGCCTCCGTCCGGCTGGACATCAGAAGGGGCGAGCCTATCAAGAACGGGTCGGAGGTCATCGGCAACCGCACCAAGATCAAGGTGGTCAAAAACAAGGTGGCCCCGCCGTTCCGCAGCTGCGAGGTGGACCTGCTGTACGGCCAGGGCATCAGCAACGAAAGCGGCCTGCTGGACATGGCGGTGGCCCGCGACCTGGTGCAGAAGAGCGGCGCGTGGTTCTCGTATCAGGACCAGCGGATCGGCCAGGGCCGGGACAACGCGCGGCTGTTCCTCAAGGAGCATCCGGAAATCGCGGAGGAAATCGAAATGAAGCTGCGCAGGGAATTCGAGGCGGCCACCGCGCCCATGGACGATACGGCCGAGGCGGCCCCCGCGGCTCAGGAAGAGCAGCCCGCCCTGCCCGGCGATATGGGCGCTGACGCGGAATGAACCTGGATAAGATCCTCCGCGCGGACCCGCACAGCGCCTGCCGGCTGTGCCGGGTGGCGGTGAAGGGGCTTACTGTGACCGCGCAGGGGGAGACCCTGCTGTCGGACGTGAGCCTGCACATCCACTGCGGCCAGCTGACCGCGCTGGTGGGGCCCAACGGCGCGGGCAAGACCACGTTCATCCGGGCGCTTTTATCCCAGGTGCCCTACCACGGGGTGATCGAGCATCAGGACGCCCAAGGCAAGCACTTCGGCGCCATCCGCACCGGTTACGTGCCGCAGCACTTTCCCTTTGACCGGAAGATGCCGCTGACCGTGTGCGACCTGATGGCATCGGCCATGAGCAAAAGGCCGGTGTGGCTGGGCACGGGCAAAAGCACCCGGGCCCTGGCCCGGCAGACGCTGGCCATCGCCCACGCGGACAGCCTGATGGAGCGAAAGCTCGGCAACCTGAGCGGCGGAGAGCTGCAGAGGGTGCTGCTGGCGCTGGCGCTTTACCCGCTGCCGGATCTGCTGATACTGGACGAGCCGGTGTCCGGCATGGACCAGAACGGGCTGAGCCTGTTTCTGGACGTGGTGACGGAGCTTACGCGCAGCCATCATCTGGCCATACTGCTGGTGTCCCACGACTGGGCGGTGGTGCGCCGCTACGCCGACCACGTGGTGCTGCTGGACAAGCGGGTGCGGGCCGAGGGGACGCCCGGGGAGGTATTTGAAAGCCCGGCGTTCCGGGAGCTTTTCCCGGTGTCCGCGTATCCGGAACAGGCGGAGGGGGCGAGCTGATGGATGGAATCTACCGGGTGATGGACGTCCTGCTGCCGGCGGATATGTTCCGCTACGTCTTCATGAAAAACGCCCTGCTGGCGATGCTGCTGCTGACGCCGCTATTGGCATTGCTCGGAACGATGGCAGTCAACCAGCGGATGGCGTTTTTTTCGGACGCCCTGGGCCACGGCGCCCTGGCCGGGGTGGGCCTGGGGATGCTGCTGGGTGTACAGAATATCACGCTAAGCCTGGTCTTGTTCGGGCTGGTGTGGGCCGTGATGATCAGCCGCATCAACCGTTCGGGCAGCGCGTCGGCGGACACCATCATCAGCGTGTTTTCCTCCACGGGGATCGCGTTGGGGCTGCTGATACTGTCCCGCGGGGGGAAGTTTTCAAGCTACTCCTCGCTGCTTACCGGCGATATTCTGAGCGTCACGGGGACGGACATCCTGTGGCTGCTGCTGGCCCTGATTGCGGGGATCGTGTGCTGGGTGCTTCTATATAACCAGCTGACCCTGACCGCGCTGAACCCGGACCTGGCCCTTTCCCGCGGGATTAAAACCAAATGGGTGGAGTACGCCTTCGTGTGCCTGGTGGCGGTGGCGGTGATGCTGGCCATCCGCTGGGTGGGGGTGCTTTTGATCAACGCCCTGCTGATCCTTCCGGCGGCTGCGGCCAGGAACCTTTCCAGAAACGCGGCGCAGCATTCCCTGTTCGCGGTGCTGATCAGCGTGTTTTCCGGCGTGACGGGGCTGATACTGGCCTACCAGTGGGACACGGGCGTAGGCGCCGCGGTGGTGCTGGTGGCGGCGGTGATCTATTTCGTGAGCTATTTCCTTGGAAGGATACTGAACAGATAAGTGCCTGCCGGCCGGAGAGCGGACAGGTTTCTCCCCGTTGATTGGAGTTGATCGGATTTGCAGCTGTATCATAATTCCCGCAGCGCCGAGTGCCGGGCGCCTTTGGGCGCCGTCAGGTGCGGCAGGCCGGTTCGCCTGAGACTGTTCGGCGCCACGAACGTAGGGCGCGCGATACTGATCTGGACGGTGAATGGGCAAAGGGAATCCCTTCCGATGATCCCTGCGGATGATGACAGCTTCGAGATCCGGTTCAGGATGCCGCAGACGCCGGCAATCTGCGAGTATTTTTTCTATGTGGAAAACCGCGACGGAGCGGGCGCTTATTACGGCAACGCCTGGGACGGGCTGGGCGGCGTGGGCACGCCCTCGGGGCCGGAACCCATTCCCTTTCAGATCACGGTGTACGACCCCGAATACCAGACGCCCGAATACCTGCGAAAGGGCGTCATGTATCAGGTGTTTCCGGACAGGTTCCGCCGCACGGGGACGCCCCGGTCCGAAAGGTCGGACCTGCTGATCCACGAAAACTGGGAGGACATCCCGATGCGGCGGGTGGACGCCGTAAAGGAAAAGGACAACTATTCGCTGGACTTTTTCGGCGGGACCCTCAAGGGGATCGAGCAGAAACTCCCCTACCTCAAAAGCCTGGGTGTGACGGTGCTGTACCTGAACCCCATCTTCAAAAGCCGCTCCAACCACCGCTACGATACGGGGGACTATGAGGAAATCGACCCGATGCTGGGCACGAAGGAAGACTTCAGGAGCCTGTGCGAGGCGGCCGACAGGGCCGGCATGCACGTGATGCTGGACGGCGTGTTCAGCCACACCGGGGCGGACAGCCTGTATTTCAATTTCTACGGCCATTACGACACCAGGGGCGCATACCAGGACAGGCGGTCGCCCTGGGCCAAATGGTATTTCTTCAGGCACTGGCCCGACGACTACGAGAGCTGGTGGGGCATTGAGACGCTGCCCAGGCTCAACAAACAGGACGAGAGCCTGCGGCGCTATTTCCTGGGCAGGAACGGCATCGTGAGCCGGTGGATCAGGGAGGGCGCCAGCGGCTGGCGGCTGGACGTGGCGGACGAGCTGCCGATGGACTATCTGAGAGCGCTGAGGAAGGCGGCCCGGAGCGTGCGGAAGGACGCGGTGGTGCTGGGCGAGGTCTGGGAGGACGCCAGCCACAAGGTGGCTTACGGGGAAAAACGCTCGTACTGCCTGGGAGACACGCTGGACAGCGTGATGAACTACCCGCTGCGCGGGGTGCTTTTGGACTTCCTGCTGTACCGCTGCGACGCGGAAAAAGTGTGCCGGCTGATTTTAAGCCAGCAGGAGAACTATCCCGCCCCGTTCTTTTACAGCCTGATGAACATCATGGGCAGCCACGACCGGCCGCGCATATTGAGCCTTCTGAGCGGCCTGGCCTGGGGCGAGGAGGACCACGAGAACCGGTCGAGCGTGATACTGCCGGAGGGCCAGCTGGAGCTGGGCAAAAAAAGATTGCTGGCGATGCTGCGCGTGATCACCGCCCTGCCGGGGATCCCCTGCGTGTATTACGGAGACGAGTGCGGCATGCAGGGCACGGCCGACCCGTACTGCCGCGGCACCTTCCCCTGGGGGAAGGAGGACACGGCCCTGCAGGAGGAATTCCGCTCCCTGCTGAAACTGCGCGAAAGGCCGGTGGTTCAGACGGGTGCCCTCAGCGTGTACGCCGAGGGGCCGGGGACGCTGGTGATCCGCCGCTACATCACGGCGGGGCACGACGTGTTCGGCCAGGTGCAGGAGGACGACGTATTTGAGACAAGGATCACAAGACCATAAAACAAAGGAAGAATTTATCATATGGAACTGAACGGTCTGTTTGCGCTCGCGTGTCTGGAGGAGGACAATCCCCAGCGCGGGCATTTCCGCGTCCGTCCGCTGCTGACGGGGCGCGGGCCGCTTACCCAGGAGGATATCCAGCAGTACCGGGACGACGGCTATATCCGCATCGTGCCGGACAAAAAGGAGCAGCATACCTTCAAGGAGCGCATGCGCCGCCTGGGCGGGCTGTGCGTGCTGGACCTGCGCAGCTCGCCCAGGGATAACGGGAAGCTGCGCCCCAACAAGAACTATTCCCCCGCCAAGGGAGAAAAGAACCGCTTCATCATCTATTCAAACGCCGTGACGGACCTGAACCAGGAGATCTTTTTCGAGGTCCTGGCGGACAGCCGCGTGCAGGAGGCGGCCACGCCGCTGGTCTACGCGCGCAAGGGCGGCCGCATACACGGGCCGGTGGACAGGCTTTCAGGCCTGGATCAGCCGACGGCCCGGCCTTTGCCGCCGGACGACGCCCGGCTTTTTTCCGTGACGATGCCCGACGGGACGTCCCGGCTTTTCTACTGGCCGGAGGAGGAGACGAAGGCCCCGGCGCTGCCGGAAGGCAGGGAGGAAAAAACGGAGGCTGAAGCGGCCCCCGTCACGGCCGCGCCGGAAGCGGAAAAAGAGCCGGCGCAGGATACCCAGGAAGAACCCATGAACGCGCTGGACCGCATCCGGGCGCTGAACGGCCGGATGGTGGCCAGCATGAAGGGCGAGGACGGCGAAAAGGAGCAGCCGGAGCCGGTGGTGATCTCCCAGGTGGGGACGCCTTTGTACCACGCGGTGCTGCCCCCAGCGCAAAAGGCCGAGGCGCCGGTGAACGCGCTGTCCCAGGCGGTGGAAAACAGTCGCCGGACGATGGAAAAGACGGCCGAAGCCGGGCCCGCGCAGCCCGGGGAAGCCCCCGAAGAAGGACAGCCCGAAAAGACCAAAAAGGCAAAAGCCCCGAGGGCGGAAAAAAAGCCCAGGAAAGTGGCGGAGGCCGGAGCATTGCCTGAGAAAGGCACCGCGCCTGCGCCTTCGACGCCCGGGACGGACCTGATAAGGGCGCAGATCCAGGACATGGAGGCCGAGCGCCTGATGACCGTCATGAACCTGGAAAAGGCGAAGGCCGACGCGGAGAATTACCGCAGGGAAGTGCTGGAGAGCGCGGAGGCCGCCTTCAGGGAAAAGGCGGCGCAGGCGCAAGCGAGGCTTACGGAGCTTCAGGAGCAGATAAGCGCGGCCAAAGCGGAAAGGGACGAAGCGGAAAGGCGGGCCGGGGAATGCGCGCAAAGCGATCCGTTCGCCCTGCGCCGCAGGCCCGCGCAGACCGTGCCGGCGGCACAGGTCAGGGACCGGCTGTGTCAGGCTATGAGGGAGCGCGGCCTGAGCCACGACCCGGAGACGGCGGCGGCGCTGCTTTTGTGCTGGGCCGTATCAGACGAAAGGGCGCTGGCGGTCAGAACGGACAGCCCGGCGGACGTGAGGACGCTGGCGGAGGCTTTGGCGGCGTCGCTGGGCGCGCCGTTTTCGCCGCAGGCGGACGCGCTGAACGGCTACGGCGAATCGGCCGCTGTGACCATGTCCGCGCTGCGCCCAAAGGATGACGGGCTGACGACGGTGACGGACGCCAAAGGGGGCTTTTCTGAAGAGGGTTTGTTCTTCTGCCCCGTGGTGCCCGTAAAGCAGAGCGGTGAGGAACCGGAGGCGCAGGAAAGCGTATTTACCGCGGCGGACGAGGAAGCGCTCCGCCGGGAGCTTCAGGATAAAGGCACGGCGCTGAGCGCGGAGGCTTCGGCCATGCTCGCGCAGATCAGGGCGCTGTGCAAAAACGCGGGGGAGACCCTGCCGCTGTGCGCCGTAAGGGGGCTTAAGCGCTTCCTGATGGCCGGGCAGAACCTGTTCCCCGGCGGCATGCAGACCGCGATGGACTGGGGCGTATTGTGCTATGTGCTTCCGCTGCTGGGCGGGGAGGCTAGAAAAAGCCTGATGCCTTTGCTGGCGGCGTGCCCCAGATGCAGGGCGTACCAGGAGAAGCAGGCATGACGCCGCTTACCAGCCTCAAAAACCCCAAAGTGCAGGCGCTCAGGGCGCTTTCCCGCCAGGGAAAGGCCCGGCGGGAGACCGGTCTTTTTCTGGCCGAGGGCGAGCACATGGCCGGGGAAGCGCTGAAGGAGGCGCAGGCCCGTACCCTGCTGATCACCCAGGGGCGGGAGGAACGCTACAGTGCGCTGATCGGTCAGGCCGAAAAGCAGGGCGTCCCCGTACAGCCGGTTTCGGAGGGCGTGATGGCCGCCGTCTGCGACGTGAAGACCCCGCAGGGAGCGGCTGCCGTCTGCCCGCTGCCCGAGCTTTCCCGGACCCTGACAGCTCAGGTCATCGTGGCCCTGGAGGATGTGCAGGACCCGGGCAACGTGGGCACGATATTGAGGACCCTGGACGCGCTGGGCTTCGGAGGCGTGCTGCTGACGCCCGGCTGCGCCGACCCGTTTTCCCCCAAAGCCCTCAGGGCGTCGATGGGAGCGGTGTTCCGCGTGCCGGTCGCCCAGACGGAAGACATGGGAGAAAGCCTTACAAAGTATCACGCGCTGGGCTATGTTTCCATGGCCGGCACCCTGGACGGCCAGCCCTTTTATGAAAGGCCCCGGGACCCTGAAAAGACACTGCTGCTGATCGGCAACGAGGGGGCCGGGCTGTCTGACAGGGTGAAGAGCCTGGCCGGGCAAAGGGTGAAGCTGCCGATGCGGGGCGGAGCGGAATCGCTGAACGCCGCGGTGGCCTGCGCCGTCATGCTGTACGACATGGAAAGAAGGCGCGGGACAGATGCCTGAGCATCCCTTCGCGCCGGTGTTTGACGCTCATTCCCGGGTGCTGGTGCTGGGGTCGTTTCCCTCGGTCAAAAGCAGGGAAAACGGCTTTTACTACGGACACCCCCAAAACCGCTTCTGGCGGATGCTGGCAGGGGTCTACGGGGTCGCGCCGCCTGTGAGCATAGAGGAAAAAACAGCGCTGCTCCTTTCCCGCCGCATAGCCCTTTGGGACGCGGCGGCGGCCTGTGAGATAGAAGGCTCCATGGACCGGGACATGCGCTGCGTGCGGCTGAACGACCTGGGGCGGGTGCTTGACGCGGCCGACATCGGCCTGGTGCTGGCGAACGGCAGGCTTGCGGGGGAGCTTTATGGGCGGTATCAGGGGCTGAATAAACCGCCTGTCCGCGTGCTGCCCTCCACCAGCCCGGCCAATGCCGCCTGGAGTCTGAAACAGTTATGTATAAAATGGGCTGAATCCCTGCCGGATTCGTAAGAATGAACAAAAAATGAACTTGACATTTGAGCAAATTGCACTATGATACAGATAACCCTTTCCCCTCGGGGTCTATCATCGGGCGGAAAAGGGCACTGCCTGGAGGAGGTGCGTTTATGTGAGCCATACGGTCATCCCCGCGGGGTATCGCTCGGCGCTGAACCTGTATGAGACGCAGGAAGCGATCTCGGTGATCAAGAAGCTGTTCCAGGGCAACCTGTCCCACGCGCTGAACCTCAAGCGCGTATCGGCCCCGCTGTTCGTGGACGGGCACAGCGGCCTGAACGATAACCTGAACGGCGTGGAGAGGCCCGTGTCCTTTGACATAAAGGAAACGGGGGAAACGGCGGAGGTCGTGCATTCGCTGGCCAAATGGAAGCGCCTGGCCCTCAAGCGCTACGGCTTTGCGGAGGGCACGGGACTGTATACGGACATGAACGCCATCCGCCGCGACGAGGACCTGGACAACCTGCACTCGGTCTATGTGGACCAGTGGGACTGGGAAAAGGTCATCCGCCCGGAGGAAAGGACCATGGACACCCTGAAGGAGACCATGGACCGCATCGTGTCCGCCATCTGCGTGACGCTGGACATGCTTAAGTGGACCTATCCCCAGCTGCCGGTGAAGCTTTCCCGGGAAATATCCTTCGTGACGACCCAGGAACTGGAGGACATGTACCCGGAAAAGACGCCCAAGGAACGGGAGACTATGTACCTCAGGGAACATCATACCGCCTGCATCCTGCAGATCGGCAAAAGGCTGCGCTCGGGCACGATCCACGACGGCCGCGCGCCGGACTATGACGACTGGGAGCTGAACGGGGATATCATGTTCTGGAACGAGGTGCTGGGCTGCGCGTTCGAGATTTCCTCCATGGGCATCAGGGTGTCCCCGGAATCTTTGGACAGGCAGCTGACCGAAAGGGGCTGCGACGACAGAAGGACACTGCCGTTTCACCGGATGCTGCTGGACGGTGAGCTGCCCTGCACGATGGGCGGCGGCATAGGGCAAAGCCGGCTTTGCATGCTACTGCTGGGCAAGGCGCACATAGGCGAGGTCCAGTCTTCCTACTGGGATGAGAACACCCGCCGCGAGTGCGCGGAAAACGGCATCGTGCTTTTATAAGAGAAAAGGAGAATGAGCCATGTTGGAATTTCGCTTTGACACACAGCTGCTGATCGAGGGCCATGACCTGGACGAGGACAAGATCAACGATTACATCCGCGAGAATATCAAGGGCGACAGCCTGCTGGCCGTGGGCGACGAGGATCTGATCAAGATCCACTATCATACCAACGAGCCCTGGCAGGTGCTGGAATATGCCTCCACCCTGGGCGACATCTACGACATCGTGGTCGAGAATATGGAGCGCCAGGAGAACGGGCTGAAAGGATAAGAAACCGGAAAGGGTGGTGTGGTCATGAGCCGCAGAGGGCTGTGCGTATGGCTGTGTTTATGCGTGCTGTGGGCGTCGCTGCCCGCTTTTGCTCAGGAAGGGGGGACGTACGCGCCGCTGCTGGCCGGGTTTGACGGCACCAATACCGGCAGAGCGTGGGAAACCAACGCGTTTTTTCAGCGTATGGCTGAAAAGACCGGGCTTTATTTCCGTTTTCAGCAGTATATGACCGCGGCGGATTGGGAAAAGGCGAAGGAGGCCATGCAGCCCGGCGGGGAGCTGCCCGACGCGCTGTTCAAGGCGAACCTTTCCCGCACGCAGGAGCAGGCGCTCTTTGACCGCGGGGTGCTGATCGACCTGATGCCGTATCTGAAGGATAACTGCCCTCATCTGTGGCAGATCCTGGAGGATCATCCGGACTATCTGGAGGAGATCACCCTGCCCGGCGGGCAGATCGTGTCCCTGCCGTATATTTCCACGGCTCCGGCGCAGAACGCCATGTGGATCAACAAGACCTGGCTGAGCCGGCTCAAGCTGAGCGCGCCGGAGGACCGGGAGACCCTGGAGCAGGTGCTGCGCGCCTTCAAGACCCGCGACCCCAACCAGAACGGCAGGCAGGACGAGATACCGCTGGCCTTCCTGGGGCCGTTCGATCTCAAATTCCTGGCGCATATGTTCGGGCTGGTGTTCAACGATTATAACCTGTTCCTGGATGAAACGGGCGAGGCGCGCTTTGCCCCGCTGGAGCCCGGATACGAGGATTTCGTGCGCTGGTGCGCCGATATGTACCGGGAAGGGATTTTGGACCCGGACGGGTTTTATCTGAACGACGCGCTCCGCCAGGTGACCAGCACCAGCCAGGCGCAGACCTACGGCATCCTGCTCACGACGGACACGACCAATCTGTTTCCCGCCGAATGGGCGAAGGATTATGAGATCCTGCTGCCGATGCGCTTTGAAGGGGAACGGAAATACCGCAGCCTGACCGGGCACGTCTATCAGGGCACCTTCGCGCTGACCGCAAATTGCGGGGAGCCCGAAAAGCTTCTTCAATGGGCGGACGTGCTTTATACCCCGGAGGGAGCCAGACTGATGGCCGTAGGCCGGGAAAACGAGGACTACGTGGTGGACGGAGACGGGACCTGGCGCGTGCTGGAGAGCGCCAGGAACAACAGTTCGTTCGTGGCGCAGACCCTGATCGTGGACGGCACCACACCGCCCGGCATCAGCGCGGACGAGTTCGAGCTGAGCTATTCGGAAAAGTACCTGACGGACATGATCCGCCAAAGGTACGCTTTGGACGAATACTGCGTGCGGCCTTTCCCGCAGGTGGCCCTGAGCGCGCAGCAGAAGAGCCGGGTGGCGGAGCTTCAGAATGAAATCGGATACCTGGTGGATACCCAATTGGCCCGCTGGGTGAGCGGAGAAGAGCAGCTGACGGACGGTGCCTTTGACGGCTTCAGGGAGCGGCTGGAGGAAAAAGGGCTTCAGGAGTTCCTGGCCATCTGGCAGGAGGCGCTGGAAAAAGCGGGGCGGAGGTGACAGTATGAACGATATGTATTGCCGAATGCTCAGGTATCTGCAGACGTCGGAGTTCATGAACGAAATAAGCCGGCTGTACGGCGGCAAGGGAGGCACCCTGGCCGACCAGTTCAGCCGCTACGCCCGCATGATCAAATGCCATATGGAGCTGTTTGACAGCAAGGCGCCGCTTTATCTTCTGAGCGCACCGGGCCGGGTGGAAATCGCCGGCAACCATACCGACCACCAAAACGGCCGGGTGCTGGCCGGCGCCGTGAACCTGGACATGGTGACGGTCGTCTCTCCCCGGGAGGACGGTACTGTGCGGATCATGAGCGAGGGCTACCCGATGCTGGAGCTGTCGCTGGACGATCTGTCCGTCCGGGAGGACGAAAAGGGCACCACGGCGGCGCTGGTCAGAGGCGTGGCCGCGGGCATGCGGGAAAACGGCTTTATTACGGGCGGCTTTGACGCGACGATCACGTCGGACGTGCTTTCGGGCAGCGGGCTTTCCTCGTCCGCAGCGATGGAGGTGCTGCTGTGCGCGATGCAGGACGCCATGTTCAACGGTTATACCATGGACGCGGTGCTGAGGGCCAAAATATCCCAGTACGCGGAAAACGTCTATTTCGGCAAGCCCTGCGGACTGATGGACCAGATGGCCTGCAGCGTGGGCGGCATCGTGGCCATCGACTTTAAGCACCAGGAGCCCCGGATCGAGCCGCTGAAGGTCAGCTTTTCGGAGCTGGGGTACGCGATGGTGGTGGTGAACAGCCGCGGCCGGCACGACGACCTGACGGAGGAGTATGCCGCCATCCGCGAGGAGATGAGCGCCGTGGCCGCCTATTTCGGCGAAACGGTGCTGCGCCGGGTGCAGAAGGAGCAGGTGATCCTGGCCATCCCGCAGCTGAGGGAGAAGGCGGGGGACCGCGCGGTGCTGAGGGCGCTTCATTTCTTTGAGGAAAACGAGCGCGTCCGGGAACAGGTGGAGAACCTGAACCGCCGGGACATCGGCGCTTTCCTGCGGCTGATCCGCCTATCCGGCGAGAGCAGCTGGATGCTGCTTCAGAACGTGCGCGTTCCCGGGCCTACCCAGCCCATCGCCATAGCGCTCAAGTGCGCGGCGCTGCAGCTGGAAAACGACGGAGCCTGGCGGGTGCACGGCGGCGGCTTCGCGGGCACGACGCTCAATTTCGTCCCCGTCGGTCAGGTGGACAGCTTTGTGGAGCGGATGGAAAAGGTGTTTGACGCGGGATGCTGCCATGTGCTGGATATCCGTCCGGTGGGCCCCACGCTGATGCATACGGAGCCCGAAAACTGATACGATGAAAACAGTATGAAACGGCGCGCCGCCTGATCACATACCTCATAGGCAGCGTTCAAAAGCATCCCTGCAAAAGCATCCTTCAAAAGCATCCTTTCGGATGCTTTTGCTTTATCAAAGGTTTTTGCGGAGCTTTTGTTAAACGCTTGCCAAGGAAACGGGTTTTTCGTATAATGAGATGGCCGGTGGGGCCGGCAGGAGGATGAGTATGCCGAAAAAGAAACAGACCGAATGGAATCTGCCCATGATCCCCCTGAGGGGACTGATGGTTTTTCCCCATATGACGCTGAATTTTGACCTGGGCAGGCCCAGGTCCGTGCAGGCGCTGGAGGCGGCGATGCTTGAAAACCAGCAGGTGCTGCTGATGACGCAGAAAAACGAGGAGGAAGAAGAGCCGACGCAGGAAGGGCTCTATCCCCTGGGCGTGATCGCCACGGTCAAGCAGGTGATAAGCCTGCCCGGCGAGGCGCTGCGCGTGCTGGTGGAGGGCGTGGAGCGCGTGACTGTGGAAAAGCTCGAGGAAAAAAAGGAGACCGTCTACGCCCTGTGCCGCGCCCTGCCGGCGGACGAAGCGGCCCGGGACCTGGAAGCGCTGGTCAGGACTACCCACCACGTGTTTGAACAATATGCCGAAGAAAGCGGCACCTTGTCCCCGGATATCGTGCGTTCGGTGGGACAGGTGGAGGAGCCGTCCCTGCTGGCGGACCTGATCGGCGCCAACGTGCTGACCCGCTTTGACGACCGCATGGCGGTTTTGCAGGAGCCGGACGTGCGCAGGCGGCTGGAGACCCTGTGTACGATACTCATCCGGGAAGGGGAGCTGGCCGGGATCGAGCGCACCGTGCAGCAGCGCCTCAAGCAGCAGGTTGACAAGAACCAGAAGGATTATTATCTCAGGGAGCAGATCCGCGCCATCCAGGAGGAACTGGGAGACGGCGAGGGGGAGACGACCGACCGCCTGCGCAAGCGCGCCGAGGCGCTGCCTTTGAATGAGGAAGCCCGGGAAAAGGTGACCCGGGAGCTGGACCATATGAGCCGCATGCAGCCCGGATCGCCGGAAATGACGGTGTCGCAGAACTATGTGGAATGGATCCTGGACATGCCCTGGGGCCAGTTCACCAGGGACAACCTGGATATCAGGCGCGCCCGCCGGGTGCTGGACGAGGATCATTACGGCCTCAAAAAGGTCAAGGAGCGGATCATCGAGTATCTGGCCGTCCTTTCCATACGCCAGAAGGAGGGGCAGGACCTGAACATGCGCGGGCCGATCCTGTGCTTCGTAGGCCCTCCGGGCGTGGGCAAGACGTCCATCGTGAGGGCCATCGCCAAGGCGGTGGGGCGCAAATTCGTCCGCATGTCCCTGGGCGGAGTGCGGGACGAGGCGGAGATAAGGGGACACAGGCGCACTTATATAGGCGCCCTGCCCGGCAGGATCATTTCCGGCATCAAGCAGGCGGGCTCCATGAACCCGGTGTTCCTGTTCGACGAGATCGACAAGATGGGCAACGATTTCAGGGGCGACCCGGCCAGCGCGATGCTGGAGGTACTGGACGGGGAACAGAACAACGCCTTCAGGGACCACTATCTGGAGGTCCCCTTCGACCTGTCCAAGGTCATGTTCATCACCACCGCCAACACGATGGACAGCATTCCCGCGCCTCTTTTGGACCGCATGGAGCTGATCGAGGTGCCCAGCTACACGGAGGAGGAGAAGCTGCAGATCGCCAAGCGCCACCTGCTTAAAAAAGAGATCGCCGAGTACGGCCTGCCGGCGCGCAGCGTCCGCATGCCCGATAAAGTGATAAAGACGCTGATAGAGGATTATACCCGGGAGGCCGGCGTCCGCGTGCTGACCCGCACGATAGGCCAGGTGGTCCGGCGGGCGGCGGTGGATATGCTGGACGAGGAGAAGACCCAGGTGTCCGTGAATGTGGAAAAGCTCAGGGCCTATCTGGGCGCGGCGCGGTATCTGCGGGATCTGCCTGAAAAAAAGCCGCTGGTCGGCGTGGTCAACGGCCTGGCCTATACCAGCGTAGGGGGAGAGACCCTGGAGGTGGAGTGCACGGTGATGCCCGGCAGCGGCACCCTGTCCCTGACGGGCCAGCTGGGGGACGTGATTAAGGAGAGCGCCAAGGCCGCCCTTTCCTGGGTGCGGGCGCACCAGCGGGAGCTCGGGCTGCCGGAGGATTTTTATAAGCAGCTGGATATCCACATCCATGTGCCGGAGGGCGCCGTGCCTAAGGACGGGCCCAGCGCCGGCGTCACCATGGCCACCGCCCTGGTATCGGCCCTCAAGGAACAGCCCGTCCGCCAGGACGTGGCCATGACCGGGGAAATCACCCTGCGGGGACGGGTGCTGCCCATAGGGGGCGTCAAGGAAAAGCTGCTGGCGGCCTACCGGGCCGGCATCAGGGAGATCCTTTTGCCCCGGGAAAACAATAAGGACCTGGAGGAGGTGCCGCCCTACGTGCTGGAGGGCTTCACCATCCGCCTGACGGATACCATTTCGGATGTGCTCAAAACCGCCCTCTGCCCACAGGAAGCCGGAGGAAAGAATGGAAATCAAGCAGACTGAGTTCGTGACGTCCCTGCCGGAGTACCGGAAATTTCCCGGGATCGGCAAACCGGAGATCGCCTTTGCGGGGCGGAGCAACGTGGGCAAAAGCTCCCTGCTGAATAGCCTGACCCGCCGCAGGGCGCTGGCCAAGGTCAGCGCCACGCCGGGCAAGACGCGCATGATCAACATCTTCCGGGTGGACGGGGCGTTTCACCTGGTGGACCTGCCGGGCTACGGCTACGCCAAGGTGACCCAGCAGGAGCTGGAACGCTGGGGGAAGATGATGAACGGGTACTTCGCCCAATCCCGGGCGCTGCGGCTGACGCTGCACCTGGTGGATATCCGCCACGAGCCCACGCGGGACGACATCACCATGAACCGCTTCCTGCGGGACACGGATCAGCCCTTCGTGGTGGTGGCCACCAAACTGGACAAGATTTCCCGCGCCCAGCGGCAGAACTGCCTGCGCCTGATCGGGCGGACGCTGGAGGTGCAGCCCTGGCAGATCATTCCCTATTCCTCCGAAACGGGGGAGGGACGCAAGGAGCTGCTGGCCGTCATGGAAAATGCCCTGCGGGCGGATAACGGGGTCCGTGAGGAAGGGCCGGATGAGGCCCCTCAGGTGGGAACGGAAGCGTCTCAAACCGATGCGTAAAGCGGACCATGTCCGAAACGGGAAAAAAGAAGCGGAAAAAGAGCAGAAAAGATTGGTTTGAAGGATAAATAGGGCTTGCAATTACGGGTGATTCGTTGTATAATCCCGTTGCCTTTCCATAAGGAAAGAGAATATGAATTGGCCCTGCGGGGCCGGAATTACTGGAGGGAACGGCCTTGGCATATATTCTGTGCCCCCGGTGTGAACTCAATTACATCGAAGAATCCGAAGGATACTGCAAGATCTGCAAGCAGGAGATGATGGGCGACATCAGCCACGACGAGCCTGAAATGTGCACCATCTGCAACGAACGCCCGGCGATGCCGGGGCGGGATATCTGCTATGTCTGCTATAAGGAAATGCACGATACGGACGGCGACAAGGAAGACGAACTGGCCGACGGCGAGGAGACGCATGCCGTCAGCGAGGACGCGCTGAACGAGATCGATCCGGTCAGTTCCATGGACGAGATCATGCCCGAGATCAGCGACGATATTCCGGGCAGCGAGTACCATGAGATCAATCAGGAGCTTTCGCTGGAAGCCATGGGCGAGGACGAGGAAGAGGAAGAAAACGACAAAGACGATGGCGAAGGCGAGTGACCGGTGAACGTTTTTGCGATAGGGGACCTGCATCTGGACAGCGCGGGCGAAAAGCCGATGGACGTTTTCGGCCCCCAATGGACGGGGCATTTCGAAAAAATCAGCGCGGACTGGCTGGCCCGGGTGTGTGAGGACGACCTGGTGCTGATCCCGGGGGATATCTCCTGGGCGATGCAGCTGGAGCAGGCCCGGACGGACCTGGAGACCATCGGCAGGCTGCCGGGGCTCAAGGTGCTGTGCCGGGGCAACCACGACTACTGGTGGTCCGGCATAGGGAGGCTGAGAAGCGTGCTGCCCCGGGGCATGTATGCCATACAGAACGACGCGCTGCGCTTTGGGGACGTCACGGTCTGCGGCACCCGCGGGTGGACGCTGCCGGGCACCAGCGGGGCGACGGCGGACGACGTCAGGATATTCGAGCGCGAGGTGGGGCGGCTCAGGCTGTCGCTGGAGGCGGCGGACAGGCTGGGGGGCGAGCTGATCGCCATGATGCACTACCCGCCTCTGCCGGAGGACGGCGCGCCGACCCCCGTAAGCCGGCTTCTGAGCGAGCACCATGTAAAAAGGCTGGTTTACGGCCATCTGCACGGGCCCGCCGGGAGGTCCGCCTTCAACGGGGAACTGGACGGCGTTCGCTATGACTGCGTGGCCTGCGACCAGATCCACTTTTCCCTGGCGCTGATCAGGCAGGACGTGCAGGTAACGGCCCCGGTGGGGAGACAAACGTGAAAAGTGGAGAATGAATACCAACAAAGCACCGGTTTTCGGTGCTTTTTTGTTTTTTCTGCGCTTTTTGTGGGGGGACAGGGGAGGAAAGTGGGAAAAAGGGAAAGAACGTAGCTTCCTGAACTGCGGAGGGATGACCGCAAGCAGGAGGATGAGCGCTGAAGGGATCAACGCTGCGCTCAAGATACACACGGTACAGGTTATCGGAGGGATCAGAAGATCATGGTCTGCTGTTCTCATGTCAAAACGCTTACTGCAACTGAATACAGTTGCATATTTCTTCGCCCTGTGCTACAATGAGAGCACAGGAGGTGAAGCGCATTGGGTCAGAAGGAAAAACTTATACTGAAGCTAGTCGAATCCAAAAGACTTCACCTTCGATGACGCCGAAACGCTGCTGGGCTATTTTGCTTACAAGAGAAGCAACAAAGGCCGCACCAGCGGGTCCAGGGTCATGTTTACAAGCGATGAGCATTCGGCCAAGATTTTGCTGCATAAACCGCATCCAAGGAAGGAACTCCTTGAATACCAGGTCAGGCAGCTGATCGAGCAATTGGAACAGGAGGGACTGATCTGATGAATAACACGATGGAATACAAGGGGTATATCGGCAGCGTGGAGTTTTCTGAAAATGATAATGTGCTCTTCGGAAAAGTGCAGGGCATCCGTTCCCTTATTTCCTATGAAGGGACCACGGTATCTGAACTCGTCGCTGACTTTCATGGCGCGGTCGATGAGTATCTTGCGGCATGCGCTGAAGAAGGAACAGCGCCTGAAGTCGCGTACAAAGGCAGCTTCAACATCCGGATCGGCTCAGAACTTCACCGTCGTGCGGCCATCTATGCGCTTGCCCATGATCAGACCTTAAACGCATTCATTGCACAAGCCGTTGATGAAAAACTGGCAGCCGCGCACGCCTGAGCGGCAGTATGGCGGAAATGAAGATTATTCTTAAAATCGAGTTCAAACAGTAATACCGGTTAACGCAATGCGCCGCGGCCAGGACACCCGTAAAGGGTGCAGGCCGCGGCGCATATTATATGGCTGCAAGCGGATCAGCGCTTGCGATCCCTGCGCAGGTAGGCGGGGACGCCCAGGTCATCTTTGGCGTTGGGAGCGGGCTGGACGGTGGGCTGTTCCACGGCGGGCGCGGAGTAGGGAGCAGGATTATTGCTGTACTGGGGCGCCTGATAGGGCTGGAAGGAATAGCTGGGAGCCGTCTGCGGCTGGGGAACGAAGGGCTGATAGGGCGCCGGAGCGGCGGTGGGCTGGGCGGCGGGCGGAGTGGGCCGCGCCGCGCTGCCGAACTGGACGGCGTCGCTTTCATAGCCGGCCGGACTGGGCGCTTCGAAGGAAACCGGTTCGGGCTGAACGGCGGGCTGCACGGGGGCGGCGGGAGCCGGCTGCTCCAGACGGGAACGATTCTCGTAAGGATTGTAGGAGGGGATGGCCGCGCCGTAGGGAACGGCGGCGGGACGGGCGACCGGCTTTTTCTTGGGTGCCTGGTTGAAGGAGCTCTTCTCAAAGCCGGTGGCGATGACCGTGATGCGGACCTCGTCCTTGAGCTCGGGATCGATGCCGGCGCCGAAGATGATGTTGGCTTCGCTGTCGGCGGATTCCATGATGAGGTTGGCGGCCTCGTTGATGTCCATGATGCTCATGTCCTCGCCGCCGGTCACGTTGATCAGCACGGAACGGGCGCCGTCGATCTTGGTCTCCAGCAGGGGGCTGGCGATGGCGTTGCGGGCGGCGTCCATGGTGCGGGTCTCGCCCGAGCCGGTGCCGATGCCCATATGGGCCATGCCGCCGGATTCCATGACGGTCTTGACGTCGGCAAAGTCCAGATTGATCAGGGCGGGAACGGCGATGAGGTCGGAAATGCCCTGGATGCCCTGACGCAGCACGTCGTCGGCGATCTTAAAGGCGTCCAGCATCGTGGTGCCCTTGCTGACCACCTGCAAAAGCCGGTCGTTGGGGATGACCACAAGGGTATCCACGGACTGCTTGAGCTCGTTGATGCCCATTTCGGCGTTCTTCATGCGCTGCTTGCCCTCAAAGGTGAAGGGCTTGGTGACCACGGCGATGGTCAGGCAGTTGAGTTCCTTGGCGACCTCGGACACGATGGGCGCGGCGCCGGTGCCCGTGCCGCCGCCCATACCGGCGGTGACAAAGACCAGGTCGGCTCCTTTGAGGGCCTGGGAGATCTCCTCCCGGCTTTCCTCGGCGGCGCGGCGGCCGATATCGGGGATGGCGCCGGCGCCGAGGCCCTTGGTCAGCTTGTCGCCGATCTGGATCTTGGTCTGCGCTTTGGAAAGGGAGAGCGCCTGACGGTCCGTATTGATGGCGATAAATTCAACGCCCTTCAGGTTGGCGTCCACCATGCGGTTGACGGCGTTGGTGCCGCCGCCGCCGCAGCCGACCACCTTGATCGAGGCGAAGGAAGACTGATCTACTTTGACTTCGAAAGGCATACAGATACCTCCTCTTGTGAACTTAACCGCCGAACAGGTTGCGGAAGAAGCCTGTCAGGCCGCCGGCAGCGGAACGGTTGGCCGTGACCGTGTCGATGACTAGGTCCAGCAGGCCCAGGGCGCTGGAATAGGCGGGGCTTGAAAGCTTGACGGCCTTGCGGGGCAGCTCGCGCACGGGGCGCTCGAGCTTGGCGGACAGATAATCCCGCCCGCCGCGGTTGATGGCCAGGCCGCCGCCCGTCAGATAAATGGTGGACCAGTTGCTGAGCTTGACGCCGCTTTCCTTGATGGCGTCCTGTATGGCCTCGCAGATCTCGTCCGTGCGGGCCTCCTGGATCAACTCCACCTGCTCGCGCTCAAAGGTGCGGGAAACGCCGGTGGTGTCCGACGCCTCAAAGGTGGTCTGCCCGGCGGAAAGGCCGTAGATGTAGGAGCGCTTGATGGATTCAGCCGAGTCCATGGAAACATCCAGCCCGTAGGCCAGGTCGGCCGTGATGTGGCCGCCGCCCAGGGGAATGGTCTTAAGGAAGGTCAGCGCGTCGCCTTCGACGGTCATGACCTCGGTGGTAAGGTAGCCCACGTCGATCAGGATCGCCGTGCGGTCCCTCTCGGCGTCGGGAATAAAGAGCATCGCCTGCCCGGTGGGGGAGGAGAAGCAGCCGACCACGTTGATGTCCAGCTTCTTGAAGCGGGCGCGGATATCGTCGATGAAAAACTGATCGGCGATGACGAAGGACACCATGGCGCGAAGCTCAAAGCCGCGCACGTTCATGGGCTCCAGGGTCTTCTCGCCGTCGTCCACCATGAACCAGGCGGGGCTGCGGTGGATGATCTGGCCGTGCACCTCGCCCAGGGCATCGGTGGCCCGGGCAAAAAGCTCGTCAATATCCTTGAGGGTGACGTGCGGATCGGCCCCCTGAAGGTCCACCTTGGCCTCCACGGCGCGCACGGTGCAGAATTCACCGGGAACGCCGATGTTGATGTCCCTGATGCGGACGCGGGCCTGGGTCTCCGCCTCCTGGATGGCGTGATGGATGGCGTTGTTAAGCTCCGTAGGAGCGTTCCACTGCCCGTCCATGAAGCCGTCATAAACGGCCGTGCCGGCGCCGACTATATCGCAGCGCTCATGGTTGTCGGCCTGGGCGACCAGGGCGACCAGCTTGCTGGTGCCAAAGTCCATAGCCGTAACAATCGTTTTCATTCGTTCATCTCCCCTGCCAAAGGGTGTACTGTGACAATATCACAGGCTAATCGTCCAATTGTTCATTTAATTGTAACCTTTTTGTTACGATTTGGCAAGAGTAAATTTAAAAAAAGTTCCTGAAACGCCGGTTTTTTTGGGGTAAAAACGGCATTTCAGGGGCGGCGTCCGCCACTTTTTGAAGGAATTTACATTTTTTAAGCGCTTTGTAACAAAATGGCACGGTCAGGGAGAGTAGATGGCCTGCTCAAGATCGGTCAGGTCGATCATGCCGCCCTGACGGCCCAGCTCGCGCAGCTTGCCGACCACGCCGCGCAAAACAGCGATGCGGGCCATCAGCTGCTGGTCGGCCCAGCCGATATCGGCGGTGAAGGGGTCCCGGGTGACCAGATAGACATGGGCAGAATCGCCGACGTTGATCTCGCTTATTTCGTTCACGTAGCCCTGGCTCAAAAGCTCGGCCATGACCAGGCGGTAGCTGGCCAGCTGTTCGTCCCGGGCGGGCACAAGGTGGTAGCCCACGCGGGCGTCGCGCACCTGAATGCCGGTCACCTTGGGCAGGGTGTTGCGCGGATCATCGCGGGAGAGCTTTTCCAGCACGAAGCCCTCTTCATCGGTCAGGTACCAGATGCCGTTGAACTGGACGTTGGCGCACAGCGCCCTTTCACGCACGCTCAACACGACCCCGGAGGGAAACCGCTTTTCAAGGCCGGTCAGCACCAGATACCGGTCGGCGGAAAGCTTTTTTTCAATGTCTGCGCGGTTGAGGCTGAAATAGCTTACGGGGCTGGTCAGCCCGGCCAGCTCGGCTACCTGCGCCCCGGTGCGGGTGCGGTTGCCGGTGACCTCCACCCGGCGGATCTGGAAAACGGTGAAATTGAGCGCGATAAAGGCGGCGGCCAGGAAGAGCACGAAAACAAGCGCCTTGCCCAAAACGCCCCGTGTCCGGGAGCGCCGGGAGGAGGAATGAAAGGAGCGCGCGCTGTCCAAGGGACGGCGGACGTCCCGCATGCCCTCGTCCGGCGGGAGGGACGGGCCCTCGTCCGTGCGGGGGGCGCCTTCGGATACATACCAGCCGCTGGACGGATCCAGGGGGTCAAACTGATTGTCCGGCGGCGAGGGCCGCGCGTTGTTCCTTTTGCTCATGACAGACGGCGAACCAGTTCCTTGAAGCGTTCGCCCCGCTCCTCAAAACAGCTGAACATATCAAACGACGCGCAGGCGGGGGAGAGCAGCACGTTCCCGCCCCGGCGGGCAAGGCTGCGGGCGGCCTCCACGGCCTCCTCAAAGCTGTCCGCCTCATAGATGCGGGAGAACCCCGCTTCGCTCAGCTCCCTGACCAGCTGGGCCCGGGTGGCGCCGAGGACGACCACCTGCTCGATCTGGGGGGAGGAGACGATGTGCCGGGCGAGGCTTCGGAAGGACACGTGCTTGTCGTACCCGCCCAGTATGAGCACGGTGGGGGCGGTCATGGTATCGATGGCTTTGACCGTGGAATCGGCGTTGGTGCCCTTGGAATCGTTGATGTAGCGGACGCCGTCCACCTCCCGCACGAACTCGATGCGGTGCTCCACGCCCTGGAAGGTACGCAGCGTCTGCGCGATGACGGGGGCGGGAATATCGAGCAGAAAGGCCATCATCACGGCGGCCAGGGCGTTTTCAAGGTTGTGCGCGCCGGGGATAAAGACGTCCTTCGCGGGGCAGACGGGCGTTTCCCGGCCCTGACAGGACACGGTGATGACGCCGTCTTTTACAAAGGCGCCGGGCAGGTCCTGCCGGAGGCGCGAGAACCAGAAAACCTGCGCTTTGAGCCCCCGGGCCATCCCGACGCAGAGCGGGTCGTCGGCATTCAGGACGGCGAAATCCTCCGCGGTCTGGTTTTCAAACACGCGCCGCTTGACGGCGATATAGTTTTCCATGGTGTAATGGCGGATCAGATGATCCTCCGTCACGTTGAGCACGGCGGCCACATGCGGGCGGAAGGTGTCGATGCTTTCCAGCTGGAAGGAGGAGATCTCCGTGACCAGCATGTCGCCGGGGCGGCTTTGCGGGGCGACGCCGCTCAGCGGGTCGCCGATATTGCCGGATACGAAGGTGCGCCGGCCGGCGGCTTTGCAGATCTCGCCCAGCAGGGTCACGGTGGTGGTCTTGCCGTTGGTGCCGGTGATGCCGATCATCGTGCCCTGCGCCTGCTGGAACGCAAATTCGAGCTCGCCCAGCACGTACAGCCCCATCTCCTTCGCCCTGAGCACCACCGGCGCGTCGATGGGGACGCCGGGGCTTATAAGCACTGCGTCCGCCTGACTGAGCAGCGTTACAGGATCCTCGCCCAGATGCCATTCGGCGGGGGTGTTTTCAAAGCAGTCGAGGGCCGGGCCCAAAGCGGCGCGGTCTTTTCTGTCGTTGAGCAGGGGAACGGCGGACAGGCGGAGCAAAAGCTGCGACGCGTCCACGCCGCTTCGGGCCATGCCGACCACGAGCACCCTTTTTCCGGAATAATCAAAGGGCCGGGGGCCCTGGGCCGACCCGGCAAAAAGGTCACGGGAAGAAGCTGTGTCCATCAGAAAAACCTCCTCAGCGGGCGGAAAGCCACGGGCTCATCATCCACACGCCCAGCAGGGACGTGACGATGGTGACGGCCGCGTACATCAGCACGATCTGCGTTTCCTTCATGCCGCATTTTTCAAAATGATGGTGGATGGGGGACATTTTGAACAGGCGCTTGCCGTGGGTGAGCTTGAAATAGCCCACCTGCAGCATCACGGATACGGAGGACATGACGGAGGTGAAGCAGAACAGAAGCATCGGGAACTGGCATTTGGACAGCATCCCGACGCCCACCATCATGCCGCCGATGAACATGCTGCCGGTGTCGCCCATGAATATTTTGGCGGGGTAGTGGTTGAAGTACAGAAAGCCCAGGACGCTTCCGCACAGGGCCAGGCAGGCGCCGGTGAGCAGAAGACGGCTGATGCCGGAAAGCCCCGCGGCGTCGCTCAGGGCCAGCACCAGGGCGCCGAAGGCGAGCATCCCCACGAGGGTGACGGTGGAAAGAAGCCCGTCCAGCCCGTCCTGCAGGTTGGCGCTGTTGGTCATGAACATGACCAGCAGGGTCATGACGGGGATATAAAACCAGCCCAGGTCCAGAGTGCGCTGCGTAAAGGGCAGAAGGATCTCAGAACCCACAAAACGGAAGCAGTACAGGGAAAAGAGGAGCCCCACCGCCAGCTGCAGCACGAGCTTCTGCCTGGGGGAAAGGCCGTCGTGGCGCTTTTTGACATCCTTGATGTAATCGTCCGCGAAGCCGATGGCCATGGAGCCCAGGGTGATCCACAAAAGGGGAAACAGATAATTGTCCGCGGAAAAAAGCGGCGTATGGGACCTTATCAGCTGAGTAAGCGCAAAGCACACGGTCGCCGCGGCCGTGATGCCGCCGATCAGGATGCCGCCCATATTGGGCGTGCCCTGCTTTTGCTGGTGCTGTGGGCCCAGGTCGTAGATCGTCTGGCCGAATTTAAGGGCGCGGAGCCTTCTGAGCAGCGGAGGCATCAGCAGAAGCATGAGTACGACAGGAATAACGAGAAGCGCTAAAAAATACCACCACATGGAGTAAGGCCTCGATTCATAAAATTCCCGTCCGGGAAAGGGACGGGATCAGATTGGTTCAGGCGTGATTCCTGATTTCCCTGAGCAGTTCCTCCACCACGACCTTTTCGTCGAAGGGATGGCGGATGCCGTTGATTTCCTGGTAGGTTTCGTGGCCCTTGCCGGCCAGCACGACGATATCTCCCTCCCGGGCGGTCTCCAACGCGTGGCGGATGGCCTCCCGGCGGTTTTCGATGACGGTGTAGCGGCCCTTGGTGGCGCTGATGCCTTTTTCGATGGCGCGGAGGATATTATAGGGATCCTCGGTGCGGGGGTTGTCGCTGGTGAGGATGGAGTAATCGGCCAGACGGCCGGCGATCTCGCCCATGATGGGGCGCTTGATGTGATCCCGGTCGCCGCCGCAGCCGAACAGGATGATGACGCGGCCGCGGGCGAAGGTGCGGACGGTGTTCAGTATGTTTTCCAGCGCGTCCGGGGAATGGGAATAATCCAGTATCACCTTGTAGGGCGTGCGCGTATCCAGAAGCTCCGCCCGGCCGGGGACGCCGCGGATGGTTTCCAGCGCCCGGGCGACGGCGGAAGGATCCAGCCCCTGGTTGAGGCAGACGGAGGCGGCGGCCAGGGCGTTGTACACGTTGAACATGCCGGTCAGATGAAGGGAAACGGGATAATCGTCCATATGGAGGACCCGCATGGTGAAACGGACGCCCTCTTCGGAGATCTCGATGTCGTGGGCGGTCACATCGGCGTCGCTGCAGATGCCGTAGGTCATGCGGGGCAGGTCGATCTCGTTTAAAATGGCCTGGGAACGCTCGTCGTCCAGGTTGATGGCGGCGTTGTCCATCCAGGAGGAACGGAAGAAGCTCTTTTTGCAGTTGAAGTAGTTGTCCATCGTGCCAAAGAAGTCCAGATGGTCCTGCGACAGGTTGGTAAAGCAGCCGGTGGCAAAACGGATGCCCTCCAGACGGTGGTAGGCGATAGCGTGGGCGGAAACCTCCATCACGACGTAGTCGGCCCCTTCGTCCGCCATCATGCGCAGGGTCTTATGCAGGTCGATGGGGTCGGGCGTGGTCAGGCCGGATTTGATCAGCTTGTCGCCGATGCGGCTGCCGATGGTGCCGATGAGGCCGCACTTGGAGCCGGTGGCCTCCAGGATGCCCTTGACAAGGTAGGAGGTGGTGGTTTTTCCCTTGGTGCCGGTAAGGCCGATGAGCTTCATTTCCCGGTCGGCGTGGCCGAAGAATTCGCCTGCGGCCAGCGCCATGGCGACGCGGGTGTTGGGCACGATCAGCTGGGGGACCTGGACGCCGGGAACCGTGTGCTCGGCCACCAGGGCGGCGGCACCCTTCTGCACGGCCTGGGCGGCAAAGCGGTGCCCGTCAAAATTGGCGCCTGAAACGCAGAAAAAGAGGCCGTTGGAGACCTCCTGTCTGCTGTCCATGAACAGTTCGTCGATATCGATATCGGGACAGTATTCTGTCTGTGCGCCGATGCTTTCGGCCAGACGCTGAAGCTTCATGAAATAAAAACCCTCCGGTTGAATGAATGCGGGGATTACAGGCCCGCGGCCGTTTTGACCGTCCTGTTTTCAAAAGGCCGGGGATCGGGAGCGGCGATCCTATAAATTTCCGTCTCCTCCCGGGGGATCATCCCCAGCACCTGAACAGCCTCGTAATCGATGCGGGTGGTCTCCTTCTGCGCCTGGAGCGTGATCTCCAGCTGCTGGTTTTCGAGGGCCAGGGCATCCAGAGAATCGTACATCCGGTTTACTTCCGTGTCAAGTCTTTTGATCTGTTTTTCTCTGGAGGCATAGACGGCATAAAGCAGCACGGCGCAAATGGCGACCATGGCCATGGCGCGCAGCACGGTGACGCCGGGCTTCCAGGCGCGTTCTTTCAGCCGCTCGTCCGATTCGGCGCCCTCGTAGATGACGTAGCGGCTGCCGGCAGTGGCGTCCGCAAGCCTCACGGAATCGCTGACGACATATTGGTCCGTCAATACCGCGTGCATACCGGCCTGTGAATAGTTGGCTCCGCGGGCCAGGGACATGGAATCACCTCCCAGCGCTGCTCAGAATGAATGAAAGAAACAAGAAAGAAGGGAAAAGATCACGAACGGGCGTTTTGCTGAAGCTGGGCGATGAAGGCGAGGGGATCCGGGAAATCCTGGGCGAAAAGCTCGTCCTCGCGTTCGCCGTTTTCGGCGCTGACGATGCGGATGTAGGTTTTGGCGCCGCTGATTTCGACGTCGCGCACGTTTTCAAGATATTTGGAGCGCATCTTCTGCGGCAGAAGGAGGCGGCCCTGCTGGTCGGTCTCCCCGTCACGGTAGCTGTATTTGCTGAACTGATTGATCAGGCGGATGGCCCGGGCGTCCAGGTCGGCCAGGGCTTCGAGCTTTTCTTCCTGCCGCACCCATTCCTGGGCGGGGTAGAGGGCGACAGCCTGAAAATCGGGCGTGGGAGCGATGACGAAGGGAGTTCCCAGCTCTTCACGGAAGCTGGCGGGGATGATCAGGCGGCCCTTGGCGTCGATGCCGTGGGTGTAGCTGCCCGAAAAAAGACACCTGGAGCGCTGGTACAGGGTGCGCTGATCGACCGGAGCCGATGCGGTATCAGGGGTTTTCGTTCCCTGGTCCGCCTCCGGGGGGCGGCTGTTCAAACCGTCCTGCGTCTTCTGGTCCGGCATCCGATCACCACACAATCTGCCACAAAATCTCCACTTCCGTGTCTGTTGGAACCATTTTATACCACTTTTGAAGACTTTTCAAGCGCCTGTTTTTGTATGACTTTTGCGTTGTTCCCAAGTTTTGTTTCTTTTGGGCTTTCCCGGAAAATCGAAAATGCCGTAAACGCAGAAAAGCGGAAAACGAAAAAAAGCGTTTTCCGAGCAGAGAGATATGAAATTGTGCAATATGCACAACAAAACGGACGCTAGTATGTGTGTTATGCCGAAATTAGGCGGTCATATTTTTTGGGGAAAATACGCGGAAAGGGAGGGCGGGGAAGCCCGGGAAAACGGCGGCACAAAAAAAGAAGCCCGGAAGCCGGACTTCTTATGGGGGACAGATCAGAGGAGGGGGAACGATATCAGGCGATCTGGCGGGCGGGGGTCAGGTGATCGACGAAATTGCCGATGCGGCGGACCGCCTCCAGGATGCGCTCCTCGCCGATGGCGTAGGAAAGGCGGCAGTAGCCGGGAGCGCCGAAGGAATCCCCCGGAACGACGGAAACACGGGCGTTTTTAAGCAGAAGCTCCGCGAAATCAAGGCTCGAGCGGATTTTGGCGCCGTGATAGGAGTGACCGAAGGTCTCCCGGATATCCAAAAGGATATAGAATGCGCCCTGGGGTTTGAAGGGGGTGACCAGGGGGATCTGGGTCAGGCAGCTGTACATGAGGTTGCGGCGGTTTTCAAAGGAGCGGCGCATTTCCTCCACGCAGGTCTGATCTCCGTTCAGGGCGGCCAGGCCGGCGTACTGGGCGATGGAATTGGGGTTGCCGGTGGCGTGGCTCTGGAAGGCGGACATGGCGGCGATGACGGGCCGGGGGCCGGCCGCGTAGCCCAGCCGCCAGCCGGTCATGGCGTAGGCCTTGCTGAAGCCGCTGATGACGATGGTCTGCTCGAAAATGCGGCGGCCCAGGGTTGCGATGGACACGTGTTTCTGCCCGTCGTAGACCAGCTTTTCATAGATCTCGTCGCTGATTATATAGAACTGATGATTGACAGCGATGTCCGCCAGCATTTTGAGCTGATCTTTGGACCAGACCGCGCCGGTGGGGTTGTTGGGGGAATTGAGCATCAGCGCCTTGGTGCGGGGGGTGATGGCCTTTTCGATCTGTTCACGGGAGGGGACGAAGCCCTGCTCCTTGGTGGTATGGATCCACACCGGGACGCCGCCGGCCATCTGCACCATTTCGGGATAGCTGACCCAGCAGGGGCCGGGAATGAGCACCTCGTCGCCGGGATTGAGCAGGGCCTGCAGCGCGCCCAGGATGACCTGCTTGGCGCCGTTGCCGATGATGATCTCCTCGCGGGTATAGGCCAGGCCCTTGTCCTTGAGCAGGAAATTGGCCACGGCCAGGCGCAGGGAGGGCATGCCGCTGGCGGCGGTATATTTGGTCCTGCCCTCGTCGATGGCTTTTTTGCCGGCATCCCGGATGTGGGCGGGGGTGATGAAGTCAGGCTCGCCGGCGCCCAGGGAGATCACGTCCTCCCCGCGCTCGCGCATTTCGGCGACGATCGCGTTCATTTTGAGGGTGATGGAGGGGGCAATGTTCAGGCAGGTTTTGGACAATGTCAAGGGCATAATCAGGGCCTCCCGGTTAGTGATAAAACAGAATGGACTTCAGCTTTCGGCTGAAACGGATTTATTATTCTTCAAAATTTCGGAATCTCCTGCAGGAAAATATAAAAAAACCAGAAAAATGCAATTTTTTTAAAAGGAAAATGCAAAAGGAGGCCGGAGGTAAAACAAAAGGGCGGGTTTTGAGGGCTGTCACGGCAAAAAGCGCCCCCATATGGGAGCGCAGGAAGAAAAGCGCAAAGGGAAATCAGGCGCGGTCTATCTCCTTGGTGACGATCACGTCGCTGCCCAGGCCGAGGATATCCGGGATCACGATGTCGCCGATATGGACCGGGGCGGTCAGAGTGACGCGGTTGATCTCGGCCATGCATTCAAAAATCCGGTCCTTGGGAACGGGGCGGTTAAGCCTTACGCTGACCAGCGGCAGCGCGCCGCCTGAAACGCGCACGCTGGTGGCGATGGTGCGGCGGGGGTCAGAAAGCTCCTGGGTGACGTAGGTTTTGCCCTTGGGGCAGAGGTTCCCGGAAACGGACAGGATACGGGTGCCCTCGAATTCGGTTTCTATCTCGCAGCCGTTGGGGCATACGATACAGGTGAAGGTCCTCTTCATTTGACACACACCTCCATATCTCCCCGGACGGAAAGATCGCCGGCCGGGATCTTCAGCTGGATCATTTCGGCAGGCAGGGCCTTGCGCATCCGTTTGGAAAGGATCTCCCTGCCGTCCTGGCGGACGACCACCCGGACGTTCTGAAGGGGCCTGCGGACGCGGAGCCACAGGGTAAAATCCTTCGTGCCGCTGAAAAACTGGGGAACCGTATGGCCAACGTCCTGCCCGGCTATGACCTTGAGCGGACAGGGAGCCAGGCTTCCTTCCTTTATATATTCGGCCGCGTGGTCCGCCAGACTCTCGGCCTCCAGGGAGACGAAGTCCACCAGGTCGTGGACGTGCAGGACGTTGCCGGCGGCGAAAACGCCGGGCACCTCCGTCTGGCAGTTTTCGTCCACGAAGGCGCCGCGGGTGCGGGGATCGAGGCTGATGCCGGCGCCGAGGGTCAGCTCGTTTTCGGGGATCAGGCCGACGGAAAGGATCAGCGTGTCGCAGGGGATCTCCTCTTCGGTGCCGGGGATGGGGCGGAAGCGCTCGTCGCAGCGCGCAACGACTACGCCGGTGAGCCGTTCGCGGCCGCGGATCTCCACAACGGTGTGGCTCAGGTGCAGGGGGATGTGATAGTCGTTCAGGCACTGCTCGATGTTGCGGGGCAGGCCGTTGGGATAGGGCTGTACCTCGTACACGCCTTTGACGTGCGCGCCCTCCAGGGTCAGGCGGCGTGCCATGATGAGGCCGATGTCGCCGCTGCCCAGTATGACGACCTCATGGCCTACCATGATGTTCTGCAGGTTGATGTAGCTTTGGGCGACGCCGGCGGTATAGACGCCGGCGGGGCGGGTGCCGGGGGTGGCCAGCGCGCCGCGCGTGCGCTCGCGGCAGCCCATGGTCAAAAGGACGGCCTTGGCGCGGATCTGCATGAGCCCGTGCTCCCGGCTGGCGGCGATGATCACCTTGTCGGGGGAAATGGAAAGCACCGTGCAGTCGGTGACGCATTCGATCCCTTTGTCTCGTACCTGATCAATGAAGCGCTGGGCGTATTCGGGGCCTGAAAGCGACTCGCCGAAGCGGGTCAGCCCGAAGCCGTCGTGGATGCACTGGCGGAGGATGCCGCCGGGCAGATGCTCCCTTTCCAGGATCAGAATGTCCGTGATGCCCCTTTCGCGCAGCCGGAGAGCTGCCGCCAGTCCGGCGGGGCCGCCGCCGACGATGACTGCCTGCCTGTCCGTCATGTCCTGTCGCCTCCCTTCACGTAACCTGTGAACATATAAGAAGAGCCGTTGCCTAAACAGACCTCTTCGACCTTTTTGCCCAATTCCTCCCGGATCATGGCCGTGATGCGGGTTTCGCAGTAGCCGCCCTGGCAGCGGCCCATGCTGGCGCGGGTGCGCACCTTGATGCCGTTGACCGTGCAGACCCCCAGCGGGTTATGGATGGCCTGAAGGATCTCGGCGCGGGTGACGGTCTCGCACCGGCAGACGATCTCGCCGTAGTCCGGGTTTTCCCGGATCAGGGCGGCCTGAACGTCGGCGGGCTGGTCATGGAAGCGGCGGATGCCCCGGTGGACGGGGTCAAAGTCCGGGTTGGGGGTCAGCGCTTCCTTTTCCCTGAGCAGAGCCACCGCGCGGCGCGCGATGGGAAGCGCGCTGGTGATCCCCGGGCTTTCGATGCCCACGAGGTTGATAACGCCCGGAACGTCGTCCCGCCTTTCGATCAGGAAATCCTGAATTTCGCCGGTTAAGGGGTCTATCCGCTTCGGACGGGCGCCGGCGAACGTGCGGATGTAATAATCCCGCTTCATATGGGCGAACATGCGCGCGCCGCTTTCCTGCAGGCCGTCCATGCCGGACTGGCTTACACTGTAGTCCTCGCCGTCTTCGACCGGGAAGCTGTTGGGGCCGACCAGGACGTTGCCGTCCACGGTCGGGGTGGCGTGGGTGTCAAAGGTGTTCTTTTCGGTGGGCGCGGGGTAAACGGGTATTCTGGCAAAGACGCCGGCTTTCTTGTCCAGCACGAAGTATTCGCCCTTGATGGGCTGGATCACATAGCCGGGGATGCCCAGCATAGCGCTTATTTCGGCGCTTTGAAGGCCGGCGGAATTGACCACCCAGCGGGCGGAAAAATCTCCCTTGCCGGCGGTGTGCAGAAGGTGCATTCCGTCCGGCAGGACCTCGTGGCCGGTCACTTTGGTGTACAGGTGGTATTTTGCGCCGTTTTTGACGGCGTTTTCCGCCAGGGCGACGGTGTACAGGAAGGGATCCAGTATGCCGCTGGTGGGGCAGTAGATCGCGAAATTCCCGCCGGCGGAGGGGTCGATCTCGTCCATGCGTTTGCGGCCGATCAATTCCATGCCGGGAACGCCGTTGATCTTCCCGCGCTCGATCATCTGAAGAAGGCGCTGGCGGTGTTCCTCGGTGAAGCCCACGATCAGTTTGCCGGTGCGCTTGAAGGGAACGTCCAGTTCCCGGGCGACCTGATCGAATTCCAGGTTCCCCTCCACGGCGCAGGCGGCCTTGAGCGTGCCGGGCTTATACAGAAAACCCGCGTGCAGCATGCCGGTGTTGCGGCCGGAGGTCTGCGTACAGACGTCGCTTTCCTTTTCGAGCACGCCCACCTTCAGGCGGTAACGGCAAAGCTCCCGCGCGACGGCGCTGCCGATCACGCCGCCGCCTATGATGATCACGTCATAGTTTTGCATTTAAATGGGCTCCTTTCGTGGCGGAAACACTTGCATAAAGGATTCTTTTACATTATCATACAGGAGATGGTAACCCTTGTCAAACATATATAATTAACAGATATGTAAGCTGAGCTTACACAGGGGGAGACAGGAATGGACCTGCATCTGGTGGAGAATATCGTGGCGATCGAAGACGAAAAAAGCATCACCCGGGCGGCGGAAAAGCGCTTCATCACGCAGAGCGCGCTGAACCAGCAGCTGCAGAAGCTGGAAGAGGAGCTGGGAACGGAGCTGTTCCGCCGCCAGCGCGGCAACTGGCAGCCGACCGAGGCGGGGAAAAAATACCTGGCGGCCGCGCGGCAGATGCTGGCTATCAAAAAGGAGGCGTACGCGCAGATCGCGGACTGCGCGGAAGTCTGCCGCAGGACCCTGTCCGTAGGACTGATCCCCGAAAGGGGCGTGGATATGTTCACGGCGGTATATCCCGCTTTTCACAGGGCGTATCCGCAGGTCCGCGTGGAGCCGGCGGAATACCCGGTGCGGCTCATGCAGCAATTGATCAGCCGGGGACAGCTGGACCTGGGGCTGGCCACCCTGGCTCCCGAGCAAAGGGACGAAAGCGTCTATCATGATATGGTGCGGGAGGAGATCGTCCTGGCGGCGCCAAAGGGGCACGCCCTGGCGGCGGAGGGAGCAGCCGACTGGCGGGATGCCCCGCAGACGGAGCTTGAGCGCTTTTCAGGGGAGCCGTTTATTCGCATCTATCAACGTTCCACCCTGTTTGAGCTGACAGAGCAGCTGTTTTCCCGGGCGGGCTTTACCCCCAGGGTGCTTTTTTCCACCTCCAGCAACGTAAGCAAGGGCCGCATCGTACAGGCCGGGTTGGGCTGCGCGCTGCTGCCGGCCAGCTACGCGGGCCCAAAGGAGGGCGTGGTCTATTTCCGTCTGCCCGGCAGGCCCGCCTGGGACATCACCCTTTTCAGCCGCAAAGGGCGCGAACTCAACGGGCCGGAGAGGCTGTACATTTCCCTTTGCAGGGATTACTGGAAAAAAAGGCTGGAATAACGGACCGTCAGCAGTGCGTTTTCTGTGTTCTGCGTTGCGGGCGCAACTTTACAGCCGGGAAAAAAAGTGATACAATTTTATCCGGAATCAACTATGAAACGGGGAGGAGGATACGCCGCCTGAGCGGCGTACATCCAAGGCATATGGAACAGGCTCAACAGCAAACCCTTAAAAAGAATCTGTTTTCAGCGATCCAGCCCTCGGGCAATATCACCCTGGGCAATTATGTGGGGGCGCTGCGCAATTTCGTGCTGCTGCACGAGGATTACAACTGCCTTTTCTGCGTGGCGGACCTGCACGCGCTGACTTTGCGGCACGACCCGGCGGAGCTGAGGAGGAATTCCCTCTCCCTGATCGCGCTGTACATCGCCTGCGGGCTGGACCCGGAAAAGAACATCATCTACTGCCAGAGCCACGTGCCCGAGCACGCGCAGCTCAGCTGGGTGCTCAACTGCTTCACCTACATGGGCGAGCTCAGCCGCATGACCCAGTTCAAGGACAAAAGCCAGAAGCATGCCGACAACATCAACGCCGGCCTTTTCACCTATCCTGTGCTGATGGCGGCGGACATCCTGCTGTATCAGACGCACGTGGTGCCGGTGGGGGTGGACCAGAAGCAGCATCTGGAGATCTGCCGGGACATCGCCGGCCGCTTCAACGGCATCTACGGCGACGTCTTCACCATCCCCGAAGGCTATATCCCCAAGTCCACCGCCAAGATCATGAGCCTGGCCGACCCGACCCGCAAGATGAGCAAGTCCGACGGGGAGGACAGCTATGTGGCCGTGCTGGACGCGCCGGACGTCATCCGCCGCAAGTTCAAACGCGCCGTGACGGATTCCGAGGCGGACATCCGCTTTGACCCGGAAAACAAGCCCGGCGTTTCCAACCTGCTGAGCATACTGGCGGCGGTCAGAAACTCCACGCCCGAGGCGGAGGCCCAGGCGCTTCAGGGGCTGGGCTACGGGGCGCTCAAGGAAGCCACGGCTGAGGCCGTGATCGATACCCTGAGGCCCATACAGGAGCGTTACGCCGAGCTTATCCGCGATAAGGACGCCCTCAACCAGATCCTTCGCACCAACGCCGACCGCGCGCATGCCATCGCCTTGCGCACCCTGCGCAAGGTCTACAAGAAGATCGGTCTGTATCAGCCCTGAGAAAGGATGTAGGTATATGTCCGTTTCATACACCTGGAACGCGTCGTCAGCCCACCGGGAAGAGATACCGGTGTCCGTGTGGCTTCCGGAGGGGCAGCCGCACGCGGTCATACAGATTTTCCACGGGATGGCCGAGCATATCGGCCGCTACGACCGCGCAGCAACGGAGCTGGCCCGCCGGGGCTATGCGGTGGCGGGGCACAACCACCAGGGCCACGGGCCGCAGACGCCCAAGGAAAAGCTCGGGTATTTTTACGACAAGGACGGCTGGATCAATATCATGGAGGACGGCTACGCCGTGACCCAGCTGCTTAAAAAGCAGTTTTCCGGCGTTCCGCTGGTGCTGCTCGGCCATTCCATGGGCTCCTTCCTGGCCAGGGAATATGTGCTGCGTTACGGGGACGTGCTGGACGGGCTGATCCTGTCCGGTACGGGGTACTATCCGCCGGCGGTGTGCGCGTCGGGAAAGCTGATGGCAGGCCTTTTTGACCCGAAAAAGCCGGCTTCCTTCGTCGATAAGATCGCCTTTTCCGGCAACAACAAGGCCTTTGAGCCTGCCCGCACGCCCTTTGACTGGCTCAGCCGCGACAAGGCGGAGGTGGACAAGTACGTTGCGGATCCCTACTGCGGCTTTGTTTTCACCGCCCGCGCCTTCAGTGATTTTTTCGGCGGGCTGCAGCAGCTGACGAAAACGGAAAGGCTCAAGGTCATGCCGAAAAACCTGCCGGTATACTTCATGTCCGGCGACCGGGACCCTGTAGGGCAGATGGGCAAGGGCGTGATGCAGGTGGCCTCGCAGTTCAAAAATGCCGGATTGACCGACGTGTCGGTGCACCTGTACGACGGAGCGCGGCACGAGCTGTTCAACGAAACCTGCCGCGACGAGGTGATCCGCGAGCTGGCGGTGTGGCTTCAGGAACATTTTCATTGACGGAAGCTAAGAGGTGAAATACCATGCTGTTTGAAGGAGATATCACCAGGGTGCACGGCATCCGGGTGGGCCAGGCCGAAAGCGAGGCCGGCCGCACGGGCGTGACCGTGGTGCTTTGCAAAAAGGACGGGGCGGTGGGCGGCTGCTCGGTGCGCGGGGCGGCCCCCGGCACCCGGGAGACCGACCTGCTTCGCCCGGGCAATTTAGTGGAAAAGGTGCACGCGGTCGTGCTGGCGGGCGGCAGCGCCTTCGGGCTGGACGCCGCCGGAGGCGTGATGCGCTGGCTTGAGCAAAACGGCATCGGGCTGGACATGGGGGACGCCGTGGTGCCCATCGTCCCGGCGGCGGTGCTGTATGACCTGGCCGTGGGGGACAGCAAGATCCGTCCGGACGCCGCGATGGGCCGCGCGGCCTGCATGGCTGCCCGCAAGGGCATGCAGCAGGGCCGCGCAGGAGCCGGCGCCGGGGCGACCGTGGGCAAGCTGATCCCCGGCGCCGTACCCCAGGAAAGCGGAGTGGGCAGCGCGTCCATCACGCTGGCCGAGGGCGTCACGGTGGGGGCGGTAGTGGCCGTCAACGCCGTGGGGGACGTGTACGACCCCCGCACGGGCGAGATGATAGCCTGCGCGCACATGCCGGACGGCACGGCGATCTCTGCGGAGAGCCTGCTGTGGGGCACGGCGCCCGCGCCTCAGCAGATCAGGATCCCCGCGCCGGGAAGCAACACCACCATCGGCGTGGTGGCGACGGATGCCAGGCTTACCAAGGAACAGGCCAACCGCCTGGCGGACGTGGCCCACGACGGTCTGGCGCGCACCATCAGGCCCGTGCACACCCAGATGGACGGAGACACTCTGTTCGCCCTGGCTACCGGCCAGGTGGACCGGGAGGTAAATTTCCTGAAGCTCTGCGCCGCCGCGGCGGAGGTGACGGCACGGGCCATCCTGAACGCGGTGACGGCTGCGCGATGATCCGGGGCGTGGGAGTGGATCTGTGCGGGATCAGGCGGATGGAGGAAGCGATCTCCCATCCGCGTTTTTTCGCGCGTGTCTTTTCTGAAAGCGAGCGCGCCTATATAAACGGCAAGGGCGCTATGGCGGCGCAGACCGCCGCGGGGTTGTTCGCCGCCAAGGAGGCCTTCTTAAAGGCATTGGGCACGGGCATCGACAGCCTGGGCCTGAGCGGGATCGGGATCGTTCACGACGAAAAGGGCGCGCCGGGCTACGCGCTTACAGGCCCGGCGCTTGAAAGGCTGCGGGCGGCCGGGGCGCAAAGGGCCTTTCTGTCCGTCTCTCACGAGGGGGACACGGCCGCGGCATTCTGTGTACTGGAGGGAGACTGATGCGGCCCATTCTTTCCCCTGAAGGGATGCGGGAACTGGAACAAAAAGCGTTTTCGCGGGGCGTGTCCCCGCTGCTTTTGATGGAAGACGCCGCGCGCGCAATGGCGGAGCGGCTTTTTGCGTTGGAAAAGGACGCGAAAAGCTGCGCCGTTTTGTGCGGAAGCGGAAACAACGGGGGAGACGGGCTGGCGCTGGCGAGGCTGCTGCTGAAAAGGGGCGTCCGTGCGGCGGTGTTTCTGCCCAAGGAGTCCCAGACGCCCCAGGCGCTTGAAAACCTGCGGTATTTTGAGGCGCTGGGCGGGGAGATCAGGCGGGAAATACCGGATGAATGGCCGTTTGATTTCGCGGTGGACGCCCTGTTCGGAACGGGGTTCCGCGGGCGTGTCCGGCCGCCTTATGACGCCTGGGTACAGGCGCTGAACGCTTCGGGGCTCAGGGTATACGCCGTGGATATTCCTTCCGGGCTGGACGGGGAAACCGGCGCCTGCGGGCGGACGGAGGACGGGCTGCCCCTGTGCGTCAGGGCCGATAAAACGTTTGTGCTGGGCTACCCCAAGGAAGGGCTTTTGCTCGGACCGGACAGGGCGCTGTGCGGCAAGCTTATAGACTGCCCGATCCATCTGCCGGCGGATGAACCGCCAACGGATACATATCTGATGGAGCGGGAGGACCTGACGCTGCTGCCCGTCCGGGCGGCGGATGCGCACAAGGGCCTGGCAGGCCGGGTGCTGATCTATGCGGGCAGCAAAGGAATGGCAGGCGCCGCGGCTATGGCGGCGCTGGGAGCGCTGCGCATGGGCGCGGGCCTGGTGACGGTGGCGTGTGAAGAAGAGGTGCTGCCCGTCGTGCAGACGCTCGTTCCAAACGCCATGTGCGTGCCGATCGCTCAGGCGCTCAGGACCCCGCCGCCCCACGACGCGCTGGCCGCCGGCTGCGGGCTGGGCCGGGCGGAAGAAACGCGGGAAAAGCTGGCCGCGCTGCTGTCACTGGAAGCGGGCCCTGCGGTGCTGGACGCGGACGCGCTGAATATGTTTGCGCAGAAGCCCTTTGCGCTGCCCAAAGATACGCTGCTGACCCCGCACATAGGGGAAGCCGCGCGTCTGCTCGGGCAGGGGACCGACGGAGTGCTTGGGGATATGAAGGGCAGCGCCGCGAAGCTTTCTCAAAGCACGGGGGCATGCGTGCTGCTCAAAAGCGCAGCCTCGGTGGCGACGGACGGGAAGGAATTTTTTGTGAACGCCCTGTCCGCCCCGGCGCTGGCCAAGGGAGGCAGCGGCGACGCGCTGTGCGGCATGACCGCGGCCCTTCTGGCCGAGCAGCGGGCCCTTCATCTGAGCTGGCCGCTTCATCAGACGGCGGCGCTTTCGTCCCTGCTTTTATCCTTGTGCGGCCGGGAGGCCGAAAGGCGCTTCGGCACCCGCTCGGCGCTCACGGGAGAGGTGCTTGAACAACTGCCCGCTGTACTCAACGGGTGATCTGTGCGCTGAGTGAGAACCATCACGCGTACATTTATTTCTTGACAGCCGATAACCCCGTTAATATAATGTAGAAATCATTTATCCAGGGAGGCGTTTGCTTATGGGATATACCGCAGAAGATATCATCCGTCTGGTACGCGAGCAGGAGATTCAGTTTATCCGCCTGCAGTTCACGGATATTTTCGGGCAGCTTAAAAACGTGGCGATCACCGCTTCCCAGATCGAGAAGGCCGTCAACAACGAGATCGCGCTGGACGGAAGCTCCATAGAGGGCTTCGTGCGCATCCACGAATCCGACCAGTATCTGCACCCGGACCTGGATACGTTCGTGGTGCTGCCCGAAAACGTGACCCGCGGGCGGGGCAAGGTGGGAAGGCTGATCTGCGACGTGTATAACCCCGACGGCACGCCCTTTGTGGGCGATCCCCGCGGTACCCTCAAGCGGGTGCTCAAAAAGGCGTCCGACATGGGCTATACCTTCAACGTCGGGCCGGAGCTGGAGTTTTTCCTGTTCCAGCTGAATGAAATGGGCAGGCCCACCACCGAAACGGGGGACGAGGCGGGCTATTTTGATTTAGGTCCTTTGGACCACGGGGAAACCACCCGCCGGGAGATCTGTCTGACCCTGGAGGAAATGGGCTTTGAAATAGAGGCCTCCCACCACGAGTGCGCCCGCGGCCAGCACGAGATCGACTTCAAGTACGCCGACGCCCTGCGCGCGGCGGACAATATCATGACCTTCAAGCTGGCCGTCAAGGCCATCGCCCAGAAAAACGGCCTGCACGCGACCTTCATGCCCAAGCCTATTTTCGGCCAGGCGGGCTCCGGCATGCACACCAATATGTCCCTGTTCAGGGAGGGCCGCAACGCCTTTTTTGACCCCGACGGGGACAAGCAGCTGTCGGAAACCTGCCGCGCGTTCATCGCGGGGCTGCTCACCCATATCAAGGGCATCTGCGCCATCGCCAACCCCCTGGTCAACAGCTATAAGCGCCTGGTGCCGGGATATGAGGCGCCCTGCTACATCGCCTGGTCCACCGGCAACCGCTCGGCCCTGATCCGCATCCCTTCCTCCCGCGGGCAGTCCACGAGGGTGGAGCTTCGAAGCCCCGACCCGTCCTGCAACCCGTATCTGGAGATAGCTGCCTGCCTGGCAGCCGGACTGGACGGCATCGAAAAGGGTCTCACCCCGCCGGAGGAAATATCGGAAAACATTTACCTGATGGACCACCCGGCGCGCCGGGTCAAGGGCATCCACTCCCTGCCGGGCAACCTGCGCGAGGCGCTGGACTGCTTTGCCGCCGACGAGGTCATCACCGCCACCATGGGCGAACACGTCACCAACCAGTACATCGCCGGCAAGCGCAAGGAATGGGACGAATACCGCACCCGCGTCAGCAACTGGGAAATCGAACGGTATCTGGTGACTTACTGATCAGGGAGGAAACGATATGATAGCGAACACACCGCCGATGGGCTGGAACAGCTGGGACTGCTACGGCGCCGCCGTCACCGAGGCGCAGGTGCTGCAAAACGCCCGCTATATGCGGGATCACCTGAAACAGTATGGATACGACTATGTGGTGGTGGACATCGAATGGTACCAGCCCACTGCTTCCTCACACGTCTATGAGCCCTTTTCCGACCTGACCATGGACGGATTCGGCCGGCTGATCCCGGCGGTCAACCGCTTTCCCTCCGCGGTGGACGGCAGGGGTTTCGCGCCGCTGGCCGAGGAAATCCACCGCATGGGGCTGCGCTTCGGCATCCATATCATGAGAGGGCTGCCCCGCATGGCCGCCCACCGGCATCTGCCCATTGAAGGCAGCGCGTTTGTGTGCAGCCAGGCGGCGGACCCCAACTCCATCTGCGCCTGGAACCCGGATATGTACGGGCTCAAGTCCGAAACGCAGGCCGCGCAGGATTATTACGACAGCATTTTCCGCCTGTACGCCTCCTGGGGGGTGGACTTTGTCAAGTGCGACGACATCGCCCGGGAATATCCGCACTGCAGGCGCGAGATAGAGCTGATCTCAACGGCCAGAGACCGCTGCGGGCGGGACATCGTGCTGTCGCTGTCCCCGGGCCCGGCGCCGCTTGAGCAGGCGGAGCATCTTAAAACCTACGCCAACATGTGGCGAATCACCGACGACTTCTGGGACGACTGGAAGCTGCTCAAGCCCATGTTCGAGCGGACGGAGAAATGGTGCGTCCACGCCGGCCCCGGCCACTGGCCGGACCAGGACATGCTGCCGGTGGGGGCGCTGAGGCAGTGCTCCGACGAAAACGACCGCACCCGCTTCACCCGCGCTGAGCAGACGACCATGATGACGCTTTGGTGCATGGCCCGCTCCCCGCTGATGATCGGGAGCGAGCTGACCAAAATGGACGCGTGGACGGTTTCCCTTCTGACCAACGAAAAAGCGCTGTCCATACTTAAGGAAACGTCCATGGCGCGGATGTTGCGCCGCACGGAGGACGAAGCCGTCATGCTGGCCGTCCGCAGGGACGGGGAGGGCGGCTATCTGGCCTTTTTCAACCTGAGCGATGAGCCCCGCCCGGTTTCCTGCAGGGAGACGGACGTCGAGGTCGATTTCGCCCGGTGCGAGGAGCTATGGACAGGGGAGACCTTTGAGGGCTTCCCGCCCGCCGTTTCGCTGGAGCCTCACGGCTCACGGCTTTACCGCCTGCTGCCCTGACAGACTGTTTTTTCTTTGTATTTTTTCCGGTCCCTGATCCGCCTTATATTGAATAACCTTCGCCGTTTTGCTACAATTAAACGACTGCCGGGGTGAAATGGGGTATTTTCCTTCCATCCCGACGAAAATGCATAAACTGCAAGGAGGAAATCAGAAACATGAAAAAGCTGATGTGTCTCATGCTGGCGCTGATGCTGGCGCTGTCCGTGGCGAGCTTCGCGGCTGCTGAACCCGCGGAGGATTTCCATATTGCCATCGTCACCGGCTCCGTTTCCCAGTCTGAGGACGACCGCCGCGGCGCGGAGGCCTTCCAGGCCATGTACGGTGAGGATATGGTCAAGCTGGCCATCTATCCCGACAACTTCTCCGAAGAGATCGAAACGACCATCCAGACCATCGTGAACTTCGCCGATGACCCGCAGATGAAGGCCATCATCGTCAACCAGGCCGTGCCCGGCACCACCGAAGCCTTCCGCAAGGTCAAGGAAATGCGCCCTGACATCCTGTGCATCGCCGGCGAGGCCCATGAGGACCTGCCCGAGATCGGCTCCGCCGCCGACCTGGTCTGCAACAACGACTTTGTCGCCCGCGGCTATCTGATGATCCGGACCGCTCACGAGCTGGGCTGCGACACCTTCGTGCACATCTCCTTCCCCCGCCACATGGGCTATGAGACCATGTCCCGCCGCGTGGCCATCATGAAGGCCGCCTGCGAAGAATTCGGCATGAACTTCGTGCTGGAGACTGCTCCCGACCCCACCCAGTCTGACGTCGGCACCCCCGGCGCGCAGGCCTACATCCTCGAGCACGCGCCCGAATGGATCGAAAAGTACGGCACGAACTCCGCTTATTTCTGCACCAACGACGCGCACACCGAGCCCCTGCTCAAGCAGCTGCTGGCTTACGGCGGCTACTTCATCGAAGCTGACCTTCCCTCCCCGCTGATGGGCTATCCGGGCGCTCTGGGTCTGGACCTGACCGACGCCGGCGGCGACTTTGAAAAGATCCTCGCCTCCGTCGAGGCCGCCGTGGTCGAAAAGGGCGGCGCGGGCCGCTTCGGCACCTGGGCCTATTCCTATGGTTACACCGTTTCCGCCGGCCTGGCCCAGCACGCCTATAACGTGCTCAAGGGCGAGAGCGAGCTGGAAGATATCGACGATATCTCCAAGGCCTACGAAGTATTCTCTCCCAAAGCCAACTGGAACGGCTCCAGCTACACGGATGCCACCACCGGCGTCAAGAGCGAGAACATCTTCCTGGTCTATCAGGATACCTATATCATGGGCAATCCCGGCCGGTATATGGGCTCCACCGACATCGAAGTGCCTGAAAAGTATTTCACTGTCAAGTAAGAACTGAACACGCGCAAAGGGGAGGTTCATCCCTCCCCTTTGTTTTTTGAAATCATTTCCGACAGAATGAATGGTGGAACGGATGACGACAGCGAATCAAACAGCGGTACCGCTGCTGGAAATGCGGAATGTAAAAAAAGATTTTTTCGGCAATCAGGTGCTGACAGATATCAACCTGAAGCTGAATGCCGGAGAAGTGTTGGGCCTTGTTGGTGAAAACGGGGCGGGCAAAACCACCCTGATGAAGATCCTGTTCGGCATGGACGAGATCCGGGAGACCGGCGGCTACGGCGGCGAGATCCTGCTGAACGGGGAGAAGGTTTCCTTTTCTTCGCCGTTTGACGCGCTGGCCAAGGGCATCGGCATGGTGCATCAGGAGTTTTCCCTGATCCCCGGTTTTACCGCTACGGAAAACATACTGCTCAACCGGGAGCCCAAGCGGCACAGCGTCGTGGCGGAGGTTTTCGGCGAGAGGTTCAACAAGCTGGACCGCGGCGCCATGAAACAGCAGGCGGAAGCGGCCATCGACAAGATGGGCGTCTATATAGACGGGGAAATGACGATCAGCCAGATGCCCGTCGGCCATAAGCAGTTTACCGAGATCGCCCGGGAACTGAGCAAGGACCAGCTGAAGCTGCTGATACTGGACGAGCCCACCGCAGTTCTGACCGAGCACGAGGCGATCGCTTTGCTGGATTCCATCCGCGGTATGGCTTCCCGGGGAATTGCGGTCATTTTCATCACCCACCGTCTGCAGGAGATCCTTTCGGTCTGCGACCGGGTCGCGGTCATGCGCGACGGCTGCCTGGTGCAGGATGTGAACGCGAAAGAAACATCGGTGCAGGAGATCACCCGCTGGATGGTAGGACGTACAGTAGCGGGCACTGAGGCGTCTCACCGGGAGATCCGGGAAGGAAAGGTGATCATGTCCATCCGCAGGCTTTGGGTGGATATGCCCGGCGAGACCGTGAGGGACGTGAACCTGGACGTCTTTGAGGGCGAGATTTTAGGCATCGGCGGCCTGGCAGGCCAGGGCAAGCTGGGCATCCCCAACGGCGTGATGGGACTGTACGAGGCCGGCGGAAAAGTGCTTTTCCAGGGAAAGGAAATAGCCCTGAACGCGCCCCGGCGCTGTCTGGACGCTTCCCTGGCCTTCGTTTCGGAGGACAGGCGGGGAGTCGGCCTTTTGCTGGACGAAAGCCTGGAATGGAATATCGCTTTCCCGGCCATGCAGATCCAAAACAAGTTTTTGAAGAATTACCTGGGCGGCCTGGTCAAATGGCGCGACGAAAAGGCCATCCGCGAGGTGACCGAGAAATATATAGACGAGCTCGCGATCAGGTGCACCAGCTCCCGGCAGAACGCCAAGGAGCTTTCCGGCGGCAACCAGCAGAAGGTCTGCCTGGCCAAGGCCTTCGCGCTGGAGCCCCAGTTCCTTTTCGTGTCGGAGCCTACCCGCGGCATCGACGTCGGCGCCAAAGCCCTGGTGCTGAACGCTTTAAAAAAGTTCAACCAGGAAAGCGGCGTCACCATCGTGATGATCTCCTCGGAGCTTGAGGAGCTTCGCCAGGTATGCGACCGTATCGCCATCGTTTCCGGCGGAAAGATTGCCGGTATCCTGCCGGCTACGGATTCCTCCGAGGATTTCGGTATGCTGATGGTCAGCCAGGTAAAGTGAGGAAAAGAGCATGAGTGAAACGGTGAATCAAACCAATCCTTCTTTCGGCAAACTCATACGGAAGGCTGTACAGAGCTTCGGTTTGCCCCGGCTCATTATCGCGGGGTTTCTGCTGCTGCTGTTCATCCTGGCGCCTTTTGTCAACGCGGATCTGCCCATGCAGATCACCAATACCATCAACCGTTTCAGCTGGAACGCGGTGCTGGTGCTGGCGATGGTGCCGATGGTCCATTCGGGCTGTGGGCTGAACTTCGGCCTGCCGCTGGGCATCGTGGCAGGTCTCTTGGGCGGCACGCTGTCCATCGAACTGGGCTTCAGGGGGCCGGCTTCCTTCTTTATCAGCATCCTGATCGCAACGCCTTTCGCGCTCCTGTTTGGAGGCGGCTACGGCTGGCTGCTGAACAGGATCAAGGGCGGAGAGATGATGATCGCCACCTATGTGGGCTTTTCCTCCGTGTCCTTCATGTGCATGATGTGGCTGCTGCTTCCCTATCACAGTCCCAACATGGTATGGGGTCTTTCCGGCAAGGGCCTTCGTACTACCATCTCGCTGGAAGGGTATTACGATAAGGCACTGGCAAACTTCCTGCAGATCAACATCGGCAAGCTGTCGATCCCCGTCGGCACGCTGCTGTTCTTCGCCGTCCTCGCCTTCGGCATGTGGGCTTTCCTGCATACCAAGACCGGTACGGCCATGACGGCCGTCGGCTCCAACCCGACGTTTGCCAGGGCCGCCGGCATCAATGTGGACAGGATCCGCCTCCTTTCCGTGATCATGTCCACGTGGCTGGGCGCTGTAGGCATCCTCGTATACGAACAGGGCTTTGGCTTTATCCAGCTGTACAACGCGCCGTTTTACATGGCGCTGCCCGCCGTGTCCGCCATATTGATCGGCGGTGCCTCGGTGAATAAGGCGTCCATCATGAACGTCATCATCGGCACGTTCCTGTTCCAGGGCATCGTCACCATGACGCCGACGGTGATGAACAACATGATCCATATGGACATGAGCGAGGTCATCCGCATGATCGCCTCCAACGGCATGATCCTCTACGCCCTGACCCGCAAGACGGAGGTGAGACGATGAGCGTGAAGACTGTCCCCGCCAAGGGCGCCGGCAAAAGCATCGGCTCATTCCTGGCCGGCAACTCCGTGCCGATCATGTTCATACTGATCTGCGCGGTCTGCATACCGGTTTCCGGTTTCTCGTTCACCTATCTGCTCAACGAGATCATGAGCCGCCTGGGCCGAAACGCCTTCCTGATCCTGAGCCTGCTGATCCCGATCATGGCGGGCATGGGGCTTAATTTCGGCATGACGCTGGGCGCCATGGCCGGCGAGATTGCCCTGATCTTCGTGTCAGACTGGCAGATCTGGGGCATTCCCGGCATGGTGCTGGCCATGATCATTTCCGTTCCGTTTTCCGTGCTGCTGGGCCTTTTCTGCGGGAAGATACTGAACATGGCCAAGGGCAGGGAAATGATCACCAGCTATATCATCAGCTTCTTTATAAACGGCGTTTATCAGCTGATCGTGCTGTACATGATGGGGCCGATCATCCCCATCAGCCACAGCAGCATCAAGCTTCCCCGCGGCTACGGCATCCGCAACACCGTGAGCCTGCTTAACATGCGCCAAAGCCTGGATAACGCGGTGTCTTTCCGCATCGCCGGCGTCAAGATCCCGGTCATCACGCTGCTGATCATCGTCTGCATGTGTCTGCTGATCATCTGGTTCCGCCGCACCAAGCTCGGGCAGGATATGCGCGCCGTCGGGCAGGATATGCAGGTCGCCAAGGACGCCGGCATCGACGTGGAGCGCACCCGCATCATTTCCATCGTCATCTCCACCGTACTGGCCGGACTGGGCATGATCATCTATCTGCAGAACATGGGCAACCTTTCCACCTACAGCAGCCATTCGCAGGTGGGCATGTTCTGTATAGCCGCCCTGCTGGTAGGCGGAGCATCTGTGGACAAGGCGAGCATCGGGAACGTTTTCCTGGGCGTTATCCTGTTCCACACCATGTTCATCGTCGCGCCCAACGCCGGCACCAAGATCACCGGAGACTCCATGATCGGCGAATACTTCCGCGTGTTCGTGTCCTACGGCGTCATCACGGTCGCTCTGGTCATGTACGAAACCAAGAAACGCCGCGCCAAGGCCGGCAACGGCAGGCAGCTGCAGCTGGAGCAGGAGGCGATCAAATGACAGACACCAAACGGAAATGGCTTGTGCGCTGCGCGGTGATCGTATTCATCCTCGCCCTGGCCGCGCTGATGATGATCCTGGGACGCGGCCACACCGTGTATTTCGATAACAAGACCCTGGAGTATAACGGGGAAACCTACAGCGCCAAGCAGCGCATCAACGTGGACGTCACCGGCGCCAAGACCGCCAAGCTCTCCAAGCGCGATCGCGGCATGGCCACCTGGATCGGCCAGAACTTCACCATGGACCTGGAGATCACCGAAAACAAGGGCGACGAGCCGGTCAAAAAGACCGTCTCCCTGAAGCTTCCCTATAATATGGACGGCATCGTGGTGAACCTTCCCGGCCTTCTGGCCGACCTGCCGCGGGAAGCCTGGATGTCCGAGTTCGTGTCCATGGCCGCAGAGACGGAGGCCGAAGAAGCCGAGGATGAAATCGTTACCGACGATTTCGGTTTGGGAGATTTCTGACGTTACCCCGATATATCGTTTACCCCTTCGCCTTTCCGGCAAGCGCCGGAAGGGCTTTTCTTTTTTTGCGGAATGTGGTATGATTTTGTACATCAAAGGAGGATGGGCATGGGGGGATCATTTGCGGACGTGGTTCTTTCGTGGTACGACCGGTGCGGCCGGAAGCTGCCCTTCCGCGGCACGAAGGACCCTTACCGGATATGGCTCAGCGAGATCATGCTGCAGCAGACGCGTACCGAACAGATGAGCGAGTATTACGGGCGCTTTCTGAGCCGCTTTCCGTCTGTCGAAGCGCTGGCGGAGGCTTCCGAGGGGGAAGTGCTCAAATACTGGGAGGGCCTGGGCTATTATTCCCGCGCACGCAACCTGCTGAAGGCGGCCAGATGCGTGGTGAATGATCACGGCGGCCGTTTCCCGGCTGACGCTGCCCTTTTGCGCAGCCTGCCCGGCGTGGGGCCGTATACGACGGCCGCTGTGGCCTCCATTGCCTTTTCCCTGCCCGAGCCTGCCATAGACGGCAACCTGACCCGTGTCCTTTCCCGCGCCCGGGGCATCCGGGAGGACGTGTCCCTGCCTTCCGTCAAAAGGCAGCTGGAGCAGACCGCCCGGGAACTGATTTCCCGGGAACGCCCGGGGGATTTCAATCAGGCCCTGATGGACCTGGGAGCCGGTATCTGCGTGCCCGGCACGCCGGACTGCGCTTCCTGCCCGCTCATGCCGCAGTGCAGCGCTTATAAAGAGGGCGACCAGGAGGCCCTTCCCGTGCAGCCCCGAAAAGTTCCGCCCAGGCCCGTCCACCTGAACGTTCTGCTGATTTTTTCCGAGGGCCGGGTGTATATGAAGGCGCGGGAGGAGGCGCTGCTAAAGGGCATGTATGTATACTGCCTTTCGGAAAAGGCCCCCTCCGCCGTGCTGCGCGGACTGCGCGTTGAAGGAGCGGCGGCGCCCGCCGGACAGGCCCGGCACGTATTTACCCACCGGGTGTGGGAGATGAAGCTGTACACCTGCATGGCCTCCGCAGTTCCCGCTAAACTTAAGCCCCATTTTTATACCCGGACGGAAATGAACGCACTGCCCGTGCCCGCCGCCATGCGGGCGGCAAAAGCACTGGCTGAACAGATACTTTTGGAAGGGGGAAACGCATGAGCCCGGCCAAGGGAAAGGACCGCAGCCTGCGCGCGCTGAACGTCAAGCGATGGCTGCTGACGCTGTTCCGGCTGGTGGCGCTGGCGCTGTTTTTGTACGCCGGGTGGTTTTTAAGCCTGCGGCAGTACGAAAACGGCATCGCCGTAGCCGCGGTAGGGCTGCTGGCGGTGCTGCTTACGGTGCTGCCCGCTAAAAAGATATATAGGGAGCAGTGGTATCTGGACAAGGCCCGCGTGAGCCTGGGAGCCTACGCCGAGGAGGTAGGCTTGGAGCGCCGGGTGACGATGGACCCGGATTATTTCCGGATGCTGTGCCTGTTTCCCACAGGGGGAGACGACGACGCCTTCCGCTTTTCCAACCGCATCACGGCCCGCTGCCGCGGCCGCAAGCTGCAGCTGACGGACGCCACCGTGCCGCTGCCCGGGGGAGACCTGCTGAACGGCTGCCTTATTCAGCTGGATATGCCGCGCGCCCCGCTGAGCCGCTTCCGCATGGTGGGGGAGACTATCTGCGACGAGGAAACCCTGACCGCCTTTTTCCGCCGCCAGCACAAGCTGCTCAGGGCGGAGGCTCCGTTTATTCCGGACATGGCGGTGTATTCTGATCAGCCCCTGTCCCCCCAGGAGCAGGACCGTCTGAACGCCCTGCTGCAGGGCGAAGGGGAGGATATGGCCGCAGCTATCGAGGGCAGGACGCTGTACTGCTTTATCGCCGGCAAGAGCGGTCTCGTCCCGCCCCGCCGTCTGCCCGCTCCCATCCGCAGGGAAATGCTGGCTCCCCTGACGATCAGGCAGATCCCCGCTTTCCTCGATTATGCCTTTGACACGCGGGACCTTAAGTCCAACGCCGATGCCTTTGATTACGACGAGCGGGAGGATATAAAGCGCGCCGGCGTCCCGGGGGAGGTCATACGGTCCGCCCGCAAGGAGGATAAGCCCGCCCCGCCGAAGGAGCCGGAGCCCAAAAAGCTCCCCGAGGGGGCGCTTGAAACAAAGCGCCTGATCCTGAGAAAGCTGACCCTCCAGGACGCCGGACAGATCTATACCGCCTGGGCGTCCGACCCGGAGGTGACGCGCTATCTCCCCTGGAACCCGCACGAAAGCGTTGAGGTCACCCGCCGGCAGGTGGACCAATGGGTGCGAGGTTATCAGGATCCTTTGGCGCTTCGGTACGGCGTGACGCTTAAGGACAGCGGCGAACTGATCGGCACGATCGGCATTGCCGCCTGGCCGGGCGGACAGCCGGAGCTTGAGTACGTGCTGGGCCGTCCCTGGTGGAACCGGGGTTACATGACCGAGGCCTGCGCCCGTGTCACCGAGGAGCTTTTTAAAAGGAACTGCGCCTCCGTTTTCATACAGGCCCATGCGGACAATGCTCCGGGCAACCTGGTCGCGCAGAACTGCGGCTATACCTACATAGGCACCCAGCAGAAGCAGTTTTCTGTTCAGAAGCCCTGGCCCGTCGCCGTTCACTGGTACAGGGCAGACAGGGCCGACTGGCGTCTGCCGCCTTCCCTGCGGGAGAACGAGGCTCACGCATGAATGCGTGAGCCCTGGGAAAGGGACTGGCAACCAGGGCCTGCCGGCCCGTTCGGCACTGAAAATGATCCACCGGATCATTTTCCGGGCGTGCCTCACCCCATCCCAACGATCCCCGACGGCTTTTCCTGTCGGGCTGCGCCCTCCCGGGCGGAAAAGCCGCAAGGAATGTTTTCCTGACGGCTGTCCAGGGCCTGCCGGCCCGCTCTCGCTGAAAACAGGCCACCGGCCTGTTTTCCGGGCGCTGCGAGCCCCCCGCCGGCAAAGCCGGTGGGATACGATGAAACGCGAGGGTGTGCCCCCTCGCGCTCCCCTCATTTTTCTTCACTCTCTTCGTCCGATTCAAAACGCCCTATGGGGTGCCTGCGGCATCCGGCGGATGAACCGCCGGACTCTCTTTGAATCGGACTCCGTTCGTTCACGAGCTCCGCTGGTTACTGTACGCAGTTTTTGTTTTCCTTCAGTACGTTGCCATATCTTTGCTTCGCGTAATACATGCGTAAGCCTAGATGCAGCAGCCCTTTTTTGATGCGCTTCAGGGTATCTCTATCCGGCGGACACTTTCCTGCCCGGTCTCCAGCAGGGAAAAGATCCAGCCTCTGGTCACGTAGCGTACGGGCGTCTGCCGCCATTTTTCGGCGTTTTCGTCCCGCAGCAGGATGTCCCGCATTTGCGGCAGCGTTCCGTCGGAATAGGCCATGAACGCCTCGGCGAACCAGGCGATGGCTCCTTCGTCCTCTGCAAGCGGGGTGTCCTTCAGGGAACCGGCCGCCATCTGCCGGCCCAGAAGCCGCGTTTCCTCCCGTTTTTGGGCATACCAGGCGTTTTCCGGGCCGAACAGGGGTTCGGCGGTGTATAAAAAGCCGCCTTCCGTCGTTTCCAGCCATCCCGTCAGGCAGGGGTAGCCCTGCGGCATGCCGACGGTGATCTGCCGCAGGCCCCCGGCCTCCATCGTGTCGTTGGTATGCCGGTGACCGCACAGATACGCCCGCACCCCCTTTGAACAGAGCAGGGCAAAGAGCTTCTCCCCGTCGCGCACGGTCTCTGTCAGCACCGGTTGGATGGGGTAATGCGCGCACACCGCCGTTTTTGAGGCGCCGGTGATGTCCAGCGTCTCACTGAGCCATGTAAGCAGGCTTTCAGACACCCAGCCGTAGGCGTCCGCCTGGTCCTTTTCGTCGTAATGGTCCAGATCCAGCATGATCAGCCACGTGCCGCCGGCGGTCCTGACGGCGTAGCTCAGGGAATCGGGGTGGCGGAAGGCGGCGTCCTTATACCCGAAATCCCCGTAGGTTTCGGCGAAGGCCTCCCGCGTGTAACGGCCGGAAAGGTCATGGTTCCCCGGCAGCACATAGACAGGCTTTGCGGTTTCAGCCGAAAGATCCGCCAGAAATGCCGCCATGCGCCCGTGCTCCTCGGGCCTGCCGTTGTTGGTGTTGTCCCCCAGGAAAATAACGGCGTCCGCTTCCGGCACGGCCCGCATGAGCGCGGGCAGCACCTGGACGAAGGCTTCTCCCCCCTCTTTGGTCAGGTGCAGGTCGGACGTGATCATCAGCCGCTCCGCCCGCGCTCTTGTGCTCAGCGCCAGCAGCAGCGCCAGCGTTATGAACCCGATGCCCTGTTTCATCGCGCGTCATCTCCTTCCTTCCTATTATGACACGCCCGCGCCGGATTGGGAAGCCTTCGCGAGCAAAAAAACTTGCCTGTTTGTCCGTTTCCTGTTATTATTTTCCGGGATGCGATTTTGTTCCGTTTTTTCCCGAACAGAGAGGAGGCACTCCGTGGATCATCCGTTTTTATCTACCCCCAAGCTGGGCTTCGGGCTGATGAGGCTGCCCAAGCTGGCCGACGGCGCCATCGATATCGAGCAGACCAAGGAAATGGTGGACCTGTTTCTGGACGCAGGCCTGACCTATTTTGATACGGCCTTCGTCTATGACGGCGGTCAGTCCGAGATCGCGGCGGGCAAGGCGCTGGTCGCCCGCCATCCGCGGGAAAGCTTTACCCTGGCCACCAAGCTGAACGTCCGCGTGTCCGCGGATCAGTCGAGCGCCGAGCAGCAGCTTCTGACCAGCCTGGAAAGGACCGGCGCGGGCTATTTTGACTATTACCTGCTTCACGCCATCAGCAGCGGCAACCTGCCCAAATACGACGAATACCGCATCTGGGATTACGCCGCCCGCATGAAGGAAAAGGGCCTGGTGAAGCATTGGGGCTTCTCCTTCCACGACTCGCCCGAGCTGCTGGACAGGCTTTTGACCAACCATCCGGACGCCGAGTTCGTCCAGCTGCAGATCAACTACGCCGACTGGGAAAGTGACAGCGTGGCCTCCCGGCGCAACCTTGAGGTGGCCCGGGCGCACGGCAAGCCCGTGGTGGTGATGGAGCCCGTGCGGGGCGGCGCCCTGGCCAACCCGCCCCAGCGCGTGAGGGACATTCTGGCCGCGGCTGATCCCGCCGCCAGCCCCGCCTCCTGGGCCATCCGCTTCGTCGCCTCCCAGCCGGGCATCATGACCGTGCTGAGCGGCATGAGCAACCTGGACCAGATGAAGGACAATATATCCTACATGCGCAATTTCCGCCCCTTCAGCGCTGAGGAAAGCGCTGTGATGGAGAACGCCCGCCGCGCCCTGCTGGACGTGCCCAGCATCCCATGCACCGGCTGCAGCTACTGCACCGAGGGCTGCCCCATGCAGATCCATATCCCCGATATCTTCTCTGCCCGCAACCGGGATATCATCTTTGGTCAGACCGAGTTCGCCAAGCGCCGCTACCAGCAGATCACCGCCGATTCCTCCGGCGCCGACCAGTGCATCCAGTGCGGCCAGTGCGAAGCCGCCTGCCCGCAGAAGCTCCCCATCATCGACCTGCTGCGCCAGGCCGCTGAAGCCTTCGCTTAAAGGGAAACAGCTCCATCGCGCCCCTGCCGAAAACGGCAGGGGCGCGATGCATTTGGAAGATATACCGTGCAGCGGGACAGACAGGCAAAACGAAATTACAAAAGATAAAAAGAGCGAAAAAGCTGCCGGATGTCCTCCTTGTGTATTTGCGCGCCCGCCGATTGACAAAAGGGATTTTTCATGCTATCCTTGTACCGACAGGAAAAAGAATGGCCGGCTTTTACATATGGCATGCTCTTTTCGCGCGTCTGCCCGGACGGCTGGCCGGCCCGGGACTTCCCATGAACGGATAAATACGGAATCATCTGATAAAAACAGAAACAAAAAGGAGATGTTGAAGGCATGAATATTCTTTTTGCCGCCAGCGAATGCGTACCCTTTGTCAAAACAGGCGGCCTGGCGGACGTGGTGGGCGCGCTGGCGCCGGTGCTGGCCAAGAAGGGCCACGACGTCCGCGTGATCATCCCGCTGTACGGCGCGATCCCTGAAAAGTATACCGAACAGATGAAGCACGTGGTGGACTTTGAGGTAGAACTGGGCTGGCGCAGGCAGTACTGCGGGATCGAGTCGCTGGAAATGAACGGGGTCACCTGGTATTTTGTGGACAACAAATACTATTTTGACCGCAACTATATTTACGGCATGGGCGGGGACGAATACGAGCGCTTCGGCTTTTTCTGCCGCGGCGTGCTGAACGCGCTGCCGCTGCTTCATTTCATCCCCGACATCATCCACTGCAACGACTGGCAGACGGGCATGATCCCGGCACTGCTCAAAATCCAGTACGCCCATCTGAAGGATTACGGCGGGATCCGTACGGTGTTCACCATCCACAACCTGCAGTACCAGGGCATCTTCGGCATCGACCAGTTCAAGGATATCTTCGGCCTGGGGGACAGCCTTTTCACCTCCGACAAGCTGGAGCATTACGGCGGGGCCAACTGCATGAAGGCCGGCATCGTCTACGCCGACGAGGTGACCACCGTCAGCCCTTCCTACGCCGAGGAGATTCAGACCGCCTATTACGGCGAGCGGCTGGACGGCCTGCTGCGCGCCCGGCGCAACCACCTGTCCGGCGTGCTCAACGGCATAGACATGGCGGAATACGATCCCGCGTCGGACCCGCAGATCATCGCCCATTACTGCTCGGAGGATATGTCCGGCAAGGCGGCCAACAAGCGCGCGCTGCAGGAGCAGCTGGGCCTGGATGTGGACCCGGACGTGCCCATCATCGGCATGGTCGGGCGGCTCAGCAATCAGAAGGGCCTTGACCTGGTGGACTATATCATCGGGGAACTGATGGAGGAAAAGATCCAGCTGGTCGTGCTCGGCATGGGAGACGCCAAATACTTCAACCTCTTCTCCTGGGCCGAGCAGGAATACCCGGGCCGGGTCGCCGCCCGCTTCCAGATGGATATCCAGCTGTCCCACCGCATCTACGCAGGCGCCGATATCTTCCTGATGCCCAGCCAGTTTGAACCCTGCGGGCTGAGCCAGATGCTGGCGCTCAGGTACGGCACGATCCCCGTGGTGCGCGAAACGGGCGGCCTGCGCGACACGGTGCTTTCCTACAACGAAAGCAACGGCGCGGGCAACGGCTTCACCTTTTTCAACTATAACGCGCACGACATGCTGTATACCATCCGCCGCGCGATCTTCTTCTATGAAAACCGCAAGGACGTATGGGCGCTTTTGCAAAAGCGCGGCATGGAGGGCGATTACAGCTGGGATCATTCGGCGGAGGTGTATCTGACGCTGTATCAGGCGGCGCTGAACCCCCAGCCCGAACCGCTTTCCTCCTTCCATCAGGAGGACGGCCCGGAACAGGAAGGCTGATCTGAATAAATAAGCGTTCGCCCCGGTTTTCGCTGACGAAAAACCGGGGCGTTTTTGACTTAATGCTTATGAAGCTGCGCTTCTTTGATTATGTTTCCGGTTCCACCAGGTATTTCCGGGTGAACTCGTTGAACTCCTCGCGGTAGGCGGGGGAATCACGCCGGATCGTTTTGAGGGTCTCGTGCAGGTTCAGGTTATACTGGGCGGAATCGATGATGGTGCCCGCCACGTTGGAGCAGTGGCCGGCCACGCGCTCCAGCGCTGTCAGCAGGTCATTCCAGACAAAGCCGGCCTCTATGGAGCAGGTGCCCTTCTGCATGCGCAGGATATGGTTGGTCCTGAGCTGGTCCTTCAGGTTTTCGATGACGCGGGCCAGGGGCTCCACCCGGGAGGCGGTGGAAACGTCGTCGCGGTCGTAGGCGGACTGGGTGATGGCGAGTATCTCGTTGGTGGCCATCAGGATGGTGTGCAGCTCATGGTGCGCCGAATCGGAAAGGGTGAGCTTCTTTTCGCGCATTTCCTCGCCGGACATCAGGATGCTGACGGAATAGTCCGAGATGCGCTCCAGGTCGCTGATCATCTTGAGCATGGCGGTGGCCCGGCGGCCGTCCTTTTCGCTGATGCGGGCGGCGCTGACCTTGATCAGGTAGGAACCAAGGGCGTCCTCGTAGCGGTCTGTCTCATCTTCCCGGCTGCGTATGGAGGCGGCCATTTCCTCGCTGCAGCCGCTGAGGCTCATCAGCGCGTCCTTTGCGCCGCCCAGGGCTTTGTCGGCCATCTCGTGGGTCATCTGGTCGCAGCGCCTCACGGCCAGCGAGGGCGTGTTCAGCAGACGGTCGTCCAGCTGGATGACGGTGGCGGATTTTTCCGTCTTTTCCGCCTTCAGGGGGATCAGCCTGTCGGACAGGGCCTCCAAGAAGCCCGGGAAGGGCAGGAACAAAAGCAGGCACAGCACCTTGAACACCGTGTTGATGGCGGCGATGCTGATGGGGTTGACCGTCGACGTGAAGAGCGGCGGATGCCAGATGACGTCGATCAGCAGATAGACGACCATGAAAACGGCGGTGCCTATCACGTTGAAGGCCACATGGGCAGCGGCGGCCCGCTTGCCGTCCCGCGTGGCGCCGATGGAGGAAAGCACGGCCGTGATGCAGGTGCCTATGTTCGCGCCCATGATAATGGGAAGGGCCGCCGAGAAGGTGATCTGCCCGGTGGCGCTCAGCGCCTGCAGGATACCGATGCTCGCGCCGGAGGACTGGATCAGCATGGTCAGCAGCACGCCGGCCAGCAGGCCCAGCAGCGGGTTGGAAAACAGCGTGAAGATCTGGCGGAAGCTCTCGTCGCCGCGCAGGTCCTCCACGGCGCCGCTCATGATCTCCATGCCGTACATCAGCGTCGCGAAGCCCAGCAGGATCAGCCCCGTGTCCCGCTTCTTGGCCTTCTTGGAGAACATATAGAAAACGATGCCGATCAGCGCCAGGATGGGCGTAAAGCTGGAGGGCTTGAGCATTTTAAGGATGAAGCTGCCGCTGCCCAGCCCGCTCAGGGACAAAAGCCAGTTGGTCGCCGTGGCGCCGATATTGGCGCCCATCATGATGCTGATGGCCTGGGCCAGCTTCATCATGCCCGAGTTTACAAAGGATATGGTCAGCACGCTGGTGGCGCTGGAGGACTGCATGACCGCCGTGGCCACGATGCCCACAAAAATACCGGTAAGCTGCCGGCCCGTCATCCTGTTCATCAGGCGGTCCAGCCGCTTTCCGGCCTTGCGTTTGAGCGTGCCGCTCATGATATTCATACCGAAAAGGAACAGGCAGAGCCCGCCGATCATGGTCAATGCATCAAAGAAATCCATGGCTTCTCCTCTTGAGGCCGCGTCCGCTGCGCGGCCAAAGCGACTTAACAAATCGTTACGCCCCTATCATAAAAAATTATTATCCATCTGTCAAGCCCCGGATTGATTATAGGTTCTTATGACCTTCTGTTGGCGCTGTTCTTGTTATGTTTTCGCTTGACAAGGACGGGGTAATGTAGTATCATCCTTTAGCGGATAAAAGCATTAAAGCGTTTTTGAGGCGCTTTGATATGATGCGAGAAGAAAGGAACTGTTGTCATGCCGATTACCGATCTGCTGGAGAGAAACAGCAAACTGTACGGGGAAGAGGTCGCCCTGGTGGAGATCAATCCGGAGGTGACGGAGGTCCCGCAGGTGACCTGGAAGGAGTATGAGCTGATCCAGCCCACGGCTTCCGCGCCCTACCGCCGCCAGATCACCTGGAGCGTGTTCGACGAAAAGGCCAACCGCGTCGCCAATCTGCTGATGCAGCGGGGCATCCGCAAGGGGCAGAAGGTGGCCATCCTGCTGATGAACTGCCTGGACTGGCTGCCGATCTATTTCGGGGTGCTGAAGACCGGCGCGGTCGCGGTGCCGCTGAACTTCCGCTATACCGCCAAGGAGATCGAATACTGCGTCAACCTGGCGGACGCCGACGTGCTCTTTTTCGGGCCTGAATTCATCGGCCGGGTGGAGGACATCGCGCAGGATATCGGCAAGGACAGGATACTCTTTTTCGTGGGCAGCAACCCGCCCTCCTTTGCCGAAAGCTACTCGGACGCGGCGGCCAACTGCTCTTCCACGGCCCCCAAGGTGCTCATTGAGGACAAGGACGACGCTGCCATCTACTATTCCTCCGGCACGACGGGCTTCCCCAAGGCGATCCTGCTGGATCATACGGCGCTGATGCAGTCGGCCCGCATGGAGGCCATTCATCACGAGACCACGCACGACGACGTGTTTCTGTGCATCCCGCCGCTGTATCATACCGGAGCCAAGATGCACTGGTTCGGCTCCCTTTATACGGGCAGCCGCGCGGTGATCCTCAAGGGCAACACCCCCAAGGCCATTCTGGACGCCGTATCCTGGGAAAAGTGCACGATCGTCTGGCTGCTGGTGCCGTGGTGCCAGGATATCCTGGCCGCCATCGAGCGGGGGGATATCAGACTGGAGGACTATCAGCTGTCCCAGTGGCGGCTGATGCACATAGGCGCCCAGCCCGTGCCGCCGTCCCTGATCAGGCACTGGCTTCAGTATTTCCCGCACCATAAGTACGACACCAACTACGGCCTGTCCGAATCCACCGGCCCCGGCTGCGTGCACCTGGGGATGGAGAACGTCCACAAGGTCGGCGCGATCGGCGTGCCGGGCTACGGCTGGCGCTGCAAGATCGTGGACGAAAAGGACAGGGAAGTGCAGCAGGGCGACGTGGGCGAGCTGTGCGTCAAAGGCCCGGGCGTCATGAAGTGCTATTATCACGATGAAAAGGCCACGAACGAGGTGCTGAAGGACGGGTGGCTGCATACCGGCGACATGGCCAAGCAGGACGAGGACGGCTTCATCTTCCTGGTGGACCGCAAGAAGGACGTTATCATTTCGGGCGGTGAAAACCTGTATCCCGTACAGATCGAAAGCTTCCTTTCCTCCTGCCCCAAGGTGCACGATGTGGCCGTGATCGGCCTGCCGGACCCCCGGCTGGGCGAGATCGCCGCGGCCATCATACAGGTCAAGGAGGGCATGACCTGCACGGAGGAAGAGATCAACCACTTCTGCCTGGACCTGCCGCGCTACAAGCGTCCCCGGAAGATCATCTTCGCGGATGTGCCCAGGAACCCCACCGGCAAGATCGAAAAGCCCAAGCTCCGCCAGATCTACTGCGGCGTGCGCCTGGTAGAGGCACAGAACAGGGGCTGAGCCGGGAGCATTCCGGCGAAGCTTCCGATGCCCGCCCCGCCTGATGGGCGGCATCGCATCATCCATCATGAATCAAACAGCGCCAAACGTTCCCGCACGGGCCGTTTGCGCGCTGTTTTTTCGCGCGATGCAGGAAGAAACGGTGTTTCAGAAAAAGCCCGGGCCGGGTGTTATTGCGCTGATCATATACGAGAATGAATAAAAACTTTTGCTACAATAGATGGAAATAAAGAAAGGCTTTCCAATTCCGGGCGGTTGTGGTAATATATAAATTGTGGAACTGTGCCGTTCAAGTCCCGGGGACGGGAGAGGCGCGGCCGCATAGAAACCGCTTTTAGCGGGAAACGAGGGATGGCATCATGTCCGGGCAGAACAAGAAGCTGTGTTTCGCGGCGTCCACGGGAGGGCATTTCGAGCAGATCCTGATGCTCCGCCCCCTGATGGAGCGCTACGACAGCTTCCTGATGACGGAAAAGACGACCTATGAGGTGGACGTGAAGGGGCAGCGGATCTATTATCTGAGCCAGCTCAACAGAAAGGAACGGGCGGTGTTTTTCAGGATGATCAAAAACGCCGCGGTATCCCTGTATATCATGATCAAAGAGCGGCCCGACGTGGTGATCGCCACGGGAGCGCTGTCCACGATCCCCATTTGCCTTTTGGCCAAATGCTTCGGCAAAAAACTTGTTTTCATTGAATCCTTCGCCAAGGTGACCTCGCCCACCAGGACGGGGAAGTTCCTGTACCGCTTCGCGGACCGTTTCTATGTCCAGTGGGAATCCATGCTGGCTTTCTATCCCGGGGCGATCTGCCTGGGCGGGATATACTGATCGCCGCGCAGAAAAGCAGGGGGAGAACGACATGATATTCATTACCCTGGGTTCGCAGAAATTTCAGTTCAACCGCCTTTTGCGCGCGGCGGACGAGCTGATTGCTTCCGGCGCGCTTCAGGAAGAGGTGTTCGCCCAGACGGGATACAGCGATTATAAGCCCAAACATTTCGCCTTCCAGCCCTTTTTGAACCGGGAGGAGTACGCCGCGCGCATCCGGCAGGCGGAGATCGTCATCACCCACGGCGGGTCGGGCGCCATCATAGGCGCGGTCAAGGCGGGCAAAAAGGTCATCGCCGTGCCCAGGCGCCAGCAGTTCGGCGAGCACGTGGACGACCACCAGCTGCAGCTGGTCCGCCAGTTCAGCCGCACGAACATAGCCTACGCGTGCGACGACTGCATGAAGCTGGCCGAGGCGGTGGAAAAGGTCAGGAATATGAGCTTTCTGCCCTATCAGAGCTGTACGGACAGGATCATCGAAAGCATCGACGAATACATCCGCTCCCTGTGAGGGGTTCCCTGAAGGGACCGCAGGGCCGGGATGACGACAAGGAGAGACGGACGCTCAGATGGAAAAGGTGCTCGTGCTGCTTTCCACCTATAACGGGGGAAAATACCTGGAGGAGCAGCTGAACAGTATAGCAGCGCAGCGGGATGCCGATCCGGCGCTCCTGATCCGGGACGACGGATCTTCAGACGGCACCCGCCGGATACTGGAGCGGTTCCGGGCGCGAAACGCCGCCGTGCGCGTGACAGAAGGAGAGAACCTGGGGGCGTGCGCGAGCTTCCTGCGCCTGCTCGCCCAGGCGCCGCTGGAATACGATTATTACGCCTTCAGCGACCAGGACGACGTTTGGAACGAAGGAAAGCTGCGGGCCGCGGTGCAAACGCTTGAACGGGAGGACATGAACAAGCCGGCGCTTTATTTCTGCGGCCAGACCGTGACGGACGAAAACCTTGTTCCGGTGTACACGCATCGCGCCCACCCGGAAAGGTCTGTCCGGGCCAACTGCATTTTCAACCAGATGTCCGGCTGTACGGCGGTGTGGAACCGGGCACTGATGGAAAAGCTGAAAAAGTACCAGCCCCGGCTGTCCTTCGGGCACGACGTGTGGGTGTACCGCGTATGCGCGGCCCTGGGCGGGGTCATCCGGGCGGATCAGCAGCCATACATCCTGTACCGCCAGCACAAAAACAACGTGGTGGGCCTTCGCGGGGGACTTTTGTCCAGGCTTAAACGGGCGCGGGATTATCTGTTCCGCTACGATCCGGCCCCTTACGCTTCGGAGATCCTCCGGGGCTACGGAACGGAACTGGACCCTAAGTGGAAGGCGTTTCTTCAGGACGTCGTTCGGGCGGATCAAAGCGCCGAAAGCCGCCGGCGGCTCAGGCGCGACCCGGAGATCGACTTTAAGGACGGAACGCTCAGGGCCCTGTTCCTGGCCAAGCTCACGCTCAGGCGCATGGGCGGAGGAAAGGCGGGCCGCGCATGAACGTGCTTTTGATCGCGGGAAAAAGCGAGCTGGGCGGAGCGCCGCGCTCCATGAAGGCGATGGCCCGGCTGATCCACGAAAGGTACGGGGTCCGCTTCACGGTGGCGGTTCACCGGGAGGGAGACATTTCCCGCTTCTGCCGGGAAAACGGGCTTTCCTTTGTGGTGACCGGGCACGAGCCGGTGGCCGTGGGCAGGGGCAGCACCCCGGCGAGACGCCTGGCCAAAGCGGCGATGGTGCCCCTTTACGCCCTCAGGGCCCGCACGGCCAACGAAAAGGCGCTGCGCATACTGGAAGAAAGAACGGACCTTTCTTCCTTTGACCTGATCCACACCAATTCCAACCGGGACGGGCTGGGGGCCATGGCGGCCGAAAAGACGGGCCTGCCCCATATCTGGCACATCAGGGAATACGGCAAAGAAGACTACGATACCCGCTTCCTGCCGCCCTTTTCCCTGGCGGGCATGAACGCGCGGGCGGACCGGTTCGTGATGATTTCGGACGCGCTCAGGGAGGCCTGGGCGCAAAAGGGACTGGACCGGGACAAAATGGTGCGCCTCTACAACGGCATCGACTTTTGTACCGTCCCCGCCGACCCTGAGCGGGCCAACCTGGAGCAAAAAAGGGTGAAGCTGGTTCTGGCCGGCACCCTTTGCCCGGCCAAGGGCCAGCTGGAGGCCATCCGCGCCCTGGCGCTGGCCGAAAAGACTCATCCTGGCGCGTTTTCCCTGGACCTGGTCGGGGAAGGCGCGGGGGATTTCACTGCCCGTCTCAAAAGTGAGGTCAGGCGGCTGGGGCTTTCGGAAAAGGTTTCCTTCCTGGGTTACCGGGAGGACGCGGGAAAGCTTATGCGCGGATACACGGCGGGGCTGGTGTGTTCCCGGGCGGAGGCCTTCGGGCGGATCACGCCGGAATACATGGCCGCCGGTCTTTTGACCGTCGCCTCAGACAGGGGAGCGAACCCGGAACTGATCAGGGACGGGGAAACCGGCCTGCTGTACGCCTTCGGGCAGCCGGAGAAGCTGGCCGGAAAGCTTATCGAGGTGCTTGAAATGCCTTTTAATCTGCGAAAGTCCATGAGCCTGGCCGCCGAAAAGGACGCGCGGGAACGCTTCAGCGCCGAAACAAACGCGGAAAACGTGTACCGGCTGTACGAAGAAACGCTTGCGGGGAGGAACCGATGATCGGGATCGTGACGCCCTGGAAGGTCATGAACTACGGCACCAAGCTGCAGGCCTACGCCATGCAGGAACTGATGAGCGCCTACGAACCAGCGGAGCTGATGGGCTTTGTGCCGGGGACGGACAAAAGACCGAACGCGGTGCTGGGCAAAATGCTGCTCAGGGCATCGCGGGAAAAGAGAAGGCCCCTTCCTCCGGCGCTCAAGGAAGAGCAGCTTAAAAGGCAGCGGGCCATAGCGGCGTTTGACCAACGATACCGTTTCGGGCCGGAGGCCCGCGGCAACAGGGCGCTCAGGGCGCTCATGCCCCGCTACGGCGCGGTGGTGTGCGGGTCGGACCAACTGTGGGCCCCAAAAAACGTGCTGGCCGATTATTTCACCCTGACGCTTTTTCCGGACAGTCTGAACCGCTTTTCCTATGCGGCAAGCTTCGGCGTAAGCCGGGTGCCCGCGCTTCTGAAGAGCAGATACCGGAAGTTTTTAAACAGGCTTTCGCATATATCCGTCCGGGAGGAGCAGGGAAAGGCGCTGGTGCGGGAGCTGTCGGGGCGGGAAGCTGCCCTGGTGGCGGACCCCACGCTGATGCTGCCCGCCGAAAAATGGCGTATGCTGGCCGGACAGGGCCGGGAGCTTTCACAGGGCCGGTACGTGCTTTGCTATTTCCTGGGGGGAAACAGGGAGCACCGGGCGTTTGCGCGGGGGCTTGCCGAAAAGACGGGCTGCCGGGTCGCGGCCTTCCCGCATTTCAGGGAGTTTCAGGAGGCGGACGAGGGCTTTGCCGACACGGAAATATACAAGGCCGGGCCGGAGGATTTTCTGAGGCTCATTCTGGAGGCGGAATACGTCTGCACGGATTCCTTTCATGCGGCGGTTTTTTCCATACTGTTCCACAAAAGGCTGGCGGTGCTGGAGCGCTTTTCCGGGGACGAAGCAGGCTCCACCAACGGGCGGATCCACACGCTTTTGGCCGCGCTGGGGGTGGAACAAAGCCTTTTTGCCCCCGGGGACGATACCTGCCGCCTGACAGACGGCCCGGCCCCCTATGAGGAAGCGGAAAAGCGCCTGGCCGCGCTCAGGGACAGATCCTTCGCCTATCTGGACGGTGCCGTCGGCCACCCGAGGATGAAAAAAGCATGATCACCATCGAAAACAAACAGAACTGCACCGGCTGCGGCGCGTGCGCGCAGGCCTGTCCCGTCGGGTGCATCGCCATGCGGGCGGATGAGGAGGGCTTCCTCTACCCGGCGCCGGACGCGGACAGATGCGTAAGCTGCGGGAAATGCGAAAAGGTCTGCCCGGTGAGCCATGCCCGCTTCGCTGCCCGGGAAGGCTTTCCGGAAGGATATCTGGTCTATGACCGGGACGAAAAGTGGCGGCTCATGGCGGCGGGGGGCGGAGGCTTTGCAGGCATCGCGAGGGATTTTCTCAAAAAAACCCGCGGCGTCGTTTTCGGCGCCCGCTTTGACCCGTCGGACCGGTCCCGCGTACTTCACGCGCGGGCTGAGGACGAAGAAGGGCTTAAGCCCCTGCTCAAGTCCAAATACGTCCAGAGCGACACGGGAGATACCTTTTCCCGCGTCCGCGCCCTGCTTAAGGAGGGACGGGCCGTGCTTTATTCGGGGACGCCCTGCCAGATCCAGGGGCTCAGGGCGTACCTGGGGCCGGACAGGGAGGCGCCGGGGCTTTACACGGTGGATCTTTCCTGCCACGGGGCGCCGTCTCCCAGGGTGTTCGGGGAATATCTCAAATACCTGGAGGCAAAGGAAAAAAGCCCCCTTATCTCCTTCACCATGCGGGACAAACGGCCGGGAAACGGCCTGTACCTGCAGGGCTTCGGGATGACCTTCAAAAACGGGCATCAGGCCTTCGTGCCCCATAAAAAGGACGTGTTCGGCCGCTGCTTCTGGGGGGAGATCGCTTCCAGGCCCAGCTGCTATCAGTGCCCCTTCAAGACCGTCTGGCGGGCGGCCGACGTGACGCTGGGGGACTGCTGGTTTTTAAATTCCTTCGTGCCCGGGGAGCAGGACAGCCTGGGGGTCACGATGGCGCTGGTCCATACGGACAAAGGGAAAAAGCTTGTTGCGGAAAACGCCCTGCTGCGGCGCTTTCCCGTGGCTTCGGAAAAGCTGATCCTGGCCAACGGCGGGATGATCTATCAAAGCGCGGTCCCACATCCGTCCAGGGCGGTCTTTTTCAGCCGCCTGGGCCGGGAGCCGCTGGACAGGCTTGCGGACGAGCTGGTGCCCGTCAAAAAACAGCGCCTCAGGGCGCGCCTTGCGGACAGGCTCAACGAAAGCGGGCTGCGGCTCGAGTTCCTGCGAAAGAAAAGCAGGGCCGGGCGCCTTAAGGAAAGGCTTAACAGAACGATCCCCGAGCGGGCGCTGGGAGAGATGGTTTTCCCGGCTGAAAGGGAATGACGAATGGACATCGTCTTTGTGGTGCTTCACTATAAGACCGATCAGGATACGGAGGCCTGTGTCCGCTCGATCATGGAAAAGACGGACGGGTCGTACCGGATCGTCATAGTGGATAACGGCTCAAAGAACGGGTCGCTCGAAAGGCTCCGGGGGATTTACGCAGGAGACGAACGGGTGACCTTCGTAGAAACCAAGGAAAACCTGGGCTTTGCCAGGGGCCTGAACGCGGGCATCCAATGCGCCAGGGAGCGCTGGAAACCCCGCTACGTGGCCCTTCTGAACAACGATACGGAGCTATTGAGCCCGTGTCTGGTGGAGCGGCTGGACGAAAAATACCGTGCGTTCGGCTTTTCGGTATGCGGGCCCATGATCATCAGCCGGGACGGCACGGCGTACGTGAACCCCGTTAGAAAAGGCCTCAGGTCCCGGGAGGACGTTCAAAAAAGCATCGCCCGGTATCAGAAATGGATGAAGCTGTGCGACCTTCATCTGTACGGCCTGTACCAGCGCTTAGCCGGGCGGAAGAAAAAAAGGGCGGCGCCTCCTGATAGGAATTACCTGGCCGATCAGACGGACGTCAAGCTGCACGGCGCCTGCTGGGTGCTGTCGGAGGCCTTCTTCACCCGCTTTGAAGGCCTGGACCCGTCCACCTTCCTGTACGGGGAGGAGGATATCCTGTATCTCCATGTGCTGGACGAAGGGCTTCACACCCTGTATACGCCGGATATCGTGATCTATCACAAAGAGGACGGCGCTACCCGGGAGGCCCTTCCGGATACTGAGCAGCGGGTCAGGTTTATAAGCAGGCACAGCGTCGATTCGCTGAACATCTATCTGAAACTGCTGGAAAGCCGGGAAAGGAAGCGGCCGGAAAGCGAATGAACGGCGCCCCGGAAGGCGCTGTTAAGAAAACCGGAAGGAAACAACGGATGGCAAATGGGCGTTTCCGGGGGAAGGCGGAAGGCTGGCTCCTGGATCAACGACAACTGAAAACCACACCGTCCCGTCTGTATATATGGTTCTGTACGCTGTTCTACCTGATCGAGAACAACTTTTACAAAATCATCAAGCTGGACGGCACGCTGCAGAAATACCTGCTGCTGGGGCTGAGCCTGGCGGCCTTCGTCCTGTTTTTCGCGGACGCGGGCCTGTTCGGCACAGCCAAACGGGCCAGCAGGTTCATGCAGCGCGTGCTGCTGCCGGGCGTGGTTTTTTTCCTGCTGGCCGAGTTTCTGTATGCCCGTGTGCATTACGGGCAGGGCGTTTCTGACTTTCTGGCGGCGTCGTATCATTACTGCTATCTGTTTTTGTCGCCGATGCTTCTGTACATATTCGACCGGCAGGGCGGCTTCCGTCCGCTGATGGACAGGCTGACGACCCTGGTCTGCGTGGGGCTTGCGCTCAGCATCCTGAACACGCTGATCTATAATGTCAGCGGCGTGATGCTGCTGGAGGTGAGCTACCGCCTGCGCGACGAGAGCCTGAGGACCTACGGCCTTTCGTCCGTCCTGGGGATCGAGTGCGTGTACACTTTCTGGCGGCTGATGAAGGGACACAGCAAAAAGGGACAACTGATCGAGGCGGCGATCGTGGCTGTTTCCATCGTGTACTGCTACAGGACCAGGATGATGGAGATCAGCATGGCGGTGATCGCGGTGTATCTGTTCCTGCGCAGGAGCAAAAGCAGCGGCCGGCGGGTCATCGCGGCGCTGGCGGTGATGTTCGGGGTGGTGCTGGCGGCGTTTTTCGGGCTGTTCGACCGGGTGCTGGATTCCTTCGCCGTGGGCGGCGCCCATTCGGGCTCCACGTCCACCAGGCTCAATGAGATCGCCTATTATCTGGAGGAACTCAGGCAAAGTCCCGTGTTCGGCATCGGTCTTCTGGCGACGCGCACGACGCTGGGCTTTTACAGGGTCCGCGGGCCGCTGGGGCGCTATTCGATCACGGACGTAGGCCTGATCGGCTCCACGGGGCTGATGGGCGTTCCGTATCTTATCCTGACAGGCGTTTTCCTTTTAAGGGGGCTTTATATCCTGCGGCACCTGAGGAACACCCGCATTAAGGACTATCCGGCGGCGGTGCTTTTGGAAACGCTGATGGTCTATATCATTTCCACCCTGCCCACGCTGATCATAACCGATTCCGGACGGATGTTCGGGCTGGTGATCGTCACGGCCCTGTTTGAGTACGTGTACGCCCGGGAAAAGGGCCGCGCACCGGAAAGGGGGCGCGCCTGATGGGTATGATGATAAAAAGGCTGACCGGCTGGAGGAGCCGCTTTGACAGGCTTTCGCCGGCGGCGAAAACATCGCTCGCGCTGATAATATCCAAGTTTTTTCAGCGGGGGCTGGGCTTGATCACGGGGCCGATATTTTCCCGCATCATGCCGATGGCGGAATACGGCCTCATATCCAATTTCACCTCCTGGCAGAGTATCCTGTACATCGTGGCCACCCTCAATATGGCGCAGGGCGTTTTCAATAACGGGATGCTTGAATTTGAGGAAGACCGGGACTCCTTCGTCTTTTCGCTGCTGATGCTGGCCAATCTGGTGACGCTCGCGTTTGCCGGGGTCATGGTGATCTTCCATCAGTGGGCGGTGTCGGTCATGAAACTGCCTCCGGCCATGATCCTGGTGATGTTCGCCTATTTCTTCATGACGCCGGCCTACAATTACTGGCTGGGGCGGAAGCGCTTTGAATACCGCTACAGGCCGATCCTCTGGGTGACGGCGGCAGTGTCGCTTTCATCGGCGGTGCTGTCCATTATCGCGGTGCTTATGGCGCCGCAGGACGGCAAAGCCAACGCCAAGGTGCTGACGGCTGAAATGGTGTCTGTGCTGGCGGCGGCGGTGTTTTACGTGCTGACCTGCGTAAAGGGCAAAGGAAGGCTGAATGTCAGATACTGGCGCTACGCCCTGATCATCAACCTTCCGCTGGTGCCTCATTACCTGTCGATGCAGATCCTGTCCGCCTCGGACAGAATCATGATCACCCATCTGGTCGACTCCAGCGCCACGGCCATATACAACGTGGCGTATACGGCGGCCGCCGTCGTGCTGATATTCTGGAATTCGGTGGACGCCGCCTACGCTCCCTGGATCTACCAGAGGATGCGGGACAAAAACTACGCCGCTTTGCGCAGGCGCGGGGAAGAAGTGATCCTTCTGTTCGCCGGGTGTGCGGCGCTGGCCACGCTGTTCGCGCCGGAGCTTATCCGCATACTGGGGCCTGAGCAGTATTACGAGGGCGTCTATGTCATTCCGTCGGTGGTGGCGGGGGTCTTTTTTACCGCGGTGTTCGCGCTGTATATGCGGGTGGAGCTGTATCTTAAAAAAACGGTCTCCATCATGGTCGCCACCGTCCTGGCGGCGGCGGCCAATATAGGGCTGAACGCGCTGTGCATCCCCCACTGGGGCTATCAGGCGGCGGGATATACGACGCTGGTGTGCTATATGATGCTCGCCTTGTTCCACGCGCTGAACCTGAAAAGGCTGGGCTATGGGCAGGTATACGGAAACCGCAGGATCGCCCTGATCTCCCTGGGTGTGTGCGTGTGCATCGTGTCCCTTTCGGCGCTGTACACCCATCCGGTGATCCGGTATGCGCTGATCGCCGTGCTGCTTATGCTGGGCATCCGCTTCCGCAAAAAGCTCACCGGCCTTTTAAGGAAACAGAGGTAGTGGAAAATGTTGGAAATCGGCATCGCCGGGCTTCCTTTCCGTTCCGGCAACAAGGGCTGCGAGGCGCTGTCCTATTCCTTCCTTCATCTGCTGGACCAGGCGGCGCGGGCCCATGAAAAGCGCGTCAGGGTATGGCAGCTCACCCCCTTCCCAACCAGGAAATGGATAAAAAGCGGGCTTGACCTTGGGCGCGTCAGGGCGGGATACGCGCCGGCCGTCTGCCCGGACAGCGTTGAAACGGACTGCCTGTTTTATCTGCCGGCGGGCGGGAAGATCCTCTTTCCCGGAAAGCTCAACAGGCTTAAAGCCGTGTTCGACTTTACCGCCGGGGACAGTTTTACCGATCTGTACGGAAAGGAGCGCTTCTATGCCCGGACGCTGGTGAAAAGGGCGGTGGAAAAAAAGGGCGTTCCGCTGATACTGGGCAGCCAGACCATAGGCCCCTTCAGGGACGATCAGGCGCGCGGGCTGGCCGCCCGGGTGATAAGGGACGCGGCGGCCGTCTACGCCCGGGACGGGGAATCCCAGCGATACGCCGAGGAGATCAGCGGAAGAAGGCCGCAGCTTACCTCGGACATCGCCTTTGCGCTTCCCTTTGAAAAGCCCGGAAAAAGGACCGGCGCCAGGGTGGGCTTCAATCCCTCCGGCCTTTTATGGAACGGCGGCTACAGCAGGGACAACCAGTTTTCACTGAAGGCGGATTACCGCGCCTACTGCCGTCAGGTGATCGGAGCGCTGAAGGACAAATACGAGGTGCACCTGATCCCGCACGCCTTTTCAGACAATATGGAAAGCGCGGACAACGACCTGGCCGCCGTGGAGGCCCTTCACCGGGAGTTCCCGCAGACCGTCGCCCATCCGGGGCTGCCCACGCCCATGGCGGTCAAGACGCTCATAGCGGGCATGGACGTCATGCTGGCGGCCCGCATGCATGCGGCCATAGGGGCTTTTTCGGCGGGCGTGCCGGTGATCCCCTTTTCGTATTCCCGCAAATTCGAAGGGCTTTTTGAAAGCCTGGACTACCCTTACGTGATCCACGGCGCCGGAGAGGACACGGATCAGGCGGTCCGAAGGACGCTTGACATGGTGGAAAACCGGGAAAAGCTGGCCGAGGATATGGCGCGCGGACACGCAAAGACGGACGAGAGCACGGCCTTCATACTGGGCGAACTGGGCAGGCTCCTGTTTTACTGATTATTGCTGACACCTGGAGGTACGGATGGCACATTATTACACCGACGAGCGCAACGCGCAGATCGTGCTGGCGCTCATGAAAAAGCACGGCATCCGCCGCGTGATCGCCAGCCCCGGCACCACCAACATCTGCCTGGTGGCGAGCATGCAGCAGGATCCCTGGTTTGAAATGTATTCCGCCCCGGAGGAAAGGTCTGCGGCGTACATGGCCTGCGGCCTGGCAGCGGAGACGGGAGAGCCGGTGGCGCTGAGCTGCACGGGGGCTACGGCGTCGCGCAACTATCTGCCGGGGCTGACGGAGGCCTATTACAGGAAGCTTCCTGTGCTGGCCATCACGTCCTCCCGGCGCAGCGAAAGGATAGGCCATCTGTTTGACCAGGTGACCGACCGCACGCAATTGCCCCGGGACGCGGCCAGGCTGTCCGTCACGCTGCCGCTGGTGATCGACCATGAAAAGGAATGGGCCTGCGTGATCGCCGCCAACCGCGCCATGCTTGAATTGCGCCGCGCCGGCGGTGGCCCGGTCCATATCAATCTGGAGACCGATTACAGCCGCAACTACGAAACCCGGGAGCTTCCTGATATCAGAGCCATCTTCCGGGTTTATCCCGGGGATGAACTGCCGGACCTCAGGGCAAACAAAATAGCCGTGCTGGTGGGCGGACATCTGCCCTGGACCGACAGCCAAACCGAAGCCCTGGACGCCTTCTGCGCGCGGTATCCTGCGGCCGTACTGTGCGACCACACGGGCAACTATCACGGAAAATACCGTGTGCAGGCCAATCTTTTGGGCCAGCAGAAGTATTATGATACCGTGATCCGCTCGGCGGACCTGGTCATCCACATAGGCGAGGTACTGGCTCCCGCGTTCAATGTGCGCACGGAAAAAGTCTGGCGCGTAAGCCCGGACGGGGAACTCAGGGATCCGTTCCACAAGCTCCGGTACGTTTTTGAGATGGCGGAGGAGGACTTTTTTTCCGCCTACGCCCAAAAGGCCGGACCTGCTGCAGAAAACCCCTTCTTTGAAGCCTGCCGGCGGGAAAGAGAGGCGCTTATGGAGGCGCTGCCCGAAACGGCGGAGCGCCTGCCCTTTTCTAACGCCTGGGCAGCATACAAAACGGCGCCCCGGCTGCCGGAAAAGGCGGAGCTTCATCTGGGCATACAGAACTCCCTGCGTTTCTGGAACTTTTTTGAGACGCCTGAAACGGTGCGCTGTTTTTCAAACACGGGCGGCTTCGGGATCGACGGAAGCCTCTCTTCCCTGATCGGGGCGTCGCTTACCCATCCGGACAGGCCGTACTTCTGCGTGCTGGGGGACCTGGCGTTTTTCTACGACATGAATTCCCTGGGCAACCGGCACGCGGGCAGCAACCTGCGCATCCTGCTGGTCAACAACGGACGGGGGACGGAATTCCGCCTGTCCGGGAACCCGGGCTCCCTTTTCGGGGACGATGCCGACCGGCTGATCGCCGCGGCGGGCCATTACGGACAGAAGTCCCCGGACCTGGTGCGGCACTACGCGCAGGATCTGGGCTTTGAATACCTGACCGCGTCGGACAAGGAAAGCTTCGAAGCTGCCCTGCCCCGCTTCCTGAAAGCGGACGTTTCGGGAAAACCTTTACTGTTTGAGATATTCACCCGGAGCGAGGACGAGGACCGGGCGCTTTCCGTCCTGCGGGAGACGCTGACGGATGAAAAGCTGATGAACCGCCACCGCGCGGGGGAGGCCGTCAAAAGCCTGCTCGGCGAAAAGGGCGTCCGGCAGGTCAAAAAGCTGTTCGGGGGAAAATAAACGTCACAGAGCCTTCCGGTTCAGAAAGGATTGCCATGAAATATCCCTGCCTGGTGGTGGATCACGACGATACCGTGGTCAACAGCACCGCCACCGTCCATTATCCCTGCTTTGTGGAGTACGTGGGAAAGTATTTCCCTGACTATCACTGTACGCTGGAGGAATATTTCCTCAAGAACTTTGATCCCGGCGTGGTCCCCTTTTTCCGCGACGAGGTGGGGATGAGCGAACAGCAGATGGCCCACGAGCAGGAATACTGGAACGAATACGTGCGCGCCCACGTGCCCCGGGCTTATCCGGGCATACGCGAGATACTGTGGAAGCAGAAAAACAGCGGCGGGCTTCTGTGCGTTTCCTCTCATTCTCTGAAGGCCAATATACTCAGGGATTACCGGGAGAACGGCCTGCCCGAGCCCGATATGGTATTCGGCTGGGACGAGCCCAGGGAGGAACGAAAGCCCAGCCCGCACGCGCTGTACCGGATCATGGAACGGTTTCAATTAAAACCTCATCAGCTTTTGATGGTGGACGACCTGAAGCCCGGCTACGACATGGCCAGGGCGGCGGGAGTACCCTTTGCCGCCGCCGGCTGGGCGGTGAACATACCGAAGATAGAGACGTTTATGCGAAAAAACTGCGGCCTGTATTTTAAGACGGTTCCAGAGCTTTTTGCCTATCTTTTCTGACTACGGCGCCGCAAGCGGATTCACAGGGGAACGAGAGAAAGAAGAGGGGGAAGACCGATGAAAAGAATCACCAAGATCGTGCTGACCGGCGGCCCGGCGGCAGGCAAAACGACCCTGATCAGTCAGATCCTGCGCGAGTTCAAGCCGGAGGATGGATGGCGGGTCATCACGATCCCGGAGACGGCGACGGAGCTGATCTCAGGCTTCGGGATACGGCCCTTCGGGGGCTGCATGTCCATGCTGGCTTTCCAGGATTTCGTGGTGGCGGATCAGATACACAAAGAAAAGCTTGCGCTGAAGGCCGCGCAGGTGGTGCCGGAGGAAAACATACTGATCCTGTACGACCGGGCGCTGATGGATGACAAGGCCTATATCAGCGACGAAGACTTTGTGCAGGTCCTTTCCCGCGCGGACGGCCGCACGGAAGCGGAGGTGCTGGCCGGCTACGACGCGGTGATCCACCTGGTGACCTGCGCCAAGGGGGCCGAATTTGCCTATAACCTGGGCAACGCCGCCCGGACGGAATCCCTGGACCAGGCCCGCGAAATGGACGACAGGACGCTGAGGGCCTGGAGCGGGCATCCCAACCTGCAGGTGATCGACAATTCGGTCAACTTCGAGGACAAGATCAACCGGGCCATGCGGGCCATCTACCGCATCGTCGGCCGGGAGGCCCAGTCGTCCAGAAAGCGCAAATACCTGATCGAAATGCCCGACGTCCGGACGCTTTCCGGAAAGTACAACGGCCTGGCGCTGGACATGATGCAGACCTATCTGGTCTCGGCCCAGCCCGACGTGGAGCGGCGTGTCCGCCAGCAGAAAAACGGGGACGACTATCTGTATTTCTACACCGAAAAGCATGTGATGCCCGACGGCAACAACTGGAGCACGGAAAAGCCCATCTCCGGAAAGGAATACGTGCGCTTCCTCATGGAGGGAGACAGCGGCCTGCACAGCGTCAGGAAAACCAAATATCGCCTGGTATGGCAGGAAAAACGCCTTGAAATAGACGTGTATCCCTTTGACGCGGAAAAGGCCGTGCTGTTCGTCTACTCAGATGAGGAGATCCCCCTGCCGCCCGAGATCCGGGTGATCAGGGAAGTGACGGGCGATCTGCGCTACAAGAACCGTCAGCTGGCGCGGGTGCAGCAGCTGTAAAACAAAAAATACAGAAAAGATACCAAACAGCGCTTGCGGGACGGACGGCGATGCACTATAATTTCTGAAATCAACCGATTCCATTCTGTAATGAAATCGCGGCTGAGAAAACAAGGAGGATACCAGAATGAAAAAAATGTTTGCTGTGCTGCTGGCCATGACCATGCTGCTGGCGCTGACTCCGTCCATGGCGGAGGACACTGTGACGCTGAAGATCGCCCATATCGGCCCTGAGACCGGCGCGGCCGCCGTGTACGGCCTGGCCACGTCCCGCGGCGCCGCGATCGCGGCGGAGGAAATCAACGCCGCCGGCGGCAAGTTCCGCGTGGAAATGATCGACGAGGACGACCAGCATGACGCCGAAGTGTCCGTCAACGCCTATAACGCCGCCATGGACAAGGGCGCGCAGATGATCGTGGGCACCACGACCACCACCCCCTGCATCGCCGTGGGCGCGCTGGCCTATGAAGAGCGCGTGTTCATGCTGACCCCGTCTGCTTCCTCCACCGCCGTCACCGCGGACAAGGACAACGTCTACCAGGTTTGCTTCACCGACCCCGCGCAGGGCGCCGCCTCCGCCGAGTACATCCAGCAGAACGGCCTGCCCACCAACGTGGCCATCATCTACAACAACGCCGACGCCTATTCCACCGGCATCTACCAGACCTTTGACGAAAAGGCCAAGGAGCTGGGCCTGAACGTGGTTTCCGTGACCACCTTCACCGACGACACCAACGACTTTTCCGTGCAGGTGGCCGACGCCAAGAACAACGGTGCTGAGCTGGTGTTCCTGCCCATCTACTACACCCCCGCTTCCATGATCCTGCAGGCGGCCCGCGCGATGGACTACGCGCCCGTGTGGTTCGGCGTGGACGGCATGGACGGCATCCTGAGCATCGAGGGCTTTGACACCTCCCTGGCCGAGGGCGTCATGCTGCTGACCCCCTTCTCCGCCGACGCGCAGGACGAGAAGACCCAGAAGTTCGTGGCCCGCTATCAGGAACTGTACAACGAAGTGCCCAACCAGTTCGCTGCCGACGCCTATGACTGCGTCTACGCCCTGGTGGCCGCTTCCGAGCTGGCCGGCATCACCTCCGACATGTCCGCTGAGGAGTGCTGCGACAAGCTGATCGCCGCCATGCAGCAGATCGAAGTGGCCGGCGTCACCGGCACTATGACCTGGTCTGCCAACGGCGAGGTCACCAAGACCCCGACCGCCGTCGTCATCGAAAACGGCGTGTATGTCGGCTTCAACAAGTAACTGAATCCCTTTCGCCCGGCTCCGGCATATTTGGCCGGGGCCGTGCTTTTATTTATTCGTGTTCGGGGCCGCGCATTTATTTATCCGATGATTGCGTGAAGCGCGAAAATATGGTATAGTTACAGGAAGCTTTTTTGACTGTGAAGCGCGCATTCCGCCTGTTTAAAGGGGGATGCGCCCGGAAGGATGTGGGGTTATGGCCTTTCTGTCGAGCCTGGTGAACGGCTTGAGCCTGGGAAGCATATACGCCATCATAGCTTTGGGCTATACGATGGTGTACGGTATCGCCAAGATGCTGAACTTCGCCCACGGCGACGTCATCATGGTGGGCGCGTATATTGCCTTTTGCGGGGCGCAGTACTGGGGGCTGCCGCCGGTCATGTGCGTACTGACCGCCATGCTGGTATGTACGGTGCTGGGCGTGACCATCGAAAGGCTGGCTTACAGGCCTTTGCGGCAGGCGACCTCCCTGGCCGTGCTGATCACGGCCATCGGCATGAGTTACCTGCTGCAGAACCTCGCCCTGCAGATCTGGGGCGCCAACCCCAAAAGCTTCCCGGTGGACCTGGTTGCCCTGCCGGGGTTCACGCTGTTTGGCGGGCAGCTCAGAATCAGCGGCGTCACGCTGGTCACCGTATTGGCCAACATCGTCATCATGGCGGCGCTTACCTTCTTCACCAGCCGCACCAAGCTGGGCAAGGCCATGCGCTGCGTTTCCGAGGACCGCGGCGCCGCGGAGCTTATGGGCATCAGCGTGAACCGCACGATCTCCCTGACGTTCGCCATCGGCTCGGCGCTGGCGGCCATCGCCGGTGTGCTTTTGTGCTCGGCTTACCCGACGCTTCAGCCCACTACCGGCTCCATGCCGGGCATCAAGGCCTTCACGGCCGCCGTATTCGGCGGCATCGGCTCCATCCCCGGGGCCATGGTGGGCGGCCTTCTGCTGGGCATCATCGAGATACTGAGCCGCGCCTATATTTCCACGGAGCTCGCGGACGCTATCGTGTTCGCCGTGCTGATCGTAGTGCTGCTGGTGAAACCCACGGGCCTGCTGGGCAAGCAGGTGCGTGAGAAAGTGTGAGGTGAGCTAAATGAACGCAAAGAAAAAAAGACTCATCTACAACCTTTCCACCTACGCCATCGTGGTCATCGCCTTTGCGTGGTGCCAGTTCCTTCTGAACAACGGCGGCATGACCAGGAGCCTCAAGGGACAGCTGGTGCCCATCTGCTGCTGGGTGATCATGGCGGTGTCGCTGAACCTGGTGGTCGGCATATCGGGCGAGCTGAGCCTGGGCCACGCGGGCTTTATGAGCGTGGGCGCATTTACGGGCATCATACTGTCCGGGTGGCTTCAAAACGGCATGGGTATGGCGGATGAGACGCTGCGCCTGGTGATCGCCATTGCGGGCGGCGGGCTTTTGGCCGGCATCGCCGGGGTGATGATCGGCATACCGGTGCTCAGGCTTCGGGGCGACTATCTGGCCATCGTCACCCTGGCCTTCGGCGAGATCATCCGCAATGTCATGAACTGCCTGTATGTTTCGGTCGAGGGCCGGGGGCTTCATATCGATTTTCTGAACCCGAGCCTTCCGGGCAAACTGCTTTTGAACGGCCCCAACGGGGCGGTGTCCGTCAGCAAGATTTCCACCTTCACGGCCGGGTTTATCCTGGTCATGCTTTCGCTCTTCGTCGTGCTGAACCTGACCAACAGCCGCTCGGGCCGCGCCATCATGGCTGTCAGGGACGCGCGCATCGCCGCCGAGTCCGTCGGCATCAACACCACCAAATACCGCATGATGGCCTTTGTCATCAGCGCCGTTCTGGCCGGCATGGCCGGGGCGCTGTACGGGCTCAACTATTCCACCCTGGTCGCGGGAAAGTTCAAGTTCGACCAGTCCATCAACGTGCTGGTGTTCGTCGTGCTGGGTGGCATCGGCAATACCATGGGCGCGGTCGTGGCCGCTGCGGCGCTGACCATCCTGCCGGAGCTGCTGCGCGAGTTTTCCACCTACCGGATGCTGGTCTACGCGATCGTGCTGATCGTGGTGATGCTGGCCACCAACAACCCGCTGCTCAAGCAGTGGTTCTCAAACATGACCAACCGGGCGAGAGGACTTGTCCGCAGGGATAAGCCCGCGGCAGACGGGGAAGGAGGGAATCCGGCGTGAACGAAGATAAACGCAGACAGCGCACCAAAATGGTGACCTATCCCTCCGGAGCCGTCATTCCGGAAAGGGATCTGGGCAAATCCCCGGTGCTGGAGTGCAGCCATCTGGGCATCGAGTTCGGCGGGCTCAAGGCCGTGGAGGACTTTAATCTCGTGCTGGGCCGCACGGAGATCGCCGGTCTGATCGGCCCCAACGGCGCGGGAAAGACGACCATCTTCAACCTCCTGACCAAGGTATATCAGCCCACCCACGGCAGCGTCCTGATCGACGGGCTGGACACGCAGTCCATGACCGTGGTGGACGTGAGCAAGGCCGGCGTCGCCAGGACGTTTCAGAACATCCGCCTGTTCGGCAATATGTCGGTTGAGGACAATGTGCGCATCGGCCTGCACAATCAGATCAAATACGATATGTTCACCGGCATTTTCCGCCTGCCGCGCTATTTTTCCAGGGAAAAGCAGCAGCATGAAAAGGCGATGGAGCTGCTGGATATTTTCAACATGGCGGACCTGGCGGACGCCAAGGCGGGCAGCCTGCCCTACGGCGCCCAGCGGAGGCTGGAGATCGTCCGCGCCCTGGCCACCAATCCCAAGCTCCTCCTGTTGGACGAGCCGGCCGCGGGCATGAACCCGCACGAAACGGAGGAGCTGATGGACAACATCCTCCGCATCCGCGATTCCTTCCAGATAGCCGTTCTGCTGATCGAGCACGACATGAACCTGGTCATGGGCATCTGCGAGGGCATCTGCGTGCTGAACTTCGGCCGGGTCATCGCCAAGGGCACGCCGGAGGAGATACAGTCCAACCCCGTGGTCATCGAGGCCTACCTGGGCAAGAAAAAGGAGGCGGGCCAATGAGCGAGATGAATCAGCAGGAGCTTTTGCTCAAGGTGAACGACATTCACGTCTATTACGGCGCCATCCACGCCATCAAGGGCGTGTCCTTCGAGGTCAGGAAAAACGAGATCGTGGCCCTGATCGGCGCCAACGGGGCGGGAAAATCCACCACGCTCAACACGGTAGCTGGGCTGCTTAAGCCCCGCAGCGGCACCATCACCTTCAAGGGAGAGAACGTGACCGCCGTCCCGGCCAGCAAAATGGTGTTTCGCGGCCTGGCGCTCTGCCCAGAGGGACGGCGCATTTTCCAGCAGATGACAGTCAGGGAAAACCTGGAAATGGGCGCTTACAGCCGGCCCAACGCAGAGATCGAACAGGCCATGGAGAACGTGTTCGGCCGGTTCCCGCGCCTGAAGGAAAGGGAAAAGCAGGTGGCCGGCACCCTGTCCGGCGGCGAGCAGCAGATGCTGGCGATGGGCCGCGCCCTGATGGCCAGACCGGAGCTGCTGATGCTGGACGAGCCGTCCATGGGCCTGGCGCCCATCCTGGTGGAGCAGATCTTCGACATCATCCGGGAACTGCATGAGTCCGGCGCCACGATCCTTCTGGTGGAGCAGAACGCGCAGATGGCCCTGTCCGTGGCCGACCGCGCGTATGTGCTGGAGACCGGCTCCATCGGCATGAGCGGCCCGGCGAAGCAGCTGCTCAACGACGATGCCGTGCGCAGGGCCTATCTGGGGCACTGATAAAAAGCTCCTTCGCCCTGCCGCGGGGCGCTCAAGAATAATAATGCACATGTTTCCCCGGATGTCCGAGCAAATAAGCTGCGGCGCGGAAACAGATTGTATCTTTGCTGTATTTTATCCGAAATACTTTAGCGCTTCACTTGCAAAAAGTGCCGGAATAGCGTAAAATGTAGCAAATTCAGAAAGGAGCTGCTTTTCAAATGAAAAAATTCGTAGCGATTCTTCTGGCCGCCATGATGCTTCTGTCTGTTTCCGCTATGGCGGAAAACATTGTCAAGATCGGCGTGTATGAACCCGCCTCCGGCGACTCCGGCGCAGGCGGCAAGCAGGAAACCCTGGGCGTTCAGTATGCCAACCTGGAAACTCCCACCGTCGTAATCGGCGGGGAAGAATATAAGGTGGAGCTTGTCTATGCGGACAACGGCTCTTCCACCGACAAGGCTCCCTCCGCTGCGCAGGAGCTGGTCAGCGCCGGCGTGTCCGTGGTGCTGGGCTCCTACGGCTCCGGCGTTTCCATCGCCGGCTCCGAATATTTCAAGAACGCCAACATCCCCGCCATCGGCCTGACCTGCACCAACCCGCAGGTGACCGCGGGCAACAGCCACTACTTCCGCGTCTGCTTCCTGGATCCCTTCCAGGGCACGGTGCTGGCCAACTACGCTTTCAGCACCCTGGGCGCCCGCACCGCCTACTGCCTGGCCGAGCTGGGCAACGACTATGACGTGGGCCTCGTGACCTACTTCAAGCAGGCCTTCGAGGACCTGGGCGGCACCGTCATCAGCGACACCTTCCCCACCAACAACTCTGACTTCACCTCCTATCTGACCAACGCGGCGATGTACGGCGCGGACGTGTTCTTCTGCCCGGTCTCCATCGCCTATTCCACCCAGATCCTCCAGCAGGCCGCCAGCCAGGGCGTCGAGTTCCCGATCCTGGGCGGCGATACTTTGGACAGCAACGTGGTGGCCGCCGCGGCGGTCGGCACCAACATCGATCTGACCATCGACACCTTCTATCAGGAAGGCGCCAACGCCGCGTTTGACGAAGGCTTCAAGGCCTGGCTCAACAGCGACGCGACCGCCCTGGCCAACAACGGCGGCAACGACACCATCTCCGCCGTTTCCGTCATGGGCTATGACGGCTACTATGTGGCGCTTGAGGCCCTCAAGGCCGCCGGCACCACCGATTCCGCCGCCGTGATGGCCGTGCTGCCCTCCATCGAATACACCGGCGTGACCGGCCTGATCAAGTTCGACGAGAACGGCGACGCCGTCCGCACCTCCGCCTTCGTCAAGAAGGTCAACAACGAGACCGGCGCCTGGGAATTCGTGACCGAGCAGACGGTCGAATGATGCCGCTTCGCTGCTGCATCGTCCTCGAATAATGACGCGGCGGGGGCAGAAGCCTCCGCCGCCTTTCATTGAATCCACCGTGTTTTGAAAGGGAGTGCTTTCCGGGTGTGGAACACCGTCTTTCCCTACCTGCTTTCCGGCATATCGGTCGGCGGGCAGTACGCGCTGATCGCCATAGGGTATACCATGGTATACGGTATCCTGCGTCTGATCAACTTCGCGCACGGCGACGTGTTCATGGTAGCCGGCATCATCATGGTCTATATGTCGGCCAGCGGTATGCCGCTGTGGGTCACCATCCCGCTGGTGCTGATACTGACGGCGCTGATCGGCTTTGTGATCGAGCGCGTGGCGTATAAGCCCCTGCGCTCGGCGCCCCGCATGAGCGTTATGATCTCCGCCATCGGCGTCAGCTATACGCTGCAGAACCTGGTACTGTACGTGACCGGCGGCCTCAACAAGACCTATCCCACCATCCCCCTGATCTCCCAGACGGTTACGGTGCTCGGGGCCAAGACCAAGGCGGTCACGCTGGTGACCCCGGTTCTGACGCTGGTGCTGGTGCTTTTATTGGTGACGCTGATCAACAAGACCAAGATCGGCATGGCCATGCGCGCAGTCTCCAAGGATTTTGAGACCAGCCAGCTGATGGGTATCAAGATCAACTCCGTCATTTCCGCCACGTTCGTGATCGGCTCGTTCCTGGCGGGCGTGGGGTCGGTGCTCTATTTCACCAACTATCCCACCGTCATTCAGACCTCCGGCGCCATGCCGGGCCTTAAGGCCTTCGTGGCGGCGGTCTTCGGCGGCATAGGGTCGATTCCCGGCGCGGTCATCGGCGCTTTCATCATCGGCATCATGGAAAACATCATCAAGGGCCTGGACGTGATCCTGTTCAAATCCGGCGTCATATCCGCCCCGCTGGGGCTGTCCACTTTCTCGGACGCCTTCACCTTCGCCCTGCTGATCGTGATCCTGATTGTGAAGCCCACCGGCCTGTTCGGTGAAAAGGCGACGGATAAGGTGTGAGGTGAGGACGATGACAAACCCGAAAATCAAGAAAAAAGACCGGGCGCTGACCGTCTCCTGGATCGTCGTCGCCGCGGTTTACGCGGCGGTATTTGCCGCCGAGCAGGTGATTTCGCCCAATTCCATGCTCTTTACGGTGCTTAAAAAGGGCGCGACCTACGCCCTGGTGGCGGTCTCCATGAACCTGCTGAACGGCTTTACGGGTATCTTCTCCCTGGGCCAGGCAGGCTTCATGCTGCTGGGCGCTTATACCTACGCGATCTTCACGATCCCCCTGGAGCACCGCTCCAGCGTATACCAGTACTTTAATGGCGGCGTCGTGCAGTTCACGCTGCCCTGGTTCCTGGCGATGATACTGGCCGGCCTGGTAGCGGCGTTCTTCGCCTGGCTGATCGGCCTCCCGGTGCTCCGCTTAAAGAGCGACTACCTGGCCATCGCCACGCTGGGCTTTGCGGAGATCATCCGCGCGATCCTCCAGTGGAACCAGCTGGGGCCGGTGACCAACGGGTCCAACATGCTGAGGCTGTTTCCCAACTTCAACAGCTTCAACATCCTCAAAGCCGACGGCAGCGTGGCCGTCTATCTGTCCACCACGGTCCCGTTCCTGATCGCGGGCGTCTGCATCGGGCTGATCGTGCTTTTGCTTCACTCGGGCTACGGCCGCGCCTTCAAGTCCATCCGGGACGACGAGGTAGCGGCGGAGGCCATGGGCGTGAACCTGGCGCACCACAAGCAGCTGGCCTTCTGCATCTCCTCTTTCTTCGCCGGGGTCGGAGGGGCGATGCTGGCCATGTACCAGACCACCGTCCAGGCCAAGTCCTTTACGACGGCCATGACCTACGAGATACTGCTGATGGTGGTCATCGGCGGCGTGGGGTCTGTCACGGGCAGCGTTATTTCCAGTTTCCTGTTTGTGGCCTGCTCTGAATGGTGGCTGCGGTTCCTGGACAACGAGCAGTTTATCGGCGATTTCCAGGTGCCGCTGCTCAGGAACGGCTTCCGTTTGGTGGTCTTTTCCATCATCATCATGGTGGTCGTGCTGTTCTTCCGCCGCGGCATCATGGGTACCAGGGAGCTGCCGGATGTGATCCGGGCCCTTCCCGGCGCCGTCCGTTCCCTGCCGGAAAAAATGCGCGCGCGCCGTGAGCGCAGATCAGCCAGCAGAAAGGAGGCCGGCAGATAATGAGCGACAAGAAGCCTTCTTCCCAGACGCCCGTGCTGGAAATCGAGCATCTGACCATGCAGTTCGGCGGCGTTATCGCCGTGAACGACTTTTCCATGCATATCGACCAGGGGGAGATCGTCGCCCTGATCGGCCCCAACGGCGCCGGCAAGACCACGGCCTTCAACTGCGTGACGGGCGTGTATGAGCCCACCAACGGCCAGGTGCTTTTCCATGGAAAGGCCATTGCGCGAAACCACCCGACAGGGAAAATGAAAAAGCTGTACGCCGGCCTGCACGCGGACAAATACCTGGCTGACCCCGTCCGCCTGACGCCGGACAGGATCACCCAGATGGGCATCGCCCGCACCTTCCAGAACATCCGCCTGTTTTCGGGCATGACGGTGTTTGACAATGTGATGCTGGCCATGCACCTGCGCCGCAAAAGCAACGTCTTCTCCCAGACCCTGCGTTTGAACGCTGCGGAAGAAAAGCAGATGCGCGAAAAAGCGGAAAAGCTGCTCAAGACCGTGGATCTGTGGGAGGTCAGGGACGAGATGGCCACCAGCCTGCCCTACGGCCGGCAGCGCCTGCTGGAGATCTCCCGCGCACTGGCCACGGAGCCCACGCTGCTTTTGCTGGACGAACCCGCCGCCGGCATGAACCCGCAGGAGACGGAGGAACTGTCCCGTTTCATCAAAAGGATCAAGGGCCAGTTCGGCCTGACGGTGTTCGTCATCGAGCACCATATGCAGCTGGTCATGGGCATATCGGACCGCATTTACTGCATCGACTTCGGCAAGCTGATCGCGGAGGGCACGCCTGTCCAGATCCAGAACAACCCCGCGGTCATCGAAGCGTATCTGGGAGGAGGAGAGGACGAATGAGCCTGCTCAAGGTGATGGACCTCAAGGTCAGCTACGGCGGCATCGAAGCCCTCAAGGGCATCTCCTTCGAGGTGGAAAAGGGAAGCATCGTCACCCTGATCGGGGCCAACGGCGCGGGCAAGTCCACGACGCTTCGGGCCATCAGCGGCCTGGTGCCGGTCAAATCGGGCACGATTACGTATGACGGCAACGTCATCAACGGCCAGAGCCCGCAGAAGATCGTGGCCGAGGGCATCTGCATGGTGCCCGAGGGACGGCGCGTGTTCCCCAACCTCACGGTGCTGGAAAACCTGAAGATCGGCGCGTACCTGCGCAAGGACGACCTGACGGCGGATATCGACCACGTATACCGCCTGTTTCCCCGGCTCAAGGAAAGGCACTGGCAGCTGGCCGGCACGCTTTCAGGCGGCGAGCAGCAGATGCTGGCCGTCGGCCGCGCGCTTATGATGCGGCCCAAGATACTGATGATGGACGAGCCTTCTCTGGGCCTGGCGCCGCTGGTCATCCGGGATATCTTCCGGATCATACAGACGCTGCACGAAGAAGGCATCACGATCCTGCTGGTCGAACAGAACGCCAACGCGGCGCTGAAGATCGCCGATTTCGCATTCGTGCTGGAGACCGGCTTCCTCGGGATGCAGGGCACCGGCGCGCAGCTGCTTAACGACCCCGGTATCAAAGCCGCTTACCTGGGCACCGCCAAAGCCTGATCCGCGCCGAATACCGCTGCGCAATGCTGCCGGACAGACGGAGTTCCGCCTGTCCGTTTTGTAACTGTTCAGACTACGTCTGAACAGTTACCGCAAGGGGGACTTGCGTCCCCCCTGCGGAACCCCCCTGCAGATTTGCCTGTCGTCCCTTCGGGAGCCAAAGGCCCAGGGCCTGCCGGCTCGTTCTCGCTGAAAATATGCGAGTGCTCACCCAGGTAACCCAGGGCCTACCGGCCCGTTCGGCACTGAGAACAGGCCACTGGCCTGTTCTCCGAGACGTGCCTCACCCCGCGACGTACATGCCGCCGCTGCGGATTTAAATCTTGGGAGTTCCCCCTTGATGATCCCCTCCGCATATCTTTTGTTCCGCTCCTCATGCCAGGGCCTGCCGGCCCGTTCGTCGGTGAAAACGATCCACCGGATCGTTTTCCGGGCCCTCCTCACCCCATCCGGCGAATGAATCGCCGGACGTAGGGATCCCGCGTCACAAAAGATTGCTTCGTTCGTCACTTTAACTGCAAGACTGAACAGTTACTCCGTTTTTTAAAAACTGAATTGATCAGGAGGATATTCGCATGACGGTCGGTATCATCGGGCTGGGCCTGATCGGCGGGTCCATGGCAAAAATACTGAAGGCGGCCGGATATACGGTGCTGGGCCAGGACATCAACCCGGAAACGCTGCGCAAGGCCATCGCCCAGGGCGTGATCGACGGGGAGCTTTTTAGAAAGGACATAGGCTCGTGCGGGGTGATCCTTCTGTGCGTCTATCCTCAGGGCACGCTGGACTGGCTTGAGCAAAACGGCGAATGCATCGGAAAGGGCGCCGTGGTGATGGATACCTGCGGTGTAAAGCGGGTCGTCTGCGCTCCCGCCTGGGAGATCGCGGACAGGTACGGCTTCGTCTTCGTGGGAGGCCATCCGATGGACGGGGCCGCCAAAATAGGGCTGGACTATTCGAAGGATACGATGTTCCGCCAGGCTTCGATGATCCTCTGCCCCAGGGAAGACATCACGCTTTCGCAGATGAGCCTGCTCAAAAAGGTGCTGAGCGCGGCGGGCTTCGGGCGGTATGAGCTGACGACCCCCGAGCATCACGACGAAATGATCGCCCTGACCAGCCAGCTGGCGCACGTGGTGTCCAGCGCGTATGTGAAGGCGCCGCTGTCCCTGAGCCACCGGGGTTATTCGGCGGGCAGCTTCCGGGATATGACCAGGGTCAGCTATCTGAATGAAACGATGTGGACCGAGCTTTTTATGGACAACCGGGAGAACCTGCTCAGCGAGGTGGAAGGCATCATCTCCCGGCTGATCCCGTATCGGGACGCGCTCAGGGACGGGGATGCCGAAAGACTCCGCGCCCTGCTTAGGGAAGGCCGGGAAACCAAGGAGAAGATGGACAGGGAGGACAGACGGTGAGGATCGTTCAAATACCGACCGGCGCGCCCTATCAGGTGCGGATCGGGGAAGGACTGCTCTCTTTACTGGGGGAGGAAACCGAAAGAGTGCACAGGCCCTGCCGGGCCGTGGTCATTACGGAAAGCAACGTGGCCCCGCTGTATCTGGACAGGGCGCTTGATTCCCTGCGGCAGGCCGGCTTTGAGGCCGAGGGTTTCGTGTTCCCCGCGGGGGAGGAGCACAAGACCGTCGACACCTACATCGCCATTCAAAGAAGGCTCGTGCAGCTGGGACTGACGCGGGAGGATCTGCTGGTGGCCCTGGGCGGAGGCGTCACGGGAGATATGACCGGCTTTGCTGCGGCTACCTATCAGCGCGGCATCCCCTTTGTGCAGGTGCCGACCACCCTGCTGTGCGCGGTGGACGCCTCCGTCGGCGGCAAAACGGCCATAGACCTGCCGGAGGGCAAAAACATGGTGGGCGCCTTTCACCAGCCCATCCTGGTATTGTGCGACCCGGATACCTTCCGTACCCTGCCCGACCAGCGCTGGCAGGACGGCGCGGCGGAAATGCTCAAGCACGGCGTGATCGCCGACGGGGACCTGTTCGGGCGGCTGAAGGAAGGCCGCTGGCGGGAGGACGCGGCGGAGCTGGTGGAGCGGAACGTGGCCATCAAGCGCTCCTTCGTCGTGGGCGACGAGAAGGACAGGGGAAAGCGTCAGCTTCTCAATTTCGGCCATACCATCGGCCATGCCGTAGAGGCGCTGAGCCATTTCAGCCTTTCCCACGGGCAGGCGGTGGCCATCGGCATGATCGCGGAAACGCGGGCCGCCCGGCGCATGGGATGGACGGAGCTTAACGAAGAAATACTGCTGGAGGCGGCCGAAAAAAACGGTCTGCCGACGCGGACGGAATTTACACCCGGGCAGGTCCTTGAAATCGCCCTGAGGGACAAAAAGCGCCGCAGCGACACCCTGGGCGTCGTCGTACCGCTGGGTCTGGGCGCGGCGCGGCTTGAACAGGTGCCGGTGAACCTGCTGCCCGAATATCTCGAAAAGGGGCTGATCCTATGAACATAGAGGTGAGGCCGTTCAGGGCGCGGGGCGGCATTGAAGCGCCGCCCTCCAAGTCCGCCGCGCACCGGCTGCTGATCTGCGCGGCGCTTTCGGACCGGGAAACCATTGTGCGTATGAAGGACACCAACGCCGATATCGAGGCAACTGTCCGCTGCCTGGAGGCGCTGGGCGCCTCATTTGAAAAAAGCGGGAACGAGGTCACCGTCCGGCCTGTAAAACCGGGCAGGCGGGAAAGCCTGCCCGTGCTGGACTGCGGGGAAAGCGGCTCCACGCTACGGTTCCTGATGGCGGTTTCGTCGGCGCTGGGCGGGGCCCGTTTGACCGGGCGTGGCAGGCTTCCGCAGCGGCCCATCGGGGAACTGAGCGGCCAGATACGGGCCCACGGCGCTTTTGTGAGCGGCGACCAACTGCCGCTGACGGTTTCGGACGGCCTGCGCGGCGGGGAGTTTTCCCTGCCGGGCAACGTGAGCTCCCAGTATTTTTCGGGGCTCATGCTGGCCGCCCCCCTGATCGGAGAAACCCGGCTCTTCATAGAAGGCACGCTTGAGTCCTCCGCCTATATCGACATGACGGCGCAGGCGATGCGGCTGTTTTCGGTTGAGACGGAGCGGCTGGAAGGGCAGATCCTCATTCCCGGCGGCCAGCGCTACAAAAGCCCCGGCCGGGCGGAAACAGAGGGCGACTGGTCCGGCGCGGCCTTCCCCCTCGCGCTGGGCGCGCTGGGCGGGCCGGTGCGGGTGAGCGGTCTCCGGGAAAAAACCGCGCAGGGAGACAGCAGGATTTTACAGCTTTTGCGGCGAATGGGTGCTATGACAGAAACGGACGGGGACGGCGTCACGGTTTCCTCGGGCGGACGGCTCAGGCCGATCGAAGAGGACGTATCGGGCATCCCCGACCTGGTGCCGGTACTGGCGGCCCTGCTGATGCACGCCGCGGGGGAGAGCAGGCTTCTGAATGCCGGGAGGCTCCGTCTCAAGGAAAGCGACCGGCTGGAGAGCACCTGCGCCATGGTGAACGGCCTGGGCGGCGACGCGCGGATCGCGCAGAACTGCCTGGTGATCCGGGGAAAGGAAAACGCCCCGGGCGGAACCGTCCGGGGCTATGCCGATCACCGGATCGTCATGGCCGGGCTGGTGGGCGCCTCCGCCTGCCTTAAGAAAAGCACAGTGACGGACGGAGAGGCCGTCCGCAAGTCCTACCCGGAGTTTTTCCGGGATATCCGCGAACTGGGAGGAAACGGCGATGTCGTCAGTATTCGGGGAGAGGATCAGGATATCGGTCTTCGGCCAGTCCCACGGGCTTAAAATAGGCTGCGTGCTGGACGGCCTGCCCGCCGGGGAAGAGGTAGACGAAGAAGCCCTGTACCGCTATATGGCGCGGCGCGCGCCGGGCAAAACGGGCGCTACAGCGCGCAGGGAGACGGATCTGCCGCATATCGTTTCCGGCCTGATGGAGGGGAAGACCTGCGGAGCACCTTTGTGCGTTCTGATCGACAACGCCGACGCCCATTCCGGGGATTATGCGCAGTTTCAGGATATTCCCCGGCCGGGTCACGCGGATTATCCGGCCCATGTCAAGTGGAACGGCTTTCAGGATTACCGGGGCGGGGGGCATTTTTCGGCGCGGCTGACGGCCCCTGTATGCGCGGCCGGCGGTATCCTTGCTCAGATGTTTGCGCGCAGGGGCATCATGATAGGCGCGCACGTCCTCAGGGCGGGTACGGCGCAGGATACGCCGTTTGACCCGATGAACGTATCGGATCAGGAGCTTTCTCTTTTGGCGGAGCACTATCCCCAGACCCTTTCGGAACAGGCCGGGAAGGAAATGCTGTTGCAGGCGGAAAAAGCCCGGGCCCTGGGGGATTCTATCGGCGGCGTGGTGGAGTGCGCGGTGCTTCACCTGCCGGCGGGCCTGGGCGAACCCATGTTCGACGGCCTGGAAAACCGTCTGGCGCAGGCGGTGTTCGCCGTGCCGGCGGTAAAGGGGCTGGAATTCGGCGAGGGGTTTGCCGCGGCGGGCCTTACGGGCTCCGTCAACAACGACGCCTATCGGATGAAGGACGGACGGGTGACCCTTTCGTCCAACCACGCGGGCGGCATACTGGGCGGGCTTTCCACCGGCGCGCCGGTGATCTTCCGCGCGGCTTTCAAGCCGACCCCTTCCATCGCGCAGCCTCAGCTTTCTGTCAGCCTTTCCCGCGGGGAGAATGCGGAGCTTTCGATCAGGGGCCGTCACGACCCCTGTGTGGCGCTGCGCGCCGCGCCCTGCGTGGAAGCCGCCGCGGCGATAGCGCTGGCAGATTTCATTCTGTAAAAGTACAAGGAGACCTTATGGAGCTTTCGGAGATAAGAGCGCGGATCAATCAGGTGGACGGGCAGCTGCTGCCGCTTTTTCTGGAGCGGATGGCCCTGTCCAAAGAAGTGGCCGCCTTAAAGCGCGAAGAGGGCCGCCCGGTGACGGACGCCGCCCGCGAGCGGCAGATACTGGCCGGGGTCAGCGAGCGCGCGGGTGCGGAGCTGGAGGAATACGCCCGGCTTTTTTACGGGGAGATACTGGAGCTTTCCCGCGCCTATCAGGTGCAGCTGATCCGCTCAGAGCGCGATTTTCCTCTGCCGCCGGCGGAAACGCAGGGCTTCCCCCACGCGGCAAAGGTGGCCTGCCAGGGAGTCGAGGGCGCCTATTCCCAGGCGGCGGCGGACCGGGTTTTCCGTTTCGCGGACATCCGCTATGTGAACACCTTTGACGACGTGTTCGAGGCCGTGGAAAAAGGGGACGTCCGCTTCGGCGTACTGCCCATTGAAAACAGCGCCCACGGGTCGGTGACCAAGGTGTACGACCTGATGCGCACCCACCGGTTTTCCATCGTCCGGGCGGTGAAGCTGCATATCCGGCATCACCTGCTGGCCAAAAAGGGAACGGATCTGTCCGGGGTGCGGGTGATCCTGTCCCACGAGCAGGCCATCGGCCAGTGCAGCCGGTTCTTGAGGGAGCTCAAAGACGTGCAGGTGCGCGTGTGCGCCAATACGGCCATGGCGGCCAGAGAGGTGGCTTTATCCGGGGAGGACGGGCTGGCCGCGATCTCGTCGGAGGCCTGCGCTTCGCAGTACGGGCTCAGTATCCTTAAAAGCCATATCCAGAATACCGACAACAACTACACCCGTTTTATCGTCATTGAAAAGACGCCCCATCTGTACGCGGGAGCCAACCGGCTGAGCCTTCTGTTCAGCCTCCCGGACAAGGCGGGGAGCCTCAGCCGGGCCCTGGCCCGCTTTGCGGCCGCCGGCCTCAGTCTGACCAAGCTTGAATCCCGGCCGGACGAGGGATCGAACTTCCATTATGTCTTTTACGCGGATCTGGAGGCGGATGTGACGGAGCCGTCCGTGCGGCGTCTGCTGGCGGATCTGAACGACGAGCTGCCGCTGTTCGTGTTTCTGGGCGCTTATCAGGAGGTGTGAAAATGGGCTATTATCTGCTGGGGCATCCGCTGGCGCACAGCTTTTCGCCCCGGCTGCACGCCCTGCTGGGCAACCCGGATTATCAGCTGATGGATCTGGACGCGCAGGAGCTTAAGACGTTTTTGCAAAGGAGGGAATTTGACGGCCTCAATGTGACCATCCCCTATAAACAGACGGTGATGCCCTTTTGCGAAGAGCTCACGGAGCGGGCGCGGGCCACAGGCGCCGTGAACACCATCCTGCGCAGGCCGGACGGGACCCTTCTGGGAGACAATACGGATATCGCGGGGCTCATGGCCATGGCCGACCGGGCGGGGATCAGCCTGGATAAGCGGCATGTGCTGATCCTGGGAAGCGGCGCCACCAGCCAGACAGCGTGGTACGCGGCCCAGGCGGGCGGGGCGGACAGGATCGTCCGCGTGTCCCGGCAGGGCCCGGTCCGCTACGACAACGTGGGCCGGCTGGAAAAGGACGCGCAGATCATCATCAATACCAGCCCCAACGGGATGTTTCCCCATCAGCTGGAAGAGCCCCTGATCGACCTCACACAGTTTCCCCGCCTGGAGGGCGTGCTGGACGTGGTGTATAACCCGCTCAGGACCAGGCTGACTTTGGAGGCGGAGAAACTGGGCCTTAAATACGCCAACGGGCTTCGTATGCTGGCAGAACAGGCCGTGGGCGCGGAGGAACTGTTCATGGACCGCGCGGTTCCCGTCGAGGAGGCCGAAAAGGCCTATCTGGCGCTGTACCGCGAGCGGGTCAACCTGGTGCTGATCGGCATGCCCGGCAGCGGCAAGACCACCATGGGACGGCTTCTCGCCCGGGCGCTGGACCGGCCCTTTGAGGATACGGACATGATCCTGGTGCAGAAGGCTAGGATGGAGATCCCGGAGATATTCGAAAAGGAAGGAGAGGCCGGCTTCAGGGACAGGGAAACGGAAGTGATCCGGGAATGCTGCGCCGAGGGCGGCAAGGTGATCGCCACCGGCGGTGGGGCGGTGCTTCGGGAGGAGAACCGGGACGTGCTCAGGATGAACGGGTATATCTGCCTGATCGACCGGCCGGTGGAAAGACTCGAACGGGTGGGAAGGCCGCTGTCCCAGTCCACCCGGGTGCTTGAGAAGATGCGCCGGACGCGGATGCCCTTCTATCAGGCCGCGGCGGACGCGGTGTTTGAGAACAGCGGCTCTGTGGAACATCTGGCGAAAGCCATGCTGGAGGATTTCAATGCGCATTTTGGTTTTGAACGGCCCGAATCTTAACCTGCTGGGCGTGCGCGAGCCGTCCATCTACGGGGAGAAAAGCTTCGAAGCGCTGGAACAGCTGATCAGAAAAACCGCAGGGGAGCTGGGAGCCGAGGTGGAGCTGTTTCAGTCCAACCACGAAGGAGCGCTGGTGGACAAGATCCAGCAGGCGCTTCATACAGCGGACGGGATCCTCATCAACCCCGCCGCCTACACCCATACCAGCGTCGCCATCCTGGACGCGCTCAAGGCCGTGCAGCTTCCCACGGTCGAGGTACACCTGTCCGATATTTCCCAGAGGGAAAAGTTCAGGCAGTTTTCCTACGTGTCCCTGTACGCCCAGAAGGTGATCTACGGGAAAGGCTTCCAGGGGTATGTGGAAGGCCTGGAATGGCTCTGCGCGACCGTCAAAAGGAAGGATCAGCATGCGGATTGACGTGTACAACGCCCTGGAAAAGCGGACCGGACGGACCGTGGAGGATGCCGGGGCCCTGAAGCCCGGAGAATTCTGCCTGCGCTATGTGCTGGCGCCCGTGCGCGGGGACGGGGCATTATTATGGAAGAAAGCCGCCGGAGGCCTTTCCTTTGAGCAGGGCTTCGCGCCGGCCGGAAAAAGCAGTCTCGCCGCCGCGCTGGACGCGGCCAGGGCCTGCCAGAACGGCCCGGTGGATATCGCCGCCTTACGCCTGGTGTCCCACCGGGTGGACAGGCAGGACGGCCTGATCCAGGACTTTTACCTGGCGCTGCTTATGCAGGGCGGGGAGGCGGCCGAGGGAATGGCTTGGGTCTTTCCGGAGGAGATACTGGGCGATCCTTCTCTGTCCGCGGGGCTCTGCCGGGACGCCTTCTACGCGGAAAACCGGGACATGCTGACCCGCCTGAGCGCCGAAATGCGGGTGCCCCGGGGGCTGTACCGCGGCGTTCAGGGGGAAACGGAGGAAGTTCTGGGCGTGGCCGTGCACACCGTCACCGGCGTACCGCTGGTGATCTGCCGCCGGGAAGGGGCCGAAAGGGACCTCAGGGCGGTGCCGCTCACCCGGTGGCTGCAGCCCGTGAGAACGGCGCAGGGGCCCCGGCCGCGCTACGCGCCAGAAGGAAGAGAATGAAGCAGGGCTCAGCGGACTTTGTCGGTTTTCTTGTCGGAATTGTTACGGACCGCCCTGGACAAAACATCGCATTTTGACCCGGCTTCAGGGTCTCTGCATTCTTGAAAGCGGCTTATTATCTTGTGAAATGAACGGTTTTGGAAGTGACCGCAGGCCCTGGGAAGGAATGAAGAAAACGAAGGAAATCTGTTAAAGAAACGCCCAAAGTTGTGTTTACATATGTTGCATAAACTTCCCGCAATTTCAATATGAACGTAACACAATAGAAAACTATTTATGTTATCATCTTCTCACCAGCTAAGGAACGAAGGAGGATGATTCCATGAGTAAGAAATTCATTTCGCTGTTGCTGGCGGCTATCCTGTTGACATCCTGCACGGCGGCTTTTGCCAAGACGATCTATGTGGATCCGACCGGCAGTTATGATCATATGCTCTATAAGGGGATGCGGGATGACACCGACGAAGTCGAGTTCCCTGACGGGGAGCTGGATATCGCCTACATGCAGGTCCGGCTTAAGTATTATGGATACTATGCCGGCAGCATCGACGGCATCTTCGGCACCAACACCCGCAACGCCGTGCTGGCCTTCCAGCGCCGCAACACCCTGAATGTGGACGGCAAGATCGGCGCCAACACCTGGTACGCCCTGGCCGCGGATGACAGCGTCCACAAGTCCGACCTGAACTTCCAGAAGGTCAAACCGGGCGACAAGGGCGAGATGGTCCGTGACGTCCAGCGCAGGCTGCGTGTCTACTACGCTTACAACGGCAGCATCTCCGGCGTGTACGATTCCGCCACCACCGCCGCCGTCAAGAGCTTCCAGCAGTCTGTGGGCCTGACCGTGGACGGCATCGTCGGCGAAAAGACCTACAACGCCCTGAACAGCAACCCCGGCACCTATTTCTCCACCAGCAAGGCGCCCCGGCGTACCCTGTACATGGGCATGCGCGGCTATGACATCTACATCCTGAAGCTTCGCCTGATCTCCCTGCAGTACCTGCCCTCCAGCGCCGTCAAGTCCGCTCCGGAAGCCGGCGATGTGAGCAACGGCTACTTTGACCTGGCGACCAAGAATGCCCTGAAGAAGCTGCAGACCAACAACGGCGTCAGCGCGACCGGCCAGGCCGACGCTGCGACCCGCCGCTACATGTGGTCCACCAACAGCCTGATTGCCCAGCAGGCGGACGAAGCGCTGGATCCCGACAACATCTCTGAAGATACCTATGTATCCGCCACGCTGTCCCTGGGCAGCCACGGCGCCCAGGTCCGCCTGGCCCAGATGTATCTGATCGCCGGCGGCTACTACACCGGCGTGCAGGACGGCGTCTTCGGCGTCAAGATGCAGGCGGCCGTCAAGCAGCTGCAGCGCGACTACGGCCTCAAGCAGGACGGCAAGATCGGCCCCAACACCTGGCCCTATGTCAAGGCCCTGACCGAGACCCAGAGCGAGCAGGTCGTTGAGCCCGGCGTGGACGCCACCAGCGAAGTCATCATCGGCTCCACCAAGCTGCAGCGCGGCAGCTGGGGCACCGCCGTCAAGGCGCTCCAGCAGAAGCTGATCAAGCTGGGCTATCTGAACGAAGGCGACGACGACGGCAAGTTCGGCGCTACCACCGAGCAGGCTGTCCGCACCCTGCAGCGCCGCGAAGGCCTGAGGGTGGACGGTATCGTCGGCACCGAGACCTACTCCCGCATCCAGGCCCGCCTGGGCTTCAACAAGTAAGCCGCATATTCCAAAGTGGAATCATTGGCCCGCTCCCTGACAGGGGGCGGGCTTTTGACTGCGGAGAGATAAAAGCGTACCGGAAAAGAAGAGGAGTTTTTTTCGCATATGGGATAATTCCTCTTTTCTTCTTATTGACAAGCGGAAACACCTGTGTTACATTTCAATATGAAGATTGGGATCATGTACCCCTGAAAAGGACAGGCGGAAAAGAAAGGATGGATCCGCCGGACGGAAAATGACCGGCTTTTAGTGAAGAGGCCTGGCATTTTTGCCGGATAGGGTCCGCTTTTCATTTCCGCCGCCGAGAGGGGGAAAGCAGCTCAGAGGGCAGCCTGAAGGACGGAAAAACGGCCTTTTCGGAAAGGACGCCCGGAAAACGAGGAACAGACCGGATGATCATCTGCGATACTTCCGTTATGACGAAGCTCTCCGTGCCCACCGCCGTATGCCTGGGATATTTCGACGGCGTGCACCGGGGGCATCTGGCCCTGTTGGAAGAAGCCAAACGCATAGCGGGAAAAGAGGGTCTGACCGTAGCGGTCCACGCGCTGGACCGATCCCCGGCGTCCGTACTGCACCCTGAGCAGCCCACCGAGCAGCTGACCACGCTGGAAGAGAAGGCCGCCATTTTCGAAGCCCACGGATGTGAGATCCTGGCGGTCAGCCCTTTCGATGATCGGCTCAGGACCATGCCCGGAGAAGTCTTTTTCCGGGAAATACTGCTGGACCGTCTGAACGCCAGGGCGATCGTCACGGGAGACGATCACCGCTTCGGCTACAGGGGGGACACGGGAACGAAGGAGCTTGAGCGTCTGTGTGAAAAGCACGGGGTGCTTTTGTCCGTAGTGCCCCGTCTGACCCTGCGGGACGGAACCGTCATTTCAAGCTCCGCCGTGCGGGAGGCCCTGCGAAGGGGAGACCTCGGGCGTGCGGAGGAGATGCTGGGCAGGCCGGTCCGCCGGTTGGAATAAGCGCTTTATACGGATCCCTTAAGGCAGTCGAGCGAGAGAGGTAGGAGAAACCAGATGAAAAAGTCATATGCAGCCTGGGCGGTTCTTCTGGCTATCGCGCTGGTCGCCAGCTTTTTGCTGGGACTGACCAACGAGGTGACCAAGGATACCATCGCGCAGCAGCAGGTTGCGCAGGCGGAGGCTTCCCGCAGGACGCTGCAGCCTGAGGCAGATGCTTTTGAGGAACTGGAGCTGGAGGAAGAAAGCCCCCTTTCCAGCCTGTACGCGGCGAAAAAAGGGGAAGAGACGGTCGGCCACGTCGCCACGATCCTGACCAAGGGCTTCGGCGGCGAGGTGGAAGTGACCGCCGGCTTTGACAAGGATGCCGTTTTGACCGGCATCAGCGTCGGAGGCGCCAATTTTTCGGAAACCCCCGGCCTGGGCGCCAAGTCCAAGGACGCCGCGTTTACCGATCAGTTCAAGGGCAAGCTGGCCCCGCTCAAGCTGATCAAGGCCGACGGCGTTAAAGCGGACAACACGGTGGACGCCATCACCTCGGCTACGATCACCTCCACGGCGGTCACCAACGCGGTCAATACCGCGGCTGAGGAGGTCAAACAGGCGCTGGGCATCGGCGGGGAAACGGGAGCGACGATCGTCGGCTACCGCAGCGCGACCTACAGCGGCCAGGGCTACGGCGGGCCGGTCGCCACGAAGGTGACGCTGGATGACGAGGGCAAAATCAGCGGGATCGTGATCGGCGACGCTGAATTTGCCGAAACGCCCGGCCTGGGCGCCCGCGCGCTGAACGCGGACGAGGTCGCCCCCTTTATCGGCCTGACCCCGCCGCTGGCGGTGGCCGATGTGGACGCGCTGACCGGCGCCACGGTGACCAAGACGGCCATCGTGGAAGCCATCAACAAGGACGCTGAAAAGATCAGCGCCGTGACCGACTGGGACAGCGTGCTGGCATCCCTTCCCGCTGTTGAGGAAACCGAGGCGGAGGAAGCGCCTGCCGCTGAGGCCGAGGAAAAGCCCGCTCCCGAACCTGTCGAGGTTCCGGAGGGCGCGCTGAGCGCGTCCGCCAAGGGCTTTGCCGGCGACGTCAAGGTCTATGTGACCTTCACGGAGGACGGCAAGGTGGATTTCCTGGCGGTCGATCCGGAAGGCTTCCTGGAAACGGAAGGCTTTGGCGCCAGGGCGCTGAACGCGGAAGAGCTGGCCGGCTTTACCGGCGCGCAGGCCCCGCTGGCCGTCGCGGACGTGGACGCGCTGACCGGCGCGACCTTCACCAAGACCGCCATCGTGAACGCTGTCAACGAGGCCTATGCCTCCACCCAGCCCGCGGCTGAGCCGGAAGCTCCGGAAACGGAAGAAGCTCCCGCAGCTGAAGCGCCTGCCGCTGAGGTCGAAGAAAAGCCCGCTGCCGAGGAAGCCCCCGCCGGGGAAACCGCTGCTGAAGAAGCTACCGTGACGGCGAAGGGCCTGATGGGCACGTTCCCGGTGACGGTCGCGTTCAACGAGGACAAAACGGTAAAATCGGTCACCCTGGGCGAAAGCGATAACGAGAGTGACAAGCCCTTCCTGGCAATGGCCAATACGGAAGAGTTCCTCAGCCAGTTCGCCGGCAGTTCCTCAGCCAGTTCACCGGCATGGCCTGCCCGATCGAGGGTGTGGATACTGTCGGCGGAGCGACGACTTCCAAGACGTCCATTGTGAATGCCATCAACGAAGCCTTCGCGCAGGCTCAGTAAGCGGAAAGGTGGGATACGCAATATGATGAAATCTTTTCGGGGCGGCGTGCATCCGCTGCCCGGCCTCCATCAGGGAAAACCGCTGACTGACAGCAAGCCTGTCAAACCCTATGTGTCAGAGATGGTTTGCATCCCTCTGAACATGCATATCGCGGCCGCGCCCTCCAAGCCCATCGTCAAAAAGGGCGACCGGGTGCTGATGGGCCAGGTCATCGCCGAAGCGGTAGGGCCGCGGGGCATCCCGGTGCACGCCTCTGTGAGCGGCACCGTCAAGGAAGTGGGCAATGTCCAGCAGCTGGGCGCGCGCACTTCACCCTGCATCACCATTGAAAATGATTTCCAGGACGAATGGGTGGAGCTTCACGGCCTTGGCAACGTGGAAAACTGCGACGCCTCCGCCATCATTCCCGCCATTCAGGCCGCCGGCATCTGCGGCATGGGCGGCGCAGGGTTCCCCACTCACGCCAAGCTCACCTTGCCCGAAGGCGCGAAGGTGGATACCATCATTCTGAACGGCGCCGAATGCGAGACCTACCTGAACGCCGATCACCGCCTGATGTTGGAAAATCCTGTGCGCGTGGTGGACGGTCTGAGGGCCGCGATGCGGGCGACCGGCGTGGAAAACGGCTATATCGCCATTGAAGACAACAAGCGCGACGCCATCGCCGCCGTCACCAAGGCCGCCACCGGCCGCAAGGGCGTGCACGTGGTCACGCTGAAAGCCAAATACCCCCAGGGCGCTGAAAAGCAGATCATCAAGGCCGTCACCGGGCGGGAGGTGCCTTCCGGCGGGCTTCCGATGAACGCGGGCTGCATCGTCATGAACGTGGGCACTGCGGCCGCCGTGGCGCAGGCCGTGATCGACGGCCGGCCGCTGGTCGAGCGCATCACCACTGTCACAGGCCGGGTGCGCGAGCCCTCCAACCTGCTGCTCCGGGTGGGCACCATCTTCCTGGACGCCATCGGCGCATGCGGCGGCTATACCGTGGAGGAGCCGGGCAAGATCATCGCCGGCGGCACCATGACCGGCATCTGCGCGCCCAACGAAACCATCTCCGTCACCAAGACCACCGGCGGCATCGTGGTGCTCAACAAGCAGGAGGCCACCTCCATGGAGGAAAGCCCCTGCATCCGCTGCAGCCGCTGCGTGGAGGTCTGTCCCATGCACCTGAACCCCTATAAGCTCAAAAACCTCTGCGACATGAACGACCTGGAAACCGCCCGGAAGAACAACATCATGGACTGCATCCTCTGCTCGTCCTGCTCGTACATCTGTCCTTCCCGGCGCTGGATCATGTCTTCCATCAAGAACGCGCGCGAGATCATCGCCGCGCAGCAGAAGAAGGGGGTGTAAAGGGATGGCACTTCATATTTCCACCGGTCCGCATCTGCGCAGCAGACAGGATACCCCGAGCCTCATGCGGGATGTGCTGATCGCGCTTTGCCCGGCTGTGGCGGCTTCCCTGTATTTTTACGGCTTCAAGGCGCTGTGGATCGAGCTGATCGCCCTGGCCTGCGCGCTGCTGAGCGAATACGTCTGGCAGAGGCTGATGAAAAAGCCCATGCGCCTGGGCGATTTTTCGGCCGCGGTCACGGGCCTTCTGATCGGCCTGAACATGCCTGCCACGGTGCCGCTTTGGGTGCCGGCCATCGGCAGCGTGTTCGCCATCATCATCGTCAAGCAGCTCTTCGGCGGCATCGGCCACAACTTCCTGAACCCCGCCCTGGCGGCCCGCGCCGTGCTTCTGACCAGCTGGCCGTCCTACATGACCAAGGCTACCGTGCCGCTTCGCGCGCTGACCCTGGGCTTTTATGAAAAAACGCTGGAAGGCGTGGACACCGTGGCGGCGGCCACCCCGCTGCTGATGCCGGGCACGGACGTAAAGGACCTGCTGTTCGGCAACATCCCCGGCGCGATCGGCGAAACCTGCAAGATCGCCATCCTCCTGGGGCTCATCTATCTTCTGATCCGCGGCGTCGTCCGCTGGCAGATCCCGGTATGCATGCTGGGCACGGTCGCACTGCTGAGCTGGATCCTGGGCAAGGACCCGATGACGGCGGTGCTGTCCGGCGGCGTGCTGTTCGGCGCGGTTTTCATGGCGACTGACTACGTCACCACTCCCATGCTCAAGGTCGGCCAGGCCATTTTCGGCGTCGGCTGCGGTCTGCTGGTGGTGCTGATCCGCAATTTCGGCAATTATCCCGAAGGCGTGACCTACGCTATCCTGATCATGAACATCGTGACCCCGCTTCTGGACCGGTCACTCAACCGCAAGGTTTATGGGGAGGTGAAGCAGCATGGCTGAAAAATCCAATAAGCCGACCATGCGCGGCGTATTTATCAACGGCGTGCTGAATGAGAACCCGACGTTCCGCCTGGTGCTGGGCACCTGTCCTACCCTGGCGGTCACCACGTCGGCCATCAACGGCATCGGCATGGGCCTGGCTGCCACGTTCGTGCTGGTGTGCTCCAACTTCGTGGTTTCCTGCGTCCGCAAGATGATCCCGGATAAGGCGCGCATCCCGGCCTTCATCGTCATCATCGCCACTTTCGTGACCATCGTGCAGATGGTGATGCAGGCCTTCCTGCCTTCTTTGTACGACGCGCTGGGCCTGTTTATCCCGCTGATCGTGGTCAACTGCATCATCCTGGCCCGGGCGGAAGCCTTCGCCAGCAAAAACGGCCCCCTGCTTTCAGCGGTGGACGGTCTTGGCATGGGCCTGGGCTTCACCTGCTCCATCACCCTGATCGGCATCATCCGCGAGCTGATCGGCAACGGCTCGGTCTTCGGCATCAGCCTCCTGGGCGCTTCCTACCAGCCGATGCTGCTGTTCGTGCTGGCTCCCGGCGGCTTCATCACCTACGGCCTGGTGCTTGGCATCATCAACGCCATCACCGCGCACCGTCAGGCCAAGAACCCGGAAAAGGAGGAATAAGCGATGAGAATCACGGACGTCGGTTCCTTCTTCCTGTTTATGGTCAACTGTATCCTGTGCAACAACTTCATTTTTTCCCGGTTCCTCGGCTGCTGCCCGTTCCTGGGCGTTTCCAGCAAGGTGCAGACGGCTACGGGCATGGGCCTGGCGGTTACCTTCGTCATGGGCATCGCCTCCCTGGTCACCTATTTCGTGAACCTGATCCTGGTGGCGCTGGGGCTTGAATACCTGCAGACCATCGCCTTCATCCTGGTCATTGCAGCGCTGGTGCAGTTCGTTGAAATGTTCATGAAAAAGTCCATGCCCTCCCTGTATTCGGCGCTGGGCATCTATCTGCCGCTGATCACCACCAACTGCGCGGTGCTGGCGGTCACCATCATGAACGTGGAAAACAGCTACAACCTCTTTGAATCCGTGTGCAACGGCGTATTCGGCGCGCTGGGCTTCATGCTGGCCATCGTGCTGATGGCCGGCGTGCGGGAACGGCTGGAAACCTCGGACATCCCGAAGTCCTTCAAGGGCTTCCCCTCAAGCCTGATCACCGCGGGCCTGCTGTCCATCGCCTTCATGGGCTTCCAGGGCCTGGTCAAGTAAGGGAGGAAAACGAAGATGAATATTCAGTGGATCCATGTCGTTTACGCCCTGCTGGCCCTGGGCGGCTTGGGCGCTGTGTTCGGCCTGGTGCTGGACATTGCCGATAAGAAATTCGCCGTGGAGGTGGACGAGCGGGTCACCAGGGTCCGCGCGGCCTGCGCGGGCGCCAACTGCGGCGCGTGCGGCTATCCCGGCTGCGACGGCTTTGCCGCCGCCGTCGTCAAGGGGGACGCTCCGGTGAACGGCTGCACGGCCGGCGGCGCCAAGACTGCAGCTGCCATCGCCGAGATCATGGGCGTTTCCGCCGGCTCCAGCGAGCCCAGGGTGGCCAGGCTTCTGTGCCAGGGCGCCGTAGGTATCGCCAAGGAGCGCTATCACTACGACGGCTATAAGTCCTGCCAGATGGCCAGCCAGATGGTGGGCGGCCCCAAAATGTGCCCCTACTCCTGCATCGGCCTGGGCGACTGTATGGACGTGTGCAAGTTCGACGCCATCCGCATCGAAAACGGCATCGCCGTGTTCGATGAAAACAAGTGCGTGGCCTGCGGCATGTGCGAAAAGACCTGCCCGCGCCACGCCATCGCCGTCGTTCCCAAGGACGCCACCGTGCTCGTCCGCTGCCAGAACAGCGACATAGGCCGTCCCGCCGTCGAGGCCTGCACGCATGCCTGTATCGCCTGCAAGCGCTGCGAAAAGACCTGCCAGTACGACGCCATTCACGTATCCAACGGCTTCGCCTCCATAGACACCTCCAAGTGCACCCGCTGCGGCGAGTGCGCCAAGGTCTGCCCCCGCGGCTGCATCACGGTGATCGGCGGCCAGGTGGAAGTGGCCTGATACTGCCCGCTAAAAAGCCCGTTCCGGGATCGACCCGGGGCGGGCATTTTTACTGCCGGGTGCAGCGGCCGGAAAAGCGGCCATGCCATTCAATATTATCAATACTACTTTAAAAAGCTGTTGTTTTATTGCTTTTATTGCGCTATAATAGGGGCCGGGGCGGGCAAAGGACTGTCCCGTCAGGGGGAGGAACAGCATGAGCGAGCTTAAAATCTATGCGTTTGCCGATGAGGCTTCCGGGCGGATCGACGGCCAGATCGGCGCAATGCTCAGAAACGGGCTGAACGGGCTTGAGATCCGCGGGGTGGACGGGCAGAACATTGCGGACATAACGCCGCAGAAGGCCAGGGAGGTACGCCGGAAGCTTGATGACAACGGCCTGACCGTCTGGTCGATAGGGTCGCCCATCGGCAAGATCGGCATCGAGGAAGCGTTTGAACCCCATCTGGACAAGCTGCGCCGCACGCTGGAACTGGCGGGCATACTGGGAGCAGGGAACCTGCGCATGTTTTCCTTCTATGTGCCGCAGGGCGGGGAGGACGAATGCAAAGCCCAGGTGTTCGAACGGATGGGCCGTATGCTGGAAGCGGCGCAAGGCAGCGGAGTGACGCTGTGCCATGAAAATGAAAAGGGCATATACGGCGCCCTTGCCGGCCGCTGCCGCGAGCTGCTGGACGCTTTTCCGGCCCTGGAGGGCATATTTGACCCCGCCAATTTCATTCAGTGCGGGCAGGATACCTGGGAAGGCTGGACGATGCTTAAGGACAGGATCCGTTATCTGCACATCAAGGACGCCCTGCCGGACGGCCGGGTGGTGCCCGCGGGCAAGGGCGTGGGACGGCTCCAGGATATTCTGGACGATTATATCTCCCGGGGCGGGCAGGCGGTCAGCGTGGAGCCTCACCTGGCCGTGTTCGACGGGCTTAAATCCCTGGAACGGGAGGACAATAAAACGTCGATCGACACTTTCACCTATCCCAGCAGCGACGCGGCGTTTGACGCGGCCTGCTGCGCGCTTAAGGCCCTGATTTAAAGGAGGAAGGACGATGGAAAAAAAGATCAGGCTCGGCATCATCGGCATCGGCAATATGGGAAGCTCCCACGCCTGCAGGGTCAGGGACGGGGAATGCCCGGATTTTGAACTGGCGGCCGTGGCGGATATCAATCCCGCCCGTCAGGAATGGGCCAAAACCCGCCTGGGGGAAAGCGTGCGCTTTTTTGACAGCGCGGACGCCATGCTGGACAGCGGTCTGGTGGATGCGTGCATCGTCGCCACGCCGCATTACGCCCATCCCGGGCTGGCTGTCAAGTGCATGGAGCGTTCGATCCATGTGCTGGTCGAAAAGCCGGCGGGCGTATACACCAAACAGGTGCGAGAGATGAATCAGGCGGCCGACCGGCACCCGGAGGTCGTTTTCGGCGTGATGTTCAACCAGCGCACCAACTGCGTGTACCGTAAAATGCGGGAGCTCGTGCGGTCCGGCAAATACGGGCGCATCCGCCGCACCAACTGGATCATTACGGATTGGTACCGGCCCCAGGCGTATTACGATTCCGGTTCCTGGCGGGCGACCTGGGCTGGGGAGGGCGGCGGCGTGCTGCTCAACCAGTGCCCCCACCAGCTGGACCTCTGGCAGTGGATCTGCGGCATGCCCGTGAAGGTGCAGGCGCACATGAAGTTCGGCCTGTGGCACGATATCGAGGTGGAGGACGATGTGACGACTTACGTCGAATACGAAAACGGCGGTACCGGCGTTTTCGTCACCACCACAGGCGACGCGCACGGCACCAACCGCTTTGAGATCCAGATGGACAGGGCCAGGCTGCTCGTGGAAAACGATCAGCTGCACCTCCAGGAGTTCAGCGTTTCCGAGCCGGAGTGGAGCGCTTCCAACAAGGACGCGTTTGCCACCATGCCGGCGACGGAAACCGTCGTGGAGACGGACGGTCTCAACCCCCAGCACACTGGCGTCATCAACGCCTGGGGCGGGGCGATCCTGCGGGGCGAGCCGCTGGTGGCCGACGGGCGGGAGGGCATCCGCGGGCTGATGCTGTCCAATGCCATGCACCTGTCCGCCTTCCTGGGCAGGGAAGTGTCCATGCCCATTGACGAAGAGCTGTTCTATGAGGAGCTTCAAAAGCGCGTCGCCCATTCCAGGCTGAAAACGGACGATCCCGCCAAATCTGTCGTGGCGGATCTGTCCGATACCTTCGGCGGAACGCGCTGAACCACGAAAACTGAATCACGATAATCCGGACAGCGATCAGGATATAAGGCGCCCCCGGCAGCATGAAACACAGCTGCCGGGGGCGCACCTGTTTTTAACATTTTAGGGCCTGTTCATTCGATTCAGAAAGAGCCTCCCCGCCTCACACCGGCCGCGAAGGCTGTCCGAGATGATGTTGCAGCCCTTCGCAGGATACGTAAACAGCATCAGGTCTCAGGGCGTACGCACGATCAGGACGTAAGCACAAATAAATAACAGGTGAACGGATTGAAATCATCGAAAAAAACAACTGAAAAAAGTGAAACGGATATCTGTTCTTTCTGCCACGGAATCCCTAAGTCCGCCGATTTATTCGGCGGATGCCGCAGGCACCCGCAGGGGTGAGGAGGGCCCGGAAATCGGTCCGGTGGACCGATTTCACCGACGAACGGGCCGGCAGGCCCTGGATTGGGATGGAGTGACGGAAAGAACTTGACGAGGGGGTGAGGCGCGCCCGGAAAAAGGTCCAGTGGACCTTTTTCAGCGCCGAACGGGCCGGCAGGCCCTGGAGAGGGGCACACCCTCGCGTCATATCGTATCCCGGCGGCTTTGCCGGTGGGGTGAGGAGGGCCCGGAAAACGATCCGGTGGATCGTTTTCACCGACGAACGGGCCGGCAGACCCTGGAAAGGGTTTTCCGAAGGAAAACATACCTGGAAAAGCCGCAGGGGGTTCTGAGCGCCCGGAAAATGGTCCGGTGGACCATTTTCAGCGAAGAACGGGCCGGCAGGCCCTGGAACGGTTGGGAAGGGGACGTCAGTCCCTTTCCCACTACTCACGCAGAATGCGTGAGCCCTGAGTCAGCACTTTTCGATCCTGCAAGTCAGCACCCGGCAGCCGCGGGCGGGAACCATCAGATTTAGATAATCCTGCCTGAGACCGAGATCCTCTCCGGTCAGGGCGTCACAAAAGTGCAGGGCAAAGCCGCTGGTGGACGGCAGGCCGGCGTCGGCGAATATGAACGGCACCTGGCCCGGCATGGGAGCCATGTTGAAGAAGCCCACGGCGAATTCCCCGCCGCTCATATGCTTGAACAGCGTGAGCCCCGTGTCGGGGTATTCCTTCCAGCCGCCCGGAACATCGGGCCCGCTGTAGATCATCCTGCCCCGGTAAACCACCTGAGGAACGCGGCCCTCCGGGTCCTGATTGATGCGGAGCAGGCCGGGGTTCAGCACGAGGCTTTCGGCGAACGCGGGCATATTCCGCACGTCCGCCCCCAGCATCAGCGGCGCGCTCAGCATGCACCACAGGGCGAACTGCGTCTGGTATTCCACGTCGCCGCAGGCGTCGCCCTGAGCGACGTTTCCTTTGCCGTACATGCCCACCGTCAGCATGTCGATATCGTTAAAGCAGTTGGCGCCGCTCATGCAGAAGTTGGGCAGCTGGGAGCGTACGATGGAGGAAAAGGACGCGAAGTTGTCCTGTATATCGCCGGTGGAACGGTACATATGCACGCCCAGGGATTTCATCCATTTCCAAGGCTCGTCCGTGCCCCAGTTGCAGGCGGAGAAGAGGATATCCCGTCCGGTGGATTTGAGGGCCATGGACATGATGGCGTAGCGGTTATTGCCGTCGGCGTTGGCAGGGAAATTGCAGAAATCGTATTTGAGGAAGTCCACCCCCCAGTCGGCAAAGTCCCGGGCGTCGGTGAACTCGTGGTCGTAAGAAGACGGGTATCCGGCGCAGGTCATCACGCCTGCGCACGAATAAAGGCCAAACTTGAAGCCCAGGGAATGGACGTAATCCGCCAGGTCCTTCATGCCGTGCGGGAACTTTTCGGGGTCAGGCACCAGGTGGCCGTCGGGCCCGCGGTCCCGCAGGCTCCAGCAGTCGTCGATGACGATGTATTCATACCCGGCTGCCAGGTACCCTTTGTCTTTCATCGTCCGGGCGGTCTCCCGGATCAGGGAATCGGAGATGCTGCCCCCGAAGGTGTTCCAGCTGTTCCATCCCATAGGCGGTGTCAGTAGCTGCATAAGTCATATCCTCCTAAAAAACAGGTTTGGTAAAAAGGGAGCGGGCGGGAACCGTCAGGGCCGGAAAACGGCCTGCCTGAACTGCTCGGGCGACATGCCCACGCGCCCCCTGAAGGCCCGGTAATAACTGGAATAGTCCGAGAAGCCGCACTGAAAGCAGGCTTCCTTGGGCTTGATGCCCTGGCGTATCATTTCCTGTGATACCTGGATGCGGCGGATGATCAGGTACTGATGGACGGAAATGCCGGTATAGTTTTTAAACTCGCGCAGCAGGTAATACTTGCTCACGTGAAACGTTTCCGCCAGGTCGTCCAGCGTCAGCGGCGTGGTGATATGGCGGTTGACGTAGCGGATCAGGCTGCTCATTCCTTTGTTGTAATCGCTTTGCGGCATGACCTCCTGGCCGGACATCATGGTCAGCGCGCGGATCAGAAGAATGGTGAAGCGGCTGCGGTTGATCAGCCTGTCCGCGGGGCCGGACAGCTCGGAGGCGGCGATGGTCTCGTCCGTCAAACGGATGAGCTCCTGCAGGTCTTCCTGCCCGACATGATAAAAATAACGGTCGTTCCGGGTCATCTTTTCCAGCGTCCCGGGAAGGTCGTACTCTGCCGAGCTGATGGACTGCAGGAATTCCCTCCGGGCGAAAAGATAGAAGCGTTCATAGGGGATTTCGGAATCCAGATGGATATTGCGGTGCATGATCCCCGGGGGATAGATCAGCGCATCTCCCCGCACCGGCTTGAGGTCCAGCCCCTCCACGATGATGCGGCTGTGCCCCTGCAGGAAAAAGTAGATCTCATAATGTGGATGGCTGTGATAAAAGACCGGCTGCGTCTGGGTATCGACGAAATGATAGGCTTCGAACTCCCGCCCGGGAGGCATCTGATTGGCCCGATCCCATACTGCGTGTGGTTCCATTAAGCATCACCAGAACTATTATATGTCAATTTTTGCAATAAAACAAGGGAGACAAAAGCAAAATTCTGTATTGATAAAATGAACCAGTCCGGTTTAAAATGTACGAGCATTATATCTTTCTGAGAAAAAATATCTCTGTCACTGTCAAGAAGTATCCTATAATTTTATGAATTTCAACCTCTGGTACATATGTTCGATTTTCAGAGTATACAGCAGATAGCAAAACAATCTTGTAAACAATTCCTTTCGCAGGAAGAATATCGCCGTCTCTTTCGTCTTAATAGTGAAAACCCGAAGAACGAAAGGAGGCTTATTCCATGAGTACCGCCACAAAAAAGCAGCACCTGATCCCCACGGAACTCATCTATAAGCGCTCCGTTTTCAGCAAAACATTTACAGTGGAAGCAGGGAAATACCGTTCCTACATGAACGCCATCCCGATCCATCAGCAGGACAGCGCCTCAGGAACATGGCAGGAAATATCCGCCTCATTCGTCCCAGAAAAGGAAACGGAGGCCAGGCTGGTCAGCCGTACCGGGAACCTGACTGTAACCTGCGGCATTTCTTCTGAAAAGCCCTTTATCACCCTTCAAGACCGGGAAGGTCATTCCCTTTCCTGGGGTTATGAGGGCGTAAGCCCGGTCAAGCCGGAGGTTCCGGAACGGTGACCGGATATCTTTACGACGCCTATGGCAACACAATCGAAGTTAAAAAGAAGGAACTGAGAGCGGCACGGCGAAGTATATAAAGGAGAACACCGCCTATAACGCCGACGGTACCTATGCCGTCACGCAGACAGACGCCCGGGGCAAGACGGTGATCACCGTGACCGATCCCGATAAGGGTACTGTCACCGGCGTGACAGACCCCAAAGGGCAGACGGTCAGTTATCAGTACGACGCCCAGAGAAGAAAGACCAAAACCAGCACGACGCTCGACGGAAAGGAAGTGAGAACGGAATACGGCTACGATGCCCAAACGGGTTATCTGAGCGGGGTAAAGCACAACACCAGGACCGAAACCAGCGGCGACGTTATCTACCGCTTCGGGTACGACAGCCTGGGCCGTCAGGTATCTACACAGGTCGGAAACAGGACGCTCAGCACGACGGATTATGATCCCGTGACCCGGCAGATACAGAAGGTCGCCTACGGAAACGGCGATGAAGTGCGTTATTCCTATGATGCCTACGGCCGTCTGACCGGAGTGAGCTTTGACGAAGAGGAAAGCGCCCGCTTCACCTACGCCTACGACGCCACCGGCAGGGTAGGCATGGTACAGGACGCCGAACAGGGCACGGCGGTTTATTCTGACTGCGACCTGCAGGGCAGGCCGGCTATCGTGGAATGGAACAACGGGACTACAACGGCGAGTTACGCCTATGTGTACAATCTGCAGGGGGATGTCATCGCCCTGACGGACAGCACAGGCACGAAGGCTGCAGGGGGATGTCATCGCCCTGACGGACAGCACAGGCACGAAGGTAGTTGAATATACGTATGATGCCTGGGGGAAGCCGCTGAGCACCACAGGCAGCCTGAGGACGACGCTTGGCAAGCTGAACCCGTTCCTGTATCGGGGGTATGTGTATGATGATGAGATTGACTTTTACTACCTGAGAAGCAGGTATTATAATGCCAATCGGGGAAGGTTCATTAATGCGGATACGGTGTTTGACGGAAGAAATCTGTTCTGCTATTGTCAAAATAATCCGATAATCATGTCAGATCAATCTGGCTTTGGATCAGTTGTAATATTATATGACGATAGGCCAGATGAAACACAAGGAGGAAAAGGATTTCCAAATCAGGCGAAATGGCTAAAAAAGTATATTGAATTTCTTCAAATATATGATGAAATAATAATGGTGGGGTTTGATTGTATCATAGCTCAGAATTCTGATGATAGAGGATTTATTGATGTATGGAATTCATTACCGGAATCCATCGACCTGCTATATATAATTTGTCATGGTTCAAATGGAACGCTAGATTGTAATAACGTCCAGTTAGGGATTAATGATCCGGAGAATGAATTCGGATTTATTTCTTCTGACGAACTGAAGCCAGTTAAAGTGAATATTATGACTTATTTGTATTCATGTAATGGGGGAACGCCGGATTCAAAAGGCGTGTCTGCTGCATCTTTTCTCGCAGAAAAAACATCCCACACTGTTCAAGCTGCCTCATATAGTAGTGTTTGTTATTTTCCAAGCACAGGAATTCCTTACTTGAGAATCGATTTCAGTCATTTTAATAGTGTTTTAGATTTATTAAACGTGGGTTGGAGATACGTTGATTAATCGAGCACTATATGAAAAGGCAGAATTGCAAAAAATGAACAGAACAAAAACTCTTATCGTAGGAATCGTTTTAATATCCGTATTAATATGCATAATGGCGACTTATTCCAAAGATCAGGAGATTTCTTTCGAATATGTTACTTCATTCGAATGGATCAGGGACATCAATGCAGATAAGCCTGTTTTTGGCACGCTTTGGTGGGCATTATATGGTTATCCAGAATCGTATATATCTCTTGACGCTTTTGATGAGATGTTTCATATCGCTACAAATCGTAATAGAGAAGATATCATACACTTTGATTTTGATTCCTATACTTATATTATACTTGAAGGGCATGAATTGATTCGACTATGTTACAATGAGAGAGAAGTATGGGGAAGGTTTACCGCAAAATATCCGATATATCACGGAAAAGTATGGATAAAACCTTCTCAGAACCAAAGAACAATCAATATATACCGTATTAAAAAAATGCTGATAAACTCTGATGAACATCATCGAAGCATACCCAGAGATAGCGGTATTATTATTGTAAATGAATGATTATATTGGAATTGTCAATTGAGGCAACACCGCACAAAGCGGCACAGGGTAGCATAGCAACACAAGATATGGTATAATACAAATATGACGCCATAGGGCAGTTGATCCGGGTGAACGACCCGTATGATACCCGCGGGGGAGCAAATGGCACCACCTGGGTATACACCTATGACCTGGGCGGGAACATACAGAGCTTCAGGCGGTACGCATATACGGAAACCGACCTGGGAACGAAGCAGGCACAGACCAATTACACCTATGGGGACAGCGGCTGGAAGGACCTGCTGACCGCATACGGCGGAGGAGCCATACAGAACGACGCCATAGGGAACATCCTTTCATCCGGCGCGTGGACGTATGAATGGCGTCACGGGCGGGAGCTGTACCATATGCACCGGACGAGTACCAGCCCGCATTCCATTGACGTACACTTTGAGTACAACGAAGACGGGCTGCGGACGAAGAAGACCGTGCTGGACGAAGTGACGCATGTGGAAACGGTAACAGAATACACGCTTCACGGGAAGAA
>CADAQF010000008.1 GCA_902790015.1 uncultured Eubacteriales bacterium | reverse complement strand
CTCGATTGAGGAGGGCGGTTTACTCGTCACATCCAGCACCACACGGCTGGCATGGGCCACCTCGTTGACAATGCGAGAAGAGACAGCAGCGATGAGGTCGTAGGGCAGGCGCGCCCAGTCGGCGGTCATAAAATCGTCGGTAGTGACGGCCCGGAGGGCAACGGTGTAATCGTAGGTGCGCTCGTCGCCCATGACGCCCACGCTGTGCACGCCGGTAAGGACGGTGAAATACTGGTTCACCTGGCGGTCCAGCCCGGCTTTGGCGATTTCCTCCCGGAATATGGCGTCGCTGTCCCGCACGATCTGTATCTTTTCGGGCGTCACCTCGCCGATGACCCGGATCGCCAGCCCGGGGCCAGGGAAGGGCTGACGCCAGACCAGCGCTGAGGGCAGACCCAGGGCTTCACCCAAAGCACGGACTTCGTCCTTGAAAAGCATCCGCAGGGGTTCGATCAGTTCGGTGAACCCCAGTTCCTTTGGCAGACCGCCCACGTTGTGGTGGCTCTTGATCACGGCCGCGCTGGTGCCCTGGCCGCTTTCGATCACGTCCGGGTAAATGGTGCCCTGGGCGAAATAATCAAGCCTCCCCAGCTTTGACGCTTCTTCCCGGAATACCTCGATGAAATCCCGTCCGATGATGTGGCGCTTTTCCTCCGGGTCGGTGACGCCCTGAAGGTCTGAAAAGAACCTGTCCGCCGCGTCGGCGCGGACGAAGCGCACCGGGAAGAGCCGGCTGAACACATGGCATACCTGGTCGCTTTCACCCTTGCGCAGCAGGCCGTGATCGACGAACACGCAGGTGAGACGGCTGCCGATGGCGCGGTAGATCAGCGCCGCGGCCACGGAGGAGTCCACCCCGCCGGACAAGGCCAGCAAAACGGTGCCGCGTTCCCCCACGGCTTCTTGAATCTGCCTGACGGCGGTTTCGGCGTAGGCGTCCATGGTCCAGTCGCCGGCGCAAAAGCAAATACCGTACAGGAAATTGTGCAGGAGCCGTTTTCCCTCGTCCGTGTGGGTCACTTCGGGATGGAATTGCACGCCGTAAATACATCTGTCTTCATTCGCCATGGCGGCGATGGGACAGTTATCTGTTTTTGCGATGGGACGGAAGCCGGGCGGGCACGCCGACACCTGCCAGGTGTGGCTCATCCAGCAGGAGGAGGACGGGCTCATGCCCTCCAGCAGGCCCGTTTGTTCCTTCATTCGCACGTTGACCCGGCCGTATTCCCGCTCTTTTGCTTTTTCCACCTGGCCGCCCAGCAGCCGGGCCGTTAGCTGCATGCCGTAGCAGATACCCAGCACCGGCACGCCCAGGTCGTAAACGGCCGGGTCGCAATGAGGTGCAACCGGGTCGCAGACGGAAGCCGGCCCGCCGGACAGGATAAGGCCGGCAGGCTTGCGGGCGGCGATTTCCCCGGCAGGCACGCTCCAGGGCACCACCTCGGAATACACATGGTTTTCACGCACCCGCCGGGCAATCAGTTGGGTGTACTGCCCGCCGAAGTCCAGGATGAGGATTTTCTGATGGTCAGCCATCCTGTTTCCTCCTTGTCTTTATACCCCGCTCGCCCCGTAGTTGGAAAGCACCCTCGCAGAGGGGTCGTCCACGTCGCAGCCGGGCCAGGTTTTGTTGGGCATCCAATAGTCGGGAATCATCCGCGCCTGGCCGGGATAGTATCGTTCAAACAGTTCCCGGTAGAGCAGGCTTTCCTTGGTGAAGGGGCGGCAGTAATCATATTTCGACGCTTTTTCCAAAAAACCCTTGTCGGTGTAGGTCCTCTCCGCCAGGGCTTTCAGGTCGTTGACCATGGAGTGGCCCACGGCATCGGAAAAAGCCGCCTTCTGCCGCCAGAGTATCTCGTCCGGCAGGATATGGTCGTCGGCAAAGGCTTTTCTGATCAGGTACTTGCCCATGCCGTGGGTGTTCATTTTGAGTTCCGGGTCGATGCTCATGGCGTAGCGCACGAATTTGAGGTCGCCGAAGGGCACCCGGGCTTCAAGGGAGTTGACAGAAATGCACCGGTCCGCCCGAAGCACGTCATAGACGTGCAGCTCCCGGATGCGCTTTTCCGCCTCCTCCTGGAAGGCGGCGGCGGAGGGCGCGAAGTCCGTATACTTGTAGCCGAACAGCTCGTCAGAGATTTCGCCCGTGAGTAGCACCCGAATGTCCGTGTGCTCGTGGATCCACTTGCACACCAGGTACATGCCGATGGAGGCCCGGATGGTGGTGATGTCCCAGGTGCCCAGCAACTCCACGACGGCGGGCAGGGTATCGAGTACATCCTTCTCGGAAATGATGACCTCGGTATGGTCGCTGCCGATATAGTCGGCCGCGAGGCGGGCGTATTTTAAGTCGATGGCGTCCACGTCCATGCCGATGGCGAAGGTGCGGATGGGATGGGGCGTCATCCGCTGGGCGATGGCGCAGACAAGGGAGGAATCCAGCCCGCCGGAGAGCAGGAAGCCTATGGGCGCGTCGGCGTCCAGCCGCTTTTGCACCCCGTCCATCAGCAGGCGGCGGAGCTTTGCGCACACCTCCTCCTCGGTCTTCATGGTGAAATAGCCCACGTAAGCCGGATCGGCGTACTGGATGAACTGCCCGTCCATCCAGTAGTGGCCCGGCGGGAAAGGCAGGATCTGTTCGCACAGACCCATCAGGTTCTTGGGCTCGCTGGCAAAGGCCCATTCCCCGTCGGAAAGCCTGCCGTAATAAAGCGGCCGGATGCCGATGGGATCCCTGGCGGCGATGAGCTTTTGCTGTTCATCATCCCACAGGATCAGGGCAAACTCCGCGTCCAGGGTCTTGAACATTTCCACGCCGTACTCGTGATACAGCGGCAGCAGGATCTCGCAGTCGGACTGGCTTTGAAGCTCGTATCTGGCCAGCAGCCGGTCCCGCAGGGGGCGGAAGCCGTACAGTTCCCCGTTGCACACCACGGCGTCCCCGTTCAGATGAAAGGGCTGCATGCCCCGTTCATCCAGGCCCATGATGGCCAGGCGGTGAAAACCCAGGTAACCGACGGGGATTTGCTCAAAGCGGCTCATGTCCGGGCCTCTTGAAATCGTGTGGTCAAAACACTGCTTCAGGGCTTCCACCGGGATGGATCTCGAAGTCACGCCGAAAATGGAACACATGAAAGGCACCTCCGTTTATTGGGCGGCTTTCGTCTCTGATATTTCAGGACGAAGGCCGCCGCTCCGTGGTGCCACCTGATTTGCTTCTTTGTCAGGCTCTTGGAAGACCCCATGCTTCCGCCAAGCCCTGACGGCTGTAACGGGCCGTCCGCCCCGCCTCCCCTACTGAGCACAACGCTTTTCGGCTTGGGCTTGGAAGGGTTCTTCGCCGGGACGCTCATACGGGATTTTCACCAACTACCGCTCTCTTTCATGCCGCGCTCCCCGGGTACTTTGCTTCCGCATCGCTTTGGAATGTGAAATTTGCGGGCATTGTAGCACCGGGACCGCCGCCTTGTCAAGACGGAATACAGCCAAAAAACAGCGGCGCACGAAATACATCAGGAATACAATCCGCCCCCTTGACTTTGGAAAAAACCGGCTGTACAATTTGCGCATGCAAGGCAAGGGAGCCAAGTTGTTCGGGTTCCCCTGCCCTTTTTATTTTGTGAAGGAGGCCTTTTCATGAGCAAGTACAGCAAGGAAGACATCATCCGCATGGTGCGGGAAGATGATGTGGAGTTTATCCGGATGCAGTTCACCGATATCTTCGGCCAGCTGAAAAACGTGGCCATTACCGCCAGCCAGATCGAAAAGGCCGTCAACGACCAGATCATGATCGACGGAAGCAGCATCGAGGGCTTCGTGCGCATCAACGAAAGCGACCAGTACCTGCGGCCCGACCTGGATACCTACGCCATTTTGCCCTGGCGGCCCCAGCACGGAAAGGTGGCCAGGCTCATCTGCGACGTGTACAACCCGGACGGCACGCCCTTTGCCGGCGATCCCCGGGGCGTATTGAAAAAGGAGCTTAAAAAGGCCTCGGACATGGGGTATTCCTTCAACGTAGGGCCGGAGATGGAGTTTTTCCTCTTCCAGACGGACGATCAGGGCCGCCCCACGACCACCACCGGCGACGAAGCGGGCTACTTTGACTTAGGCCCCCTGGACCACGGGGAGAGTACCCGCCGCGAAATCTGCATGACGCTTGAACAGATGGGGTTTGAGATCGAAGCCAGCCATCACGAGGTGGCAGCGGGTCAGCACGAGATCGACTTCAAGTATACAGACGCGCTGACCTCCGCCGACAACATCATGACCTTCAAGCTGGCCGTAAAGACTCTGGCCCAGAAGAACGGCCTGCACGCCACCTTTATGCCCAAGCCGGTGTTCGGCATCAACGGCAGCGGCATGCACACCAACATGAGCCTGTTCAAGGATGGGAAAAACGTATTCGCCGATCCTTCTGACAAGCGGGGCCTTTCCAAAGAAGCTTACGCCTTCATCGCCGGTATCCTTGCCCACGTACGGGGCATGGCGGCCGTCACCAATCCCCTGGTCAACAGCTACAAACGCCTGGTGCCGGGCTATGAAGCCCCCTGCTATCTGGCCTGGAGCGCCAGCAACCGAAGTGCCCTTATCCGCATCCCCGCCTCCCGGGGCATGGGCACCCGCGTGGAGCTTCGCTGCCCCGATCCCAGCTGCAACCCGTACCTGAACATGGCGGTGTGCCTGGCCGCGGGCCTGGACGGCATTGAAAAGGGCCTGACACCCCCGGATGAAATCACCGAGAACATCTTCGCCATGGACGGGGAAACCCGGAAGGCAAAGGGCATTCATTCCCTGCCCGGGACGCTCCGCGAAGCCATCGACTGCCTGAAGGCGGACGACGTCATCTGCAGCGCATTGGGCGAGCACGTGCTTTCCCAGTATGTGGAGGGCAAGGAAAAGGAATGGGACGCCTACCGCACCCACGTAAGCCAGTGGGAGATCGACCGGTATATTGTCATGTACTGACCATGTGAACCAAAATGCGGAGTGTGGAGAAACACAGTCATATTTCAAACAGAAAAAAGATATCGCACCGTCAGTCATAGCTCAGCTCTCCACACTCCGCGCCCGGAAAGGAGGTTATGCCAGTGGCAAGGATCGTCGTCGCCAGCGCTGCGGAAGAAAGCAGGGAGAAGCTTTCCCAGCTGCTGGCTTCCTCCGGTTTTGCCGTTTTTCGATGCTGCGCTTCCGGGAGCGAGCTCAGGCGCACCATCAACGAATGCGAGGATGGCGTCGTGGTGCTGATGGGCTTGCTGCCCGGCTGTAAGCCGGACGAGCTTCAGTGGGACTATGGGGACCGCATCCAGATCCTGCTGATCGCCAAGCCCCTGGTGCTGGAAAGCTGCGAAGCGCCGGAGATTTTCCGTCTTCCGCTGCCCCTGTCTTCCCAGGCGCTGGTAGGAGCAGTGCAGATGCTTTCCCAGCTTCACCAGATGCGGCTGCCCAGGCGGGCAGGGACGGAAAAAGAAATGGTAGAGCGGGCTAAGCGGCTGCTTATGAAGCAACACGGCATCACCGAGCCCGAAGCCCATCGGACACTTCAGCAGTACGCCATGAACCACGGCGTCAGAATGGCCGATTACGCGGCGCAAATCCTGAAATCGTCAAAGGGGACGGAGGAATGACCATGCGCGATCTGCAGTACCCGTTATACCATGAAGAACTGGAGCACGAGAGCTGCGGCGTGGGCGCGATCGTGGATCTGAGCGGCAAAAGCACCCACCGCACCGTGGACCAGGCGCTCTCCATCGTGGAGCGCCTGGCACATCGGGCGGGCAGCGACGCCCTGGGCACCACCGGCGACGGCGTGGGCATCATGACGAATCTCCCCCACGCCCTGTTTTCCGCCTGGGCGCGGGAAGAGGGAATCGCTTTAGGGCAGCCCGGCGATTACGGCGTGGGCATGTTCTTCCTGCCGGAGGACGAGGTGGGCGCGGAGAACACCCGGCACATTTTTGAACAGCTTGCATTATCGGAAGGGCTGACGGTCCTCGGGTGGCGGAATGTGCCCTGCCATCCTGCCCAGCTGGGCACCGGGGCCCGGCGCACCATGCCCCGCATCTGTCAGTGCTTTTTGAATCGTCCCGCTTCCATCGCCGCCGGCGCGGATTTTGACCGGCGGCTTTACATACTGCGCCGGATATTCGAAAAGCAGGACACGGATGCCTACGTCTGTTCCCTGTCAGGCAAAACCATCGTCTATAAGGGCATGATGCTGGTAAATCAATTGCGCTCGTTTTACGACGATCTGCAGGATGTGCGCTATACCTCTCAGATGGCGCTGGTGCATTCCCGCTTTTCCACCAATACCTTCCCTTCCTGGAGCAAGGCCCACCCCCAGAGGATGCTTTTGCACAACGGCGAAATCAACACCATCCGGGGCAACCACGACCGGATGAAGGCCAGGGAAGAAACCATGCGCTCCGCTGTTCTCGGCAAAGAAATGCGCCGGGTGCTGCCGGTCGTCACGGACGGCGGCAGCGACAGCCAGATGCTGGACAACACCCTGGAATTTCTGCACATGAATGGCTTCCCGCTGTCGCTGGCGGGGATGATCCTGCTGCCGGAGCCCTGGCAGGGACAGAAGCAGCCTTCTCCCTGGCGCGATCTGTACCGCTACTACGCCACCATGATGGAGCCCTGGGACGGGCCGGCAGCCATCCTGTATTCTGATGGAGACACGGTGTGCGCTTCTTTGGACCGCAACGGCCTGCGCCCCCTGCGCTGCGCCCTGACCGATGACAGGCGGCTGATTCTCTCCTCCGAGGCGGGCGTGCTGTTTGAAGAAAACGCCCATATCCTGCGCCGCTGGAAACTGAGATCCGGCGACGTGCTGGAAGCCGATCTGCGGAGCGGCGAATTGCTTGAAAGCAAAGAGCTTAAAACCCGCTATGCAGAAGCCCGCCCCTACACCGAATGGATGCGGCATCTGATCACCCTGAACGACCTGCCCCACACGCAAAGCGGAAAGGACGTTGTGGACGATGCACAGCGCATACAGCTGTGCAGGGCCTTTCACTATACCCAGGAGGATATGCAGAATATCCTCCTGCCTATGGCGAAAAACGGCACGGAGCCCATCGTGTCCATGGGAGCGGATGTGCCCATCGCAGCGCTGAGCAAAACCCATCCGTCCCTGTTCGATTATTTCAGGCAGCGCTTTGCCCAGGTGACCAACCCGCCCATCGACGCCCTGCGGGAGGAAATCAAAACCGACTGCTCCATCTACATCGGGGACGACGGCAATCTGCTGTCGGACGGGCCGGACAACTGCACGGTGCTTGAATTGCCTTCGCCGGTGCTTAAGGAAGAGGAGCTGAACCGCATAAGGGCTCTGGACCATCCCGCTTTTTCGGTGCGCACCATTTCCCTTTTATATGCCAAAGAGACGGGTCTGCGCGCCGCATTGGACGATTTCTTTTCCTCCTGCGACCAGGCCTGCAGGTCGGGCGTCAATATCCTGATCCTGTCTGATCGGGGTGTGGATGAAGGCCATCTGGCCATTCCTTCCCTGCTGGCGGTATCCGCCCTGGAGCAGCACCTGATCCGCATCAAAAAGCGCACGGCGGTTTCCGTGGTTCTGGAAAGCGGGGAGCCCCGGGATGTGCACCAGTTGGCTCTGCTGATCGCCTACGGGGCCCGGGCTGTGAACCCCTATCTGGCGCACAGCTGCGTCAAGGCCCTTTGCGCCAAAGGCCAGGTGCAAAAGGAACCGGAGGCAGCCATCCGGGATTACGACCGGGCGCTGACTGCCGGGGTGCTGAAAATCGCCTCCAAGATGGGCGTTTCCACCTTGCAGGCCTACCAGAGCGCCCAGCTGTTTGAGGCGGTGGGGCTGGACGGGCAATTCGTGGAAACCTGCTTCACCAACACGCCTTATGCTTTGGGCGGAACAGACCTGAATACCATCGAAACGGACAGCCGCTTTCATCATGCCGCCGCCTTTGCCGCAATGGAAAACGGCCTGCCCAGCGTCGGCGTCCACAAGCTGCGCACGGGAGAAGGGGCGGAGGAGCATTTATATTCCCCTGAGACCGTCCATCTGCTGCAGCAGGCTGTCTGGACAGGAAATAAAGAGCTGTTCGATCAATATACCGAGCGCGTGGAAAACGACGGTCCGCGCACCATCCGTTCCATGCTGACCTTTGATTTTGACGCCTGCCGGGAAATCCCCCTGGAAGAAGTGGAAAGCGCCGAAAAGATCGTGAAGCGTTTCCGCACCGGGGCCATGAGCTACGGCTCCATTTCCCGGGAGGCCCACGAATGTATGGCCCGGGCCATGAATCACCTGGGCGGCAGGAGCAACAGCGGCGAGGGCGGCGAATTGTCGGAGCGCTACGGAACTGATCTCAATTCCGCCATCAAGCAGGTTGCCTCCGGGCGCTTCGGCGTTACCCGAGAATACCTGCTCTCCGCCAGGGAGATCCAGATCAAAATGGCCCAGGGAGCCAAGCCCGGGGAGGGCGGCCATCTGCCCGGGGCCAAGGTGACGGAGAGCGTGGCGAAGACCCGCTGCTCCATCCCCGGCATCTCCCTGATCTCCCCGCCGCCCCATCATGATATTTATTCCATCGAGGACCTGGCCGAGCTGATCTACGACCTGCAGTGCGCCAACGAGCGGGCAAAGATCACGGTGAAGCTGGTTTCCTCCGCGGGCGTGGGCACCATCGCCAGCGGGGTGGCCAAGGCCGGGGCTGGCGGCATCCTGATTTCCGGCGGCGAGGGCGGTACGGGGGCAGCGCCGATGAGCTCCGTTCATCACGCGGGCCTGCCCTGGGAAATCGGCCTGGCCGAAGCTCATCAGGTATTGTGCCGCAACCGCCTTCGCCAGAAGGTGACCCTGGAAACGGACGGCAAGCTGATGAGCGGCCACGACGTGATGGTGGCGCTGCTTTTGGGCGCGGAGGAATTCGGCTTTGCCACCGCGCCGCTGATCACCATGGGCTGCCGGATGATGCGGGTGTGCCATCTGGGCACCTGCCCGTTCGGCATCGCCACGCAAAACCCTGAGCTGCGCAGGCGGTTCATCGGAAAGCCGGAATATGTGGAACGGTTCATGCTTTTCATTGCCGGACAGATGCGGCGCATCATGGCGAAGCTCGGGGCCCGCACGGTGAACGAGCTGGTGGGCCGCAGCGACCTGCTGAAAATGAAGCCCGACGCAAAAATGGATCTGAACGGCCTCATCGGCTTTGCCCGAAACACGCACTTTCAGCCGGACGCGAAGCACGATTTCCATCTGAGCGAGCGCACCGACGCCCGGCTTTTCCAGGATCACGTGCATCTCATGACCACAGACCGGGCCTTTGGCACGATGCTGAAGGGCGAGCGGCACATTCAGGCCCAGGGCTGCGGCGGGCAGTCCTTCGGGGCTTTTTTGCCGCAGGGCCAGCAGATCACCCTGTACGGCGTGGCCAACGATTATCTGGGCAAAGGCTTGTCCGGCGGTACGATTGCCGTCTGCCCGCCGGTGGACAGCGTGTGGAAGCCGGAAGATACCCTGATCGGCAACGTGGCGCTGTACGGGGCCACTTCGGGCCATGCTTTCATTGCCGGGATGGCGGGCGAGCGCTTCGCTGTGCGCAATTCCGGGGCCTGGGCCGTCGTGGAAGGCGTGGGCGATCACGGCTGCGAGTACATGACGGGAGGCCGGGTCGCGGTGCTGGGCCAGGTGGGCGACAACTTCGCCGCCGGCATGAGCGGCGGCATCGCCTGGGTGCTGGATGAAAAGGATACATTAAAGGATCACATAAACTTAGGACATGTGAAAATCTACGCCGCAGCGTCCGACCGGGCGGACGAACTGCGGCAGCTGCTGGAACTTCACGAGCAGACCACGGGATCGAAGAAAGCCAAAGAGATACTCGCGCATTTCGACGCGTATCTGCCCAAATTCAAAGCGGTGATTTCCGATGAGTACTTATCCTTCCTGAAAGGGGCGTAACGGTATGGGCAAGACCACAGGATTCATGGAATATCCCCGGACGGAAAACCGCTTCCGCGATGCGCTGGAGCGGCTGCGGGATTTTGACAATCTGCATACGCCTCAGCCCATAGACGTAAGGCGCTGCCAGGCGGGGCGCTGCATGGACTGCGGCGTGCCCTTCTGCCAGTCGGATTTCGGGTGTCCCCTGCACAACCTGATCCCGGAATGGAACGACCTGCTTTATCAGGGCCAGGAACGGGAAGCGCTGAGCCGCCTTCTGATGACGGCCCCCTTCCCCGAATTTACCGGCCGGGTGTGCCCGGCGCTGTGCGAAAAGGCCTGCAACCTGGCCGACGATGGCGTGACCAACCGGGACAACGAGCTGTACCTGATCGAGACCGGGTTTGAAAAAGGCTGGATCCGGCCCCGCCGCCCTTTGGCCCGCACAGGAAAAAGGGTGGCTGTCGTGGGCAGCGGGCCCTCGGGACTGGCAGCGGCAGACCTGCTGAACCAGGCAGGCAACTTTGTCACTGTGATCGAGCGGGCAGACCGTCCCGGCGGGCTGCTCATGTACGGTATTCCCAATATGAAGCTGCCCAAGGAGGTCATTGCGCGGCGTATTCGCCTGATGGAAGAAGAAGGCGTTTCCTTCCTGCTGAACACCTCCGCGGCGCCCGATCTGCTAAGCGCATACGATGCGGTGCTTTTGTGCTGCGGCTCCCGCAAGCCCCGTTCCCTCCATGTAGAGCACATGGATGCCGCAGGGGTGCATTTTGCCGTGGATTATCTCACCGCTGCTACCCGGGGCATCCTGTCCAAGGCCGGGCCTGAGATCACCGCCCGGGGAAAGCATGTAGTCGTGGTGGGCGGCGGGGACACGGGCAACGACTGTGTGGGCACCGCGCTGCGTCAGGGCTGCCAGAGCGTCACCCAGCTTGAAATGATGCCGAAGGCCCCTGAAAAGCGCGCCGCCGGGAACCCCTGGCCCGAATGGCCCCGTGTCCTTCGCACCGATTACGGCCAGGTGGAAGCCGCGGCTTTACAGGGAGTGGACCCCCGGGTCTATGAAACCACCGTTCAAAGCATCCAGACGGACGCAGAAAACCGTATCACGGCGCTGAAGACAGTGCGCCTCAAAAAGCAGGCTGACGGAAAGCTCCTGCCTGTCCCGGGGTCGGAAAAGACCATGCCCTGCGGATTGCTTCTGATCGCCGCCGGTTTTATCGGCTGTGAAAATGAAACACTTGACGGCTTTTCCCTCTCAGCCGACAGCCGGGGACGGCTCCTGCCCCCGGATGGGTCCCACCATCTGGGCGGCAACCTCTTTTCCGCCGGTGATATGCGAAACGGCCAGTCACTGGTGGTAAAAGCATTGGCTGACGGAAGAGCGGCGGCCCGGGAAATCCTCGCTTTTCTGCGATGAAAAAAACGGTTTTTGAACAGCGGAAGCATTGACTTTTTGAATGTGAGGCCGCATAATTCAAAAATCATTTTGCTGCAAAACCGCTGACAGGAGGCAAGGGAGCCATGTGCGGGATCGTTGGCTATACTGGAGAAAAACAGGCTGCGCCCATTTTGCTGGACGGCCTGAAAAGGCTGGAATACAGAGGGTATGATTCGGCCGGGCTGGCCGTCCGGGACGGCAGGGCGCTGGCGGAGGTGGTCAAGGCCACAGGAAAGCTCTATCACCTGGCGGATAAAACGGATATGGGCCGCTCCCTGCCGGGAACCTGCGGCATCGGCCACACCCGCTGGGCCACCCACGGCGATCCGAGCCTGGTAAATGCCCATCCCCACGTCAGCGGCAACTGCTCCGGCTCCGGCAGCGGAAAAGTGGAAAGCGACGTGGTGGGAGTTCACAACGGCATCATCGAAAACTACGGGGAGCTTAAAGAAAAGCTAATGCGCCACGGCTACCGGTTTTACAGTGACACCGACACGGAAGTCGTCGTCAAGCTGGTAGATTATTACTATAAGAAATACAAGATCGGCCCGGTCGACGCCATCACCCGCACCATGGTCCGGGTGCGGGGCAGCTACGCCCTGGCCCTGATGTTCAAGGATTATCCGGACGAGATCTTCGCGGCCCGGAAGGATTCACCTCTCATTATCGGCACGGCGGAAAACGCCGCTTTTCTGGCCTCGGACGTGCCCGCCATCCTGAAATACACACGCAGCGTGTACTATATCGGCAACCTGCAGGTGGCCAGGCTGTCTCCCGGCAGCGTTAAATGCTATGACCTGAACGGCGACGAAATCACCCTGCCCCTAACGGAGATCACCTGGGACGCGGAAGCTGCGGAAAAAGGCGGATACGAGCATTTCATGCTCAAGGAGATCCACGAGCAGCCCGCCGCCGTACGGGACACCCTGAACAGCCTGGTGAGGAACGGCAAAATCGATTTGACTTCTTCCGGGATCACGGACGACATGCTTCTGTCCCTCTCGCAGATCATCATCACGGCCTGCGGCTCCGCCTGGCACGTGGGGATGGCGGCGCAGTATGTGATCGAGGATATGGCGGGAGTTCCCGTGCGGGTGGAACTGGCCTCGGAGTTCCGCTACCGCAGCCTGCCCATGGACCGAAGCACCCTGGTGATCGTCATTTCCCAGTCGGGTGAAACCGCGGACAGTCTGGCGGCACTGCGCCTGGCAAAGGAAAAAGGCGCAGAAACCCTGGCGGTGGTCAATGTGGTAGGCTCCACCATCGCCCGGGAGGCGGATCATGTGCTTTACACGCTGGCCGGCCCCGAAATCGCCGTGGCCACCACCAAGGCGTACAGCGCCCAGCTCATTGCCCTGGATGCCCTGGCTGTTCAGATGGCAATGGTGAAGGGCACCGCGAGCGCAGAGCAGTATGGCCATCTGATCGAAGAGATGGCAAGCATTCCTGAAAAGATCGCCCGGGTGCTGGAAGACAAGGAACGGCTCCAGTGGTTTTCCTCCAAGATCGCCAACGCCCACGATATTTTCTTTATCGGCCGCGGGCTCGACTACGCCATCAGTCTGGAAGGCAGCCTCAAAATGAAGGAGATCAGCTATATCCATTCCGAGGCGTATGCCGCAGGGGAACTGAAGCACGGCACCATCAGCCTGATCGAAAAGAATACCCTGGTGATCGGCGTATTGACGCAGAGCCGGATGATCGAAAAAACAGTCTCCAACATGGCGGAATGCAAGTCCCGCGGCGCCTATCTGATGGGCATTACCACCAACGGCGATTTTTCCGTGGAGGATTCGGTGAATTTCACCGTATACATTCCCAGGACCGACGAGCATTTCGTCTCTTCCCTGGCGGTGGTGCCGCTGCAGCTGCTGGGCTATTACACCAGTGTGAACCGGGGACTGGACGTGGATAAGCCAAGGAACCTTGCCAAGAGCGTGACTGTGGAATAAAAAGGTTTTATCTTTTCGGTTTTGCACATGGTGCAGATGTGGAATCCGCCCGGAATGCGCACAGTTATTCCTCACGCGCGCGAGGAGGCGGCAGCGCAGCGTGAGGAAAAAAGGGGTGCTCAATACTTTGCTCAATACTTTTTATGCCGGTGTGGGTTTTGGTAATGGTTTCTTCTAAAATGACGCACAGGATTTCATGGCTCAAGGCATAAAGAAAACCCCTGATTCTCTTGTGGAATCAGGGGCTTTCGTCTGGAGCTGATGACCGGATTTGAACCGGTGACCTCATCCTTACCAAGGATGCGCTCTACCTGCTGAGCTACATCAGCGGACAACGATGGAATTCTAACACAGAATGACCAAAGTGTCAAGCACTTTTTTTGTAAAGTATGACAAATGGGTCGTCTGAATTGCAGAAAAGCTGAAAAGCTGGAAATCCGAAAGACAAAAAGACACGAATGCATTTAAGCGGGAGCACAGCGGGATCAGGGCCGGGGAGGGACGTACAGCGTTTCCGGGGGGCGAAAGGTGTTGCCATCGCACACTCCCTCGGTATCAAGGCGGTCATTCGGCGTTTGCGGGGGCGGAAGGGTGAGGGTGGCGGGAGAGAAAATCCACCTGGTCGGTCAGGAGGAGAGGGAGGCCAAGCAGACCATTCCGGCCTTCGCCAAGGCCGATCAGTTCCCCGTCGCCCAGCAGGCGGACGCGTTCGCCCTCGGCGACCGGGAAGGAGGACAGGGGAAGACGCACGCCGTTGAGGACCCGGCGGAGAGCCTTGCCCGAAAGGGATACCGCGCGGAGGGAGGCCACGGGGGTGTCCATCGGCGCGAGCAGGGAGGAAAGAGCGCCGGCTTCGGCGGCGCGCTGAACCTCCTCCACGGTGTGGCTGGCCGCCAGGGCAAAACAGCCCGAACGGGTGCGGATGAGCAGGCGCATATGGGCCGGGCGGCCCAGGCGCTGGCCGATGTCGTGGCAGAGGGTCCTGATGTAGGTGCCGCCGCCGCAGCGGACGCGGAGGACGGCCGTAAGCGGCGCGAGCAGATGGAGCAGCTCGATTTCATCCACTCGGACGGGACGGGGCTCCGTTTCAACGGTCTTTCCCTGGCGGGCCAGGGCATAAAGAGGCTGCCCGTCCCGCTTGAGGGCGGAATAGGCCGGAGGACGCTGCAGGATGTCCCCCATGAACTCCGGAAGGACGGCCAGCAGCTCGTCTTCAGAGGGCATGCCGCGGCCGGGCTCGGTCATGCGGCCCTGGGCGTCCTGCGTGTCCGTCGCGCAGGAAAAGCAGATCTGGGCGATGTATTCCTTGCCCTTGTCCTCGAAATAAGGAAGGAGGCGGGTGGCCTTGCCGACCATCACGGGCAGAACGCCGCAGGCCTCCGGGTCCAATGTGCCGGCATGGCCGACCCTGGCGCCGGACAGCCTTTTGACCAGCCCTACCGCGGCGGCGGAGGACATGCCCGGCGGCTTCAGAAGGTTCAGAAAACCGTTCATGCGTGTCTTTTCAGTTCCTTTTCCATTTCGGCCAGCATCAGGGGCAGCGCCCGGTCCGCCGGGATGTTCATCGTGCAGCCGGCCGCCGCGATATGACCGCCGCCGCCCAGGGCCTTGGCGATATTCTGCGCGCTGACCGGGGCGATGGAGCGGATGCTGAACTTGGTCTGATCGGGCAAATGGGCATCCATAAAGACCGTCAGGCGGATGCCGGGAATGTAAAGGCCGTAGTTGACGATGCCGTCACTGTGCTCGGGAAGGGCGTTAAAATCGGCAAAATCCCGGGCGGAGACCCGGGTCAGCGTGGCCTGACCGCCGAAAAGGAAGGTCATTCCCTCCAGCGCGCGGCCAAGCAGCCCCAGATATTCCCGGCTGCGCATCAGATGCACCTGCCGGGCGGGGGCGACGATGTCCATCCCCGTGTCCATCAGACGGCCCATGATCTCAAAAGTCTCGCCGTCCACCCCGGAGAAGCAGAAATTGCCGGTATCCGTGCTGATGGCGGTATACAGGCAGACCGCGATGTCCCGGTCCAGCGGGACGGAGAGGGCCTGCGCCATACGGGCGACGATGACGCCTGCCGCGGGGGCCGAAGCGTCCACTTCGTTGAGAGCGGCGTACAGCGGGTTGGTACCGTGATGATCCACCTGAAGGGTCAGGGGGATCTGCCGGCAGATCCCGGCGCACGCGCCGACCCGGTCGCCGTCGGCGGCGTCCAGGCTCAGGGCTGCGTCAAAGGAGGCGGGATCAAGGCCCTGGGGAGGAACGATCCTGTCCGCCCCGGGGAGAAAACGGTAACGGGCGGGCACCTCGTCCGCGCAGGACAGGACGACCCGCTTGCCCAGCTTTTCCAGGATGAGGCCCGCGGCCAGCATGGAACCTATGGCGTCGCCGTCCGGCATGATATGCGTACATAAGAAGAGGCTGTTCGCGCCCTTGAGCGCGGACAGCAGCTCCTGATTCTGAAAGGATTTCATTCCTGTTCCTTTTCCCGGCTTTCCGGGGCGATGCGGTTGAGAATTTCCGAAATATGGGCGCCGTAGGCGATATTGCGGTCCAGCTCGAAGAGAAGCTCCGGCGTGTAGCGCAGATCCACCTGACGGCCCAGCTCACGGCGCAGATAGCCCGAGGCGCTTTTAAGGGCCTTGAGCAGATCGGCCGCCTTATCCTCCTCCAGGACACTCACGTAGACTTTGGCGTACCTGAGGTCCCGCGTGACATCCGCGCGGGTCACCGAATAGGTACCGGTGACACGGGGGTCGTTCATGGAGCGGATCGCGTTGTCCACTGCCGTGCGGACCTCCTCGGAGATCCTGTCGATGCGAAAGCTTGCCACTTGTACTCCTTATGAAATGATGATGATCAGATGCAGTGCAAAACCTCATCCTGCCTGGCAAAAAGCCTGTTTCGCCGAAGCAGTCGATTCCGGCGGGAACCCGGGGGCCAGCCGGCCCTTCCTTCGCTGACAACTACTCAGAGCCTGCCGGCCCGGGGAATTATTCAGCGGATGCCCGGCGGAAACTGAGTGGAATCACGCCTCCACCTTTTCCATGTCGAAGCATTCGATGATGTCGTTTTCCTTGATGTCGCTGTATTTTTCGAGGCTGATGCCGCATTCGTAGCCGGTGGCCACATCGTGCACGTCGTCCTTGAAGCGGCGCAGGGAGGACAGCTTGCCCTCGAACACCACCACGTTGTCGCGCAGCAGGCGGACGCTGGCGTTGCGGGTCAGCTTGCCGTCGGTCACGTAGCCGCCGGCGATGGTGCCGGCACCGGTGATATGGAACACATTGCGCACCTGCGCGTGGCCCAGGATGACTTCCCTGAACTCCGGCGCGAGCATGCCCTTCATGGCCTTCTCGATATCCTCGATGGCCTGGTAGATGATGCGGTAGAGCCGGATGTCGATGCCTTCCTTTTCGGCGGAGGCGCGGGCCGCGGCGTCGGGACGGATATTGAAGCCGATGATGATGGCGTTGAAAGCAGAGGCGAGGTTGACGTCATCCTGCGAGATGGCGCCTACGGCGCTGTGCAGGACGTGCACCTTGACCTGGTCGTTGGAAAGCTTTTCCAAAGACTGCTTGACGGCCTCCACGGAGCCCTGCACGTCGGCCTTGATGATGACGTTGAGGTTTTGCACCTTGCCCTCGGAGATGCCCGCGAACAGGTTTTCCAGCGAGACCTTGGCGGATGCCTGGCGGGAGGCCTTCTGCTTGTCGCGGCGTTCCTGCGCGACCTGGCGGGACAGACGGTCGTCCTCGACGGCGATCATTTCCTCGCCGGCGACGGGAACGTCTTCAAAGCCGGCGATTTCCACAGGCATGGAGGGACCGGCGGACTTGACGCGTTCGCCCCGGTCGTTCATCAGGGCGCGCACGCGGCCGGCGGCCATGCCGGCGACGATATTGTCGCCCACGCGGAGGGTACCGTTTTTGAGCAGCACCGTGGCCAGCGGGCCGCGGGACTTATCCAGCTTGGCCTCGATGATGACGCCGACCGCCATACGGTCCGGATTGGCGCGGAGGTTCAGCACGTCCGCCTGCAAAAGGACCATTTCCAGCAGATCGTCCACGCCGTCGCCGGTCAGGGCGCTGACGGGGACCATGATGGTTTCCCCGCCCCAGTCCTCAGGTACCAGGCCGTACTTGGTCAGGTCCTGCATGACGCGGTCGGGGTTGGCGCCGGCCTTGTCCATCTTGTTGATGGCGACGATGACCGGCACGTTGGCGGCCTTGGCGTGGTTGATGGCTTCGACCGTCTGGGGCATTACGCCGTCGTCCGCGGCGACGACCAGGATGGCGATATCCGTAGCCTGCGCGCCGCGCAGACGCATGGCGGTGAAGGCCTCGTGGCCGGGGGTGTCCAGGAAGGTGATCTGACGGCCGTTGAGCTTGACGGTGTACGCGCCGATATGCTGGGTGATGCCGCCCGCTTCGCCTGCGGCCACCTTGGATTTGCGGATATAGTCCAGAAGCGTCGTCTTGCCGTGGTCGACGTGGCCCATGATGGTGACCACCGGCGGACGGGACTTCAGATCTTCCTCGCGGTCTTCCACGTTGGTGTCGCTCAGGACGTCCTCGGCGGTCTTTTCCTGCTTCATTTCCAGGGTGACGCCAAACTCGGCGCAGACCAGGGAAGCGGTGTCAAAATCGAGCTCGCTGTTGATGTTGGACATGATGCCCAGCATGAGCAGCTTTTTGAGGATCTCGCCGGCGGGCTTGCCGATACGCTCGGTCAGGTCCTTGACGGTGATGGTGTCCGCAGTCATGTAGGCCTTGTCGATCTTGATGGGGGCCATCATCTGCTGGGCGGAGGGCTTGCGGGTCGCGCGGGAGCGCTTGCCGCCGCGCACCATATCGTCATCCAGACCGTTGAAGCTTTCACGCTGGAGCTGCTTGCGGTTTTTGGCCACATGCTCCGGATCGTGCTGGCGCTGGTACTGTTTCTTGTTGGGATCGTAATTGCTGACGCGTTCCTTTTCCATGGTGGGCGTCAGATCCGGCGCGGCAGCGCGGGAACGCCCGCCCTGCGAACGGGGGCCGCCCTGGCCCTGAGGACGAGCGCCAAAGCCGCCCTGGCCCTGGCCGCGGTTCATGCCGCCGCCCTGACCCTGGGGACGCGCGCCGTAGCCGCCCTGGCCCTGGCCGCGGTTCATGCCGCCCTGACCCTGGGGACGCGCGCCAAAGCCGCCCTGGCCCTGGCCGCGGTTCATGCCGCCCTGACCCTGGGGACGTGCGCCGTAGCCGCCCTGGCCCTGGCCGCCGCGGTTCAGGCTGCCGCCGCGGGCGAACACGCCGGTGGGCTGCTGCTTGTTGGCAAAAACGCCTGTCGGCTGCTGCTTATTGGCAAAAACGCCGGTAGCCTGCTGGGGCTTGTTGGCGAACACGCCGGTGGGCTGCTGGCGCTGCGCCGGCCTGGCCGCGGGCGTAGCAGGCGCCTTTTCGGGCGCACGCTGCTGGGCGGGCTTGGGCGCGGGCTTTTCCGGCGCGGCCTCGGCGGGGCCGGCAGCGGGCTTTTCCTCAGCGGGGGCCGGGGCAGGTTTTTCCTCGGCGGGGGCCGCCGCAGCCGGGACCGGCTGCGCCTCAGGCGCGGGCTTTTCCGGCTGCACGGGTTCAGGCTCGGGCGCAACGGGCCGGGCGGCCTCTGCGGCCGCAGCGGCGGCGGCCGCTTCCTGCCTGGCGGTTTCCAGGGCAGCCTGCTGCTCGTCGTCCATCATCACCCATGCCTTGGTGTGCTGGCTCATCAGCAGCTGCTGCTCCTCCAGCTTTTTGCGTGCCTGCTCCTCCGCCTCCTGGCGCATGAAGAGGTTCTTTTTCTTGCGGAGCCCCTGGATCACGCCGTCCAGGTTCCTGCGGACCCTGCCGGCATTCTCCAGCATTGATTCAGCCTTTTGGCTGAGCTCCTTGGTGGCTTCCGCCAGTTTTAATTTGGTCGCCATTCGACGTCTGCACCCCCGCACATAGCGTTGAAGTAATTGGGATCTTTATTGGTTTGCCGGTTCTAAAAGCGTTATCAGCTGCCGGGAAAGCGTGCCCTCCCTGAGGGCGGCCCCCATGCGGCCGGATTGACCGCAGGCCTCGTCCAGAAGCCCGGCGGGCAGTTCATACAGCGGCGACGCGTGGGAAAGGGAAGCGTCCCGCAGCTTCTTTTTGGTGTTTTCCGCGGCCTGGCCGTCCACCAGCAGGCAGGCGGCCCCTCCCCTGCGGACAAGCTTCAGCGCCTGATCCGTGCCCAGAACGATCTGCCCGGCCCGCGCGCACAGGCCCAGCAGGCCCTTCACCTGCGCGCGGTTCATGCCGTAGGCTCCTGAAGTCCGGCCACGGCCTGACGCAGGTCCTCTTCCGTTTCCGGACTCAGCCGGCAGGAAAAAGCGCGTTCGATCTGCTTTTGTTTGAGTGCGCGGGCAAGGCAGTCTTCCCGGGGGCACAGATACGCGCCCCGGCCCGCCTTGCGGCCGGTCAGATCCACCGAGACGGAGCCGTCCGGCCCGTGCACCACGCGGATCAGTTCCTTTTTGGGTTTCATTTCGCGGCAGCCCAGGCACATCCGCAGCGGGACCTTCTTGGTCTTCATTGGGGAAACTCCTTACAGGATGTCGTCATCCTCCGGCAGGGAGGGAAGTTCGTAATCCTCCTCGTCGTCCGGAACGACGGAGCCGGTGGTTTCCGGCATGCCCACGCCGCTCTGCTGCTGGAGCTGAATGAGCTCGGACACCTGGGTCTGGGACTTGATGTCGATCTTCCAGGTGGTGAGCTTGGCGGCCAGGCGGGCGTTCTGCCCTTCCTTGCCGATGGCCAGGGAAAGCTGGCTGTCCGGCACGACCACGCGGCAGATCTTTTCGGCGTCGGAAACAAACACGCTGGTCACATGGGCGGGGTTCAGGGCGTTGGCCACGAACTCGGCCGGCTCGGAGGACCATTTGATAATGTCGATCTTTTCGTTCCTGAGTTCCTGCACCACCCTGTCCACGCGGCTGCCGCGCGGACCGACGCAGGCGCCGACCGGGTCGATGTTGGGGTCCACGGAGTGGACGGCAATCTTGGTGCGGCTGCCGGCTTCCCGGGCGATGGACTTGATCAGCACCACGCCGGCCGCGATCTCGGGCACTTCCATTTCAAACAGGCGCTTGACCAGCCCCGTGTGGCAGCGGGAAACGCGGATCTGCGCGGCGGCGCCGGTGCGGCTGGGCGGCGGGACCTGCAGGACATAGACCTTCAGGTGATCACCCTCGTGGTATTCCTCGCCGGGCATGAAATCGCCCGCTTCCATGATGCCCTGGGTGCGGCCCAGCTCCAGCAGAACCGAACGGGCGTCCGCCTTGAGAACGATGCCGGTCAGGATCTCGTTTTCCTTGTCGACCATTTCGTCATAGACGCGGCCGTGCTCGGCCTCGCGCAGACGCTGCATGATGACCTGCTTGGCGCTCATGGCGGCGACGCGGCCGAAATCAGAGGGGGTCACGTCCATCTCCACGATATCGTCGATCTGGCAGGAGGGAGCGATCCGGCGGGCGTCGTCCAGGGAGATCTGGTTGGCTTCGTCCTCCACCTCGTCCACGACGAGCTTGCGGGCGAACACCTGGACGCCCTTCTGCCTGGTGAGGCTGACGGCCAGATTGGCCGGCGCGCTGCCTTTTTTGATGGATTTGCGGTAGGCGGCCTTGCAGGCCTCCTCGATGGCGCTGATGATTAGGTCCTCGCTGATATCCTTTTCACGGGCCAGCATGACCACCGCGTCCAGGATATCGGACTTGGCCGGGGCCTGTGCTGTGTTCTTTCTGGTTGCTGCCATTTTCATCGTCCTTCCGTAGTCGCTGTATGGGGAGGAAGCGCTCAGGCTTCCGGTTCATCTGAAGTATAAGGCGCGTCGCTTAAGGGGGAGTCCAGTATTTCCACGGCGTCGGCGCTTTCGTCCTCCAGGGCGCTCAGGTCGGGCACCATGCGGACCAGGGACACGAGCTTTCGGGAAAAAGAGAGCTCCTGCCCGTTTTCGCTGATCCGGACCGCGTCCCCGTCCATCTGAAGGAGCGTCCCTTCAAAGTCCTTCCGGCCGTCCACCGCCTTGAACAGGTGAACGGAGACCGTGGTGTTCAGGGCGCGCTCAATGTCCTTTTCGGTGCGGACCGGGCGGTCGATCCCCGGGGAGCCGACCTCCAGGAAGTCGTAATCGTATTTTTCGACCCGGGGCTGGACGGCACGGTGATAGGCTTCGCACTGATCCAGCGTAAGGCCGCCCTCGGCGTCAAGATAGATGCGCAGGTAAAGGCCGGCGGGCTCCCGGTCCAGGGAGACGTCGTACAGGGAAAGGCCCATGCTCTGCGCGAGCTTTTCCAGCTGGGGCTGAATGATTTTGACAAACGATTGCTTTTGCGCCATACGACCCTCTTTTTACAGAAAAAAAGAGCGGACCTGTTCCGCCACGGATGGAATGATACACCGACAGAGCGTATGCATCCCAAACACAGCAGCTTCCACTCTTCGTTAAAACCCTCTTTCTGATCCGATCCTTGAAACGCCGGAAACATGAGAAGTATACCATAACCTTTTCCCGATTACAAGCGTTTTCTTCGGGTTTTGAGGGGTAAAACGCAAAAAAATGTGCTTTTCGCGGCCGTGGGAAGGCCTGCTGCTCCCGTTTCAGGGCGCCGGGCGGCAGGCTTATGATCCTTTCCCGTTTCAGAACATGGAGACCTGGCTGGTTTCGCTCAGGTGATTCAGACAGCCCTGTCCGCGAAGAAGCTCTATGACGGCGCTTGAAACCTTGCCGCGGTTTTTAAGGTCCTCCACGGAAACAAAGGGCTGCTTCCTGGCCTCGACGATGCTTTCGGCGGCGGACAGGCCCAGCCCGCCCAGGGCGGTGAAGGGTACGCGCAGGTCCCTGTCGCCCTCGGGCAGGAAGCGGACGGCGTCGGATTTATACAGATCAGCCGGCAGGAAATGATAGCCCCGGGCCATCATTTCCCGCACCATCTCCATGGCGGTGATTTCCGTCTGCTCCTTGGCGGAGAGCTTTTTTTCCTGGTCCAGCACACGGAACTCGCTGATGCGGGCGTTCAGCTGGTCGAGCGGCAGAAGCATGGTGCAGGCGTCGAAGCCGTCGCCCCGGATGGTAAAATAGGCGCTGTAATAGGCCTGGGGATAATAGACCTTATACCACGCCACCCTGAGGGCCATGGTCACGTACGCCACGGCGTGGCCTTTGGGGAACATATACTTGATTTTCTTGCAGCTGTCGATGAACCAGGCGGGGACGTGATGCTCGACCATGGCCTGTTCCATTTCGGGCTTGAGGCCCTTTCCCTTCCGGACGGACTCCATGGTGGTGAAGGACATCTTGCTTTCCACCCCGTAGCCGATCAGGGCGTTCATGATGTCGTCTCGGGTGCAGATGCAGTCCTTCAGATGGGCGGTGCCGTTCAGGATCAGGTCGTGGGCGTTGCCCAGCCACACGTCCGTGCCGTGGGAGAGGCCGGAGATGCGGATGAGCTCCTCCATGGTGGTGGGATGGGTCTCGTCCAGCATGCCGCGCACGAAGGGGGTGCCGAACTCGGGCACGCCCAGAGTGCCGGTGGTGCAGTCGATATCCTGCTGCGTGACGCCCAGGGCCTCGGGGGAGGAAAAAAGGCTCATGACCTTCTTGTCGTCCAGGGGGATGGTCTTGTAATCGACCCCGGTCAGCTCGCCCAGCATGTGCATCATGGTCGGGTCGTCGTGGCCCAGACAGTCCAGCTTGACCAGGACGTCGTGCATGGAGTTGAAATCAAAATGGGTGGTGGTGATGCCGCACTCCAGGTCGTCCGCCGGATGCTGGACGGCGGTGAACTGGCAGATGTCGTAATTCTTGGGCAGCACGACGATGCCGCCTGGGTGCTGGCCGGTGGTGCGCTTGACGCCCACGCAGCCGGCGGCCAGACGGTCCTTTTCGGCGTCCGTCACCGTTTTGCCGCGCTCCTCCAGGTATTTGAGGACGTAGCCGTAGGCCGTTTTTTCGGCCAGGGTGCCGATGGTGCCGGCGCGGTAGACCGAGCCCTTGCCGAAGAGCTCCTCGATGTAGGCATGGGCGCGGGGCTGGTATTCGCCGGAAAAGTTAAGGTCGATATCGGGCACCTTGTCTCCCTTGAAGCCCAGGAAGACCTCAAAGGGGATATCGAAGCCCTCCTTGCGCAGCGGCTCGCCGCAGACCGGACAGTTCTTGTCGGGCAGGTCGACGCCGACAGTATAGCCCTTGGGAATATCGAAATAGCCTTTGCGGCATTTGGCGCAGCGGTAATGGGGCGGCAGGGCGTTGACCTCGGTGATGCCGCTCATGCAGGCCACGAAGGAGGAGCCGACGCTGCCGCGGGAGCCGACCAGATAGCCGTCCCTGAGGGATTTCTGCACGAGCTTGTTGGCAATGGAATAAAGCGTGGCGTAGCCGTAGCCGATGATTGAATTGAGCTCCTTTTCGAGCCGTTTCTGAATGATCTCCGGCAGGTCGTCCCCGTACATTTCATGGGCGGTGTTCCAGCTCATGGTCTGAATGTCGTGGGCGGCCTCCTCCCAGAAGGGCGAGAAGGTTTCCTTCCCTTCGGGATGGGGAATATGCCAGAAAAGCTTTTCCACCCGGTCTGCGATGCGGTTGGGGTTGACGATGACGACCTCCCGGGCCTTTTCCCTGCCCAGATAGGCAAAGTCCTCCAGCATTTCCTTTGTGGTCTTCAGATACAAAGGCGGCTGGTCGTCACAGTCCTTGAAGCCCTGGGCGTTCTGAATGATGGCGCGGAAAACGGCGTCCTCGGGGTCGAGAAAATGAACGTCGCCGGTGGCGCAGACGGGTATGCCCAGCGTCTCCCCCAGCCATACGACCTTGCGGTTCCAGTCGCGCAGGGTCTCTTCGTCCTCGGCCCGGCCCTCGCGCAGCATGAAAGCGTTGTTGCCCGTCGGCTGGATCTCCAGGTAATCATAAAACCGGGCGATCTTTTTGAGCCGGTCGTCGCTTTCGCCGTCGACGACCGCCTGCATGAGCTCCCCTTCGATACAGGCCGAGCCCACGATCAGCCCCTCGCGGTATTTTTGCAGGATGGCCCTGGGCACGAGGGGGCGGCGCTTGAAGTAGTTTAAATGGGACTCGGAGACGATGTGGTTGATGTTTTCCACGCCCTTCTGCGTGGCCGCCAGCAGCACGATATGGGTGCTGGAGCCCAGGGTGCATTCATGGGACATATCGTTAAGGTCCGCCAAAGTGCGGCAGCCCTTCTTTTTCGCCTCGTCCAGCATGCGGGCCAGGCAGTGGGCGGTCGCCATGGCGTCGTTGACCGCGCGGTGGGCGTCCTTGAGCGACACGCCCAGCTTTTTGCACACCGAACCCAGCTTGTGGGATTTCATCTCCGGGTAGAGCTTGCGCGCGAAGGACAGGGTATCCAGCTTCGGGCACTTATAGCTTTGCCCCACCCGCTTAAGCTCGTTGGCCAGGATGGCGCAGTCAAACTTCGCGTTATGCGCGGCGATGGGACAGTCGCCTATGAACTTCATGATCCGGGGCAGGGCCTCGGCGGCGGTGGGCTGGCCGGCCAGCATCTGGTCGGTGATATGGGTGAGCTCAGTGATCTTCTGCGGCAGAGGAAAGCCGGGATCCACCAGGATGTCGATGGAATCCACCACCTGGCCGTGGGACAGCTTGACACCGCCGAACTCGATCATGCGGTCCTTGCGGGTATTGAGGCCGGTGGTTTCAAAGTCCAGTACGATGATCGGCTCGTCCAGGGCGGTATCGTCCGCGTCCTCCACGATGCTTTCGTCGTCTGTCAGATAGGCCTCCACCCCGGGGATCAGCTTGATATTGTATTTTTTCGCCGCTCCGAAGGCCTCCGGGTAGGACTGGACGACCCCGTGGTCCGTCACGGCGACGGCCTTGTGGCCCCATTTGGCCGCCCGCTCCATGAGGGCGGAGACGGAGGAAACGGCGTCCATGGTGCTCATATTGGTGTGCAGATGGAGCTCCACGCGCTTTTCCTCCGCATCGTCCATGCGCTCAGGAAGATCCGCCTCGGCGATATCGTCGGCGGTGACGGTGACCTCCTTATGGAAATTGTCATACTGGGCCTTGCCGCGCACGAGGATGCCGCGGCCCGGCTTGATGCGGGAAACGATATCCTGCACGGCCTGCTTTTCTTCCGGCGTGACGGGCGCTTCCTCCTCCTGGGGGGCACCGCGGCGGAAGGAGGCGCGGTAGCGCAGGAAGGCGACACAGCGGATGCTGCTGGTCAGGTCCGTCACGGCGAAGTTGAGGATCAGCAGGCTTCCGTCCCGGGATTCCCGGGTCTCTACGCTGAGCACCTTGCCGCGGACGGTGACGCGGCCGCTTTCAGCGTTGATTTCCGTGATGGGCACGGGCTCGGTGGCGATCTCGCGGCCGCGGATCTGGCGGGAACGCTGTTTGGGCGCTTCCTCCCTGACGGGCTTGGCCTGCGCAAGTAGCTCGTCTTCCTTGACCCGCTGGGTCATTTCCTTTTGCAAAAGCGCCTCGGCGTCGCCCCGGACGGACACGGTGACCTCCGTATCCACCCGGAAAATATCCCGGATCGCCTGGGCCAGGGCTTCCTTGACCTCGGGCTTGCCCAGAAACGAGGCGGACAGGGCGTCCGTCGTCTCCAGGTCGATATGGCCGTTTTTGGGCGCGAGCCTGAGCCATTTGCGCCAGCCGTTGGCTATAGGGTAGCGGCGGCAAAGGAAATCTATCACGGGCTCCTGAAAAGGCGCAGGATCGCTCAAAAAGGCCCCGCCCAGCGCCGGGGAGGCCACACGCACGGATACCCGCATATCCGGGAAACATTCAAAAAGCACCGCCTTGATCAGGCGGAAGTCCTCCTGCCCTATGAGAGCGGAGGACAAAAAGCTGAATACCGCGTGGTTTTCAGCGCGGTTGAAATAGACCCTGTCAAAGGAAAGCGTTTCCTTAAGCCGGGGCGCCTTGCGGCCGATCTTCTCCAGTACTTCCGATTTGGTCATGCTCCAGTTCTTCCCTTACCGCCTTGATCATTTCTTCTTCCAGGTTTCCCTCGAGCCTGCGGATGAACACGCCCTTTTTAAACAGCGCGCCCACGCCGTCGCCTCCGCACAGGGCGATATCCTTGTCCCTGGCCTCGCCGGGGCCGTTCACCACGCAGCCCATTACCGCCACGGACAGGTCTCTGTCCGACGCGCCGAATTCCTTTTCCAGCCTCCTGGCGATGGATTCCACGTCGATGCGGGTCCTGCCGCAGGTGGGACAGGAGGTGAAGCGGATGCCGCCCCGCAGACCTACTGCTTTCAGAATGTCCAGTGCGGCGTAAACCTCCCTGACCGGGTCGCCGGTAAGGGACACGCGCACGGTATTCCCGATGCCGTCCAGCAGCAGGGCGCCTATGCCTATGGCCGATTTGATGGTGCCGCTGCCGGGAAGGCCGGCCTCGGTCATGCCGATGTGCTGGGGATAGCCGGAGGCTTTGTCAAGCAGCCGGCAGGCGGCCACGGACAGGGCCACGTCGCTGCACTTAAGGGAGATGACGATATCGTCAAACCCGCATTTTTCAAGCAGCCTCGCGTGCCCCAGGGCGCTGTCGCACAGGCCCTGCGGCGTCACGCCGCCGTATCTGTTCAGAATATCCTTTTCCAGAGAGCCGGCGTTCACCCCGATGCGCACGGGGATATGGTGGGCCTTCAGACAGTCCGCCACCAGGCGCACCTTATCCTGCCCGCCTATGTTGCCGGGGTTGATGCGCACCTTGTCTATGCCGTTTTCGGCGGCGCCGATGGCCAGGCGGTAGTCAAAATGGATGTCGGCGCACAGTGGCACGGGGCTTTTATCCTTAAGCTCCCGCACGGCGCGGACGCAGTCCTCGTTATAGACCGAAACGCGCACCAGCTGACAGCCCGCTTTGGCCAGCGCCCTGATCTGGGCCAGGGTAGCGGGCACGTCCTCTGTGCGGGTATTGGTCATGGACTGAACGGATACCGGCGCGTCTCCCCCGATGGGGAGGGAGCCGGCAAATACTGATTTTTTCATTTGCTTTTATCCTCCGTGCTGATCCTGTCCACACCCGGGGTTCACTTATCCTGGTTGCGTTTGCTTTACTTGGTTTCATCCGAGTCGGATCCGACCGAATAAGTCATTTACAATATAATTTTTGTTTCCTGATCCTCTTTGACGCACAGGAACGAGCCGTCTTTGTTATCCATTATTTTGTCATACTCCGCAGGAATAACCAGTTCTCCCTGCAGATTGGCAACACCATAATGTTCTATGCGATGATATTTCTTGTTATCTTTCAGATTCAGAAAATAAGACGATCCGCATGGCTCGCTTATTTCTTCCCACTGGAAAAAGCAAATGATCACATACCCGGATGCATTAGGCCTCTCTACGATATTGAATCCTTTTCCAGCAAGGCCCGGATACAGTTCTTCGCCTCTGCTGTTGATATAGTGCTGCCTGAAATCAGCTTCGAAATTTGCCTTGCCTTTTTCATAAACTTCTACTTCATCTTCCGACCATTCAATGATACCATCAGTAACCGGTTCAAGAAGTATCCTCCTTAGTTTTGTATCATATGCTCCGATATTAAAATCAGCATCATAGTATTTCCCTGCAGAGAACTCCAGAAACCGGTCATCAGCATCATAGCACGGACAAAAATCCAGATTGTTTTCACGGAAAACAGCTTTGCCTTTCCTATTGATCAGATAAGAATTCTCACCGTATTCATCCTGTACGACTGCTATTCCGTATTTATTGAAAATACTGGCTTGCCGATATCTGAATGGAATCACTGTGGTGCCGGTTTCACCAATATAACCCCAACGTAAATCATCATAAGGATTTGATCCATTTTCATAATCATTAGCATGAATCGCCACAGGACAAAGACCATATGAAAACCCAATACAAGAAACATATTTTGGCTCTATCACGATATTCCCGTTTTCATCTTTGAACCCGAAATTGCCATACTCGTAATCAGGATCGGAAACTGTCTCCACAGTCGAAAACGGAACCAATTCGTGTCCATTTCCCTGTCCCATCTTCATTATAAATCCTTCCCATGGTTTTTTACAGAACTATGCTACGAATCTCTCAGCCCTTAAATACATATAGCAACACGAGCATAGCCGGCTTCATGAAGATCCTCTGAAGTCTGGCAAGGGCTATCTCTTATCCTTCCTCGATCGCCCGCCGTTCCTTTTCGATTTCCCGCTGTAATTCTTCTGCCGTTGGCAGGGTCAATTGATACCGCGAGGCAAATATCTGTTTCGCTTCATTCAGCACAGAATACCGGACAATGGCTTCGTTTTTCTGAGAACAGAGAATAATCCCTATTGTCGGATTGTCATCAAGATTTTTGTACAATGCGTCAAACATTCGGATATAGCTGTCCATCTGTCCAACATCGCCGTGGGTTAATTTGCCGATCTTCAGATCAATCAGTACATAACACTTGAGAACGCTGTGATAGAACACAAGATCAAGATAAAAATCCTCATTCTCAAACCGCATCAGCTTTTGCCGGGCAACAAAGCAAAAACCGCGTCCAAGTTCCAGCAGAAAGCCCTGTAATCTATCAATCAGCGCCTGTTCCAGATCTGATTCCCGCAGCGCAGGATAATTCTTCAAATCCAAAAATTCCAAAACATAGGGATCTTTGATGAAACTTTCCGCTTTCATCGGCAGGAGTTTTTTCTCCGCCTCCTGGATTACCGGCATCTGATCTCTGCTGGCCAACAGACGGTCATAGTACATCGTTGCAATCTGTCTTTCCAACTGACGACTCGACCATCCGGCCCGTACTGACTCTTCCATGTACCAGCTTCGCGCATCAGGATTTTCTACCTGAAGAAGAGTTCTGTAATGCGTCCAGGTCAATTCGGTACGCAGTGCGTTCCGATTTGGAAAGGCTGTATAAAATGAACGCATGTTCCGCAGATTCCGTATATCAAAGCCTTTACCAAATTCTTCGGTCAGCCTTTCCGAAACATCCCGAAGAACTCCTTTGCCGTATTCCGCGCGTAAGCTGCCGTTCTGCTCATGCTCCACGATGATGCGGCCGATCTGCCAATATGCCTGCACCATGGCAAAGTTCACCGCAGTATACGCCTTCCTGCGGGATGTGAGCAGCGTCTCACGAATTTCTGTATAAATATCCGGAATGGAAGGATGACTGATATCGGACATCGTACCACCTTATGGATTGTCGGGTTTGGCATAGGAACATATCATTGGAAGGCAGAAAAGCTGCCGATCATCTGCCCATGATAATATTTGAAATATCTTGATACGTCAGCACGACGAACAGGGTCATCAGCAGCGCGAAACCGGCCATGGTGATATAGCTTTCCACCTTGCGGGAAAGCGGCTTGCGCCGGATGGCCTCGATCACCAGGAGCACCGCCTGGCTGCCGTCCAGCCCCGGGATGGGCAAAAGGTTGACCAGCCCCAGGTTGACCGAGATCATGACCAGGAGGGACAAAAAACCCTCCAGCTGATAATCCCGCGTGGTTTCCGCCACGATGCGGATGACGCCCACCGTGCCGGACATCTGGTCTAAATTCTGACCGGTGTGGATCATCTGGTAGAGCGATTCGGCGATGGCCTTTCCTTCGCGCACGCACAGGTCAAAGGCGTAGGAGGCGGCCTGCGGCAGGGTCAGGCGGACAACAGTTTCCTTAAGCACCTCGGGCCGGATGGAGATGCCCATCAGCATCCTGCCCTCCGCCTGGGAATAGGCCGGGGTCACGGATAAGGACAATGTTTCCTCCCCGCGCTTTACGGAAAGGGCAAGCGGGGCGTCTCCGGCCTGATAGCGGTTGGTGAGCTCGATCAGCCTGTAGGTGGTCCCGTCGGCGGCGACGCCCGCGGCATCCTCCCCGTTTACCGAAAAGATGACGTCTCCGATCTTGAGCCCGGCCTCTTCGGCGGCGGAGCCGGCGGTCACACTGTCCACCGTCATGTAGCCGAACTCCGTGGCGGTGGGGATGCCGGAAGCCCAGTAAAAGAAAAACGCCACCGTGAAGGCCAGCACGAAGTTCATGAAGGGGCCTGCCAGCACGACGATGAGCCTTTTCCACACCGGGAAGCCCCGCATGGCGCGGGGATCCTCGTCGGCCTTTTCGTCCGGGCTGTTTTCCCCGTAGAAGGCGCAGTAGCCGCCGGCGGGGATAGCCCTGAGGGCAAACTCCGTCTCATGCTTTTTGCTTTTCCATTTGGCGATCCCGGGCCCAAAGCCGATGGCGAATTCCCGCACGGGGATGCCGGTCAGACGGGCGGCGGCAAAATGGCCCCACTCATGCACGGTGATCAGGATACCCAGCATGAGCAGCGCCAGGAGAACATACAAGATCATTGTGAAATAAACCTCGTTATCTGATGTAATCGATATGGAGCAGCTCCATGGCCGTGCGGCGGGCCCTGAAGTCCGCCTGGTGGATGTCGTCCAGGGTGGCGGCGGGCAGGGCGCCAAGACGGGAAAGGGTCTCCTCCACGCACTCATAGATCCTGCCAAACGGCATCCAGCCCTGCAGGAAGGCGTACACGGCCACCTCGTTGGCCGCGTTCAGCTCGCAGCAGGCGGCTCCGCCGGCGCGCAGGGCCTCGTATGCCAGGCGCAGGGCGGGAAAACGCTCGGCGTCGGCCTTTTCAAAGGTCATCTGGCCCAGGGCGGCGAAATCCGGGAAGGGAACGCCGCTGTCCATGCGGCCCGGATAGGTCATGGCGTAAAGGATGGGCACCCGCATATCCGCCACGCCCAGCTGGGCGAGCACCGCGCCGTCCGCAAAGCCCACCATGGAATGGATGATGCTCTGGGGATGGACGACGACCTCGATCTGTTCCGGAGCGACCGAAAAAAGCCACCGGGCCTCGATGATCTCCAGGGCCTTGTTGAACATGGAGGCCGAGTCCACGGTAATTTTCCTTCCCATATGCCAGGTGGGATGGTTCAGCGCCTCCTCCCGGGTGGCAAGGGCTATTTTTTCCCTGGGCCAGGTGCGGAAGGGGCCGCCCGAGGCCGTCAGGAAAATGCGGCTGACCGGGTTGCCCGCCCGGCCCTGCAGGCACTGAAAAATGGCGCTGTGCTCGCTGTCCACCGGCAGGAGGGTGGGAAGGCCCTTTTCTTCGGGGCAGGCTTGCATGACCAGCTCGCCCCCGGCCACCAGGGTTTCCTTGTTGGCCAGGAGGATCGTCTTGCCGGCCTGACGGGCAGCCAGGGTGATGTCCAGCCCGGCGACGCCGGATACGCAGACCATCACCTGATCCGCCCCGCATTCCCGCGCCATCAGGGAAAGTTCGTCCGCACGGTAGAACTGGCAGAAGCGCAGGTCCTCCGGCACCTCCCCCAGGTCCGTGCCGCTCAGAAGCGCGCAGCGGGGGCGGAATTCCCGGATCTGCTCGAAAAAAAGCCACCGGTTGGTATGCGCGGACAGGGCGCAGACGGAAAAGTCCTCTGGGTGACGGCGGACCTCGTCCAGCGTCTGGGTGCCGATGGAACCGGTGGAACCGAATACAGCGATCTGTTTCATTAAGGATCCCTCATAAAAAACCCATCAGACGCCGATGGAGAAGACGTAATAGACGTAGACGATGATGGTGGCGAAAAAAACGCTGTCCAGGCGGTCCATCATGCCGCCGTGGCCGGGGAATATCTTTCCGAAATCCTTGATATCGCAGTGGCGCTTGACCAGGGAGGCAAACAGGTCGCCCACCTGGCCGGCCATGCCGCCCACCAGGCTCAGAAGCAGCATATGCCAAAGCGGCGGCGGGGTGGTGAAGGTCTGGTAGATCAGGGTGATGATGAGCGCGAACAGGACGCTGCCCAGCAGCCCAAACAGCGCGCCCTCCACGGTTTTTTTAGGGCTGACCTCCGGACACAGGGCAAGCCTCCCAAAGCGGCGGCCGCCGAAAAGGGCCAGCGTATCTCCCAGCAAAGGGATGCCGAACGAAATGAGGATAAAGTATATTTCCATTTCACGGGTCAGGTGCTGCTGGAAGCTCAGCATGCACAGGCCCGGAAGCAGCACGGAAAACAAAGGCAGGCAGGAATAGACCAGGTCCTCCAGCCTGGGCGTTTTTCGGAAAATGACGTTTCCGCAGGTCAGCATGCAGGCCGTGCCGATCAGAAGCATCATCAGGTACATCCGGTCCGTCAGGAGCAGGGTGGGGATGCTTACCGCCACGCAGACCCACACCGGCCATTCCACCGGGCGGTTGCCCGCGTTTTTTAGCGCCCGGAAAAACTCGAAGACGCACAGGCAGATGGAAGCCATGAACAGCACGCTGAACACCCACCCGCCCATCGCCACCGCAAAGGCGAGCAGCCCCAGCAGGCCCAGACCCGTCAAGACTCGTTTGACCACGTTCTTCCTCCAAACCTTCTGTCGCGCGCGGCATAGGCCTCCAGCGCGCGGTGATAGTCCTCCAGGGTGAAATCCGGCCACAGGGTCTCCGGAAACAGGAACTCGGCGTAGGCGCACTGATACAGCAGAAAGCCGCTCAGCCGCATTTCCCCGCTGGTGCGGATCAGCAGATCCACATCCGGAAGCCCGGCGGTGTACAGACAGTCAGAAAAGGCCTTTTCATCGATCTGTTCCGGGGAAAGCTCCCCGGACAGGGCTTTTTGGGCCAGCATGCGGGCGGCGCGAATGATCTCCTGCCGGCCGCCGTAATTGATGGCGATGCAGAGGTTAAGGCCCGTATTGCCTTTGGTCCTTTCTTCGGCTGCCTCCAGGGCCCGGCGCTGGGGGGCGGGCAGGCCGTCCTTTTCGCCCAGGATGCGGATGCGGACGTTGTTTTCGTCCAGCTCGTCGATCTCGGACATGAAATACTCCAGCAGCAGCTGCATCAGCGCCGCGACCTCGGTCTCGCTGCGGCGCCAGTTTTCCGTGGAAAACGCAAAAAGGGAGAGCGTATCAATATTCAGATCGCTGCTCTCCCTGATGATCGCGCGCAGGGCTTCCACCCCGGCGCGGTGGCCCAGCGCCACCTTGAGCATATGCTGTTTGGCCCAGCGGCCGTTGCCGTCCATGATGATGGCGACGTGCCGGGGCAGGGCTTTATCATTCATCGGATGAGGACTCCTTTGCCGGGTCCGGTACGAGAAAACGGGCATAAAGCGCTTCGCCGCCCCGGACCAGCACGGTGAAGGGAACGCGGCCGTCCTCCATGAAGGGCGGGGCGTCCGTCCGGCGGGGGGCGGCAGTCAAAACCGCGGAGGGATGAAGGCCGTTTTCCCGCATCCGCTCCAGCGTTTCATCCAGCGGCAGGCCGGTAAGCACCTGATCCCGCATCAGACCTCCATGATCTCCTTTTCCTTGTCCGCCGCGATCTTGTCCACTTCCTTGATGAAGTTGTCGGTCAGCTTCTGCAGGTCCTTTTCGGCCTTGGACTGATCGTCCTCGGTGATCTCACTGTTCTTCTTGAGCTTCTTGATGGACTCCATGGCGTCCCTGCGGGTGTTGCGGACGGCCACCTTGGTCTCCTCCGCGCCCTTCCTGACCACCTTGGTCAGATCCCTGCGGCGTTCCTCGTTGAGCTCGGGCACCACCAAGCGGATGATCTTGCCGTCATTGGAGGGGTTGAGGCCCAGGTCGCTCTTCTGGATGGCCTTTTCCACCAGGGAGATGGCCTTGGGATCGTACAGGGAAATGGTCAGAAGCCTGGGTTCGGGGGCCATCACGTTGCCCAGCTGCCTCAGGGGCGTCTGAGCGCCGTAATAATCCACCACGATCTTGTCCAGAATCTGGGGGTTGGCGCGGCCGGCGCGAAGGGACTGCATGTCCTTCTGAAAGTATTCCTTGGTCTTGGTCATTTTTTCCTTGGCCTGGCTCATGATTTCATCGATAGTCATATCCTTGCCTCCTTGTTCAGATCCGGGATTTCATTGGCTATATTGTATCTTTTTTTGAGTTTCTTGGCAAGAAGAAAATGTGGCAGAAACTTTACGCCCAAAGCGCCCGTTTCCTTTCGCACATTTCGTCCACCCGGGCGATGTATTCCTCGATATTGCCCACGTTGGGGGCGCGGGCGATCCTGCCGCCGGAGGGCCAGACGCGCTTGGAGATGCCCCCTGCGCCCAGGGCCAGCACATGGCCGGTCTCCTCCATCATGCGCACGTTGTACAGGCATTCAAGGCCGGGCCTTGCGTAGGCCACGTTTTCAAGGGCGCCGGCCATATATTTCTGCCGGTAGAGGTAATACGCCTTAAGACCCATGGCGTGCGCGGCTTCCCTGCCCAGATGCTGCATCCGGGCCACCATCTCCCCGTCGGGCAGCGGGGCGCCGAAAAGATGCAGGACGCTTGAATGCTTGATGGAAAGGGTATGTACGGTAACGCTGTCCGGCTGAAGGGCCGAAAGCCGGCGGAGGGTCTCCTCGAACATGGGCAGATCCTCCCCCGGAAGGCCCGCGATCAGGTCCATATTGATATCCCGAAAGCCCATCTCCCGGGCCAGATAAAAGGCCTCTTCGGTCTGCTTTGCGGTATGGGCTCGGCCGATGCGGCGAAGGGTTTCATCGTGAAAGGTCTGGGGGTTTACAGATATGCGGGAAGCTCCGGAATCCATGATGACCTTTAGCTTTTCCCGGGTGATGGTGTCCGGCCGGCCGGCCTCCACGGTGAACTCACGTCCTACGGCCAGCGGCTCAAGCGCAAGAAGAACCTGCCGGAGCGCTTCAGCCGGCAGCGCCGTGGGCGTCCCCCCGCCCACATAGACGGTGGACACGGAAAGGCCGGTTTCTTTAAGCATCTCCTTAACAAAGGCAATTTCTTTAAGAAGGGCGGCCACATAAGGCTCCACCAGCCTGCCGTCCCCCAGCTCCCCGCTCAAAAAGCTGCAGTAGGCGCAGCGGGTCACGCAGAAGGGGATGCCGACATATATTTCCGTTTCCCGGCCGGAAGGCTTTGGCAGCGTCTGCTGGCTGGATACGATTTCCCGCAGCAGGGCAGCTTTTTCCGGGCTTACATCAAACACCCGGCGGACTGTGTCCACCGCCTGCGCAAGCGTCTGCCCCTTTTCCATTTCGGCCCAGACCAGGCGGGTAGGGCGGATGCCCGTCAGCGACCCCCAGGGAGGCGTGATACCGGAAGCATTTTTTAAAAGCCTGTACAGCGCCAGCTTGAGCGCCCGCTTATGCAGGCGCTTTTCTGAAAGAGGATCGGCGCATTTTTCATAAGTCTCCGCCGCGGTGTCCCCCACCCGGCCCCGCGCCTCAAGCAGCACCTTCACGCGGCCGGATTCTGCACTTTCCCGATGGATCAGCAGCAGGGTATCCTCCGTAAGCTCCGTCTGGGAAGCATCCGCAAAGGGCACCGTGCGGTAGGAGAGCGCGCCGTAGAATATCCGCGCCACGTCGGCCAGGTCGTTGGCAAACTGCGGCCAGTCCGTCGCGATCAGAAGTTCCATAAAAGTCCTCTCTCGGAAAAAAGCGTGGTTTTGGGGCCATGGCCGGGATAAACGGGCAGATCCCGCGAAAAGGTCAAAAGCCGTCTCAGGGATTGTGCCATCTGCGTCGAGTCCCCGCCATACAGGTCCGTCCGGCCCCAGCTGCCCCGAAAAAGGGTATCTCCGGTAAAAAGCGCCTGATCCTCCACAGAATAGCAAACGCTTCCCCGCGTATGTCCGGGCGTGTGAAGCACGGATACGTTGAGCCCGCACAGATAAAGCGTGTCCCCTTCCCTTACAGGCAGGGCGTCTTCGGGGCGCGGACGCTCGTCCCCGGCCAAAAAGCTCGCGTTCAAACGGGAATCGTTGAGCATGGGCAGGTCCTCTTCGTGCAGATAGCGGGGCGTGTCCAAAAAAGCGTCCAGACCGCCTGTGTGGTCAAAATGTCCGTGCGTCAGAAGCACGGCGCCGGGGCTAAGAGAAAGCGAATCAAGCAGCGCACGGATTCGTTTTCCCTCATCTCCGGGATCGATCACCAGCGCGGACGATGCGCCCTCCCGCCAGGCGATATAACAGTTTTCCGCCGCGGGCCCTACGGTGAGCCGGCGGACAGACAGCGCAGCATCCATCAGTCATTTACCGCCTTTTCGCGTTATCGTAAAAACGGCAGCCGCAGGTCAGAACTGCTTGCGGGAATCCAGCAGGATGGTGACCGGGCCGTCGTTGACCAAAGACACCTCCATATGCGTGCGGAACACCCCGGTTTCTACCGGCACCCCGGCTTCGGCCAGGGTCTTTCGGACCAGCTCGTAAAGCTCGTCCGCCCGCGCGGGCGCCTCGGCATGGATGAAGCTGGGGCGGTTCTGGCCCCGGGCGTCTCCCAGCAGGGTGAACTGGCTTACCAGCAGGACGCTGCCGCCGACCTGCTCCAGGCTCAGGTTCATCTTCTCGTTTTCGTCCTCAAAGACGCGGAGCTTGCGGATCTTGTCGGCCATGTAGACGGCTTCCTTCTCCGTATCCCCCTCCTGCACGCCCAAAAGCACTAAAAAACCGACGCCGATCCGGCCGGTCTCCGTTCCCTCCGACAGAACAGCCGCCCGGCTGACCCGCTGCACGACAGCACGCACAGTTACCATCTCCTTGTGTATGATGACGGGGCATTCCCCCGCAGGATCTGTTTACTTGGCGCTTCGGTAGGCCTCGATGACGTCCGTGCGCTTCTGGAGCTTTTTGATGGCCTCGTCCACCTGCGCGCGGCTTTTGACCTTGAGGGTCATGATGATCGAGCAGGTCTTGTTCTTGTTGACCTTGACGGCCACGGCGGTGATGGGCAGCTTCATATCGTCCACAAAAGCGGTGATCTCGCCCAGAAGGCTGGGATGATCGTAGCAGATGATATTGATGTTGGCGCTGAAATCTCCCAGCTCCTCGTCCGCCCAGGAAACGCCGATGGTGCGCTCGGGCTCTGTATGCAGGGCGTTGATGCAGTCCGCCTTATGAATGGTGACGCCCCGGCCGCGGGTGATGTAGCCCACGATGTCGTCGCCGGGAACGGGGTTGCAGCAGTGGGCGAAGCGCACCAGCATATCCGGCTCGCCCTCCACGTAGATGCCCTGGGTGGGCTTGCCGACAGGCTTGTGCTGGGGCAGCTCCTCCGGGGAAGAAACCACGGGGACCGTCCGCTTCGGCTCCTCCTGGCGGGCCTTTTCGTCCATCAGGCGGGTCATCACGTAGACCGCGGCGACCCCGCCGTAGCCGATGGCGCCGTACAGATCGTCAAGCTCCGTGAACATGTATTTGCGCAGGATGGGCTCGTAGTATTCGGGCTTGGTATAATCCGTCAGCTTGACGCCGCGGCGTCTGGCCTCGTGCTCCAGCATTTCATGGCCGCGCACCACGTTTTCCCCGCGCAGCTCGCGCTTGAAGAACTGGCGGATCTTGGCCTTGGCCTGCTGGGTCTTGACGATCTTGAGCCAGTCCATGCTGGGGCCCTTGGAGTTGGGGGAGGTCATGATCTCCACCCGGTCGCCGGTCTTGAGTTCGGTATCCAGGGGCACCATCTTCCCGTTCACGCGGGCGCCCACGCACTGGTTGCCCACATGGCTGTGCACGCGGTAGGCAAAGTCCAAAGGTGTCGCGCCGCGCTGCATGTTGATGATGTCCCCCTTGGGGGTAAAGAGGAAGACCTCCTCGGAAAACAGATCCGTCTTCAGGCTGTCGATAAACTCATGGCTGTCCCTGGTTTCGGACTGCCAGTCGAGGATCTGCCTGAGCCAGTACAGCTTTTTGTCCAGCTGGGCGTCCTTGCTGCCTTCCTTGTAGCGCCAGTGCGCGGCAATGCCGTACTCAGCCACGCGGTGCATTTCCCGGGTGCGGATCTGCACCTCGAAGGGGAAGGGAATGTCCCTCCCGCCCATGACGGTGGTGTGCAGGGACTGGTACATATTGGCCTTGGGCACTGAGATATAATCCTTGAAGCGGCCCGGCACCTGGTTCCACAGGGTATGGACGATGCCCAGCACCAGATAGCACTGAGGCACCGTCTCCACGATCACGCGCACGGCGATCAGGTCGTATATTTCCTCAAAGGGCTTGTTGCGGATGACCATCTTGTTGTAGATGGAATACAGGTGCTTGGGACGGCCGTCGATGCTGAAATGCAGGTGGGCCTCCGTCAGCTTTTCCGAAAGCTTTTCCTTGATAAGCCGGATGCTTTCCTCCCGTTCGGCCCGCTTCATGCCGACCCGCCGGGCCACCTCCTGGTAGCCTTCCGGGTCGATATAGCGAAGGGACAGGTCCTCCAGCTCCTGCTTGATGGCGTATACGCCCAGGCGGTGGGCCAGGGGGGCATAAATATCCAGCGTCTCCCGGGCGATGGATATCTGCTTTTCAGGCGACTGGTACTTGAGCGTCAGCATGTTGTGCAGCCGGTCGGCCAGCTTGATCAGCACGACGCGGATATCCCGGCTCATGGCGAGGATCATCTTGCGCAGGGATTCCGCCTGCTGCTCCTCGCGGTCGGTAAAATTGAGCTTGCCCAGCTTGGTGACGCCGTCCACCAGCTGGGCGATCTCTTCGCCGAACTCCGTTTCGATGGTGGAAAGCGTCACGTCGGGGCAGTCCTCCACGGTGTCGTGCAGGAAGCCCGCTGCAATGGTGGGCGGGTCGATCATGATCTCGGTCAGGATGCTGGCGACGTAGACCGGGTGGATGATGTAGGGTTCCCCGCTTTTGCGTTTCTGGGAAGCGTGTACCCGGCAGGCAAACTCGTAGGCGCGCTGGCACAGCTGGGCGCCGGCCTGGTCGTACGCCTTTTCCACCCGGGCCATGATCTCCTCGATGGTCAGGCTCTTGTATACCGTATACGACACGCGCTCAGCCTCCTTTCCATGCGTTCAGGGTGATAAACAGCTGATCCTCCGCCGGGTCTGCTTTCTTCATGGGAGGCAGCGTGATCAGAAATGGTTTAAAGGAAATATCGATCAGTCCCATGCGGGAAAGAACCGCCAGCAAGGCCTCCGTCCTTTCGGGGGACACGCCAAGCTTCTCCGCAAGATCGGGTGACGAACGGGGGGACGGGCCTTTTTTTAGCACCACGTACGTCTGCCTGAGAAGATCGACCGCAGGACTCATGTCCTCCATCAGTCTTTTGAGAGGAGGGCTTGCCGGCGGGATCAGGAATACCCTCCCGGTCTGCGGAGGAAAAAGGGAGGCGTCCGCTCCGGTCAGATCCCCGTCCGCCAGGATCACCCGGCGGTAGGGCGCCCGGATGTCACTGGCGCTTACGCCGTAGATCACGGCGCTGTAAGCCCGCGTATCCCCGGCGGGCAGGGTCAGAAGGTCCAGTTGAGGATGCCGCCGGTGCCAGAAAAAAGCGGTATCCCGGGTTCGGCAGAAAACAAGCGTCCCCTGCCCGGCGCCGGCCCATTCCTCCGCCAGGGCCTCAGACCAGGGCAGAAGGGTTGAAGGTATTATATTCTCCGTCTCCGTGCAAAAATCCTGCAAAGCGGCCCGGGCGATTCTTTCCGGAGGAACCGCGACGGATTCCATATCCGGACGGATGGCGCTGATGCGGCACTCGTAACTGACACGGTCCCTGAAGGCGTTTTCGGTGGGTGAAAAAAGAATGTCCGCCCTTTGGGGCAGGGAATCCATCAATTCCCCCATGCGGAAGGCAATGGCTTCCCGGCGCACGGTACCGTCTGTCAGAAGCAGCTTTAAATGAGCCCCGGCGCTTCCCACCGTGCGGGCATTCAGCAGCTCAGTATCCTTCAAAAGGAAAACCGGCTCGGGGTTTCCCATGCCGAAGGGTTCCAGCAGTCTTAGCTGCTCCACCGTTTCCCTGCTGACCTCGGGCAGGGAAAGCTCCGCGTCATAATAGCGGGTCGGGACCAGCGGCCTGCCGTTCAGCTGGGCGCGCACAGCCTCGCTCAGTTTCCGGCGGAAGGCCGGCACATCCTCATAGCGCAGCGTCATGCCGGCCGCCTGTTTGTGGCCTCCGAAGCGCAGGAAAAAATGCCGGCAGGCAAACAGGGCCTTGTAGATATCCACCCCGCCGGCGCTGCGGGCGCTGCCCACCGCCAGGTCTTCCCGGCGGGCCAGGATGACAGTCGGATAACCCGTTTTTTCAGCCAGGCGGCCTGCCGCCAGGCCCACGACGCCGCTTTCATAGCCTTCGCCGCAGATGACGATGGCGCGGTCTTCGCACAGATCGAACGCGGAAAGCTGGCTTTCGGCGTCTTCCAGCACCTGCTTTTCCAGGTCCTTCCTTTCTGCGTTCAGGCGTTCCAGCAGCATGGCCTTTTTCATCGCCTCGTCGCTGTCCCCCTCCTGGATGAGGGAAAGAGCGGTCAGCGCGCTTTGAAGCCTTCCGCTGGCGTTCAGACGGGGCGCGAGTCCAAAGGCGATTCGGTCGCTGGTCAGAGATCCGGTGATGCCGGCTGCCTGCATGAGGGCCTTGAGTCCGGGCCGTTCCGTCCTTTCCAGGGCGGCCAGGCCCTGTTTGACGATCAGGCGGTTTTCATCGACCAGGGGCACCAGGTCGGCCACGGTGGCCAGGGCCGCCAGGTCCAGGCAGGAAAGGGCGGCCTCGTGGCCCAGCAGGGCGCGGCACAGCTGAAACGCGACGCCCGCCCCGCACAGCGAGGGAAAAGGATACGGAGGCAAAAGCGGGTCCACCAGGGCGTCCGCTTCCGGCAGCTCGGGCGGAAGGGTATGGTGGTCGGTGACGATCACCCGCATGCCCAGCTCCCTGGCCAGCCGCACCTCGTCCGCTCCCGTAACCCCGCAGTCCACCGTGACCAGCAGGCCGGCCCTTTCGCTTAAGGAGCGCACGGCGTCCGCGTTCAGGCCGTAGCCCTCCTCGTGCCGGTCGGGGATATAGACGGCGGCGTCCAGTCCGAAGACGCACAGCGTCTGATGCATGATGGCAGACGCGCAGATGCCGTCCACATCGTAATCCCCGTAGACCACGGCGCGGACGCCGTCTCTTCTGGCCTCGTGGATCAGGCGGATAGCCTTATCCATATCGTGCAGCAGGAAGGGGTCGTTATAGCCCCGGCTTTCCGGAAAAAGGAAGGCGCGCGCCTTGTCGGGCGTATCCATGCCGCGGGCGATCAGAAGGTCGCTGAGCCACCCGGGCAGACCGGGCAAACGCAGTTCATCCGTGTTTTCGCTTCTTTTAAGGAACCGCTGCATGAAAAAGGCCTCCTTTCTTCCGGCAATCGATATGGAAAGAGAGGCCGTCTTTTTACGGACGGCCTCCCCGGTGGATGAAGTGTTATGCCTTGGCGGCCTTCTTCTGCGCGGCGCGGCTGGCGCGCAGCTCAGTCAGCGCGGCCCAGATGTAGCCGTTGATCAGGTTGGCGCTGTACACGCCGGCCAGGATGCCGACGATGATGGGCAGCGCGAATTCCTTGATGCTGGCCACGCCCAGGATGTACAGGCAGAGGATGGTGACCAGGGTGGTGAGGGTCGTGTTGATGGTGCGGCCCAGGCTCTCCTTGACGGAGATGGTGACGACCTCCTCGCGGGCAAGACTGGCGTAGGCGGCCTTGCGGTGATTCTCGCGGATGCGGTCGAAGATGATGATGGTGTTGTTGATGGAATAGCCGACGATGGTCAGCATGGCGGCGATGAAGGTGGAGTTCATCTGCACGAAGGAGCGGGCGAACACCATGAAGGACAGCATGATCAGCACGTCGTGCACGATGCCGAATACGGCGGCCACGCCCATGTTGAAGTCAAAGCGCAGCGCGATATAGATGAGCATCGCGGCAGCGGCAGCCACCACGGACCAGATGGCGTTCCTGAGCAGCGTGCCGCTGGCGACGCCGCCCACATAGGACACGGTGGCCTCGTTGGTCTTCATTTCAGTGTACTTGGCGGAAAGCTCCGCTTCCAGCTTTTCGCGCAGTTCATGCACGGCCGTTTCGCCCTCCAGGGCCTTGATGCGCAGCTGCAGCTCGGACTGGTCGGCGCCGGCCTTGGCGATCTGGTACTCGGAGATGCCGGCGTTTTTAAGGGCCGTTTCCACATCGGCGTTTTCAAAGGCGCCGCCCATCTTGTAGACGATGGAAAGGCCGCCTTCAAAGTCGATGCCGCGGTTGATGCCCAGGCCGAAGATGGAAAGGATCAGGGCCAGCAGCATGAGGCCCACGGAAATGCACAGACAAGTTCTGGCGCGTTTTTGCAATTTCATGTTACTGCGCCTCCTTCTTAAGAGCCTTGGCCGAGAACAGCCCGGGCTTGTCGGGGATGACTTTGATCATGTTGGTAAGCAGGATACGGCTGATGATGATGGCGGTGAACATGGAGCAGACCACGCTCAGGGCCAGCATGTTGGCAAAGCCGCGGACGGAGCCGGTGCCGAAGATCATCAGCACGATGGCCGCGATCAGGGTGGTTACGTTGGCGTCCAGGATGGCGGAGAAGGCGTTCTTGAAGCCCATGCGGGCGGCCGCCTTAGTGTTGCGGCCCAGCGCCAGCTCTTCACCGAAGCGCTCGAAGATGACCACGTTGGCGTCGACCGCCATGCCGATACCCAGGATGACGCCGGCGATGCCGGGCAGGGTCAGCTGGAAGCCGGGCAGGATGGCCACGAACCAGAACAGGATGATGATGTAGAGGATCAGCGCCCAGGAGGCGACGACGCCGCTGAGGCGGTAGCGGATGATCATGATCAGCATGACCAGCAGGATGCCGATGGCGGCCGCGGTCAGAGAGGTCTGCAGCGCGTCCACGCCCAGGGTGGCGGAGATGGTGTCCACCTTCTGCTGGGTCAGCGTCAGCGGCAGGGCGCCGGACTGGATCTGAATGGCCAGGGCCTGGGCCTGCTCCTGCGTGAACTGGCCTTCGATAATGCCGCGGCCCTCGGTGATGGCCGAGTTGACGGTGGGGTTCATGATCTGCTGGCCGTCCAGGTAGATGGCGATGGTCTTGCCGATGTTGGCGCTGGTCATATCGGCGAACAGCTTGGTGCCCTCGGCGTCCAGTTCAAAGGCGACCACGAAGTTGTTGGCGATGCTGTTGTTTTCCTGCTTGGTGGTCGCGTAGGCGTTGCGGACGTTCGAGCCGGTCATGAAGGTATCGCCCTCGGGGGATTTGAACTCCAGCAGCGCCGGGGAACCGATCAGGTCGAGCACGGCGTTGGGGTCGGTCACGGAGGGGATCTCCACACGGATGCCGTCCGCGCCCAGGGCGGAAGCGGTGGCTTCGGTGTAGCCCTTCTCGGTCAGACGGTTGCGGATGACGTCCATGGTGCTGCTGACCAGGTAGGAGAACATGCCGTCGTCCATATCCTCGGGCTTGGCGGCGGAGTATTCAACGAAGACGCCGCCCTGCAGGTCCAGCCCCAGGTCGATGGATTCGGGCCACTTTTCGGCGCTGGTGGGCACCCAGGGCAGGAGCTTATACAGCCCATCCGGCGGCAGGGTCATGCCTGTCACGGACAGGATGCCCAGTACCACGGTAATGCACAGCATCACGCACAGCACGATGGCGCCCTTGGTCTTGTTCGCCATCGGCTTGCGCGTTTTTTGAGGCTTTGACATAAACACTCGTCCTTCTTTCATTATATTACTGAGGGTATTTCATCCGGGGCGGGAAGGAAGCTCCTACCCGGCCTCGTCCGAAAAATGGAAGGCGCGGAAATTGGAGCGGCGGTAGGTGACCTCCAGGATGGGGACGCCATTGGCGTCAGCGCTCAGACGGACGGGCGTCCGGCCGCTTTGCAAAGCAGAAGCCGCTATATGCATTTTCTGCGCCGGCTGCTTCGGCTTTTCCGTTTCCTGCGCGGCGGGAGGCGGGCAGGACGGCAGAAGGAACATGGCCCTTCCTTCCGGCACGCGGGGCGCCGCAGCGGTTTCCTCCTGTGCCGGGGGAGAGATCATGGCCGCGCACATCAAAAGCATCAGCAGCACGCCGAACGACAGCCCCAGGATGCTCTTTTTCAAAACGCGTCCTCCCCCTTTCCGGCAAAAATACCGTATCATTATAGCTTTTTAAGGAAAAAACGTCAATCGGAATTTCTGCCCATGAACGGAAGGCGAACGAAAAGCCCGCCGTCAGGAAGGACGGCGGGGAAAATGAGGGCACGGCGGCGGGTTTCCCGAAGCTGCCCCGCCCATGAATGACGCCGCAGACGGTTCAGGAATTGGCTGGGGGGAGCAAGAATCATTCCCTCACGGTTTCGGGCTCCTCGAATCCTTCCTGCGCGGGAGGCAGGCGGTCGCAGACCATGATCCAGGCGTCCTCGCCGGTATCCTCGTAGTATTTTTTCCGGATGCCGACGCGGACGAAGCCCAGTGAGCGATAGAGGTTTTTCGCGGGCTCGTTATTTTCGCGCACCTCCAGCGTCAGGTAGGAAGCGCCGAGGTTCGAAGCGTACTGAAGCAGCGCCCAGGTGATCTTCCGGCCGATGCCCAGGCCCCTTTCGGGAGCGCTGACGGCGATGTTGGTGATATGGCCCTCGTCCAGGATGATGTGCGCCCCGGCGAAGGCCACGATGGCTCCGTTCTTTTCGGCCACTAAATACCTGGCGCAGACGTTCTGCGTCATTTCATGCTCAAAGTCCCGGCGGGACCAGGGCGTAAGAAAGGTGGCGCGCTCTATTTCAAACACCGCGTCCACGTCTGACAGGGTCATGCGGCGGATGAGGACGCCTGATGCTTCCTTCTTATCCATAGCGTTCCACCAGGTTCCTTTGCCGCACGGCCTGCGGGGGCCTCAGGTAATAGGGATGAAGGTTGGCGTCCGGCACGGCGCGGTCCGTCCTTTCCGCCGCCAGGGCCGCGGCGGCGGCGGGGCGCAGGAAGCAGCTTTCCGCCGGCGCCAGCAGGCAGACGCCTTGGTAAAGGTCCTTTATTTCGTCCCGGTGGGCGAGCATGCCGTCGCCGGTGAAAAGCACGGGCCTGTTTCCGGCCTGCGCAAAAACCGTTTCCAGCATATCGGCAAGGGCGGCCGGCCTGTCAGTCAGCCTTTGCTCCGCCCCTTCAAACAGCGCGGCGTAGACCTGCCCCGCCCGGGCGTCCTGCATGGGACAGACAAAGCCTCCGGGATACCCGGCGCTCCTGGCCATGGCTTCCAGGGCATGGATCTCCACGCAGGGCTTTCCCGCGGCGTGCGCCATCGCCTTGACCGCCGTCACGCCGATGCGGACGCCGGTAAAGGAGCCGGGGCCGGTGACCACGGCATAATAATCCGTATCCTTCACCGAAAAGCCGGCGCGGGAAAAGGCCTCCTCCGCCATGGGCATGATGGATTCGCTGTGGGTCAGCTTGTTGCGGACGACGGCCTCATAGACCGTCCCGCCGTCCAGGTTCAGCGCCACCCCGGCGGTGGGGCCGGAGGTATCCAGCGCAAAGATCAGCATGAGAAATCCTCCTTCAATCGGAGCGCGGGATTTTCCGCCCCGCCCAGGGCGGAAAAGAGGATCAGCCGGGCGTTTTCGCCGACGGGCTGCAGGAAAACCTCGAGCCTTTTAGCCGGCAGAAGGGACTCTGCCCTTTCCGCCCATTCGACCGCCGTCACCCCCCGGCCCGGCAGATAGTCGGGCGCGCCTATTTCCAACAGCTCTTCTTCGTCCGACACCCGGTACCAGTCGAAATGATAAAAAGGAAGACTTCCTTCATCATATTCGTTCAGGATGGTGAAGGTGGGGCTGGGCACGGGGCCGGTGATCCCCATGCCGCGGGCAAGACCGCGGGAAAACTCGCTCTTGCCGGCGCCCATCTCCCCCCTGAGCACCACGACGCTGCCCGTAGGAAGAAGCGGCGCCAGCCTTTGGGAAAGCCCGCGCGTTTCCTCCGCCGAGAAGGTGAAAAAGCCGATGCCGTCAGGAAAGCGCCCGGCCCAGCTTTGCGCCTCCTGGGCGTCCAGGTCTATCTGCCTTTTGAGCGCGGCCATATCGGGAAAACGGCTGATGCCGCGCAGCCAGTGAAGGAAATGAAGGCGGATCTGCTCCCCGTAGAGGTTTCCCGAAAACCCGGGAAGCCAGGTTTCCACGGTGACGTCCTCCCGGCTGTCCGCCGTGGGGCGGGTGCCCACGTTGGTCACGCCCGTAAACACCCCGCAGGAAAGCTCCGCGCGGGTCGCGTACACGCCGGCCGGGGGCAGAAGCTCCCCTTCCATGAGGGCCAGGTTGGCCGTGGGAAAGCCCGCCGCAGCGCCCTTTCCCCGGCCGTGCACCACCGGCCCTGTCAGTTCATACAGCACGTTCAATCACAGCTTTCCGCCGACCGCCAGCATAAGAAGGATGGAGGTCGCAATCACGAACACCGACACCAGCGCCACGTAAACGCTCACCCTGCCGGAGCGGCCGCCGGCCGTCTTTTTTTCGCTTTCGGGCACCAGATGGGCCTTTCTGAGCGTCTGCACGACCGGCTTGTACAAAAGCATCGTAAGCCCCGCGTTCAGGCTGCCCTTGATCAGGTTGAAGGGCAGGAAAACGGGCACCAGCATCCCCGCCACGACGCTGCGCGGCACACCCTGATAGATCGGCGTGATCAGATAGTTCCACAGCACCATGACGGCCGTCATGATGAGCACGCCCGCGATCAGGCCGATGACCGCGCCTTTGAGGGTGCGGTTTTTCTTGTACAGGGCGGAGGCCACAAGCACGAAAGACGCGGAGGAAATGACGTTCATCAAAAGGCCGATAAGCCCGGTGTCCGATATCGTCACCATTTCGACCAGGGAAACCACCACCGTCACCATCAGCGCGTCCGCGGGCCCGAACAGCAGGCCGGTGATGGCGAGGACGACGTCCTTGGGCTCGTACTTGAGGAACTGGACCGCGGGGATGCGGATGAAGGCCACCGCGGCGAAGGCGATGGCCGCCAGCATGGCCAGGGTCACCAGGCGTCTGGTATCATACTTTTTCATAGGGAATGTACCTCCTTAATAATACAGCCCGCCTCCAAAGAAGTGCTTCAGAGGCGAGCGGATACATTCACCGGATTGTATCACGGCTGTCTTCTTCCATCCAGACTGTACTGTCGGTCCCGGAGTTGCACACGGGTCAGCCGCACCATGTAGGATGCGGGTCGCGGACTATACCGCCGGTCGGGAATCGGCACCGAGGCCTCACCCTGCCCTAAAGACACTTTATCGGCTATGCTGTTTGCGGCGGTCTCCCGCCGAAAATCATGATAGCACAGCGGGGCCCCTGTGTCAATCAGCCAAAAGGTTTTTCTTTTCCTTTCGCGGTTTTTATGATACAATCCCATAAACGGAGGAAAGCCTCCGTTCAAACGGACAATCAGGCCGCTTGTGACCGCGCGGCCGTTAACACAAGGAGGAGATATCCATGAGGAACAATTTCGGCGGGTTTCCCGGCGGCAACATGCAGCAGCTGATGCGCCAGGCCCAGAAAATGCAGGAAAAGCTGACGCAGGCCCAGGAAGCCCTGGAGCAGAAGGAATACGAGGCCGCCGCGGGCGGCGGGGCCGTCAAATGCAGGGTATCCGGCAAGCATGAACTGCTGGAGCTCACCATCCAGCCCGAGGCGGTGGACCCTGAGGACGTGGAAATGCTTCAGGACATGGTGATGGCCGCCGTCAACGAGGCCCTGCGCGCCGCCGACAAGGACCGCGAGGACACCATGGGCTCCATGGCGCCCGCCGGTATGGGCGGCCTGTTCTGATATGGCCAGCCAGATCGAGCCCATTTCCCGCATGGCCGCCCAGCTGGCGCGCCTGCCCGGCATAGGCCAAAAGACCGCCCAGCGTCTGGCCTACCACATCGTATCCCTGCCGGAGGATCAGGTGCACGAGCTGGCCGCCGCCATCTGGCAGGGGAAAAAGGCCGTGCGCTTCTGCAAGACCTGCGGCAATTACACCGAAGAGGAGCTTTGCCCCATCTGCTCAAGCGACGCCCGGCATAACGGCCAGATCTGCGTGGTGAGGGACCCGCGGGACGTGGCGGCGCTTGAAAGGATGCAGGACTACCGGGGCGTCTATCACGTGCTGGGCGGAACCCTTTCCCCCATGAACGGGGTGGGGCCCAACGACATCCGCATCCGGGAGCTGTTGGAGCGCCTGTCCCGGGAGGATATCCAGGAGGTCATCCTGGCCACCAACCCGGATATAGAGGGCGAAGCCACCGCCACCTACATAGCCCGGCTGATCAAGCCTTTAGGCGTGCGCGTGACCCGCATCGCCCACGGCGTGCCTGTGGGCAGCGACCTGGAATACGCCGACGAGGTGACGCTGGCCAAGGCCCTGGAAGGCCGGAGAGAGGTGTAGCCCATGGCCGATCCGAGCGCCTGGACGCCTTATCTGGCGGCCGCCGCCGTTTTGCTTACGGCCTTGCTGACCGTGCTTGTGATCGCGCAGTCGATAAGCCACAGAAGAAGGCTGCGCGCCTTATCCGAAAGGCTTTTGAGGGCGCAGGCCGAAACGGATGAAAAAAACGCCCGCTCCTTTATGTCCCGCGAAGAGGCGCAGAGCCTGCTGGGCAACCTGTCCAGGCAGGTGACGTTGGAAACGGACGAGACCGAGCGCCGCCATCAGGCCCTTTTCACCGCCATGGACGGCCGGATAGAGCGGCTGGACCGCGCCGGCGAAACGCGCTCGGCCCAGCTGGCCGGGGCGCTGGCCCAAAGGCTTTCACAGACCGACGCGCAGGTGGAAAAGCTGCGGGACACCATGGATCAGTCCCTGAACGCCCTCAGGCAGGAAAACGCCCGGCAGCTCGACCAGATGCGGCAGACGGTGGACGAAAAGCTGCAGACGACGCTTGACAAGCGGCTGGCCGAAAGCTTCCGCGCCGTTTCCTCCCAGCTGGAATCCGTCAGCCGCGGCCTGGGCGAGATGCGGACGCTGGCCGGCGGCGTGGACGACCTTAAAAAGGTGCTGACCAACGTGAAGACCCGCGGCATCTGGGGCGAAATGCAGCTGGGCGCGCTGATAGGCCAGGTGCTGATCCCCGGGCAGTACGAAGAAAACGTCCAGGTCGTCCCCGAAAGCCCCCTCAGGGTGGAATACGCCGTGGTGCTGCCCGGCAGGACCGGGGAAAAGGTCTACCTGCCCATCGACTCCAAATTCCCCTTAAGCACCTACGAGCGGCTGCTGGAGGAAAACGAAAACGGCGGCCGCGAACAGATCAGGGCCGCCCGCAAGGCCCTGGAGGATGCCCTTGTGACCGAGGGCAAAAGGATCAGCGGCAAGTACATCTGCCCGCCCCACACGACCGATTTCGCGGTCATGTTCCTGCCTGTGGAGGGGCTTTTCGCAGAGGCGCTGCGCATCCAGGGGCTCAGTGAAACGCTTCAGACCAGATACCGCGTCATCATCGCCGGCCCCACCACCTTGAGCGCCCTGCTCAACAGCCTGCAGGTGGGCTTCCGCACCCTGCAGGTGGAGCAGCGCTCCCGCGAGGTGTGGCAGACGCTCAACCACCTGCAGGAGGATTTTGCCCGCTTCTGCGAGCTGCTGGAAGCGGCCCGCGCCCGCATGCGGCAGGCTACAGAGAGCATCGACCGGGCGGCCGCCGCCACCCGCACCATCGAAAGCCGCCTGCGCAGCGCCGAGGCGCTGCCGGAACCCGGCGCGTCCTCTTTGACCGGCAGCCCCGCCCTATCCCCCATCGACCAGGGGCCGGCACCGTCCGCCCCGGAAAGGAAAGACCCATGAGTGAAATCAAGGACAGCCTCAAAAAGATCGTCATGGCCGGCTTCGGCGCCGTAAGCACCGGGCTTGAAAAATCCCAGGAGATGCTGGATCAGCTGGCCGAAAAGGGCAAGGACAGCTACGAGCAGGCCGCTCAGGCGACCCGCGGCGCCGTGGAAAAGCTCAAACAGGCCTTTGAAGCCGGCGATATCGGCCTTCAGAAGGAAGACATACTGACCGTGATGGCCGGCATGCCCCTGGACGCCCTCAAGGACATCCGCGAGGGCCTGGACAGCCTGATCTGCGACCTGGAAAAGGCCGCGCAGGAGGCTGAGGAGACCAGGGAGGCGGAACAAGCCGCCTGTGAAGCCGACGCGCCCTGCAGCGGGGAAACTGCCGCCGAAGAAGCTCCTCAGGAAAACGGGGATAAGCCTGAGCCCCCCTGCTGCGGCAGCGCACAGGCGTAATTTTTCCCCGAAAAAAGCATTTTTCCGGTCTTTGCGGCCCGGAAAGCCCTTGCTTTTTGCCTGAAAACATGCTAATATGTTGTGGTTGTCAAAGACGACTCGTACCGCGCGAGAGCGCGTGATATGACCAGGAGGGGATTTTCAAAATGGGAAAGTATTGTGAAATTTGCGCGAAGGGCAAAATGAGCGGCCATAAGGTCAGCCATTCCAACCGCAAGACCAACCGCATCTGGGCGCCCAATGTTCAGTCCGTGCGCGTGATCATCGGCGGTACGCCCATGCGGATCAACGTGTGCACCCGCTGCCTGCGCAGCGGCTATGTGCAGCGCGCCATGCCGGCCATGAAGGCCCCGGTCGCCGAAGCCGCTGCGGAAGAATAAAGCTGATCCCGAATGCCGCGTTTTATACGCGGCGTTTTTTTATTGTTTTTTATTCGCCGAATAAGGGCGCAAAGTCCCCATTTTTGTTCATATCGAGCAAAAAATGAGATAAAAATGGGCATATTATGACAAAAAACAGCTTGCAATCGATTTCCGGTTCGGATATAATATATTTGGTTGAAATTGGTGATACCCGTTATGATCTGTGTGGTCTATTAATGCGGTCCGAACAGCGCAACGCTGTTTGAATAGCGGCTCTGCCGCAAAAAAAACAAGGAGGTTTCTCATTATGAAGAAACTCGTAGCTCTGGCCCTGTCCATCATGCTGGTACTGGGCTGCGTCGGCGGAATCGCCAGCGCTGAAGAAGGCAAGATCAAGCTGGTTGTCTGGTCTTTCACCAACGAGCTGCAGGGCATGATCGAGAAGTATTATCTCCCGAATCATCCCGAACTCGAGATCGAATTCCAGATCTATCCCACGGACGGCGATGCTTATGTCACCAAGGTCGACAACCTGCTGGGTGTCCCGGAAGCCGCTGTCAGCGCCGAAGCGCCTGACATCTTCACCCTGGAAGCTGCTTTCGTGAAGCGCTATGTCGAATCCGACTGGACCGGCGACCTCAAGAGCATCGGCTTCACCGATGAAGAACTGGGAACCGCTTTCCCCGTCATGGCTCAGATCGGCCAGAACGCTGCCGGCGTCCAGAAGGGCCTGAGCTGGCAGTCCACCCCCGGCGTTCTTATGTATCGTGCTTCCCTGGCTGAAAAGTACCTGGGCGTCACCTCTCCCGAAGAATTCCAGGAGAAGGTTTCTGACTGGGATACCTTCCTTGAAACCGCTCAGGAACTGAAGGAAAAGTCTGAAGGCGCCTGCAAGATGATCACCGGCTCCGGCGACGTCTGGAACGCCTATCAGTATCAGCGCAGCGAGCCCTGGGTCGTGGACGGCAAGCTGGTCATCGACGACGAACTGCTGGACTACGAAGAGCTGTGCAAGGCTCTGTACGAAGACGACCTGACCCAGAAGGGCGGCGCCTGGTCCGAGATCTGGTTCGCCGGTATGCGCGGCGACAACGAGACCCTGTGCTACTTCCTGCCCACCTGGGGTCTGCACTACACCCTGAAGCCCAACTGCGTTGCCGGCTGGGATGCTGAGAACCCCGATTCCGAAGAGAACATCAAGAACGCTACTGAAAACGGCACCTATGGTGACTGGCGTCTGGTTGACGGCCCTGTGGCCTACAGCTGGGGCGGCACCTGGATGGGCATCAACGCCGCGAAGGCCGCTCAGGCGGACGACGCCAAGAAGGCCGCTATGCACGACCTGATCTACTTCTTCTCCCTGAATGAGGACTGGCTGGTGCAGTACGCTGCCGACAGCGGCGACTTCGTCGGTTCTGCCAAGGCTGTGGAGACCATCCTGGCCAACGGCGGCACCCCGAACCCCTTCCTGGGCGGCCAGGATCACTATGCCATCTTCGCTTCCGCCGCGGCTCTGGCCAACGGCTCCCTGATGAGCGAATATGACAGCACCATCAACACCCTGTTCAGCGACAACGTGACCACGCCCTATGAGCGCGGCGAAGTTGACCTCGACACCGCTCTGGCGAACTTCAAGACCGCTGTTGCCGCCGCCATCACCACCATCACCGTGGAATAATCGGCTGCGCCCGGTCAACTGGTTACTGTAAGGTAACCTCGCGGGGCTGTCTCTTGCCTGACGGCGGGGGCAGCCCCGTTTCCTGTGTAAACGGGAAGAAGTTTGCATAGAGAAAGGAGGATCTGACTTTGCAAGACCATAGTATTGCAGAAAGAGCACATAAAGTCTTAACGGCATTCATAATCATTGCTCTTGCTTTGGGCATCGTGCTTGTAGGATTGTCAATAGATGGCTTCGTAAGGTATTCACATGCATCCAAAGAGACTAATCTCACAACCGCACAAATTGATGCTGCTATCGACTTTGCTACTCTGCTCGGTACTGGAAATAACTTTGTTGTATATTACACAAGACATAGAGTAGCTTTCCTTATTGTTGGAATTATTCTCCTTTTTGTTGCTGGCGTGTTAATATATATTTACAAGCCTTTTAGTGCTGGCAAGTCGAAAGCTATTAGTGAACCAAAGTCAAAAAGTGTTAATTACAGCCATTGGGGCTATATCTTTATTGCGCCCTTCTTCATCACCTTTCTGATCTTCCAGCTGTATCCGATCTTCTTCACCTTCCGTACCTCCCTGACCGACGCCGTCGGCTGGGAAAAGGTGCTGAACAACAACATCATCGGCTTTGAAAACTTCCGCCAGCTGTTCGACCCGAACAGCCTGGTGTACGCAAAATTCTGGGGCGCGCTGGGCAACACGATCATCATCTGGTTTTTCAACTTTGTGCCCCAGCTGGGTCTGGCGCTGATCCTGGCCTCCTGGTTTACCGACAGCCGGATGAGGCTCAAGGCCCAGGGCTTCTTCAAGGTCACGATCTTCATGCCCAACATCATCACCGCGGCTACCATCGGTATGCTGTTCATGAGCTTCTTTGCGTACCCTGTGGGCCCGGTAAACACCTTCATCCAGACGGCCGGCCTTTCCAATATGCCGGTGGAATACTTCCGCTCGGTAGCCTGGAGCCGCGGCCTGATTTCCTTCATCCAGTGGTGGATGTGGTGCGGCAATACCATGATCATCATGATCGCCGGTATCTCGGGCATCAACCCCTCCCTGTTTGAGGCGGCGCTGGTGGACGGCTGCTCCTCCCGCCAGACCTTCTGGAAGATCACCCTGCCGCTGATCAAGCCCATCCTGGTCTACAACCTGACGACCTCCCTGGTCGGCGGTCTGACCATGTTCGATATCCCGCACATGATGACCCAGGGCAACCCGAACGAGACCACCAACACCGTGGCCCGCTTCATCTACACCCAGGGCTTCACCGGCAGCCGCAACTTCAACATGGCTTCCGCCGCTTCCGTCGTCCTGTTCGGGATCATCATCGTGGGCTCCCTGCTGATCCGCTACGTACTGAACGAGCATGAGCCCAAGCCGCAGAAGGCCGGAAAGAAGGTGGCGAAGGTATGAAAAAGACACGCAAGATCATCGTGATCGTCTTCATGTGCATCGCCATCATCGGCATGTTCCTGCCCATCGCCACCTTCAATGATAATTCCTCCGCTTCCATGGCCGCCGATATCGAAAAGCAGCAGGGCAAAGTGGAAAGCGCGCAGTCTCAGCTCGACCGCTGGATCGCCGGCGGAAAAAAGTCCGAGGCGGACATCCAGAAGCAGCGCGACAAGGTTCAGAAGGAACAGGATAAACTGGACGCGCTGATCGCCGAGCAGGCTGCCGCAAGCGCCAACAGTGCCAACGGCCTTTCCTACGCCCTGCTTCCCGGCAAGCTCCCCGCTGAGCTTGAGATCGACATGCAGGTAGTCAACCAGTTCAAGATTTACAACTGGAACTTCCCCGTGTACTACGCCTGCGTCTGGGTGGCCCTGGGCCTCTTCATCATCTCCATCGGCCTGGTGGTGCTGGCGGGCAATAAGGACGCCAGCAAGCTGTACACCATCGCGTCCTTCACCCAGCTGTTCGGCATCATCCTGGCCTGCTACAGCATCCTGCGGCTGGCCGCCTTCCCCATCAAGCTCCCCTACGGCAACGCCACCCTGCATGTGCCCGTGGTGCTGATGGTCGTCGCCGGCTCTATCATTTCCTTCGCGGCCCATGTGCAGGGCGTGCATAACTCCAAGCGGAGCATGATCTACGTGTTCTGCTCCTGCCTGAGCGCCCTGGCCATCGTCCCGTTCTGGATCATGATCGTCAACGCCACCCGCTCCAGCCAGGCCATCCAGCAGGGCGTGAGCCTGATCCCCGGCAACTACCTGCAGTATAACTGGAACGTGCTGGCCACCAAGAACTTCGACGTATCCATCGGCTTCAAGAACAGCGCGATCATCGCCTTTGGCTCCACCATCCTGAGCGTGTATTTCTCCGCCATGACGGCCTACGGCTTCAAGGTGTACCAGTTCAAGGGCAACAAGTTCCTCTACGCGGTCGTGCTGGCCATCATCATGATCCCCGGCCAGGTCACCGGCACCGGCTTCTTCATGTTCATGTACCAGCTGCACTGGGTCAACAACCGCCTGGCGCTGATCATCCCGTCCATCGCCGCCGCTTCCACGGTGTTCTTCTTCCGGCAGTACCTGGAGGCCAACCTCCAGCTGTCTCTGGTTGAGGCCGCGCGCATCGACGGCTGCGGCGAGATCCGCACCTTCAACAGCATCATCCTGCCCATCATGGTGCCCGCGATGGCTACCATGGGCATCATGGCTGTCATCGGGTCCTGGAACAACTATCTGACTCCCTTGATGCTGTTTACCGACCCGGGTCTTAAGACCCTGCCTATGATGGTGCAGGAGCTGCGCGGTGATATCTACCGCACGGAATACGGCTCCATCTACTTAGGCCTTACCCTGACGGCGCTGCCGCTGATCATCGTGTACTTTGTGTTCAGCAAGTACATCATCGCCGGCGTGGCCCTGGGCGGCGTCAAGGAATAACAGACCGAAAAAACCTGTTTAGAACTATGGCCCGGAGGAAGCGATCCCTCCGGGTTTTTTTCGTCAGTCTCCTCCTGCGGGCTGCGGACTGCCTTGTATTTTCAGGGCCTCTTGCGCTCCGCCGCGAAATTGTTTATAATAGGATCGTCCTGAACGACCGAACAGGAGGAGAATTGAGCGTGTACGACCATGAAAAAGAAGTCAACGAGGCCATCGCCGCGGGCGAAAGGGCCCTGTCCAGCCTGGCCGCGGCGGAAAAGTCCCTGTCCAGCGCGAAGAACTGGGGGCTTGTCGATATGCTGGGCGGCGGGATGCTGACCACGTTCATCAAGCGCTCCCGCATGAGCGAGGCCGCTCGCTATCTGGAGGACGCGCGGGACGATCTGGCCCGCTTCCGCACCGAGCTCAGCGACATAGACATGCCGGACGGCTGGGCGCTGGGCGGGGATTTCCTGTCCTTTGCGGACTACTTTTTTGACGGCTTCGTGGCGGACTTTTTAGTGCAGTCCCGCATCCAGGAGACCCGCCGCAAGATCGCCCAGACCACCGACGCCATCCGGAAGGTCCTCAATCAGCTCAAATACGGTGCCGGCGCCGATTACCCGTCCGGGGGCTTTTATTGACAGGTAAGGAGTCCTTTTCATTCATGTATATCGACATGCACAACCACTTCGTCTACGGCGTGGACGACGGCTGCAAAACACAGGAAGCGATGGAAAAGCTGCTGACCGCGCTGCACGAGGACGGGGTCACGAAGCTCATTTCCACCTCCCACATCACCCCCAGCCAGCGCCATTTCCCCATGGAGGACTATCAGGCCCACTTTGCCCAGGCCCAGGCCTTTGTTAAATCGCAGGGCTGGGAGATGGAATTGTACACCGGCCATGAGATCCTCTACACCGACGCGGCCTCCCGGTATCTGCGGGAGGGCAGGGCGCTGACGCTGGCCGGCAGCGATTTTACGCTGGTGGAATTCGTGCCCGGTGAAAAGCTCGAGCGCATGCAGGAGGCCGCCCAGAAGGTCCGCAACGCCGGCTACCGCCCGGTGTTCGCCCACATTGAGCGCTATGAGGCCATGAATAACCTTAAGCACGTCCGCCAGATGAAGGAGGACTTCGGCGTCCGTCTGCAGGTCAACTGCCACACCTTCGTGGACAAGCAGCCCTTCCTGCGCCGGCGGTGGCTCGGGCAGCTGATCAAAGAGCAGCTGCTGGACTACGTATCTACCGACACGCACGACATGAAGGGCCGGGAGCCCTGCATGACCCGGTGCTACCAGACCCTCGAAAAAGAGTTCGGCCACGACGTCGCCCGGTCGCTGACCTGGTATGACGCGCTGGAGTTTTTTGAAGACGCCTGACAGGCCGTTCACCCGATATAAAAAGAACAGCGGCGCTCCGTGACCTCAGGGACCACGGAGCGCCGCTTTATGATGGGCTTAAAGCTTTTTACAGCCTTTCGTTCTTTTCGATATCCAGGAAATACTTGTAGGTGTCCACCGTCAGTTCGCCGCAGGCTTCCTCGTCGCAGGCGATGATGGCGCCATTGTGCAGCTGCAGGGCGCTGCAGGTCCATTTCTGGCTGACGCCGCCCTCGACCACGGCCGCCAGGGCGCGGGCCTTATTATGGCCGCTGATCAGCACCAGGACCTCTTTGGAATCCGTCACCGTGCCGATGCCGACGGACAGGGCCTGGGCCGGTACCTTTTCGGGGTCGTTGCCAAAGAAGCGGCTGTTGACGATGCGGGTATCCGTCGTCAGGTTCCTGACGCCCGTACGGGAAGTCAGCGACGTATACGGCTCGTTGAAGGCCAGATGGCCGTCCACCCCGATGCCGCCCATAAACAGGTCGATCCCGCCATAGGAGGCGATCTTTTCCTCGTAGCGGCGGCATTCCCCCTCCGGGTCGTCGGTCATGCCGTTGAGGATGTTGATGTTTTCGGGCTTCATGTCCGTCAGGTGATCGAAGAAATTGTCGTGCATGAAGTACCAGTAACTCTGGTCATGCTCATGGGGCAGGCCCAGGTATTCGTCCATGTTGAAGGTGACCACGTTGGAAAAGCTTAACTCCCCCGCCTGGTTCATGCGGATCAGCTCCCTGTATACGCCCAGGGGGGAGGAGCCGGTCGGCAGGCCCAGCACGAAGGGGCGGGCTTCCCTGTGGCTGTTGATCTTATCTGCGATATAGTGAGCGGCCCACAGGCTCATGTGCTCGTAATTGTCCTGAATGACTACGCGCATGGCGGCAATGATTCCTTTCTGTCGTCTGATACTGAATTAAAGGTACTCGATGTGGCCCTTCTGCTTGATCACGCTGATCACGGCATCCACATACTGTTCGCAGATCTCGTCGCTGCCGGCCTCCACCATCACGCGCAGCACCGGCTCCGTGCCGCTTTCGCGCACCAGGATGCGGCCGTTGCCGCCAAGCGCCTGCTCCACCTCGGCGATCTTGGCCTGCACGTCCGGGTCGTTTTTGGCGTCCGGCTTGGACTTGACGCGGACGTTTTTGAGCACCTGCGGGTAGAATTTGCAGGGCGCGGCCAGCTCGGACAGGGGCTTTTCCTTGGCCAGCATGACCTCCATCATCTTGATGGCGGTCAGGATGCCGTCGCCGGTCGTGGCGTATTTGGTGAAGATGATATGGCCGGACTGCTCGCCGCCGATGCGGTGGCCGTTCTGCACCATGTTTTCGTAGACGTATTTATCGCCGACCTTGGTCTTCTCGTATTCGATGCCGACCGCGTCCAGCGCCTTATACAGGCCAAAGTTGGACATGATCGTGGTGACGATCTTGTTGTTGACCAGTTTGCCTCTTTCCTTCATGTACAGACCGTATACGTACAGGATATGGTCGCCGGTGATCACGTTGCCCTTTTCATCCACGCACAGGCAGCGGTCGGCGTCGCCGTCAAAGGCGAAGCCCACGTCCAGCCCGTTGCCGACCACGAAGCGCTGCAGGCTCTCGATGTGGGTGGAGCCGCAGTCCAGGTTGATGTTGACGCCGTTGGGCTCCGCGTTGATCACATAGGTTTTGGCGCCGAGAGCGTCAAAAACAGCCTTGGCGATGGACCAGGAAGCGCCGTTGGCGCAGTCCAGCCCGACCCGCTTGCCCTTGAAGGAAAAGCGCGAGGTGGAGATCAGGTAGCCGATATAGCGGTTGCGGCCCGCCACATAGTCCACCGTGCAGCCGATCTTTTCCCGGGTGGCCAGAGGGATATCGGCAAACTTGCCGTCCAGATAGTCCTCTACCTTGAGGAGCGTTTCCTCCTCCATCTTTTCCCCGTTGCTGTTCAGCAGCTTGATGCCGTTGTCGTAATAGGGGTTATGGGAGGCGCTGATCATGATGCCGCAGTCAAAATCATCCGTCCGGGTGATGTAGGACACGCTGGGCGTGGTGGTGACGTGCATGATATACGCGTCCGCCCCGGACGCGGTCAGGCCCGTAACCAGGCCGTATTCATACATATAGGACGACCGGCGGGTATCCTTGCCGATGACCACCTTCGCTTTTTTGCCGATGCGGGCACCGAAATACCAGCCCAGGAAACGGCCTGTTTTCACCGCGTGGTCAAAGGTCAGCACGACGTTGGATTCGCCGCGGAAACCGTCTGTCCCGAAATATTTGCCCATGGTCAGTCCTCCTTCTTGGTCACAATGGTCCCGTTGTTTTTCCAGATGCTGTTTTCAGGCACCACGCCGCGCACGCAGCTGGTGGGATAGACGTTGCTGTGCCGGCCGATGACCGTGCCCGGGTTCAGCACCGAGTTGCAGCCGACCTCCACCCAGTCGCCCAGCATGGCGCCGAATTTCTTGATGCCGGTTTCCATTTGCTCCTCCCCGTTGTGCACGACGACGAGCTTTTTGTCAGACTTCACGTTGCTGGTGATGCTGCCCGCGCCCATGTGGGATTTGTAGCCCAGGATGGAATCGCCGACATAGTTGTAATGCGGGGTCTGCACGTTGTCAAAGAGGATGACGTTCTTGAGCTCCACGGAATTGCCCACCACGCAGTTTGCCCCTACCAGCGCGGAGCCGCGGATAAAGGCGCAGTGGCGCACCTCCGTTTCCGGCCCGATGATGCAGGGCGCGCCCAGATAGGCGGAGGGGAAAACTTTGGCGGTCTTATGCACCCAGACGCCCGGCTCGCGCTGCTCATAGTCGTCGCCCAAAGTGGGCCCCAGGGCCAGGATCATTTCCTTGATGCCCTTGAGCGCTTCCCACGGATAGGTAAAGCCGCTCAGATAATCCCTGGCCAGCGTATGGTCCAGATCATATAAATCCCTGATGGTATACATAAATTGCTCCTTTTTATATGCTTCGTTCTCGTTCAGGCGGCGGAAAGCGCTTTGTTACGGTGTTGATTCCGCTTTTTCCCGTTTTCCTCTCGACCCGCCCGAAGGCCGCGGCAGCACCCGCCGAATCTTTCGATAACTGCCGTCCTCGTCGACCATGGATGGTCCCGGCGCTATCACGCTCTCCCGGCACCTCCCCCGGGAGAAAGTGATTTTATTCGTGTGCCTGATTCCCGTGTCTTGGCCTGCTCACGCCGGACAAAACTGCCCGGCGCAAAAGCCCATGACGGAGTATATCACAATATATTTAAAAATACTTGAACAAAAAATGTTTTTTGCTGATTTTCCGGGGTTTTTAACAAAAACGCAGCGGACGGGTCCGCTGCGTGTTATCTGAGAGCCGGGATCGATTACTTCACGGCATCCTTGAGGGTCTTGCCGGCCTTGAAAGCGGGCACGGTGGTGGCGGCGATCTTCATTTCGGCGCCGGTGGAAGGATTATGGGCCATCCGCTCCGCGCGTTCCTTCGCTTCGAAGGTGCCAAAGCCAGCGATAACGATCTTGTCGCGGGCCTTCAGGGTTTCGGCAACCGTCTCGGTAAAAGCGTTCACGGCCTTGGCCGCGGCGTCCTTGGTGATACCGGCCTTCTTGGCGACGGATTCGACCAGCTCAGACTTGTTCATATTATCATACCTCCTGAATTTGCTGCACAAGCGCCCGGTTTCAGGCGCGTTTGCTACTGTTCCAGTATACAGCCATTTCCTGTAAAGTCAAGCTTTTTTGATCTTTTTTATCGTTTTTTATCAGTGTTTCCATCCGGCAGAATCGGTCGATGAATTTTTCGGTGGCTCCCATGAGCGCCGTTTCAGCCTCCACCCCGGTAAGCCTGGCCGCGCTCACGCAGGCAAACAGCAGATCCCCTATTTCCCCGGCGATATCGCCTCCGTTTTGGACCGCCTGACGCACTTCCCCGATTTCCTCGGCCGCCTTATCGAGCGCGGCCTGAACGTCCGGAAAGTCAAAACGCGCGGTCGCCGCTTTCTGCTGCACCTTTTCCGCCCGCATCAGCGGCGGAAGGCCGCGGGAAACGTCCCGCATGGCTTCGCCGGCGGTGCTGAACCCGCGCTTTTTTCGCTTGAGCTCCTCCCAGGTTTCGGTGACGGCTTCCGGCGTATCGGCCCTGGTTCCAGCAAAAATGTGGGGGTGGCGTTCGATCATCTTGCGGCAGATGGCGGTCGAAATATCGCTCAGGTCCATCGTGCCGTACTGCCGGCCGATGTTTGCCTGAAAGACGACCTGCAGCAGCACGTCGCCCAGCTCCTCCGCGACATGATCCCAGTCCTCCTCATCGATGGCGGCGGCCGTTTCATAGGCCTCTTCGATCAGGTACGGCCTCAGGGTATGATGATCCTGCGCCCTGTCCCAGGGACAGCCGTTTTCGCCCCGCAGGATGTCCATCACCCTGACCAGGTCCTGCACGGTGTAACGTTCCTTGTCCTTAAGGCCCCGGGGGACGATCAGCGCGGCTGCATAAGCGCCGTAGGCGGGCTGCCGGTCCAGATCCTCTAAGGGAATGCTCTTACAAGGCCCTGGGCCATGCTCCTTTTCCGGCGGGAAAAAGAGGACCGGCTGGCGCTCCCCGAAGACCGGAAGCAGACGCAGCTTCACCTCGCCAGCCAAAAGGCGGTCGTCCAGCTCTTCGATGAGCAGCGGCTCGTCGCCCAAAGCGTCGGGCAGGTCAAAGGCCGCGCAGCGGCGCGCGTCCGGAAAGCCGGCCGCCGCCAGGTACGGGGCGGACAGGGGCACGCCGGGCATCTCCCCTGCGATCAGGCCCTTATTTCTCAGGGCCTTCACCGTTTCGTCACGCGCGGGGTCCGGAACGGCGTAGAGCACCGGGTCCTGCTCCGCCGCCTCAGCCAGGCGGGAAACGCACAGGGCGATCAGCCCGTCAAAGTCCTCCGCCTGGTCGTACAGCGGATCCAAGGTCTCAAAGGCGATGCCTTCTTCGCTTAAATAGCGGGCGGCATCGTTCTCCCCCGTTCTGAGGATCACTCTTTTCGCGCTGCGCAATGCGGAGAGAACGCCCAGCGTCAGGTCGTCCCGGCTTCCGGGGCCCAGGGCGGCGACAGTTATCCGGTTCATGCGTTTTCCCGTTCCTTTCTGTAAAGCCACACGGTCAGCACCGCGATATCCGCCGGGGAAACGCCGGGAATGCGTCCGGCCTGCCCCAGCGACAGGGGCTTTTGCCTGTCCAGCTTCTGGCGGGCCTCCAGGCGCAGGCCGTCAATGGCGGCGTACTCGATATCCCGGGGCAGCGCCCGGTCTTCCATGACGCGGGCCTGACGTATTCGGGCCTTCTCCTTTTCCAGGTAGCCTTCGAATTTGACGGTCAGCTCCGCCTCCTCCACAGAGGAGGGCAAATACTCTCCCCATTCCTCCGGAACGGTCAGATGCTCTTCCGGCCGGCGCAGGCGGGCGTCCATATGCGCCTCGCCTATGCGGCGCACCAGCTCGTCGGTCTCCCGCTGTTTGCGTTCTGCCAGGCGCATCCGTTCGTCTGTGGCCAGCCCGATCTTCCACGCCCTTTCGGTCAGGCGGAGATCGGCGTTGTCCTGCCGCAGAAACAGGCGGTATTCCGCGCGGCTGGTCATCATCCGGTAGGGCTCGTCGGTGCCCTTGGTGGTCAGGTCGTCGGCCATCACGCCCAGGTAGGCCTCGTCCCGCTTGAGCAGGAACGGGGCCTGCTCTTTCAGATACTGGCCTGCGTTGATGCCGGCCAGGATACCCTGGGCGGCGGCTTCCTCGTAGCCTGAGGTGCCGTTGATCTGCCCGGCGGTGAACAGGCCTTCGATATCCCGCACCTGAAGGGCGGGAGTCAGGGCGGTAGGATCGATGCAGTCGTATTCGATGGCGTAGGCCAGCCGCACCAGCACGGCCCTTTCCAGCCCCCGGATTGTCCGGTACATGCTGATCTGAACGTCCCTGGGCATGCCGGTGGACATGCCCTGGATGTACCATTCCGGATAATTGAGCCCCTCCGGCTCCACGAACAGCTGGTGGCGGTCCTTGTCGGCAAAGCGGGTGACCTTGTCCTCGATGGAGGGACAGTAGCGCGCGCCGGTGGAATGGATCAGGCCTGAGTACATGGGCGCCCGGTGCAGGTTCTGCCTGATGATGTCGTGGGTATGCTCGTTGGTCCAGGTCAGATAGCAGCCTGTCTTATTGACCGGCGGCTCTGCGGTCAGGAACGAAAAGGGCGTCACCGGGTCGTCCCCGGGCTGAAACTCCATTTTGTCAAAGTCGATGCTGCGGGCGTCCACCCGGGCGGGCGTCCCGGTCTTGAAACGGCGAAGCGTAAGCCCCAGGCTCTGCAAAGAGGCCGACAGATGGGTGGCGGGCAGCAGGCCCTGCGGCCCCTGATCCCATATGTCGGAGCCGATGATGATTCTGCTTTTGAGATATACGCCCGTGCAGACCACCGCCGCCCGGCATTCGATCACATCGCCGAAATCGGTCCTGACGCCGACGACCCTGCCGTTCCGCGTCAGGATCTCATCGGCCTCTGCCTGAATGATCTCCAGACGCTCCTGCGCAAAAAGGGCCCGCATCATCCTGAGATGGTAGGCCCGCTTGTCCTCCTGCGCCCTGAGGGAACGGACCGCCGGGCCCTTGCCGGTGTTGAGCATCCGCCCCTGGATCAGGGCGTCGTCCGCCGCCAGGCCCATTTCGCCGCCCAGGGCATCCACCTCCCGCACCAGGTGTCCCTTCCCCGTTCCGCCTATGGACGGGTTGCAGGGCATCAGCGCGATGGATTCCAGGTTGAGGGTCAAAAGCACGGTGGAAAGGCCCATCCGGGCGCAGGCCAGCGCCGCCTCGCATCCCGCGTGCCCCGCGCCGATGACCACCACTTGTGTCTGCATGGATCTTTTCTCTCCTCTTCGCCGCGTCAGATCGCGGCCCCTGATTATAGCACAGGGAACTCCTCCTTGACAATCGGCACGACTTAAAAACCCAGGGCATACGCATGAATGAACAATCAGCGAGCGGATTGAAAATAATGGCACAATTGAGGAGGAGAAACGGCTATCTGTTCTTTTAGTCACGGAATCCCAAAGTCCGCCGATTTACTCGGCGGATGGCGCAGCCACCCGTAGGGGTGAGGAGGGCCCGGAAATCGGTCCAGTGGGCCGATTTCACCGACGAACGGGCCGGCAGGCCCTGGATTGGGATGCAGTGACGGAAAGAACCTGGCAAGGGGAGCACGAGGGGGAACACCCTCGTGTGTAATCGTATCGGGTGAGGAGGGCCCGGAAAACGGTCCGGTGGACCGTTTTCACCGACGAACGGGCCGGCAGGCCCTGGAAAGGGTTTTCCGTCAGGAAAACAGGTCCTTGCGACTTTTCCGCCCGGGAGCCCTGAAAGGGCGACAGGAAAAGCTTCAGGGGATGGTTGGGAAGGGGACGATAGTCTCCTTCCCAGGCTCACGCATTCATGCGTGAGCCTGGGATAAAAACCGGTCCTGCCCCGGGCGCAAAACCCGGGGCTGGACCGCGTCATACCATTTTATTTCATCTGCTGGGTGGACCGCAGCGTCACGTCGTGATAGCCGCCCTCCACGATGGAGGTGGAGGAGACCAGGGTGATCCTGGCGTTTTTGCGGAGAGCCTCCAGGTCGGTCACGCCGCAGTTGCACATGGTGGATTTCACCTTGTAAAGGCTGATCTCCACGTTGTCGTGCAGGGAGCCGGCGTAGACCACATAGCTGTCGACCCCTTCCTCGAAGCTCAGCTTGGCGGAGCCGTCCAGGTCGTAGCGCTGCCAGTTGCGGGCGCGGTTGCTGCCCTCGCCCCAGTATTCCTTCATGTAGACGCCGTTGACGGTCACCTTGGCCCCGGGGCTTTCGTCAAAGCGGGCGAAATAGCGGCCCATCATCAGGAAGTCCGCGCCCATGGCCAGGGCCAGGGTCATATGATGATCGTAGACGATGCCGCCGTCCGAGCAGATAGGCACATAGATGCCGGTTTCGGCGAAGTATTCATCCCGCGCCTGGGCTACCTCGATCAGCGCCGTGGCCTGGCCGCGGCCGATGCCCTTGGTCTCCCGCGTGATGCAGATGGAGCCGCCGCCGATGCCGACCTTCACAAAGTCCGCCCCGGCCCTGGCCAGGAACAGGAAGCCGTCCCGGTCGACGACGTTGCCGGCGCCTATCTTGACGGAATCGCCGTACTTTTCGCGCACCCAGGAAAGGACGCGCTTCTGCCAGACGGTGTAGCCCTCGGAGGAGTCGATGCACAGTACGTCCGCCCCGGCCTCAAGCAGCGCCGGGATGCGCTGTTCATAGTCGCGGGTGTTGATGCCGGCGCCGACCAGGAAGCGCTTGTTTTTATCCAGCAGCTCCAGGGGATTTTCCTTATGGGAGGCATAGTCCTTGCGGAAAACGAAGTACATGAGCCTGCCGTCCTTATCCACGATGGGGAGGGCGTTCAGCTTATGGTCCCAGATGATGTCGTTGGCTTCCTTCAGGGTTGTTTCCGCCGGGGCGGTGACCATCTTGTCCAGCGGGGTCATGAAATCGGCGACCTTTTCGTCGGTGGACATGCGGGATACCCGGTAGTCCCTGCTGGTGACGATACCCAAAAGCCTGCCGTTGGCCGTGCCGTCTTCCGTGACGGCCACGGTGGAAAAGCCGTTTTTCTCCTTGAGGGCCAGGACGTCAGCCAGGGTATCGTCCGGCGTCAGGTTGGAGGCGGATACCACGAAGCCTGCCTTGTAGCCCTTCACCCGGGCCACCATGGCGGCCTCGTCCTCAATGGACTGCGCGCCGTAGATAAAAGAAATCCCGCCCTCCTTGGCCAGCGCGATGGCCAGCTTATCGTCCGAAACGGACTGCATGATGGCGGAAACCAGAGGAATATTGAGCTCGATGGCAGGCTTTTCCTGCCCCTTGCGGTATTTGGTCAGGGCGGCTTTCAGGGTCACGTTCTGAGGAACGCAGTTTTCATCTGTGTATCCGGGGATCAGCAGGTATTCGTTGAAGGTGTGACAGGGCTCCTGATAATAGTATGCCAACGCGCTTTCCTCCCTTTCGCTGGATTTCCAAGATGATACCGCAGGATGCGAAGTTTGTCAATTATCTTATTTATCTTCCGTAATATGATCCCACCCCTGGGCGATGATGGTGCGGACATGGCTGTCGCCCAGGGAATAGAAGACGCTCTTGCCCTGGCGGCGGGATTTGACCAGGCCGCCGGCCTTCAGCAGCTTCAGCTGGTGGGAAATGGCGCTCTGCGTCATGCCCAGAGTCTCGGCCAGGTCGCACACGCATACCTCCACCTCGAAAAGGACAAACAGGATGCGGACGCGCGTGGTATCCCCGAAGAGCTTGAACAGCTCCGCCAGGTCCTGCATGTCGTTTTCGGGCGGCAGCTTTTCCCGCACGGTGCGCACGAGATCCCCGTGCACCTCCTGCACCTCGCAGCATTCCACGCCCGCGTCGAACCGTTCGCTCATTTTATGTCACCACTTTCTGATCAGCAGGATGCGCACGGCGTTCAGAACAGCCAGCACCATCACGCCCACGTCGGCAAAAATCGCCATCCACATATTGGCCGCGCCCAGCGCGCCCAGCAAAAGACACAGCGCCTTGACCCCGATGGCAAACCAGATATTTTCCTTGACGATGCGGATGCACTTGCGGGCAATCCGCACCGCGGAGGCGATCTTGCGGGGGTCGTCGTCCATCAGCACGACGTCCGCCGCCTCTATGGCCGCGTCCGAGCCCAGCGCGCCCATGGCGATGCCTACGTCCGCGCGGGACAAAACCGGAGCGTCGTTGATGCCGTCGCCCACAAAGGCCACCTTGTCCCTGCCCGTCTGGGCGTTGAGCAGCTTTTCCACCTGCTCCACCTTCTGGTCCGGCAGCAGCTCCGCCTCCACCCGATCGATGGAAAGGGAACGGGCAATCTCCTCCGCGGTCTGCCGGCGGTCACCGGTCAGCATGACGGTATTCCGGATGCCTGCCTCCCGGAGGGCTTTGATCGCCTCCGCGGTGCCGGGCTTCACCTTATCCGAAATCAGGATATGGCCCAGGTATTCTCCGTCCCGCGCCACGTGCACCACCGTGCCGGCGTGATGGCAGACGACGGGCTCCACGCCGTTTTCCCTGAGCAGCTTCTCGTTGCCCACAAAAACCTTCTGCCCGGCCACCACGGCGCGCACGCCGCGGCCGGAAAGCTCGGTGAATTCGGTCAGCAGGCTTTCGTTCAAAGGTTTCAGGCACGCCTCCCTGATGCTTTTGGCGATGGGATGGTTGGAATTCTTTTCACATAAGGCTGCCAGGGAAAGCAGCGCCTCGTCGTCCAGCGGGGAATGATGCACGCCGGAAACCTCGAACACCCCCATCGTGACCGTTCCGGTTTTATCGAAGGCCACGGTGCGGACATCCGCCAGGGCCTCCAGATAGTTGGAGCCCTTTACCAGCACGCCCTGATGGGAGGCCGTGCCGATGCCGGCGAAAAAGCTCAGCGGGATGCTGATGACCAGCGCGCAGGGGCAGCTGATGACCAGGAAGGTAAGCGCCCGGTAGACCCAGCTCCCCCAGGCGGGATCGTGCCCCGTGACCAGCAGGAACAGCGGCGGCAGCAGGGCCAGCGCCAGCGCGCTCAGGCACACCGCTGGGGTATACACCCGGGCAAAGCGGGTGATGAAGGCTTCGGAGCGGGACTTGCGGGAGCTGGCGTTTTCGACCATTTCCAGCACCCTGGAAGCGGTGGATTCCCCGAATTCCCGGGTGGTCCTGATCTCGATATAGCCGCTTTGGCTGATGCAGCCGCTCAGGACCTCGTCGCCAACGCGGGCCGCGCGGGGCACGCTTTCGCCGGTCAGGGCCGCCGTATCCAAAGTGGTCTCCCCTCTGACGATCACGCCGTCGATGGGAACCTTTTCACCCGGACGGACGCAGACGATCGTGCCTACCTCCACCTCGTCCGGGTCAACGGCCTGCGCTTCCCCGTCCGGCTGTGGCAGATAGGCCACGTCCGGACGGATATCCATCAGCTCCGTGATGTTTTTACGGCTTCTGCCCACGGCGTAGGACTGGAACCATTCCCCTATCTGATAAAACAGCATGACGGCCGCGCCTTCCGTGTATTCCCCCAGGGCAAAGGCGCCCACCGTGGCCACGGTCATCAGAAAGCACTCGTCAAAGGGCTGGCGGTTTTTGATGCCCTTGAACGCCTTGATCAGGATATCGTAGCCTATGACCAGGTAAGGGATCAGGAAAAGGCACAGCCTGATCAGCCTGTTTTCGACCGGGATCACTGAAAACAGGATCAGCAGCGCCGAAGCCGCGGCGATCCTGATCAGCATTTTTTTCTGCTTCGCGCTCATAACACGTTCTCCTTAAGCCAAAGACACGGCGGAAAGCTCCTCCGCGCCTGCGCGCTTACTTCAGGTAGATCTCGCAGTCGTCCTCGACCTTTTTGCAGTTCTTGAGCACTTCCTGCATGACGGCCTTGGGATCGGCCCCGTCCTCAAATTCCACGGTCATTTTGAGCAGCATGAAGTTGACCGCCGCTTCCCTGACACCCGGGGTGCGGTTGGCCGCCTCTTCCATCTTGTTGGCGCAGTTCGCGCAGTCCACGTCGATCTTGTAGCTCTTTTTCATGACCGTATCCTCCCTCATCATATTGAACAGTCATTCATTTGAGCAACTGTTCAATTGATAGTATATACCCCCATCCGCCCGATGTCAAGCGTAAAACACGGCTCCGAATAAAATGTTTTCAGCATCCGACGATATGAAAAAAGCCCGGTTATCCGGGCGGTTTGCGGGGAACAGCCCTGTCCTGGCGGCTGGCGGTGATCGACGGGCACGCGGGGAGCTGCCCGATCTGCGCGGCGTGGGAGGGCGTGATCGTGTCCGTCAGCGGGGAGAACCGGGACTATCCTTCCCTGGACGAGGCTGAGAGCGCAGGCTGCTTTCACCCGCGCTGCCTGCACGGGATCACGACCTTCTATGAAGGCATCAGCCACGCGCCCCGGGACGGGTTCAGAAACGAGCCCAGGGAAATAAGGGAACCGGACGCCGCCTACACCGCCCGCAGCAGGCAAAGGTACATGGAACGGCAGATCAGGAAGTATAAAGACCGGGCGATCGTGGCGCAGACTCCGCAGCAGCTGATGATGGCCCGAAACAAGGTGCGGGAATGGGAGGGTGCGCTGGATCAGCTGATCGAGGAGCAGCCGAAAGAGAATTACCTGTACAGGCACAGGAGCAGGGAAGTCCCGGAGAAAAGTGCTAAAACTGTCAAGGCTTCTGCAAATATGTACAATCGTCTGGATCCTCTCCATGAGTTCGTCAAAAAGGTGAAACCGATACCCGGTTTTGAGGATTATGGCATTCATGGTGACAAATATGGATTCGTATTCAAGGATGCCGATGGAAACGAAAGCCACCTGTCTGTCAAAGAGTTCGCCAGAATCATAAAAGAAAGCGGAACGTACAAAGGTGGAGATATTCGCCTTCTGTCCTGCGAAACGGGTGCTGAAGGATCGGTTGTCGCCCAGGGCCTTGCAGACGAGCTTGGCGTGAGAGTAATGGCTCCTTCCGATCTTCTGTACATTCACTATGACGGAACCATGACCATTGGGAATATCTTGACAAGCACCGGCGAATGGATTATATTTGAACCGAAGAAATAAACGGGAGGTGGCATCCGTGATCGAGGTTCAGTTTTTCCGTGGCCGGCAGTCCGGATGCACGGCTGCGCAGAAGGATAAGCTGCTGTCCTACATGCGAAACGGACGTATCTTCTGCGCTTCCCCATCCATCAAAAAGGACTGTATGACCGGTAAGGATCTGCCGGTGTTTGATTATTATCAGACCGACGGACAATATATCTGGTCAACCGAAGCTCTTTATTATCTCGAAAAATACGATTTCGATATTAGTTCCGATTTCAAGAATCACGTTCTCAACTGAATCATACATTCCTCAGATATGAGGAGAAAAAACGATACAAAAAGAGCCGAACCTTTGCAGAGGTCCGGCTCCGTGCCCGAAAGAAGAATTGATTAAACCGCCCTGCAGAAATGCGAGGCGGGTTTTGATTGGAGGAAAGATATGCCGGCAAACAGTGAAGTATGCGTGGCTGAGGTGTTCAGACTCATTGATGCCGGAGCCGCATCCGAGATCGTATTGGCGCTGACCACCGGCAGAATGACACTGAACAAAGCGCGGAGGGAACTGCGACTCCCTCCGCTTGACTGTGCTGAGGCTGAGATGTTATTTGGGGTCGATCCGAACTGCGTACGTTATGGACTGACCGAAACCGACTTCCGTGAAGCCTGCAACCGTTGGGTCCACGACGAAACCCATCTCCTCGGCAGTCTTCCGGACTACCTGCGTGAAGTCGCTCCCGAGAGATTCCAGCATCTTCTCCGGGAGCTTGCGCCCGATCTCTCCGAAAGTGATCATGCGCCTGCCCTCGTCTGCGGCGTTTGACAGGTACGCGCCGATCCATTGAACTGCCTGATCATACGGCATATTTTCACCCCCTTTCTCATCAGGAAGAACAACCCATCTGCTGCCGCCTTTAAAGGGCGGTATTTTTATGCCTGAAAGGAGCGAGTCCCATGAACGAAGAAACGAAGGTCAGCAACAAGGCGCTGCGCAGCTTCCTTGCCCTGTATGACGGGATCGGGGAGGCGGAAAGACAGTGTCTCAGCTGCCAGAGCAGCCTGTTCAGAAGCCGTGTGACGGTGCTTCAGGAGGCGGCCATGGACGCCGCCGGAGAGGTGAGCGCCGCGCTGGAAGCAGAAAAGGCGCCCGGCGGGAAGAAAGCCGCGAGGCTTGTCAGCGTGCCGCGGGAAACGCTGAAACTGCTGATGGGCGTCATGGAGGCGCTGGATCAGGCAGACAGCGTCTATCAGTGTGACCAGGACGGCTGCCGGATGTATCGCAGTTACGTCAGGAGCATATACCAGGCGCCCAGCAACCGCCAGGCCATGGAAGCACTGCGCCCGCTGGCCGAATAAGGCGCGGCAGGCACACCGCCGTATTTGCGCTGAGACGCGTTCTGACGGCCTTTTCTAGTTTCCAGACCTCTTACTCAATTTCCTGAAGTACCTATAATAGTACCTATATAGTTGACACAAGCTCCCAAAAAAGGCAAAACGCAAAAAAGAAAAAGCCCTGAAACCATCTGTGAAATCAGGACTTTTTGTTTGGTACGCCCGATGCGATTCGAACGCACGACCTTCAGAGTCGGAGTCTGACACTCTATCCAACTGAGCTACGGGCGCAAGGAAAGTGCCGGCTTTCACCGACATGAGGAATGATACCATAATCTCCCCGCTTTGTCAAGCGCGCGAAAAGCTTACCGACCGTACAGCAAACAGCGAAAATCAGCGAAAATCCGGCAGGCCGCACGGCTGGCTGCGGGCGCGCAGGGACGGCCCGGCATCGCCGGAGCCTAAAACGGCTTCTTTCCTTCGGAAAGGGGAGCGCGGGCGGCCTTCGCGGCGGGCGGTTATCCGGAAAGGACAAAAAGAATACTTGCCTAAAGGGGAGCGCGGGCTTATAATTCTTTGGTACATTCGGGGCTTCGGCCCCTGATCGGCAGGTGTTTGGTTGATGGAAATGCAGATGGAGTTTATCCGCAGGATCCCTATCCCGCAGGAGCTCAAGCGCCAGTTCCCCGTGGAGGAGAAGGTGCACGAGATCAAAGCGCTCCGGGACCGGGAGATCGCTGATATTTTTGCCGGGAAGGACAGGCGGCTGCTGCTGATCATCGGCCCCTGCTCGGCGGACAGGGAGGACGCAGTGCTGGACTATATGTACCGCCTGGCCCGCGTCAACGAGCAGGTGAAGGACAAGCTGATGATCATACCCAGGGTATATACCAATAAGCCCCGCACCAAGGGCCTGGGCTACAAGGGTATGCTGCACCAGCCCGACGTCCACAAGGAAGAGGACATGCTGGCCGGCATCATCGCCATCCGCGAGATGCACAGCCGCATCGCCCGGGAAACCGGCTTCACCTGCGCGGAGGAGATGCTGTACCCAAGCAACCACCGGTATCTGAGCGACCTGCTGAGCTACGTGGCTGTCGGCGCGCGCAGCGTGGAAAACCAGGAGCACCGAATCGTCGCCTCCGGGATCGGCGTGCCCGCCGGCATGAAAAACCCCACCGGGGGCGATCTGGGCGTCATGATCAACGCCGTCATCGCCGCGCAGAGCAAGCAGAAATTCATCTACCGCGGCTGGGAAGTCAAAACCCAGGGCAATCCCCTGGCCCATTCCATCCTGCGCGGCTATGTGGACCGCTTCGGCCACAACCACCCCAACTACCACTACGAGGACCTGTGGGAGGTACTGGAGCTGTACCAGGCCAATCCCTCCCTGCAAAACCCCTCCGTCATCGTGGACACCAACCATTCCAACAGCGGCAAAAAGTATCTGGAGCAGATCCGCATCTGCAAGGACGTCATGCATTCCCGCCACGTCAGCCCCGACATCCGCGCCCTGGTCAAGGGCCTGATGATAGAAAGCTATTTGGAGGACGGCGCCCAGCCCGTCGACGGCGGCGTATACGGCAAATCCATCACCGACCCCTGCCTGGGCTGGGAAAAGACCGAACGGCTGATCATGGAGCTGGCGGAACTGGCGGAGTGAGAACAATATAACAGGCTGGTTCCGGGCGCCCGGAATACAGTTCCGAAAACCATTTGCAGCAAAAAAAGGGCCCAAAGACCCTTTCTTCCGGGGCTCAGCCCCCGTCCTTATGTGCCTGTTGAGCCGACGGCTCAGCAGGCACTGTCCGTTTATTCCGTTATGCTTCTGATGGAGTGGTAGCCCTTGCCTTCCAGGAATTCCTCCACCTCCCACATGTCCTGCGTGCGCAGGATGGCGATGGGAAGCTTGCTGTAGATGGAATAGGTGACGTACAGATAATCGATATTGATATTGCCGAAGGTCAGCGCCTCCAGCAGGCGGTTGAGGCTGCCGCAGTCGTCCGTGATCTCCACGGCCAGCACCTGCTCGGCCCGGCACATATAGCCGGCGGCCCTGAGGCCCTCCACAGCCTTGTCGGTATCGTTCACCAGCATGCGGATGATGCCGAACTCCGCGCTGTCGTTGGTGATCAGCGTGTTCATGTTGACGTCGGCGTCGGCCAGCACCTGCGTGATCTTTTTCATCGTCCCCTGGGCGTTTTCGGCGTATACAGAAATCTGACGGATCATATCGGTCCTCCCCCGCTTTCCAGAATGATTATCAGTATAGGGCACAACGCAGGACATGGCAAGGCGGTTTCAGGACGCGCTATGCTTTTTTTCGGTATCTTTTTCCTTTTCAGAAACCCTTTTTCCGTGTATAATATCCCTGCAGAGCATCAAAGGAGCGGCAGGAATGGACAGCAGGGAAAAAAGCCCTTACGTGGCGGTGGTCGGGGGCGTGAACGTCGACATCGGCGGGATCCCGTTTGAAGCGCCGCGGGCGAACGATTCAAGCCCGGGCGTGGTCCGCACGGCGGTGGGAGGCGTGGGGCAGAACATCGCCCGGAACCTTCGGCTGCTGGGCGTGCCGGTGACCCTGCTGACCGCATTCGGGTGGGACGAGCACGGCCGGGCCGTGCAGCGCGTGTGCGAGAGCGCCGGCATCGACCTGTCCTCCGCCCTGCAGTCGGCCGAAAAGCCCACCTCGGTCTATCTCTACATCGCCGACGAAAAGGGGGATATGCAGCTGGCCGTATCCGATATGGACATCTGCAGGCTGATCTCGCCGGACTATCTCGCCATGCAGGAAAAGGTGCTGAACGGGGCCCGTGCCGTGGTGATGGACGCCAATATCCCGAAGGAGAGCGTCCTGTGGCTCGCGGAACACGTGTGCGTTCCGCTGTACGCGGACCCGGTGTCCCTCGCCAAGGCGGAAAAGCTCAGACCGGTGCTGGGAAGGCTTCACGCGCTTAAGCCCAACCGGCTGGAGGCCGAAATCCTGAGCGGCATCCCCATCCGGGACGAAGAGGGGCTTCGCGCCTCGGCGGAGAAGCTTCTTTCGACCGGGCTGCGCCGGGTATTTATCTCCCTGGGCGCAAAGGGCGTGTTTGCGGCCGATGCGTCCGGCGGAGCGCTGATCCTCTGCTGCCCGGCCCGGGCCGTCAGCATGACCGGCGCCGGGGACGCCTTTCTTGCCGGGCTGGTACGCGCCGGGCTGGACGGGCTTTCAACAGCCGGGTCCGCCCGTTTCGCCTGTGCCGTCGCGGCCGTCGCGGTGGAAAGCGCCGAAACAGTCAACCCCCGTTTATCTCTGGCCGCCGCCAGACAAAAGCTCAGCTGAACGCAGGAGGAAAGCATCATGAATCAGTATCTGGACATCAGCGCGGAAGTAAAGGAAGCGCTCGGTCAGGGCAGGCCCGTGGTGGCGCTGGAATCCACCATCATCTCCCACGGCATGCCCTACAGGAAAAATGTGGAAACCGCGCTGAACGTGGAAAACATCATCCGGGAAAACGGCGCCGTGCCGGCCACCATCGCCATCATCGGCGGGCGGCTCAAGTGCGGGCTTACCCCGGACGAAATAGAGTATTTCGGCAAAAAGGGCCGGGACATCGCCAAGGCCAGCCGGCGGGATATCGCCGCCCTCTGCGCCCGCGGGGAGGACGGCGCCACCACCGTGACCACCACCATGATGATCGCCCACATGGCCGGCGTGCGGTTTTTCGCCACCGGCGGCATCGGCGGCGTGCACCGCGGCGCGGAAAAGACCATGGACATCTCTGCCGACCTGGAGGAACTGGCCCACACCCCCGTCACCGTCATCTGCGCCGGCGCCAAGGCCATACTGGACCTGGGACTGACGCTTGAATACCTGGAGACCCGCGGCGTCCCCGTGCTGGGCTACCGGACTGAGGAGCTGCCCGCCTTTTATTCCCGCCATTCCGGCCTGAAGGTCGACTACCGGGTGGACAGCCCCGAAGAAATCGCCTCCATCTTCTACGCCCAGCAGCAGATGGGCCTGAAAGGCGGCATGCTGGTGACCAACCCCATCCCCGAGGAATACGCCATGGACGACACGGTAATCAACCGCGCCATCGACCAGGCTGTGGCGGAATCGGTCGAACAGCGCATCCAGGGCAAGGAGATCACTCCCTTCCTGCTGGCCCGTGTGGCCGAGCTTACCGGCGGAGACAGCCTGGAATCCAACATCCGTCTGGTCTACAACAACGCCCGCCTCGCCTCGCAGACCGCCTGCGCCTATCAGGCCATGCTGTAAGCCCCGGAACGCCCGCCGCCGGACCGGTTTTCCCGGTCCGGCGGCTGTTTTTAAAGCTTTTCAGCGGTTATGGCGGAGCGCATTTTTAGAAACAGTTCCCTTGTGCAAAGCAGCGTGCCCTCCCGGCACAACGACCCCTGCGCCGCGGCTACGCCGTTGAGCAGGGCCTCCCGCGGCGAAAGCCCGCGCCTGAGCGCCGCGCACAGGCCGGCCACCATGGAATCCCCTGCGCCCTGCAGGCCCAGGCGCCTGACCTCGCTGCCTGATGAATACCAGGCGCCCTGCTGCGTCACGTACATGGCGCCCTCTTCTCCCAAAGACACGCATACCGCGCCCGCCCCGGCATTCAGAAGCGCCTCCGCCTCCCGCCGGACGGCGTCCCTGGTATCAAGCGTCCGGCCGCAGAGGGCCGCAAGCTCCGCCCGGTTGGGCTTGACCAGGGCAGGACCCGCGCAAAGACCGTTGGCCAGCTGTACGCCCGACGCGTCCAGAACGGCGCGGGCGCCCTTTTCCTTCGCCATCAGGATCCAGCGGGCGTATTCGTCGTCCGGCGTTCCGGGCGGAACGCTGCCGCTCAGCACCAGGATATCCCCCGGGGACAGGGCCGCGGCCGCCAGATGCCGCAGGCTTTCAAGCGCTTCTTTCGTTACCTCCGGGCCGGGCTCGTTGACCTCGGTCATCTCCCCGGTATAGCCGTCGTAGATCTTCAGGTTTTCCCTGAGCGCGCCGGGCACCGGGCGGCATACGCCTTCGATGCCGTGCGAAAGCAGAAAAGGCCCTATCTCTCCCTCGCTCCCGACGGGGGCGAGATAAAAGGCCGTGGTTTCTTCGCCGAGCTCCCGGAGCACCACGGCCACGTTGATGCCCTTGCCGCCGATATCCCGCCGGACATAGGTCACGCGGTTCGTTTCCCCCGGGCAAAAGCGCGCAACCCGGACGCTTTTATCCAAAGACGGGTTCAGGGTGACGGTCAGTATCACGGGCAATCCCTTTCTTTCCAATCGATGTGAATTGTCTTATGGCCTCACAGCGGAACCGGTCAGAACCGGCACAAGACCCTTTCGCGGGGGCTTCCCGCGCGGGTTCAGGAGGCATGGCATCATCCGTACCGGCTCATTATACGGCAGGATGATCTTTTTCGCAACCCGTCCGCTGCACGGCGCCAGGGCCTGCCGGCCCCAGGGAAAGATGAGAAGCGCCTTCCTTCACGGCAGGCCCGGCCGTGATCATTTATGAGAAAGGAACGATATCATGAGCGTGTACGCCATAGGCGATCTGCACCTGCATTTTCAGTCGGAACTCAAGGCCCCCGGCCAGCAGGGCGGCGTGTGGAAGAACCACGAGGCCGTGTTCATGCATCACTGCGGGGCCCTGCTCCGACCTGAGGACGTGCTGGTGCTGGCGGGCGATCACAGCTGGGGGCGCAACATGGCCGAATGCGAAAAGGACTTTGCTTATATCCTTTCCCTGCCCGGCCGGAAGGTGCTGCTCAGGGGCAACCACGATATGTTCTGGGACGCCAAAAAAACGGCCGCGCTCAACGGCCGCTTTGAAGGCAGACTTTTCTTCCTGCAGAACAATTATTACCCGTACCGGGACTATGCCCTGGTGGGCACCAAGGGGTTCACGTTCGAGGGGCCCTTTTATCTGAACGCCCGCCGCCAGGTGGTGGACTGGGACCGCGCCGCGGAGGCCCACGCCCGGCAGCTGGTGGACAGGGAGCTGGCCCGTCTGCGCATATCCTTCGAGGCCGCCCGGAAGGACGGCTTCCGCAAATACATCATGTTCCTGCACTATCCGCCCACCAATATCCTGGAGCGGGAGAGCGCCTTCACCCTCATGGCGGAGGAATACGGCGCCGAACAGGTCGTATACGCCCACTGCCACGGCCAATCCCGCTTTTTCGACAGCATCCAGGGCACCCTGCACGGCGTCCGCTACCGCCTGGTTTCCGGCGATTATCTGGCCTGGCAGCCGCAGCTGATACTGGACTGAGACGCCGCACCGCCTTTCTTGGGCGGTGCGGCATGCTTCACTTCTTCAGGCGGGATATATATGGCCGGCCCCTAAAAGATGTGCCGCTGTCTAATGCCCGCCCGGGCCTGAAAGCGTGTGATGAAGGGCAGAGCCTTTGCTCATTCCAGCCTCTCCAGGCGGATATTGCCCGAGGTCGTATGGATATCGACGGAACCCGAGCCGTCGCCGCAGACATATTCGGACTCCTGTTTGTTAAGCGGCAAGGCATAATCCACCGAGCCGGAAGTTGTGCCCAAGCGGGCGGTGAACCCGGGATTTTCAGGCAGGAAGGCGGATACCGAACCGGAGGTCGTATTGATCCTGAGGGCCCGGACGGCCTGGGCCAAGGCCCGGATGGTGCCGCTGGTGCTGTGGAGCGTCATGCTCCCCGCCTGGCCGATTTCAGCGGAGATCCCGCCGGAGGTCGAGCCCGCCTGCAGTTCGCCGGCCTCATTGGCCCTGACGGAAATGCTTCCGGAGGTGCTGGATACGGCGATTTTGGCCGTGCTGTCCGCTTCCAGGGAAATATCGCCGGATGTGCTGCTGACGGAAACCTCTTCCGCCGTGCCGTCCGCACGCAGGCGGATGCTGCCCGAGGTCGCTTCGGCGCGGATGATATCGGCGGAAACGTAAGCGCTGATCGCTCCCGATGTCACCCGCAGGGAAAGCTCCTTCGCCTGAAGGGACGGAATATCCATATCTCCCGAGGTCTCCTGCATGCTCACCCGCTGAAACGCCGCGTTCTGCGGAAGGGTCAGCGTCAGTTCCTTATGGATGTTCCAGCTCAAGCGCAGCGCGGGCCCGGCGAACTGAACGCGCAGGGTGTCCCCGTCCAGCCGCCAGCGAAGCTTCATATCCTCGCTGAGAGGCTTATCTGCGGTCTCACTCAGGATGATGGTGTTTTCCGGATGATAGGCAACGCTGATTTTCCCTGAGATCCAATGTATATCCAGATTCCTGACATCGCCGGGGATCTCCGCGTCTCCCGCGGCATATTTATCCGCGTCTGAATAGCCGTAGCCGATCGATCCGAACACGCCGCTCAGGGCCATCGCTCCGGCGGCAGCCAAAGCCAGGGCACAGATGATCATCGCTGCGATCAAAATCGTATTTCTGTTCATTTTTCATTACTCCTTTTCCGCATGATCTCAAGAACAACCACCGCTATCCCGGCTATCATGCCGGCGGCAAACACTATCGTCCTTATGGTGACGCCTCCCCGGGATGTGATCATGTTCATCATATTGATGAACAGCACCGCGTCGGCCGCGCCCACGATCAGCCATTTATTGCCTCCTCCGATCAGCCGGCGGACAGGCCGCGCTCTGATGACGAAGGGAAGGAAGATGACGCCGAGCCCAAAGAGCGAAGCGCTGGAGGCGATCCAGAACCAGCTGCCTCCCGAATACAGGCAGACCACCGCCAGCAGCACCACCAGGCAGGCGCAGAAGGAGCAGAAGGTCCAAAAAAGCTTATCCTCCGGCATCATCAGCGGAACTATGATCAGCGACGACGCCACCAGCAGCGAGGCCAGCACCACAAAAAACCAATCCAGCGCGTGCCCTGAGGCCAGGTTCACGATCAGGCAGACCAGGACCGGGATCATGAACAGCCCGGCCACCGCCGCGCCCACAGCGGCCGAACGCCGCCGGAGCTTTTTTTCTCCGTAGCGCAGAACGTCGTCCTTTTCCGACCGCAGGCTCGTTTCTATTTCCGTTTCCGTAAGCTCTGAAAGAAGCTTTGCGCACTTTGGGCAGTCGCGCAGATGCTCATCCACCAGCGCGCGGCTCTGTTTGCTGCAGGCGTCATCGGCATACAGGGGAAGCAGATCGCGCACCACTTCGCACGCCATTTTCACATTTCATCCATCCTTTCCCGTAATTTGATTTTAGCCCTGTGATAGGTGACCCTGGCCCAGTTTTCTGTTTTTCCGAAAATGGCTCCCACTTCCCGGAAACTCAGCTCGCCGAAGACCCGCAGCTCGAAAACCTCCCGCCACGGCTCCTCCAGACTGTGCAGCGCCATATGGATGCGGAAGGACGAATCCCTGTCTTCCACCTTTTTTTCCACGCTTTTCGCGTGATCGGGAAGTTCGTCCGGAATGGCCTCCCCGCGGCGCTGCCGGCGCTGCTCGTCCGCATAAAGGTTCCTGGCTATCGCGCACAGCCAGGTCACTTCGTCAGACTCTCCCCGAAACCCGCTCTGCCTGGCGAACGCCCGGAAGAAGGTTTCCTGCGTGATCTCTTCAGCCTGCGCCTTGTTTCCGGTCAGCGTCATGGCAAAGGAAAACACCCGCATGTAACAGGCTTCGTACAGATGCTTCACTTGCTCCTGGGTCACATACACACCTCCCTTCAAGCGAAATCACAGGTTAGACGGAGAAAAAGCCAGTTCGTTACAGAAAAACTGACATTTTTTAAAAATACTTATTTGAAACCTGCATGCATCATGAAGCTCCGCCGCCCGCGGCGGCCACCGCAGGCATAAGCAAAGATAAAAAGTCCCTGAACGATCATAGGTTTTCAATACTGGCCAGGGGCTCTTGTTTTGATACCCATGCAGCCTGGTTCAAATCATTTCGGTGCAGCCGGCTGCAATCTTCGTAAGGGAGTTGCATCAATCCAAAGGGGGTTGCAACCTGCTTAACGTACACATGATTGCGGCCATTTGGCCGTATATCCAACAATTCTCCTCTTTTTTTGCAGGCAAAGACATCATGAATGTAATGACTTGATTTTTTGCGCCAGGCATCCTTATAAGGTTTTCTCCGCCGATCATTATATCAAAATTATCTGTCTGAACGGTTTCATACTGGATTTTTCTTTTTCAGCCAGGCATCAAGCTGTCGTTGGTTTTCCTCGATGATCCGGTCAATGCCGGCGTTTTTCAGCTCCAGATTGAATGCCGCCAGCGCTGCGTCCACATCCGACAACATGCCGCACTCCAGGGCGGGCAGATACAGGGAAACAACGGAAGTGACGGCGGCGATTTCGCTGGAAACGCTTTGCGGCCATCGAGGATTATAGAGAGCTTGCTTCTCTCCAGGATCAGCTGGACAAGATTCATTTCAAAGGCCGACGCGAAGCTTTCCAGGCTGAACATGCAGATGAACTGAAGCGGCTCCGCAAGGCAATCTATCTTCGCGAGAAGCTCTCGAAGAAGCTGGGCGTTTCCCTTCCCCTGGATCAGGCCGGCGTAAAGAAGCTGAAAGCACATCGGCAAGAGCTGACAGAACAGAACGAATCACTTCGTCCCAAATTGGGACATATTCAAACAGAGCTGGATCAGCTGAGCAAGCTCCGCTACTGGACGCGAAAGGCAATCCCGGATGCACTGCCGGAGCGAGAAGACTTTGCAGAGCAGATGGAAGTGC
>CADAQF010000007.1 GCA_902790015.1 uncultured Eubacteriales bacterium | reverse complement strand
GGACCTGTTTTCCTGACGGAAAACCCTTTCCAGGGCCTGCCGGCCCGTTCGTCGGTGAAAACGGTCCACCGGACCGTTTTCCGGGCCCTCCTCACCCCACCGGCAAAGCCGGTGGGATACGATGAGACGCGAAGGTGTTCCCCCTCGCGCTCCCCTCGCCACGTTCTTTCCGTCACTCCATCCCACGCCCTTCGGGTGCCTGCGGCATCCGCCGAATAAATCGGCGGACTTAGGGATTCCGTGACGGAAAGAACAGATGACCGTTTCTTCTTTTCATCTGTTTTTTTCGCCGGATTAATTCATTTACTGATTATTCATTCGTACGTACACCCTGTTACTTGCTCCTAAGGTAAATATGCCCAACGGAATAACAGGGCTGGAGCGGCGGAAATGTGTCCCGCGGGCAAAAGGGGCGGTTTCAACTTTTTTCATCGCGGCGGGAAGAAAACGGGCATGACCGTCGTTTTTATATAGAACCGGGAACGAGGGAGGAAACGAAGATGAAAAGAAATGTCCTGTGGATATGGCTGACGGCGCTTGCGCTGATCATGGGAAGCATGGGCCTTTCGGGGGCCGAGATCATCCCGCCCCGCGGGGAGGGACAGATCGGCCTGCAGGCCGTCGTGCTGTGCGAGGAGCTGTCCGTGCGCGACGCGCCGCAGGCGACAGCTCCTGCCGTCGGGAAGCTTCTCTATGGCACCCAGATCATCATTCAAAAGGAAGCGGACGAATGGGCCAGGTGCTTCCTTTCGGACAGCGAGGGCGCGGGGCCGGCGGGCTGGGTGAAAACGGATTATCTGGCGATCGACCCCGCCTGGTACCGCACGGAGGGGCAGACCCCCGTCTACGCCTGGAACGACACGGCGGCGCCCAGGGTCGCATTGCTTGAAAAGGACACCCTGCTGCCGGTGCTTAAGCAGGAGGGAGACTGGCTCACAGTGAGCCTGCGGGGCGCGGCCGGATGGATCCGTGACGCTGAAAGCGCAAAGGCTTCCCCGATAGTCCTGTCCGGGACCGGGATACGGGACGGGGAGCGGTTTGAAGAGGTCGTCATACTGGAAGGGACGGAGGAAGCCGTCCGCCTGGAGCATGCGCGCAGCGAAGTGATCGGCTTTGAGATGGACTACGAATATGAGACGCTGGCCCGGTCAAGCGATGCGGAACGGGAGCGCTTCGTATCGGTCTTTGACGACCCAAAGCAGCCCGAAAACTACATCGAGGTGACGCGCAGCGAAGAAAGCGCCGGCGCGGTCCTTGAAGCCCTGCGAGCGGAGCTTTCCCGGGACGGCGGCGTCACCGTTAAGGCGCTCACGCTTGCGCGCGCGGAGGCCATGTGCATAGAAACCTCCTCCGCCTCCGGGACTCCCGGGCGGCTTATGACCGTGTATATCATCCCCGCGGCGGAAGGGTGCCTCGTCGCCGCGGCGCACTATACGTCCGAAAGCGCGGAGGGCTGGGGCAGGAGATTTTCCTACATGATGAACACGCTGGCGGTGATCGGCGTCCGTTAAACCTTAAGCCCCCGCAGCCAGGTTTTCTGGTCCGGCGCGATCCGGAAGCTTTCGACAGCTTTCCGGATCGTTTTATTGTGCGTCCAGGGGTCGAGCCTGCGCTGCTCGAGCACCCGGACGGCGAAGGGGTACTGTTTGGCCAGGGCGGTGGCAAAATACCAGGCGACCATCATCCTGACATAGTATTCGTCCGAACGGACGGAAGCGGCAAGGTCCAGATACGCGGGATCAAACGCCTCGTCCAGGTAATGATCCATCAGCATCTTGATGCCGAAGCGGACGGTATAGGTGTGGCCCCCGGCGATCCAGGCGCGGACCGGTTCTGTCAGCTCCGCCCGGTGCCTGGCAAAGACCTTTGGGGACATCTGGTCGCAGGTGGCCCAGTTGTCCACATACGGCAGAAAACGGGATACGGCGGACAGGCAGTCCTCGTAGCGCTTCATGCCGGACAGCACGAACGCGTGCAGCTGGTTTTCCTCAAACAGGTCATGGGGCAGGGCGGAAAGAAAGACGGCGATATCTTCCCTGGCGCTCAGTTCCGCGGCGATCTTTCGCAAAGTGGGCGTCCGGACGCCAATGACGGAAGACGGGGAGAGGGTGGGGATCGTCCTGAGCTGCAGTTCCCTGTAGGCAGGTTCCCCCAGCGGGATCAGCCGGGCCCTGATTTCATCCGTGATCATGGGGGGGTCCTTTCTTAATGTGTCTGAAAAAGCGGGAACGCGGCTTTCTGTGCGGCAGTAGCCTTTGCAGAAAGCCGCGTTCCCGCGGTGGATGCGGTTTACGAACCCACTTCCGCGTCTGGCGGGGTGGGGCTGCCGGTGGAAACGTGGCTCCTGCCGAGCTCATCGCCGCAGACGATGCAGTAGGTCACCAGGTCGTAGCCCTCCGGAGCCTCGTTTTCCTTGCGGGTGGCTTCCTTGTGCGCCGCAAAGCCGGTGGATACGTGCTCCCGGCCCAGTTCTTCGCCGCAGACGGAGCAGTAGGTCACCTGGTCGTAGCCGCCCTCGGTCTGGCAGGTCCCGGCCGTTTCGTTTTCCCTGCGGGTAGCTTCCTTATGGGTCCCAAAGCCCGTGGATACGTGTGTCCGGCCCAGTTCCTCGCCGCAGACGGAGCAGTAGGTCACTTCGTCGTAGCCGCCCTCGGTCTGACATGTCCCGGCCGTCTCGTTTTCCCTGCGGGTGGCTTCCTGATGCGCCGCGAAGCCGGTGGATACGTGCGTCCGGCCCAGTTCCTCGCCGCAGACGGAGCAGTAGGTCACCTCGTCGTAGCCGCCCTCGGTCTCGCAGGTCCCTTCCGTTTCGTTTTCCCTGCGGGTCGCTTCCTGGTGAGGGATCATCGGGATGGTCTGCTGGGGAACGAGGATCTCGCCGCAGACGGAGCAGCGGACGCCTTCGGTCAGGCCGGTCTCGGTGCAGGTGGCTTCCACGCCGGGGATCGTTTCCTCCGTATGGCCCAGGGCGGGCAGGGGTTCGGTGGTCTGCGCGCCGCAGGCGGTGCAGGTATAGGTCTTTACGCCCTGCTCCTCGCAGGTGGGCTCCAGCGTCACCTTTCCTTCGTCAAAGGTATGCGCGGTGCTTTCCGTCTGGCCGCATTCGGTGCAGGCGCGGAAATGCGTGCCGTCCTGGCCGTCCGTCCAGGGGCCCCAGGTGTGTTCGGTGTGCTTTTTGGTATCGTCATACTGTGCGTTGTAGAAGCCGCATTCCTTGCAAACGCCGGTTCTTTCGCCCTGGTCGTTCACCTTCCACTCGTGGTCGCGCAGCACGAGGCCGCCGCACACCGTGCAGTAGGCCCAGTGCAGCTTGGTGCGGTCGTATTTGCTCTTTTCGTCCAGCTGCTTCCATTGATGCTCCGGCGGGATATGGGCATGCTGTTCGCCGCAGACGGCGCAGAAATGATAATCCAGATCTCCCTGGTCGACCCACGCATGGCCCAGCGCCGGAATGACCTGCTGGGCTACAAGTTCGACCCCGCACACGGCGCATACCGCGCCGTCGCTCAGGCCGTCCTCCGTGCAGGTGGGCTCATAGCCGGGCACCGACTGCGGGGTGTGGGCGGGGGGAATATCGGTCAGGGTCTGCTCCGTCTCGACGCGGGAACCGTCCGCGAACACGGCGGTATAGGTATAGTGCGTGGAGCCCATTTCCTCGCAGGTGGGCGGCACGACGACTTCCATGGTCACTAAGCAGTTCACGGTTTCTACGTGCTTGGGGTTGCGCAGGCAGATGTGGGAAGCGACGGCGGACATTCCGTTCTCGCTGATCACGATATCGACCGGGCCCCAGTCGTGGCCCAGGGCCGGGATCTTTTCCCGTTTGGTCAGCACGGCCCCGCAGACGCTGCAGCGCCTGCCCTCGGTCCAGCCGGCCTCGGTGCAGGTGGGCGAAACGGCATTCCATTTGACCGGGCGGTGGCCCTTGGCCGGGGTGAAGTCCCACATCTCGGTGCCGCACTGGGTGCACACGCGCAGCTCGTCGCCCTCGGTGGTGCAGGTGGCGGGCTCGGCGATCACCAGCCTGAAATGATGCTTCACGCAGATGGAGGGGTTGATGGTGCGGGTGGTCTTGTCGATGACGCCCTTGCCGTAGCCTTCCGCACCGTAGAGGCGCTGGACGCCCGGCTCCGCGGGAGAGGCGTAGCCGTTTTCGTCAAAGCTGTACCACTCGTTCTGGATGAAGACGGTGCGGTTTCTGACCATGCGGCCGTTGTGCAGTTCCAGCGCTTCGTTTTCGATGGCGCTGTAAAAGCGGGTGCCGGCCTCCGTGTCAAAAAAGCCGTGATACAGGACTTCCCTGCCGTCGGACGCGCGGGGCGCGAACTCGTATTCCCCCTTGCGCTCGACCACGGCGTGTCCGCTCAGGGGCACCGTGGTGCCGTCCGCCAGCAGGACGGCCGCGGTGATGCCGCTTTCGGTGTAGACCAGTTTGGCGTGCACGGGCACCAGCGTCTCCGTGGCCCCGTCCAGCAGCGCGTCCTCGGTCTGGGGGCAGACGTCCGTATCCGAAAGGACGCGGGCTATGCTCGCTTCGTCCGCCGGGACCAGGAGGGCGGCTAATTCCTCAGGAAGCTCCGCTTTGTTCACCAGCAGGAGCACCGCCTCGTTGCGGCTCAGCGTGCCCGACGCCGCGGCGGGCGCTGCGGGCATGAAACCCAGCGCGAGCGCCGCGGTCAATACAAGGCATAATAAACAGGATACAGCGGAAAGAATGCTTTTTTTCATTGGGTACGCTCCTCCCATCAAAAAAGGATCCGTTTTGAAGGCCGCGGGCGGCCTCATGGTCTGTGCAGTCATTATACCGCGTATCCGGCCGGATTTCCACCATAAAACTGAGATTTGTGTAAATTGAGAAAAAAACCGGTTCAATCTTTGTCAGGTTCGACACTATTTTTTTTGGTTTTTTTTCGGTATAATACAGACAAACAAAAAGGGCTCTGCCCGGATGAAGAAGAAGGAGGAGTTTCCCATGGCAAAAGTATCCCTTCAGCATATCAGCAAGATCTATCCCGGCGGCGTGAAGGCCGTTGATGATTTCAACCTTGAAATCGCCGATAAGGAATTTATCGTTCTGGTCGGTCCCTCCGGCTGCGGTAAGTCCACCACCCTGCGCATGGTCGCCGGCCTGGAAGAAATCTCCGAAGGCGAACTGTACATCGGCGACAAGCTGGTCAACGACGTCGCGCCCAAGGACCGCGATATCGCCATGGTTTTCCAGAACTACGCGCTGTATCCGCACATGACCGTGTTTGACAACATGGCCTTCGGTCTGAAGCTGCGCAAGACCCCCAAGGACGAGATCAAGAAGCGCGTGGAAGAAGCCGCCCGCATCCTGGACATCGAGCACCTGCTCAACCGTAAGCCCAAGGCGCTGTCCGGCGGTCAGCGTCAGCGCGTCGCCCTGGGCCGCGCCATCGTGCGTGAGCCGAAGGTCTTCCTGATGGACGAGCCGCTGTCCAACCTGGACGCCAAGCTGCGCGTTGCCATGCGTACCGAGATCACGAAGCTGCACAACCGTCTGCAGACCACCTTCATCTACGTTACCCACGACCAGACCGAGGCCATGACCATGGGCTCCCGCATCGTCATCATGAAGGACGGCGTCGTGCAGCAGACCGACACCCCCCAGAACAACTACGACTATCCCGCCAACAAGTTCGTGGCCGGCTTCATCGGCAGCCCGCAGATGAACTTCTTCGACGTTTCCTTCGACTGCCAGGGCGACAAGGTCTATGCCGTGTTCGGCGAGAACCGCATCCTGGTTCCCAAGGAGATCCTGGCCCGTTTCAAGGATCAGAGCTTCCTCAAGAAGGAAGTCACCATGGGCATCCGTCCCGAGGATATCGACGACAACCCCGAGTTCGTGGCCGCGCATCCCGAAAGCACGATCAAGGTGCACGTGGAAGTCACCGAATTGATGGGCGCCGAGACCTACCTGTACTTCTCCACCTCCGGCAAGGAGAACAAGGAAGACAACGTCATCGCCCGTGTTGACCCCCGCACCCAGACCCGCACCGGCGACGACACCAAGGTCGCGCTGGACACCAGCCGTCTCCACTTCTTCGAGAAGGACACCAAGAACGAGGAGACCATCCTCAACCGCAAGTAATTCCTTCATCTTCCCGCAGCCGTCCGAAAGGGCGGCTGCTTTTTTGTTCGTGATTCAACAGATACTGCAAATAACAAATTCGTGGTTGACAATCCCTGTGAATCGTGCTATAATTCCTAACGTTCCAAGGAACCCTGTGAGGTATCTGGGTGTAGCGCAGCTTGGTAGCGTGCTTGAATGGGGTTCAAGAGGTCGAGAGTTCAAATCTCTCCACCCAGACCAGCAAACCGCCGGAACTGTTTGATCGTAAACAGTCCGGCGGTTTTGTTTTGCCTTCCCCGCACCTTCCGCTCTGTCTGCCCCTTGTTCCCGTTGCCGTACTGCTGCGCGATGGTCTCCACCTGTTTGGCAATCTGCCCCTTCCAGGCCCCGGTCTTGTGCTCGATCCGCCCGTCCGCGTTCTCCGTCTCCCGGGTACGCAAGGCTATCAGGTTGTTCATCAGGTTATACAGGTTCTCGTCCGTCCCGGCGGTGTCGCTCAGCTGCGTCCATTCGTCCTCCGCCTCCGCCGCCGTCCGGCCCTGCTGCGCGTCGTCGCCCTCTGTGATGGAATACCTGATATCCTCCTTCCCCTTATTGAACCGCTCGCTCAGGGGAATGACGTTTCCCGCGTCGTCATACACAACCGGGTCAGCCAGCTTGAGCTGCTCAGGGCTGAACGGGATAATGTCGTCCGTCTGTATATCCGCCCCTTCCCGGATCCCTTCGATGATCACGCCGTCATATCCGTGCTCCTGCGCGAAATGGGATATCTCTTCCGTCGAAAGATCCTTTTGCGGATATCCTGCCTCCAGCATCACCGTAGGCGTCGGGATGTTGTAATAATGCGGTACGCTCGTCCATACGTGCTCGTTGACCACCAGCGGGTTTTCCATCCGCACATACAGACTCATCACCGTGCCCGGATGCTTGTCCCGGTAATTCCTCGCAAAGCCCTCGGACGCTTCCCTGTTCGTGGCCACATAGATCCCGCCGCTTTGACCGGGCTTGAACACGGTAAACGGAAGCCGCTTGTTCTCGTAATCCGTTTCGCTGCCGTATCCCATGGCGTCATAGCGCAGCGTAGGCAGCTTCGTCCCGTGATACCCGTACAGCGTGTACCCCGCCTCCTCCGCTGCTTCCTTCACCATCCTCCGCTGCTTCGCTTCGTCCCCGCTCTTTACTGCTTCCATGTATTCCTGGTCGCGGGCGGCAGTCTCCGTGTCCTCCTGCAGCGACCACCTTAAATTTTCGCTAAGTCCTTTTATAAATGGTCTCTTAATCCCCAAATGTTCTGCCACATCTTTGGAAATAACGGCAGCATTGTTTTTACTTCCCTTGACTTTATTCAGCAGATCTTTTATACTGATTGTGCCAGAGGTAGTAGCGCCTGGATCAGCAACAGCTGTGCCGTAAGCGCTGTGAGCATTTGCTCCAATCTTCTGGCTTTCTTTTTTGTCTTTACTAATAGAATATAGTACATCGTATTGAATTGGATCCAGTTTAAGTTTTTTGCGGTACTGTGTCCTGTTGTTAATAAGAAAACGTATAATATATTCATTTTTAATATATTCATTTTTATCCGTTTCTGCCATGCCGAGCATTACCGTAGTATAGTTCAGACCAACAGAGTTTTTTGCATCTTCTTCTTTTCTTGGACTCAATTCGTTAACAACGATGGCATTTTTTAATATGCTTCTCAAATTTTTGGATATTAAGATATAATCCTTTGATTTATCTTCATTGTAGTGAGTAAATGATTTTCTTCCTATCAGTACATCTCCTTTTAAATCTTTGACTTTGACATATACACTGTTATTATTTGTTTCCTTTAATGTTTTAAGCATTTCGTCCGCAAAGTGATTGCTATCTAATGCTTGTATACGCTTTACCTCTTTATCGTCAATGTCAGCCATCTCGGTTATTTCCATTGGCGGTTTTTTTATTAGGGTTTCATAGCTTACATCTTTTTCTTTTCGACCCGATGGAATTATCGTATGCTGAGGGCGATTCTTTTTATCCCCCTCCTCGTCCTCCATGATCGACCACTCGCGCTCCTCGTAGGCTTCCCCTTGAGGGGAAGCTGTCTGCGCAGCAGACTGATGAGGTGTGGATGAGGTGTCTCCGTCCTCCTCCATCAACCCCTGATACCCCTCGACGTCATTCCTTTCCATCAGCCCCTGCACATACTTCCCCAGCGCCGCGAAGGCCCGGTTCTGCTCCGCCGTGCCCGCCGTCCATTTGAGGTCGAATAGCTCCATGGCCTCGCTGATCGTTCCCCCGCTCAGCATGAAGTCCCCAGCCGCCGTGTACAGCCGCTGCCGGTTCCCAAGACTGACCTCCAGCCCCTGGCCCCTCAGGATCCCGTCCGCCAGCTCGCTGGCGGCCTTATTCATTTCCTCCCGGCCCTCGGCCTCCATCGCCGCTTCCGGAACTGCCGGGCGCGGCGAATGGGGCCCGCGTTTCTTTCACTAAAACTTCGACATTGTCCTGCAATAAAACTTTTCTTCCCAATATCCTCAAATTGTGATATTATTCCAAGGACGTTGGCTGCTTGTAAGGGCGCATCACCGCTTAGTGTGGTGCCTGCCACCAAGATTTCGTCAGCGTTTTTTGTGTATATTTTTACGAACGTATTATTATGCGCTATATAAAGTTTTCCGGGCTGGTCTTTATCAATATGGCTATATAATATTGGCATGTCCATCTATCCATATATTGCCTTAACAAAAAAGCTTTCCTTAGCGCCTATTTTATCTTTCACTAAAACCTCATACTTGCTGATTTTACGGTTGAAATTTGGGATTGCTTCGACTATAATAGAGACAAATTCCCGCTATGCGTGAAATAGCGGGCAAAGGAGGCACCGGAGCTTGTTTCCCGGTTTCAGCGAGGATACCGTCCGTTTTTTGCTGGACATCCGTTTCAACAATTACAAAGCCTACATGGAAGCCCGGCGCGACGAATACAAGGCCGTCGTGCAGGCGCCCTTCTATGCCTTTATTGACGACCTGGCGCCGCATATGCTCAAAATAGATCCCGACCTGGAGGTGCGGCCCCAGAAAACCCTGTCCCGCATATATAGGGACACCCGCTTCTCCAAGGACAAAGCCCCCTACCGGGACCATCATTGGGTGGCCTTCCGTCCGGCGGGGACCGAGCGCTACGGGCAGCCGTTTTTCTGGTTTGAGTTCGGGCCGGACAGACTGAGCTGGGGCGCCGGCCTCTGGGGGGAAAACCGGGAGGCCATGAACGCCCTGCGCCAGCGCATACTTTCGGACCCGGAGGGCGTTCAAAGCGTACTGCAGCAGTGCGAAAAGCACCGCATCGCCGTCAGCGGGGATTCCTTCCACCGCTTCAAGATACCTCCTCAGGTGCCCGAGCCTCTGAGGGCGCTGTACTGCATGAAGCATATTTACTTTGAACGCGGGCGCATCAAATACGAATGGGCCTTCTCCCCGGATATCGTTTCCCGGGTGGCAAAGGACTTCCGGGCCCTGAAGCCGGCCTGGCAGATGATGCGGGACGCCGTGCGGGACGCCACCGCAGAAGTCCCCGGCCAGGAGAAGGCGCCGCGTTCAGACCAGGAACAGGAGGATTTATGGATTACAAAAAGCTGAAAAGCGGTTCTGACATACGCGGGACGGCGCTGGGCGAGGACCGGGTGCTGACCGAGGAGATCGCCGCCCGGTTCGGGGCGGGCTTTGCCGCCTGGCGGGCCAAGAAGGGCGCGCCGCTGCGCGTCGCCGCCATCGGGCGGGATTCCCGCGTGACCGGTGAAGCGCTGCTGAACGCGGTCGCCGACGGCCTGCGCTCCGCCGGGGTGGACGTGATGGACTTCGGCCTGTGCACGACCCCGGCCATGTTCATGTCCCTTTTAACGGAGGGCTTCATGCCCGACGCCGCGCTGATGGTCACCGCCAGCCACCAGCCGATGGAAAAAAACGGCGTCAAGTTCATACTGCCCCACGGCGGGGTCAGCGGTGCGGAGCTGGACGAGATCATCGCCTGCGCGGAAGCAGCCGAGGTTTCCCCGGTGCTGACCGGGGCGCTGACCCGGCGGGACTTCCTGCCCGCCTACAAGGCCTTTCTGCAGGGCCGCATCCGCCAGAGCCTGGGCGACGTCGCCAAGCCGCTGCTGGGCCTGCATGTGATCGTGGACGCCGGCAACGGGGCGGGCGGCTTTTACGCCGATATGCTGGAGGAGCTGGGCGCCTGGGTGGAGGGCAGCCAGTTCCTTGAGCCGGACGGCACCTTCCCCAACCACATCCCCAACCCGGAAAACCCGGAAGCCATGGCCTCCATTTCCGAGGCGGTGAAAAAGTACGGGGCGGACCTGGGCGTGATATTCGACACCGACTGCGACCGCGCCGCGATCGTGGATCACGCGGGGAGGGAGATCAACCGCAACCGCCTGATCGCCCTGATATCCGCCATACTGCTTAACCAGGAGCCCGGCGGGACCATCGTGACCGACTCGGTCACGTCCTCGGGCCTTGCCCGGTTCATCGCCGAATGGGGCGGCGTCCACTACCGCTTCAAGCGCGGCTACCGCAACGTCATAGACGAGGCCGTGCGGCTTAACGAAGCCGGAGTGGACTGCCCGCTGGCCATCGAAACCAGCGGCCACGCCGCCCTGCGCGAAAACCACTTCCTGGACGACGGGATGTACCTGGCCACCGTGCTGATCGCCGAGGCCATGCGTTTAAAGCAGGAGGGCAAGGAGCTTTCCTCCCTGATCGCCGACCTGCGCGAGCCCGCGGAAAGCGTCGAGCTGCGCCTGCCCCTGCACGCAGAGGACAACGTCCTTTTGTCCCGCCGGCTGATCGACAAGATCATGGACTGCGCCACGTTCGCCAAGGGCTGGCACATCGCGCCGGACAACCGGGAGGGCATCCGCATCAACTTCGACCTGAACGGTGGGCTGGAAAACGGGTGGTTCCTGCTGAGGCTGTCCGTGCACGACCCGGTGATGCCCCTGAACATCGAAAGCGACGTGGAGGGCGGATTAAAGCAGATGGCCCAGGGCCTGTACCAGGTGCTGGAGGGAGAAGAGGGGGTCGATCTGAGCTCCCTGAAGGCCTTCATAGAAAGCCAGCCCTGACCCTATGCTCATTCATCTTCACCCATACAACATCATTATAGGAGGAGATCATTATGCCTGACATCCATGAGCAGACCATCAATACCATCCGCATCCTTGCGGCAGACATGGTGCAGAAGGCCAAGAGCGGGCACCCCGGCGCGCCCATGGGCATGGCCCCGCTGGCCTACGCCCTGTACGGCTGCACGCTTAAAATGAACCCCGCCGACCCGGACTGGGCAGACAGGGACCGGTTCGTCCTCTCCAGCGGACACGCCAGCCCGCTTATCTATTCCCTGCTGCACCTGTTCGGCTTCGGCCTGACGATGGACGACATCAAGCAGTTCCGCCAGTGGGGCAGCAAGACCCCCGGCCATCCCGAGCACGGGCTGACCAAAGGCGTGGAGACCACCACCGGCCCGCTGGGCCAGGGCGTGGCCAACGCCGTGGGCTTCGCCATCGCCGAAACCATGCTGGCCGCGCATTTCAACCGCGAAGGCTTCCCGGTGGTGGATCACAGGACGTACGCGGTCTGCGGCGACGGGTGCATGATGGAGGGCATTTCCTCCGAGGCCGCCTCCCTGGCGGGGACGCTTAAGCTCAATAAGCTGACGCTTTTATATGACGACAACGGGATCTCCATCGAAGGCAACACCGACATCGCCTTCCGCGAGAACGTGCCCGCCCGCTTTGCCGCCTACGGCTGGAACGTGATCCAGGTACAGGACGGCAACGACTGGACGCAGGTGAAGAAGGCGCTGGACGAGGCCAAAGGGTCCGACCGGCCCACGCTGATCGTCTGCCCCACCACCATCGGCTTCGGCTGCGACGCCAAGGCCGGCACCTCCAGCGCCCACGGCGAGCCCCTGGGCGAGGAAAACGTGCTGGCGGCCGCCCGCAAGCTGGGCCTGCCGGACGAGCCCTTCACCGTTTCCGAGGCGGTCTATGAAAACTGCCGCCAGGCGGGCCTCAGGGGCGCCGAAAAGGAGGAAGGCTGGAAGGCGATGTTCGCCGAATACCGCAAGGCTTATCCGGAGCTTGCGGAGGAATGGGATCAGTGGTTCTCCGGCGAGATCAGCGACGATATCGCCCTGAACGACGGGCTGTGGAAGTGGGACGCCAAGATGGCCACCCGCGCCACCTCCGGCGAGATGATCAACCGCCTGGCCGCCCTGCTGCCCAACCTCGTGGGCGGATCGGCCGACCTGGCGCCCTCCAACAAGACCTACATCAAAAACGGCGGCGACTACAGCGCCGAAAACCGCTCCGGCCGCAACCTCCACTTCGGTGTGCGCGAGCACGCCATGGCGGCCATCTGCAACGGCATCGCCCTGCACGGCGGTTTGCACGTATTCTGCGGCACCTTCTTCGTGTTCAGCGATTACATGAAGCACGCCATGCGCCTGAGCGCCATCATGAAGCTGCCGGTCGCCTACGTGCTGACCCACGACTCCATCGGCGTGGGCGAGGACGGCATGACGCACGAGCCTATCGAACAGCTGGCCGGCCTGCGCGCCACGCCCGACCTGCTGGTGTTCCGCCCGGCGGACGGCAAGGAAACGACCGCCGGCTGGCTTACGGCCCTGACCTACGGCCTGCCGACCGCGCTGGTGCTGACCCGCCAGAACCTGCCCCAGTATGAAACGAGCGGCGCGGACGCGATGAAGGGCGGCTATATCCTGGCCGACAGCAAAAAGGAAGTGCCCGACGTCATCCTGATGGCCTCCGGCAGCGAGGTGGAGCAGATGATGCAGGCCAGGGACCTGCTTGCCGAAAAGGGCGTAGACGCCCGCGTGGTCTCCATGCCCTGCATGGAGCTGTTTGAAAAGCAGAGCCCCGAATACAAAGAGCAGGTGCTGCCCGCGGCCGTGCGCGCCCGTGTTTCCATGGAAGCCGGCTGCACGATGCCTTGGGACAAGTATGTGGGCCTGGACGGCGAAGCCATCGGCATCGACCATTTCGGCGCCTCCGCCCCCGCCGCCACCCTGTTCCGCGAATTCGGCTTCACGTCCGAGAACGCCTGCGCCGCGGCGCTGAGGGTGCTGGGCAAATAAGGCTATCAAAAACGCAATAGGCTATATGCGCAGAAAGGGGCCGTGGCGGCCCTTTTCTGTTTTTCCGATATGTTATATTCAGACACAAAAACGCCTGTACCGGCTCTGCTTTTCATACAGAACGCGGTACAGGCGTTATCTTTGTTTACAGCTTTTTACAGCTTTTTTTCCAGCAGCACCAGCATGACGCCGGGGATGCCGTTGAACACGCAGGGGGCCTGGCCCGCTTCCCGGAAGCCCAGGCTTTGATACAGCCTTCGGGCGGACAGGTTGCGCGCGTTCGTGTCCATCCTGAGGCAGCGGCAGTCCTTCGAACGGGCGTATTCCTCATAGAAGGCCACCATCCGGCTGCCTGTGCCCCGGCCCGCGCAGTTCGGCGCGACGACCAGGGTGTGAAGCACCATCACCTGCCGGTCCGGGGCGGGAAAGGCCCAGTCGGCCTGCCGGTAGGCTTCCTCCTGGCGCTGGTTGATCACGGCGGCGGCCGTCACGCGGCCCGCCTCTTCGGCGACGAAGAGTTCTCCCCGGCGCAGGGCGTCCCGGGCGGTGCGCTCGGTAGGATAGACGCCCCGGACCCAGCCGATGACGCGAAGCCCTTTTTCCTCTTCGGTATGCAGAGCGTCGTAGATGGCGGCGACCGCGGGAATATCCCCCTCCGCCGCCGGACGTATGATCATGGGATACCCTCCTTCGGGGAAACGTATCGGCCGTCCGCACGGCCGTTATCCCACGCGGGGCAGCAAAACGGAATGATGCGCTTTTCAAAGCCCCTTCGCCGCGGGGCAGTGCGCGCGCAGGATTTCAAGGATCTTCTGTTCCTCGCCGGGCTTGAGGACTTCCTTGAAGACGGACACGCCGTTTTTCCCGCCGGTCCTGATAAGAATATCATATTTGCGGTTGCGGACCCGGACGATCTGGCCCCAGGGGAAATCCTGCGCGCCGCTGCCGGACTTCCGGGCCTCCTCCACGTGGAGAAGGGTTTCCGTAAAGGTCAGGGTCTGACGCCAGGTGTCCCCCGCGATCTCCCGCACGCGTTTTACCATCTGCCTGGGCTCGATCACCAGCATCATCACGACGAAGACGGCGAACAGCACGGCGTACAGGATCCAGATGGCTGTGGACTGATGCAGGATGCTGTCCAGCAGGAGCTCCGTAAAGGGCAGATGATCCGCGGCGGCGTAGTAGGCGGAAAAAACCACGTCTGCCAGAAGCATCAGCCCCACCAGCGCGCACAAACTGACGGCGCAGCGCTTAAGCTGGTTGTGCCTGAGCGCCTTTTCATACACGGCGACCGACAGTTCGCTCGTCACGGTCAAAAGGGGCCGGGTTTCCCCGGCGGGATGAAGGTCTGACATAAAGCGCCCAACTCCCTTCTCAGGCGTTCTTGGTCCGCGCGGCGTTCTTGGCCCGCTGCTCGTGGGACAGAACGCGCTTGCGCATACGCAGGGACTTGGGGGTGATCTCCAGCAGTTCGTCGTCGTCGATGAATTCCAGGCACTCCTCCAGCGTGAGCGGGTGGACGGAAACCAGGCGCAGGCTGTCCTCCGAAGCGGAGGCGTTGCGCATGTTGGTCACGTGCTTCTGCTTGCAGACATTCACCACGATGTCTCCCGGGCGGCTGGACTGGCCGCAGATCATGCCGCCGTACACCTGCGTCTGGGAGGAAAGGAACAGCGTGCCGCGCTCCTGGGCGTAGTAAAGGGCGTACTGGGTGGCCTCGCCGGTCTCGTAGCAGACCAGGGCGCCGACGCTGCGGTGCGGGATATCGCCCTTATAGGGCTCGTAGTGGTCGTACACGGCGCTCATGACGCCCTCGCCGCGGGTATCCGTCATGAATTCGCTGCGATAGCCGAACAGGCCGCGGCTGGGCACCAGGAACTCAAGACGTACCCGGTCCAGGCCGCTCATATGCTCCAAGGTGCCGTGGCGGCGGCCCATCTTTTCGATGACCGCGCCGGCGTAGGCCTGCGGAACGTCGCAGACCATGCGCTCGATGGGCTCGCACTTCTGGCCGTCGATGGTCTTGTACAGCACCTCCGGCTTGCTGACCTGGAATTCGTAGCCCTGGCGGCGCATGGTTTCGATCAGGATGGAAAGGTGCAGTTCTCCTCTCCCCCAGACCTCGAAGGAGTCCGGCGTATCACCGTCGATCACGCGGAGGGAAACGTCCGTTTCAAGCTCGCGGTAGAGCCTGGCGCGCAGATGGCGGCTGGTCACGTACTGGCCCTCGCGGCCGGCAAAGGGGGAATCGTTCACCGAGAAGGTCATGGTCACGGTGGGCTCGGTGATGGCCACGAAGGGCAGCGGCTCCACCGCCTCCGGCGCGCAGACGGTATCGCCGATGGAAATATCCGCAAGACCCGTCAGGGCCACGATGTCTCCCATGGAGACCTCCTGGGCCGGCACCCGCTTGAGGCCGTCGAACACCGACAGGGCGGTCAGCCGCCAGGGGGGCGTCACCGCGCCCTCGTTGCGCGCGTTGCAGCGGACGACCATCATGCCGTCCGTGAGCTTGCCGCGGGAGATGCGGCCGATGCCGATGCGGCCCACGTAGTCGTTATAGTCGATGGTGGAGATCAGCACCTGCGCGGGGCCCTGATCGTCCCCCTCGGGGGCGGGGATATATTTGAGGATGGTTTCGAACAGGGGCTTCAGGTCAGTGCCGGGGACAGAGAGATCGTCCGTGGCCGTGCCTTTGCGGGCGGACACGTACATGATGGGGCGGTCCAGGGTCTCCGGGTCGGCGTTGAGCTCGTCCAGCAGGTCCACCAGCTCGTCCACTACCTCTTCGCAGCGGGCGTCCGGCCGGTCCACCTTGTTAATGACGAGCAGTACGGGCAGCTTTAAATCCAGCGCCTTGGACAGCACGAACCGGGTCTGGGGCATGGGGCCCTCAAAGCTGTCCACCAGCAAAAGCACGCCGTCCACCATTTTGAGGATGCGCTCCACCTCGCCGCCAAAGTCGGCGTGGCCGGGGGTATCGACGATGTTGATCTTGTGTTCGCCGTAATGAACGGCGGTGTTCTTGGCCAGGATCGTGATGCCGCGCTCGCGCTCCAGGTCGTTTGAGTCCATCACGCGGTCGGCGATCTGCTGGTTGGCGCGCAGGACGTTGCCCTGCTTGAGCATCTGGTCCACCAGGGTGGTCTTGCCGTGGTCCACGTGGGCGATGATGGCAATGTTGCGGATATCTTCCCGAATCATGTAAAATGTTCCTCTTTTCCGGTTATTCTTTCGTTCAGTCAGGGCCTCTTCCGAAAAGAAGGAGGATCGGGCGGGCGGAACTTGAGTTCCCCCATCACACGCATCCGGCGGATAGGCATAAAATCAGTCTCCTAAATCGGTTTTCCGGGCGGGTCAGTCTCCCCCGCGCGGCGCAATTTCCGCAAGCGTCAGGCCTTTGTTCTTTTCCCCGGCCAGGCGGATGCTCCAGTCGTTTTCAAAGAAGAGCACGCGGTTGTCATGGGCGTCGTAGCCCCGGGCGGTGGTGGAGGTCAGGTTCAGGCTGTCCACATCCGCGGGCGTTTCCCTGACCCAGCGGACGAAGCGGTAGGGCAGGCGGTCCATCAGCAGGTCCACCCCGTACTCGCCCTTGAGCCGGTAGGTAAGCACGTCAAACTGAAGCTCGCCCACGACGCCGACGATGAATTCCTCCAGGCCGGTCTCGTCGCGCCGGAAGGTCTGTATGGCGCCCTCCTCAGACAATTGGGAAATGCCCTTCTGGAACTGCTTGCGCTTCATGCTGTCCAGCGGGCGGACGCGGGCAAAGCGCTCCGGGGCGAAAACGGGGATCTTTTCGAAGCGCATTTTCCGGCCCACGCACAAAGTATCGCCCAGGCGGTACAGGCCCGGGTCGAACAGGCCGATGATATCCCCGGGATAGGCCGTGTCCACGCTTTCGCGTTCGTCGGCCATGAACTGCTGGGGCTGCTTGACCTGGATCTCCTTGTTGGTGCCGGAATGCCACACGGTCATGGACTTGGTGAAGGTGCCGCTGACCACCCTGAGGAAGGCCAGACGGTCGCGGTGGGCGGGGTTCATGTTGGCCTGGATCTTGAAAATGAAGCCTGAAAAGCGCTCGTCCGTAGGCTCCACCATTCCCTGGTCGCTTTCGCGGGGGGAGGGCACAGGCGTATAGCGCAGAAAACGCTCCAGGAAGGGCTCCACGCCGAAGTTGGTCACGGCGGAGCCGAAGAACATGGGCGTAAGCTCCCCTTTGCGGACCGCGTCCAGGTCAAAGGGATCCCCCGCCTCGTCCAGCAGCTCTATTTCGTCCGCGAGGCGCTTTCTATAGCGCTCGGACAGCGCGCCGGTGAGCGCCGGATCGTCGATGCCGATGACGGTCTTCTGCGCCATGGTGCGGCCATGGTCCAGGCTGGTATAAAGCTCCACCGCCTTTTCATCGCGGTGGTAGACGCCCTGAAAATCCCCGTCGATGCCGATGGGCCAGTTGACCGGGCAGGAACGGATGCCCAGCACCTGCTCGATTTCCTCCATCAGCTGGAAGGGATCCTTGGCCGCCCGGTCCATCTTGTTGACAAAGGTGAAAATGGGGATGCCCCGCATACGGCAGACCTTGAAGAGCTTGACCGTCTGTTCTTCCACGCCCTTGGCGGCGTCGATCAGCATGACGGCGCTGTCCGCCGCGACGAGCACGCGGTAGGTATCCTCCGAAAAGTCCTGGTGACCGGGGGTGTCCAGGATGTTGATGTGATAGCCGTCATAGGAAAACTGCATGGCGCTGGAGGTCACCGAAATGCCGCGCTGCTTTTCTATTTCCATCCAGTCGGAGGTGGCGAAATGCTCGGCCCGGCGCGCCTTGACGCTGCCGGCCTGCCGGATGGCCCCGCCGTAAAGGAGCAGCTTTTCGGTGAGCGTGGTCTTTCCGGCGTCCGGATGACTGATGATGGCAAAGGTGCGCCGGCGCGCGACTTCCTGTTCCAGCACGGACATATTTACAGCCTCCCATTCCAAAAAAGCGTTGTGCAGCACACAACGCTTCAATATATACCGCATTTCCGCTTCTTTGTCAATGAATCCGGCGGATTTTTTTATGGGCCATCCGGCGGGTATTTTTAGGGCCATGCGCATGCGCGCACCCGGGAAGGGGTATTCCTCAGAAGCCCCGAAGCGCCGCCAGGAGCGCGAAACCCGCCACGGCGACCAGGGTGGATACCGAAAGGACGGAGGAGACATATACCCGCTGGTTTTCGTCATCCGCAAACACGGGGAGCACAAAGGGAGCGGGCAGCAGGAACATGATATTGGCCGCGTCCGAAAGCCCGGAGTCCGGCCAGAAAGCCCTGAGCAGCACGGCGAATGCCGCCCGGAGCGCCAGCATGATGAAAAGCCGCAGCGCCACCGCTTTCCAGGTTTCTTTCCAGGGGATATCCCGGAAGACCAGGTCGTAGCCGATCGTCAGCAGGATGACGGCGCTGGTAGGGGCGGAAACAAAATCCGTACAGGCGTCCAGCACGGCGGCCGCGCCCGAGGGGATCATGGCCTGATACAGGCCCGTCGCGCCAAGCAGGACGCCTGCCAGAATGGCCAGGATGATGGGTGAAAACGCCATCTGCCGCAGCAGTTCGCCCGCAGAAGGCTTCCTGTTTCCATCCAGGCCCAGCAGTATCTTGTAGACCGTGAACACGAAGAGCACCTGGCCCAGGTCGATCCGGGCAAATTCCGCCGTCCTGTCCGCCCCGTAAAGCATCTGAAACAGCGCGTAGCCCAGCATGCCCGCTTCAAAGCCGGTGGTCAGAAAGGGAATAAAGCGGGAGGGCAGATGAAAAAGCCTTTGCCCAAGCCTTCCCAGATACCAGGCGGCCAGGCAGAAGCAGAACATGATCAGCGGGATCAGCACGTCCATCCAGGTGTAGGAGGTGACCGCGAAGGCGTGCAGCAAAACGGCCGGCAGGGTGATATTCACCGCCACGCTTTTGAGCGCGCCGATGCCTTCCCTGGAAATAAGATGCTTCCGGCGGCACAGGACGCCGGTCAGAATCATCAGCAGCACCGGCAGCACCGTGCGGAGCACCTCGGTCCATCCGCTCAAGCCCGTCTCCTCCTTTTTTGATCCGCGATAAAAAAACATCATACGCCGTTGCGGCAGGTACCGGGACGGGTATCATTCAGGGCCGGCGGCTTTCGTCGGTGAACGGCCCTGCCGCCCAGGAAAACGGTCAGTCCGCCAGATAAATGCTGTCTGTCCAGGTGACAGCATCTATAACGGAAGCGCCGCGGTGAAACACCAGCGCGCAGTCCGCGGGGAAGGTGCCGTAGGTCAGGGCGTTCAGGGACGAAGGCAGCAGCACCGCCTGCAGGCCCGTATCCCGGAAGGCGCCGTTGTCTATCGCGGTGAGGCCCTCGGGCAGCGCCACGGCTTCGACGGAGGAAGCCCCGATATAGGCGAATTCCCCGATGGAAACAAGGGAATCCGGCAGCGTCAGCAGGCCGGACGGGCCGCGGGGCGGTATCGTCCCTTCGGAAGTGAAGCGGAACCTGAGCTCTCCGCTGCCCACGGTATAGGATACCGTCCCTGAGACATTCACGCCTCTTACCGTCCAGCTGCCGCCGTTCATCCTGTAGGCGACCGGCGCCAGGGCGTAGTCTACCGCCGCGCCGCTCCACAGCATATTGTCCGCCGGGATGTAAGAATAGCGGGCGGAAAAAGCGGTGAGGGGAAGCGCGAGGATATGTCCCGCGTCATCGGTCAGGTCCGTGATCAGACCGTCCAGAACGTTCGTCCTTACGATGTAATTGCACGCAAGACTGCTGCAGGCAACCGCCGGGGTGTGGGGAAGGGGGTGGTCCGTCTCCAACAGCTCGCTGGTCACGCAGAAATACATGTGGGACCCGAACCGGGAAGAGCGCGAGCCGTTGTCCCACGTGGTGTCCACCAGATGCCACGCGCCCTCCAGAAAGACAGCGTTCCAGGCGTGGTTCGCGTTGCTGATGTATTTGACGCTGATGCCCGCCTTATTGAGCAGCAGCATATACGCGCGGGAAAAGCTGTCGCACACGCCGGTGCCGCGCACCAGCACACCCTGGGGGCTGTAATAGCTGTAGGTATTGTCATAGGAGGCATTCTGCACCAGCCAGTCGTGCAGGAACAGGGCCTTATGCCAGTCGTCCCCGGCGCCGGAGGCCTCCATGAGGGAGATGACCTCGTTCGCCTTTTCCTCGGTGGTGGGGTGCGCGCCGTCCGGCGCGAGGGAGAAATTCCCCTCGTACAGGTAGATACGCTGATTTTGCGCGGTATCCAGGGCCCAGATGCGCATCTGGTAATCCCCCGGGGCCACGGGAACGAAGGTGACACTCTGATCAGACACCCAGCCGTGGGAGGCGAAAACGATGCCTTCCTCCGACGCTTCGGTCATCTGGAAGTTATAAGTGAAGGAACCTGCGACTTTGGGGGTCACGGTCCAGGTGAAGGACTGGCCAAAGTCAAACGTTCCCTCCGTCGTGACGGAAAAATCATTCCGGGCGGCGTTGGACTGAAGGAGCAGGGAGCGCTGGCTGCTTTCAAAAAAGGACAGCACCTCCTGGCGGTAGGGGTTGACCGGCCCGTCCGCCAGCGCGCAAACGCTGATAAGCGCGAGCAGGCAGATGAGCGGCAGAAGCAGCTTTTTCCTGATAGTAAAAGACATACTGCTTATTCCTCCTTCCGTTTCATTCAAGCGTCAGGCTTGAGCACTGGTAAAAGGCGTAGCCTTCTATGGCGGTGAGCCCTTCGGGCAGGTTCACACGCCTGAGTTCAGCGCACTGGCCGAAGGCCCATTCCCCGATGGAAACGATGCCCGCGGGCAGGGTGACGCCCACCAGGCTCTTGCCGAAAAAGGCCATGTAGCCTATCCGGGTGACCGGGTGACCCTCTCCGTCCGTCGCCGGGACGGCCAGATATTCCGCATCCCCGTTGTAGCCGGTCACGGCCGCCGTGCCGTCCTCCTGTACGGTGAACTCAAGAAGCGAGCCCTCGTCATAGGCGGTGAAGGGGATACCGTACTCATCGGCATAAAGATGCGCGGCAGAGCCTCTGATGCCGGACAGGGCGATGCCCTCACAGCCGTCAAATATATCCTCCCCGAAGGTGGTGACGGTGGCCGGAATATACATGAGCCTGACCGAGGAGCCGGCGAAAGCGCGGGCGCCTATTTCCGTCACCCTGTCCGGAATGGTGACGGAAGGAGGCAGGGAGGTATCCCCCATGAAGGCCTCCTCCCTGATGAGGAGCAGGCCGTCGGGCAGTTTAAGGTCCGCCCGGGCGCACAGGGGCAGGCACAGGCAGAGCGCGAGCAGCACAGCGGCGGTTTTTTTCATGGAATCACGTCTTTCTCCGGCAGGGCCGGTATTATGAATACAGTTCTACCGTCAGGTTCATTTTTCCTTTTTTGCTGAGGCCTTCAAAGGCCGAGAAGCGGGCGCGGCCATAGCCCCGGACGGAGAGCACCTGCCCCTCGGACAGCTTCAGGTCGCTTTTAAGGCAGACCCTGTCGTCCACCGCGATGCGGCCCTGGCGGATCAGCTCCTGCGTGTCGCCGCGGCTCAGATTGAACAGATGGGCGCAGACCGTATCCACCCGGGGAGAAGAAACCTGCACCCTTACCTCCTTAAGCGTTTTCAGGGGGCCTTCTGGCGGGGGCGAGAGGGCGCAGGAGGTGTCCGTCCGCCCGACGCGGGTGAGCGCTCCCAGAAGAAGCTCCGTCATGGCCTTCACGCAGAACAGGTACGCGCCTTCCTCCCGGACCACGATATCGCCGATCATTTCGCGCTCAAGCCCCAGGCCCATGACCGTGCCCAGCACGTCCCTGTGGGTGAGGGGCTGGCCGAAACGGCCGCTTCTGCGGGTGATCAGGAGACAGTCCACAGGAAAATCGGCGGGCTGCGGCGCCTCGGCGCCTACCCCCAGCATCCGCCGCTCGCAGCCCTCGGCCCCGCCGAAAAGCGCATAGTCCGCCCCGTACTTCCGGGCAGCGGCCTCGGCGATTCTTTGCTCGTTAAGGTCTAAGAAGCGGCTGAACAGGGGCTGAAAGCGGTCCGCCCCGCGGCGGCATAGCTCTTCCAGTTGTTTTTGTTCCATTATAAATGTGCTCCGATTGAAAACACGGCCAATTTAGCGTATACTGGTCGCAGGTTTATTTTCGGGAAGGAGGAGGAGCCCCATGAGCGACAACCGGACCGTCGTCGGGCTGACCGCCCACGTGGACGCGGGGAAGACCACCCTGTCCGAAGCGCTGCTGTTTAACGCGGGTGCCGTGCGCCGCCAGGGCCGGGTGGACCACGGGGACGCCCTGTTGGACACGGAAGCCCAGGAAAAGGAAAGAGGCATTACTATATTCTCCAAACAGGCCCGTTTTTCCTTCCGGGGAATTGATTTTACCTTGCTGGACACGCCGGGTCACGTCGATTTTTCGGGAGAAACCGAGCGCGCCGTTTGGGTGATGGACATGGCCGTGATGGTGATCAGCGTCCTGGACGGCGTGCAGAGCCATACGCTGACGCTGTGGCAGGTGCTGGAAAAATCCCGGGTGCCGGTGATCCTGTTCGTGAACAAGATGGACCAGCCGGGGGCGGACCGGAAAAAAGCGCTGGACGGCCTTAAAGACAGGCTGGGCGGCGGGTGCGTGGACTGGTTTTCTCCCGACGCGCAGGAAGAAGCGGCGACGCTTAGTGAAGACGCGCTTAACGAATATCTTGAAAAGGGCGAGGTATCAGAAGAGACCCTGCGCGGGCTGTTCGCCCAAAGGAAGCTGTTCCCGGTCTGTTTCGGCGCGGCGCTTAAAAACGAGGGGATCGGCCCGCTGATGGAGACGATATGCCGCCTGTACCCCCGCAAAAGCTGGCCTGAGGCCTTTTCAGCCGACATATACAAGATAGCGCGGGACACGGCCGGGCAGAGGCTCACCTTCCTCAAGGTGACCGGCGGCGTACTTAAAGTACGGGACACGCTGCCGGCGCTTCATGGGGAAGCGGGCGAAAAGGTGAACCAGATCCGGCTCTATTCGGGCGCGCGCTATGAAACGGCCGAGGCCGCTCCGGCAGGCAGCCTGTGCGCGGTGACGGGGCCCGAAAACACCCGCGCCGGCCAGACCCTGGGCGGGAGCTGGAAGGAAAAAACGCAGTGGCTCTCCCCCGTGCTTTCCTACCGCGTGGTTTTGCCCGCCGGCACGGACGAACACAGGGCGCTTTCCTGCTTCCGCCAGCTGGAACAGGAGGATCCGCAGCTGAACGTGGTGTGGCTGGCGCAATTGCGGCGCATCCAGGTGGAGATCATGGGCGAGGTGCAGCTGGAGGTGCTGGCCCGCCAGCTTACCGACCGCTTCGGGCTGAGCGTGTCCTTTACGGAGGGGGGCATCCTCTACCGGGAAACCATTTGCACCCAGGCCGAGGGCGTGGGCCACTATGAGCCTCTGCGCCACTACGCGGAGGTGCACCTGCTTTTATCCCCCGGGGAAAGGGGAAGCGGGATCACCGTTTCCTCGGTGTGTCCGGAGGACGATCTGGCCGTCAACTGGCAGCGGCTGATACTCACCCACGTCATGGAAAAACAGCACCGGGGGGTGCTTACCGGCGCGCCGCTGACGGACGTGCACATCACCCTTTTGGCCGGGCGGGCCCATTTGAAGCACACCGAGGGAGGCGATTTCCGTCAGGCCACCTACCGGGCCATACGCCAGGGGCTGATGCAGGCCGAAAGCGTGCTGCTGGAGCCCTGGTACGAGCTGGAACTGACCCTGCCCAAAGAAAACGCGGGCCGGGCGCTTTCGGACATCGTCCAGATGGGCGGAGAGGCGGAGATACTGGAAACGGACGAAGCCTTTTCCCGCGTCCTGGGCCGGGCCCCCGTCCGCAAGGCCCGGCACTACGCCCGCGAGGTGGCCGCGTACACCCACGGCCTGGGCAAAACGACGCTGCGCGGCGCGGGCTATTATCCCAGCGCCGAGCAGGACGCGCTGGTGCAGGCCATGGGCTACGACCCCGAAAGGGATCTGGAAAACCCGGCCGATTCGGTCTTCTGCTCCCACGGGGCCGGCTTTGTGGTGCCCTGGCGGGACGTGCGCCGGTATATGCATATACAGACCGGCTTTGGCGAAAAACGGGAAGAGCCCGCCCCTGTTGCCGCCCCCAAGGCCGCAGCGCCCGCACGGCCCAGGGATATTTTTGAGGAAGACAGGGAGCTGATGGCCATCTTCGAAAGGACCTACGGGCCCATCCGCTCGCGCTCCGTTCCTATCGCTCCCAGATCCAAGCCGCAGGCCTCCCCCGCTCCCCTGCAGGACGCCCCTGAGGAATACCTGATCGTGGACGGCTACAACATCATCTTCGCCTGGGAGGAACTGAAAAAGGCCGCGAAGGTCAGCCTGTCGCTGGCCAGGGACCTGCTGATCCGCCTGATGTGCGACTACCAGGGCATGCGGGGCATGCGCCTGATACTGGTATTCGACGCCTATCTGGTGCCGGGCAGCCGGGGTGCCTCCGAACAGGTGGGCGGCATCACGGTGGTTTACACCAGTCAGGCAGAAACAGCAGACGCCTACATCGAAAAGACCGCCGGCTCTTTGGGCAGAAACAAGCGCGTCCGGGTCGCCACCTCGGACGGCATGGAGCAGCTGATCATACTGGGAGGCGGCGCGCTGCGCGTGTCGGCCCGGGAGTTTAAACGCGAGGTCGAACAGGTCCGGGGCGAGATCGCCGATATCCTGGCCCGAAACAACGTGCCCCAGCCGGACGGAAGCACGGCTGAGGCACTGAAAAAGGCTTACCTTAAAAAGCTTCAGGAAGACGGGGGCGGTCAGTCGAACGGATAGACCACGCCCATCTGCGCGCGCATATCGTCCATCTGGCGCATCATGCGCAGGATGTCCCGGTGCGGCATGGAGGGGCATTCCGTTTTTCCCTGGCGGATCGTCTCGGCGCACTCCAGCACCTCGTATTCGTAACCGGTCAGCTGGGCGGGGCAATACTGCTCCACCAGCAGGCCTTTTTCCCGTGAAAACACTTTGTACCACTGGGGATTGTTGACGTTGCGCACCTGGATATAGCCGTCCGAACAGTCGATAAAGGCGTCCTCGTCGGAAAGGCAGGCGGCGCTGGCTGACAGACAGGCCAGCTTTCCGTCCGCCCATTCAAGCGTCATGCTGTCGGACATGTCCACCCCGGTCGGCGACAGCGCGCCGAAGGCATGCCAGCTTTCCGCCGGGCCGAACAGCATATCGGCCAGGTTCAGCGGGTATACGCCCACGTCCAGCAGCGCGCCGCCGGCAAGGTCAGGCCTTAAAATACGCTCCTTGGTCTCCATGGGGTAGTTGAGGCTGGCCCGGAGCATGCGGGGTTCGCCGACGATGCCGGAATGAACGACGTCCCACAGCATCTGCCGCATCGGCTGGTAGCGGGTCCAGATGGCCTCGGCGGCCAGCAGGCCCTTGTTTTCGAACGCCTCCAGCACCTCGGCCGCCTGGCGTTCGTTGGCGCAGAAGGCCTTTTCGCACAGGACGTGCTTGCCGTATTCGGCGCACAGAAGCGCGTGGTCGCGATGATGGGAATGCGGCGTGGCCACGTAGACCAGGGTAAGCTCCGGGTCGGCCAGCATTTCCTCATAGCTGCCGAACGCTTTGGGGATGCCCCAGGTCCGGGCGAAGGCGTTCGCCCTGTCCTGATCGCGGGACGCCACGGCGTACAAACGGATCTCCGGGTCCTTCATCATATTGATGGTTTTGGCCATGGTGGCTGCGATGACCCCCGCCCCCAGGATACCGACGCTGATCATATCTGTTTCCTCCTTTTTACTGATGAACGGAGTATACGAAATAATTCCCTTCCTGTCAACAAACATGGGATAAAAAACGGGCGCCCGGACAAAATCCGGACGCCAATTTTTAAAGTTTGGAAGCGGTTGATGCCGCTGTAGTTATTTTACGGCCAGGGGGTGTAGAAGCAGATGAAGTAAGGATCGGTGATATCCATCTGGCGGATGGTGACCACGTCCTTCTCGTCCTTGCCGTTGCCGTCGATATAGGTAATGGTGGTGCCGGAATAGCTGAGCACGAGGCCTACGTTCTTGAGCTGATCCGATCCGCTCCAGCCGTAGAAGATGAAGTCGCCGCGCTTGGGCGTCACCGCGGGATTGGTGCGGTCCAGCTTCCGGGGACCGCCGTATTTTTGTTCAAAGCTCTGGGTCAGGTAAGGATAATTGTCCACCCGGCCGCCGGAGGCGTAGCTGAAGTAATAGACGACCGGCGCGCCGTATTTGACGGGCGGGGTGAAGCCATGGGGCCTCGCCCAGGTGGTGCGGGTCAGGGTGCCGGTGGGAATGGCGGCCTGCATGGCGCACCAGCTGAGGAAGGAAGCGCCCCAGGGATTGCCGTTGATGCCCATGTACAGGCCGTACTTGGTCCAGTCGTTATGGGTGGCGGAGGCGTTGGTGCCGTCCAGGTCGTTCTTGTTGGCGCCGCCGCGATAGCCTTCCTGAGTGAGGGCGACAGCGATGATGTCTTCGGCGTAATTGCCGGTATTGACGTGCTTGGCCACGAAGGGGCCGGACTTCGCCATGGCCACGGTGAAGGTAAGCTTGGCGCCGTGGCATTCAACCGTAACGTCCGACGCGAAGGTGTCCGGCGTGGTAAAACGGTTGCTGCCTGTGGAGGCCGGCACGGAGTTGACCCTCAGGACGACCGTGTGCTCGTCCCCCTCGCCGTACGCCTGACTGAGCCAGCTGGTTGTGGTGCCGGGCCGCTGACTGAAGGAAACATAATAATTTCCCAGTGTTTCAATGCTCAGCTTGATCTTGTCGCCCACCATGGTGCCGGTATCCAGCCAAAGGATGCCTTTATCCAGATTCAGGCTATAGGTCGCACTGTCCTCATAGGCCATGCGGTAGCCCTTGGATTTAAGGAGCGAATAGGCGGCGGAGTCTTTGGGGGCGTACGCAATGGCGCCGGAGGCTGCGTCAAAAGCATCCGAAGCGATGCTCGTGGCCGATCCGGGCACTGCCACCTTTTTAAGCGAAGTGCCCGAAAACGCCTTGGAGCCGATGGTCTGCGTGCCCTCGTTGATGATCAGATGGGTCACCGTTTTGACCTTTTCGAACGCCTGGGCGCCGATGGTCTTCAGCGTGGAAGGAAGCTCCAGCATGGATTCGAGACCGGTACCGGCAAAAGCCCTGGCTCCGATCGTCTCGATACCGCTCTGGATATAGACATCGGACAGGGTATCCACATTGTAAAAAGCTTCGTCCCCGATGGAAACCAGCGAACGCGGGAACTGGATGCTTTCAAGCCCGGTCCCCATGAAGGCACGTTTGCCGATCGTCTCGGTATTGTCACCCAGATAGACCTGCGTCAGCGACTGATCCCCGTAGAACGCTTCCTCCGGGATATCCACCACATTTTCGGGCAGCTGCATGATCCCGGCGGCCTGCGCGCACAGACTGACGGCCAGCGCCAGCGTCATCACCAGAGCGAATACCCTCTTTTTCATGACTGAACCCTCTTTCCCGCGTCGTTCACGGCCGGAAGCGGCCTGAGCGGCGGTTGCTTATTTCCGCGCCTGCAGCGCTGAATGGACATATGGCTACATCTGACAGTATAAATCCTATTTTTCTTCCTGTCAATTCCATAATGCGCATAATACGCCCGAAATACGCATAATACGCCTGAGATCCTTCTCCCCCGGCTCCTTTTCGCACTGAAAAACCGCCGTCTGCGGACAGACAGCGGTTCAGGAGCGGATGGGCTCAGGCTTCCTTGGCGATATCGACCAGCTGCTTGAAAGCATCCGCGTCGTTCACGGCCAGGTCGGCCAGCATCTTGCGGTTGACCTCGATGTTCTTTTTCTTGAGGCCGGCGATGAACGTGGAATAGCTCATGCCGTTCAGACGGGCGGCGGCGTTGATGCGGGTGATCCACAGGCGGCGGAAGTCACGCTTGCGCAGACGGCGGCCGATGTAGGCATAACGCAGGGAACGGCGGACCTGTTCACTGGCTGTGCGGTACTGCTTGGATTTCGCGCCGAAATAGCCCTTCGCCAGCTTTAACACCTTGCGGCGTTTCTTATGAGCATTGACTGCTCTTTTAATACGTGCCATTGATGATTACCTCCTTGCCAGCGATGGCTTATTTGTAAGGAATGAGCGTGCGGATGGTCGCAGCTTCGGCCTTGTTCTGCAGCGTCCCGCCCTTGCGCAGATGACGGATGCGCTTGGTGGTCTTCTTGTTGAGGATGTGGTTCGCGTTCATCTTTTTATGCTTGACCAGACCAGTCTTGGTCAAGGAAAAGCGCTTGGCTGCACCACGGTGCGTTTTTTGTTTGGGCATAATCGGTTCCTCCTTCCAGGATGGTTATGGGGAAACGGGAAGGCTTTATGCGCCTCGCCGTTTCGTGGCCGCGCCGGATGGCGGCGCGGCGTGCTTCAAGCCTGCGGCTGCGGACGGGCCGCTTTGGCAGGACGTTCAGCCTTGGACGGTTTGTCCGCCGTGTTGGGGGCGAGGATCATCAGCATGTTGCGGCCTTCCATGGTCGGCCGGCGTTCGATCACGGCGTATTCCTTGACGCGTTCCGAAAAGTCGTTCATCACCTGCATGCCGATATCGGTATGGGTGATCTGACGGCCGCGGAAGCGGATGGAAACCTTGACCTTGTTGCCTTCCTGCAGGAACTTGACGGCGTTGCGGGCCTTGATGGCAACGTCGTTCTCGCCGATGGTGGCCGAAAGCTGCACTTCCTTGATCTCGATGACCTTCTGGTTTTTCCGCAGTTCCTTTTCGCGCTTGGCCTGCTCGTAGCGATGCTTATCGTAGTCCATCAGCTTGCATACGGGGGGCTGGGCGTTGGGAACGATCTTGACCAGATCCAGCTCCGCCTCTTCGGCCAGTTCCAGCGCCCTGCGCAAGGGCACGATGCCCAGCTGCGCGCCGTCCGCGCCGATCAGGCGGACCTCGCGGTCCCGAATTTCCTCATTGATCTGCAGTTCCGTGTTGATGTCGATGCACCTCCAAATAAAAATCAGCGGATGAAGCCACCCGCTGACAGAATTCCGCACGGAAATAACTGTTTGCCTTTGACCCGTACAGCGCAGGCCGGACGGAGAGAAGCGGGCAGCTTCTGCTTTCACAGGCGATATAATACACCCTTTCTTCGCCCTTGTCAACTTCTTTTTTCAGGCGTCGGAGCGGCTGAAGGCGTTTTTCATTTCCAGGCTGGCCTCATAGAGCACCTGGGACAGCACTTTGTCCGTCTGCTCCCGGGCCAGACGGGCGATCTGGTCGTTGGCCTGCTCCAGGAGGGCGGGAAGGTCCGGGGCGGAAACGTCGGCTTTTTGGTCCCACTCGTTGATCAGGCGGCGGCCCATCTGCGCAACTGCGTGCTGGTAGCGCTCGATGGGAGAGGCGCAGCGGGCGAAATGAGCGTCCGCCAGGGCGCCTATCAGCCGGTTGGCCCAGTAAAAGCTGTCCGTGGTCACGGCGCCGTCCGTGAGGGCGAAATAATCCGGCGTCCTGTCCACGTTGGCGTAGAAGGGCACAAAGGCGTTAAAGACGTTGGAGCCCATGGCGATCCACTGAAGGGCGCGCAGGCCCTCGGGAAGGTCAGGCCTTATCTGGGTCAGGGAGAGGAAATTGTTTCTGTTGATGCCGATGGAGCGGTATTTGTTGCGAGCCAGGCCGTCGCCGTGCCGGCCGTAGGGGTCAAAGGGCGTGCCCTGGTAATGGGCGGACAGGACGTACTTGACATCCTCCGGCGTGATCTTTTTTTCCGGCACCCAGGACCATGGGATATCGTCCGATTCCGGGGTGAAATCGGCGTCCGGGCCGTCCCAGCGGGCGGAGCGGGGATTGAGCCAGCGCTGCATGAACCAGGCGCGGGGGGTATTGTAGACGTGGTCCGCGTCGTCGCGGCTGCCGAAGGCCGCCCTGGCGTCCAGCCAGCCGTCCGAGGGATCCATCCGAAGGTCCAGGTGATTGTCCCGGATGAACTCGTTCAGGTCGGGAGAACAGAGGTGGTTTTTCTTTTCGCCGAAGGCGTCCGTCAGGTCAAAGCGGTCGATGCCCTGCTGGTTGGGCATGGTGACGTAGGCGTCGTCCGGCACACGCTTGGCGATCCAGTGATGGCCGCCGATCGATTCCAGCCACCAGACCTCGTTCACGTCCTGAAAGCCCACGCCGTTCATTTCATACGTGCCGTATTGCTCAAGCAGACCGCCCAGGCGCAGAACGCCCTCCCGGGCGGAGCGGATATAGGGAAGGACGATGGTCAGCATGTCCTCTTCCCCTATGCCTTCCCTGACCAGCGGATCCGCCCCCAGCACCCGGGCGTTGGAAGTGATGGTTTCCGTTTCGGACATGGCCACGTTCGCTTCGTTCACGCCCGCTTCTCCCCAGACGCCCTCGTCGGGCAGGGCGTTGGGCACGGCGGTGTAGCGCAGGGGATCATCCGGCAGATCGATATTGAATTTGGACAGCACCGCCTGATAGTGCCGGGGCTGATCCTCCGGGCGGACGACGATGAACTTTTTCGCGGTGAAATGGCCGGCGCCGGAATCCTCGTTGCGGGCCATCATGGTGGAGCCGTCGTATGTCGCTCGCTTTCCTACTAAAATAGTGGTGCAGGGCATGGGCTTTGCCTCCTGTATTTTATCGGCGCCGTCCCGCCTGTGCCGGACGGCGCAGTTGATTATATCACCGGATCGGCGCGAAGGAAAGCCTTTCCCCGGAAAATGTCTGTCATTTTCCCGCGATTTGCCCACGCTTCTCATTTGGATCCTTTACTTCGCGCCTGAAATGCGGTATGATGTAAAAGATAAAGAATGGCTTCATTTATATATGCAGGGCCGACCCGGATTTGAAAGGAGAAATATCATGAAGAAGACGATGATGTCCCTGCTCGCGCTGGCGCTGTGCCTGATGCTGCCCATATCCTGTTTGGCAGGAAGCTATTCCTCCACTATTTCCAGCATCCATTCCTCTTTTGTAAGCAGCAACCGCTCCGCCAAGTCCGCCCCGCAGCAGGCCGTCAACGGGGCGTACCGGTGTGTGGAGCTGCTGGAGGTCATCGCCTATGAGTACGGCGTGTCCTCTTCGACCGTCTCAAGCATCCACTCCTCCTTTTCAAGCTCCAACCGTTCCTCCAAATCCGCCCCGCAGCAGCTGGTCAACGGCAATTACCGGATGGTGGAGCTGCTGGAGGCCATCGCGCTCAAAATCGGCGTTTCGTCTTCCACCGTGTCCAGCATCCACTCCTCCTTTTCAAGCAACAACCGCTCCGCCAGTTCTGCCCCGCAGCAGTCTGTGAACGGGCTGTACCGCAGCGTGGAGCTGCTGGAGGCCATAGCGCTTAATCTCGGCGTTTCCTACTCTTCCGTAAGCAGTATCCACTCCACCTTCTCAAGCAGCAACCGCTCCGCCAAGTCCGCCCCGCAGCAGCAGGTCAACGGCGCGTACCGGTGTGTGGAACTGCTGGAACTGATCGCGATCCAGGTCGGCGTTTCTTATTCCACTGTTTCCAGCATCCATTCTTCCTTTTCAAGCTCCAACCGCTCCTCCAAATCCGCCCCGCAGCAGCTGGTGAACGGCCTGTACCGCTGTGTGGAGCTGCTGGAGGCGATCGCCTACAGGCTTGACAGGTGATTTACCGCCGGCTGTTCCTTCTTTCAGAAAAAAATGCTTGCATCCAGGCAGAACCTGTGCTAAAATACTATCCGAATTTGCGTGCACGGCGGATCCGCGGCTTGTGCCGGAAGGTGGCCCGCGGAGAAGAAGCCTGCATGAGAAAAACAAGGAGGAAAACCTATGTCTGTCATCTCTATGAAGCATCTGCTCGAAGCCGGTGTCCATTTCGGCCACCAGACCCGCCGCTGGAACCCGAAGATGGCCCAGTACATCTTCACCGAACGCAACGGCATCTACATCATCGACCTGCAGAAGACCGTCAAGAAGGTCGACGAAGCCTACATGTTCATGCGCAACCTGGCCATGGAAGGCAAGACCGTGCTGTTCGTCGGCACCAAGAAGCAGGCCCAGGAGAGCATCCAGTGCGAGGCCGAGCGCTGCAACATGTTCTATGTCAACAACCGCTGGCTGGGCGGCATGCTGACCAACTTCCGCACCATCCGCACCCGTATCGACCGGCTCAATGAGATCGACAAGATGGAAGAAGCCGGCCAGTTCGACGTGCTGCCCAAGAAGGAAGTCGTCAAGCTGCAGCACGAGCGCGAAAAGCTGCTGGCCAACCTGGGCGGCATCCGCAAGATGAAGAAGGTTCCGGACGCGCTGTTCGTGGTCGACCCCCGCAAGGAGCACATCGCCGTCAGCGAAGCCCGGGCGCTCAACATCCCCATCGTCGCCATCGTCGACACCAACTGCGACCCCGATGAGATCGATTACGTGATCCCCGGCAACGACGACGCCATCCGCGCCGTCAAGCTGATCGCCGGCAAGATGGCCGACGCCATCCTGGAAGGCAAGCAGGGCGAGCAGGTCGACGTTCCCGCCGCCGAATAATTCCCCCGTTTACCACATTCAGAACCTGTTGAGGAGGAAATAATCATGGAAGTTACCGCCGCGATGGTCAAGGAGCTGCGTGAGCGCACCCAGGCCGGTATGATGGACTGCAAAAAGGCGCTGGTCGAGAGCGCCGGCGATATGGAAAAGGCTGTTGAGTATCTGCGCGAAAAGGGCCTGGCCGCTGTGGCCAAGAAGGCCGGCCGCGTCGCCTCCGAGGGCATGGTGGACAGCTATATCCACATGGGCGGCAAGATCGGCGTGCTGGTGGAAGTCAACTGCGAGACCGACTTCGTCGCCAAGACCGATAAGTTCAAGGAACTGTGCCACGACGTGGCGCTGCAGATCGCCGCTGCCAACCCCCAGTACGTAAGCAAGGAAGAAGTGCCCGCCGAAGCGCTGGAAAAGGAAAAGGAAATCCTCCGCGCCCAGGCCCTGAACGAAGGCAAGCCCGAAAAGATCGTCGAGCGCATGGTGGAAGGCCGCATCGCCAAGTTCTATAAGGAAGTCTGCCTGCTGGAGCAGGATTTCGTCAAGAATCCCGACATCACCGTGGGCACCCTGGTGAACGAGTGCACTTTGGCCAGCGGCGAAAAGATCTCCATCCGCCGTTTCGTCCGCTTTGAGCGCGGCGAAGGCATCGAAAAGAAGGAAAGCAACCTGGCGGACGAAATCGCCGAAATGACCGCGAAAAAGTAATCGTTTTGATTGAAGGGACGGCTGAAAGGCCGTCCCTTTTTGGACAGAAAACGGAGGTTTTCCATGAGTTCCTATCACCGCATTATCGTAAAGCTCAGCGGCGAGGCGCTGGGCGGGGACGGCAAAGCCTTTGACCGGGACATCGCCCTGCGCGCAGCGCGGGTGCTCGTCCAGGCAGCACGGGGCGGCCAGACCGAGGTCGGCGTCGTGATCGGCGCGGGCAACATCTGGCGCGGGCGCCAGGGCGCGGACATGGACGCCGTCACGGCGGATCAGATGGGCATGCTGGGCACGGTGATCAACTGCCTGTATATGGCCGACGCCGTGCGCGGCGCGGGCGGAAAGGCCCGGGTGCTGAGCGCCATCGCCATGCCCAAAGTCTGCGAGACCTTCACCAAGCAAAGGGCGCTTGAATGCATGGCGCAGGGCGAGATCGTCTTTTTCGCCGGCGGAAGCGGCAACCCCTTCTTCACCACCGACACCGCCGTGGTGCTGCGCGCCATCGAGGTGGAGGCGGACGCCATCCTGCTGGCCAAGAATATCGACGGCGTCTATACGGCCGATCCGCGCAAGGATCCTTCCGCCGTGCTGATCCCCCGGATCAGCTATCAGGAAGCGGCGGCCCGGGGCCTTCAGGTGATGGATATGACGGCTTTCCTGCTGTGCGCCGAGCATCGGGTGCCCGCCGTCCGCGTGTTCGGCCTGTCCGAGCCTGAAAACATCCTCAAGGTCATCGCCGGCGACCAAATGGGCACGGTGCTTTATCCGGCTTAAAGGAGCGCTGCCGATGAACGGAAAGCTTTCCGCCCTGTTCCGGCGCAGATCCCCCGCCGCTGCCCCCGCGCCGGCCTACGATACGCAGACCCTTAGGCCCGTGATCCTGTGCAGCATATGCACCGGTGAACAGACCGCCGGCTTTCAGGACATTCATTCCGGGCGCTTCACCGCTGTCGCGCTGATCCGCACGCCGCAGGACCTGGACGCCTTCCGCCGGGAATACAAAATACAGGGCGACATCAAAAAAATATACTGATGCTTTTTGCCAGCCTGCCGGCGCTGCGGCAGGCTTTTATGATTTTCCGGCTGATTTTTGTCCTAATTTCTTTCTCCCCGGCCGTTCAGCCCGTTGTCTGTGCCGGAAAAAAGTGATATACTGCTTACAATTGCCGATAGGTTTCCCGGGCATTGATCACCCAGACTTTTTTCCAGATTTTCTTTCAGGAGGTAACGTCATGTATCTGAACGAAAACAACCCCGAAGAAAAAGCTCCCGAAGTCACCCACGAGTCCCTGGAAGAGGGCATCCGGGATCTCAACCGGAAGTTTGCCGATAACATGAAAGACCTGGGTCAAAAGGCCCATCAGACCATCGCGGGCGAAAGCACCGGCCTCGGGGAAAAGATCGCCCAGGGCGTCAGGAGCGTCCCCGAAAAGGCCAAAGAGCTGCTGGACAAGACGGACATCGACGAAAAGATCGTGGAAGGCGTCAAGTCCATCCCCGGAAAAGCCAAAGAACTGCTGGACAAGACCGATTTGGACGAAAAGATCGTGGAAGGCGTCAAGTCCATCCCCGGAAAAGCCAAAGAACTGCTGGACAAGACCGATTTGGACGAAAAGATCGTGGAAGGTGTCAAGTCCATCCCCGGAAAAGCCAAAGAACTGCTGGACAAGACCGACATCGATGAAAAGATCGTCGAGGGCGTAAAGGGCATCGGGAAGAAAGTAAAGGGTTTTTTCAGCGACAAATGACGTAAATGCTGGCGCAAAGTGCGAACGGGGGACGGACAAATGCTTAAAGACGAGCTGCGCAGCCACCTGACTCAAAAGATCCTGCCCTTCTGGCAAAAGCTGGAGGACCGGGAAAACGGCGGCTGGTACGGATATGTGGACAAGGAGCTGAACGTCAAAAAGGACGCGGACAAGGGCTGTATCCTCAACAGCCGGATCCTGTGGACCTTTGCGACCGCCGCCAGGGAACTGCAGGACCCTTCCTATTTGCAGGACGCGGAATACGCGTATGCCTTCCTGCACCGGTTTGAGGACAGGGAAAACGGCGGCGTGTACTGGTCCGTCACGGCCGGGGGCGAGCCGGCCGACACCACCAAGCACACCTACTGCCAGGCCTTCGCCATTTACGGGCTGGCGGCCTATATCATGGCGGGCGGGCAGCACCGCGAGGAGGCGCTAAAGAAAGCGCTGGCGCTGTTTGACCTGATCGAAACCCGCTGCAGCGACGAAGGGGGCTACGGCGAGGCCTTCCGGAAGGATTTCTCGCCCGAGAGCAACGAAAAGCTCAGCGAGAACGGCGTCATGGCCGGACGCACGATGAACACGCTGCTCCATGTGCTGGAGGCTTACGCGGAGCTGTACCGCGCCCTGCCCGGGGAGGAAAACGTCCGCCTGGCCGGCGAACGGGCGCTGGACAGGTTCCTTGCCCAGATGTACAATCCCTTCCGCCACAGGCTGGAGGTGTTTTACGACCGGGATTACCGGCCGCTGCTGGACATGCAGTCCTACGGGCACGACATCGAGGCGTCCTGGCTTTTGTGGGACGCGGCGCAGACGCTGCTGGCGCCTTCAAGGCTCGGCCCCTTCCGCAAAATGTGCGTGGACCTGGCCCGCAGCGTCCTCTACCGGGCGATGACGGACCGGGGACTTAAAAACGAGTGCGTGGACGGCGTCAACGAGGAGACCCGCATCTGGTGGGTGCAGGCGGAGACCCTGCTGGGCTTTGACAACGCCTGGCGGCTGACCGGGGAGGATATGTTCCTGACCGCCCGGGACCATCAGTGGCAGACCATTCAGCGCATGATCGTCGACAAACGGGAAAACGGCGAATGGTACTGGTCCGTCCATGAGGACGGCAGCCTGACCGAAAGGCCCATGGTGGAGGAATGGAAATGCCCCTACCACAACAGCCGGATGTGCCTGCGGATCATTCACGAGGCATGAACCCTTCCGTAAAACTGTAAGACGCAGAGAAAGGCGGCAATTATGCAGAAAAGAACGTTTGATTCGCTGATGGAAGGCTATGAGCGGCTGCTGGCGCGGCCCAACCCTGTCAGCGAGCGGTTTTACAACGGCCTGTACGAGCGCTACCAGCACCCGGTGCTGACCCGGGAGCATGTGCCTCCTTTCTGGGTGTATGACGCCAACCCCGAGACGAACCCCTTCATGATGCAGCGTCTGGGCGTGAACGCGGTCATGAACGCGGGCGCCATCAAGCTCAACGGCAAATACTGCCTGGTCGCCCGGGTGGAGGGAATGGACCGCAAGAGCTTTTTTGCCGTGGCGGAAAGCGACCGTCCCACCGAGGGCTTCCGCTTCAGGGATATGCCGGTGATCCTGCCCGATACCGAGAAAGAGGAAACCAACGTGTACGACATGCGGCTGACGCTGCATGAGGACGGGTGGATCTACGGCGTATTCTGCTCGGAAAGCAAGGACCTTTCGTCGTCCGACCTGTCCGCCGCCACGGCCGCGGCCGGCATCGTCCGCACGCACGACCTGGAAAACTGGGAGCGCCTGCCCAACCTGGTCACGCTCCGTTCCCCCCAGCAGCGCAACGTGGTGCTGCATCCTTTCTTCGTGAACGGAAAATACGCCTTCTATACCCGGCCGATGGACGATTTCATCGAAACCGGCTCCGGCGGAGGCATCGGCTTCGGGCTGTGCGACGACATCACCCATGCCGTGATCGACGAGGAGACCATCATTTCTCCCCGCCGCTACCACACCATCACCGAAAGCAAGAACGGCGCCGGCGCCCCGCCCATCAAAACGGACAGGGGCTTCATCCACATCGCCCACGGCGTGCGCAATACCGCAGCAGGGCTTCGCTATGTGCTGTACGCCTTTGCCACCGCGCCGGACGATCCCGCCCGCGTCATCGCCGAGCCCGGCGGCGTGCTGCTGGGCCCGCTGGGCCGCGAGCGCGTGGGCGACGTGAGCAACGTGGTCTTCACCAACGGCGTCATCGCGGACGACGACGGAAGAGTCTATATCTATTACGCCTCGTCGGACACCCGCATGCACGTGGCCGCCACCGATGTGGACCGCCTGTGCGACTACGTTTTCAACACCCCGCAGGACGCCCTGCGCAGCCCGGACTGCGTCCGCCAGCGTGCCGCCCTGATTAAAAGGAATCTGGAATACCTGAAGGCGCGGAAACGCATCTGACCGGTGCTGCCCGCGTGACATTCGCGCATTAATATGATATGATGGCATCGGACGCTCAGAAACCGGTCCGGTAAGGATGTTATTGTTTGAAGAAACTTTCTAAGCAAACCAGAAAAAACCTGCTCAACTCGCTGATCATCCTGGGCACCGTCGCCGCGGTCATTTACCTGGCGGCGAAAAACGGGGATATCAACGTGTCTGTTCAGGCTATGCTCTCATCAGACAAAAGATGGCTGGGCATCGGCTTCGCCGCCTGGGGTTTGAGCATGGTGACGGAAGCGCTGATCAACCAGTGCTTCTTTATCTGGCAGCGGGTGAATATCAGGTTTTTCTCCACCCTGCATGTGACGCTGCTGGGCATGTTTTATTCCAACGTGACCCCGGCCGCCACCGGGGGCCAGCCCATGCAGGTGTTCGCCTTCAAAAAGCGCGGCGTGCCGGTGGGCGTTTCATCGTCATCGCTCGCCGTCAAGTTTTTCTGCTTCCAGGCCGCGCTGCTGACGGGCGGAGCGGCCTGGTGGCTGTGCCAGCAGAAGTTCGTCAACGCCTGCGTCATCGGTGGCAAATGGCTGATATTCGCGGGCTTTGCCATCAACGGCCTGTCGGTGGCGCTGGTGCTTCTGCTCGCCATCAACCGAAACCTCGTCCGCTTTGTCATCGTGCTGATCATAAGGCTGGGGCAGAAACTGCGCCTGGTCAGGGACCCCGAGCGGCTGTCCTCCCGGGCGGACGCCGCGCTGGATGATTTCGGCGCGAGCGTCAACATGCTGGTGCATCATCCGCTTCAGATCACGCTGCTGGTGATACTGTCGCTGACGCAGCTGTTTTTGCTGATGAGCGCCTCATACTGCGTATACCGGGCGCTGGGGCTGTGCGGCGAACGCTGGTACCGGCTGATGACGCTGCAGTGGCTTTTGTTCATCGCCGCGTCCTTCACGCCCCTGCCCGGGGCGTCCGGCGTACAGGAGGGCGGGTTTTACGTGTTTTTCGGCTCGATCTTCCCTGAGCAGCTGATCTTCCCGGCGCTTTTGCTGTGGCGCACGATCACGTATTACGGGGCGCTGCTGATCGGCCTGGGGGCGGTCATCTACGAAAGCGCGCGCTCCATGCGCGGCAACCGGAAGATGGCGGCAGCCCGCGTGAAAGAAAAGCCCGCGCAGGAAGCCGGGCCCGCCGCCCCAAATAAAGAGCCGGCGGAAGAAAGCGGCGCTCCCGCGCGGGAAGACCCTTTCCCGGCCCAGCCGGAGGTTTCCGGATCGGAGGTTTCCGAATGATGAAAAAGACCGTTTTTCTGATATGCCTGCTGCTGATCATGTCGGCTGCCATATTGGCGCTGGCCGCGCCGGTCGAGATCAACCTGGGCGTGGGTGAAAGCTATCTCATCCCCGAAGGCCGGCGGGGAAGCTATACGGTGAGCGGCGAGGACATCGTCCGGGTGCAGGATAACGCGATCATCGCGCTGAAGCCCGGCCGCGCCACTGTCCGCGTTTCGGGGGAAAAGGAGACGGAATTCTCCGTGCTGGTGCTGTTCACGGCGGAAAAAACGGCTTCGGCGGACGATACGGCCCCTGAAGCCGTCCAAACGGAGCAGGCGCTTTCATCCCCTTCACCTTTGCCCGCCGCTCCGTCCGCGTCTCCCGCCCCCATAGCCACACCCGCGCCCGAGCCTGAACCGCCGGCGGAAGAAGAGGATCCGTCCCCCGATATCCCGGAGCCGGCCGCAGACCCGACGGACCCAAAGTACCAGTATTATGACCGGGCTTCCGTTCCGGAGCTGATCAACGGCGCCATAGACCTTGCCTTCACCCAATGGCGCGAGGACGCCGCGGAGGGCACCAAGAAGTTCTCCCGGCTGGGCAAATACAACAAGTATTCCTACTGGCAGTGCGGCAGCGGCAGCGGCTGCGATATCGGCTGGTGCGGCGCCTTCCTGGGCTACGTGTTCGACCATGCCGGCGTACCGATGGACGCGCCTAACGATTCCGTCCCCCACGAAGACGGGGAGCCCTATTCCGTCCACGCGGCCGGCGTGGGCAAGATCAACACCGGCTTTTCCAAAATGGAAAGGCTCACGATGGTCCCCCGGCCCGGATACCTGGTGATATACGGCCAGCAGAAGGGATACGGCTACAAGCATATAGGCCTGGTGACGGACGTGGACGAGCTTGCTGACGGCCGCTTTCTCATCAAAACCGTCGAGGGCAATATGTCCAGCACCATCCGCCGCTACTGCTATGTGTTCGACAGCGGGGAGGCCGTCAAAAACACGGCGCCCTGCCCCGAGGAATACCGGTGCGAGGACGCCGGCATCAACGCCTATGAGCACGTGAAGAACTGGAACATCACCACCTTCTGCCAGACGTGGTACTGACCGGCCGGGCACGCTTTTTCCGCGATGCGGTATCCCGGAAAAAAGCCCGGCAAAGTACGCGGGGCATTCATCACCTGAAAGGAAGGCTATTCCCATGACCTATATCTGCACCAGGACCAAAAAGCGCGTTTCCTCCGCCCAGGCGATCCTGCAGGGGCTGAGCCCGGCCGGCGGGCTGTACGTAAAGGAGCAGCTTCCCCGGGCGACCGCCGACATGCTTCCCTTCGCGCCCGGCGTTTCCTACGCGCAAAGGGCCGCGGCTGTGCTCAAACTTTTTTTCCCGGACCTTCCGGCTGAACGGCTGGACGAGATAGCGCAGGCGTCCTACCGCCGCTTTGACGACCCCCGCATCGCCCCCGTGACCATGACGGACGACAAGACCGCGCTGCTTGAGCTTTACCACGGCCCGACCCTGGCCTTTAAGGACATGGCGCTGCAGATGCTGCCCCGCCTGATCCGCCTGGCGGCGGACGAAGCCAAAGAGGGCCGGGAGATCGCCATTCTGACCGCTACCAGCGGGGACACCGGAAAGGCCGCGCTGGAGGGCTTCCAGGACGTCCCCGGCACCAGCTGCACGGTGTTTTATCCCCTGGACGGCGTGAGCCGTCTGCAGCAAAGGCAGATGGTCACCTCCGCCGGGCAGAACACGCACGTCATCGCCGTGCGCGGCAACTTTGACGACGCGCAGACCGGCGTCAAGGCCATCTTCGGCGACCGCGCCTTCGCGGAAGCCCTCGACCGCAAGGGCATCGTCCTGTCCTCCGCCAACAGCATCAACATCGGCCGGCTGGTGCCGCAGGTGGCCTACTATTTTTCCGCCTACTCGGACCTGGTGAACGAAGGCCGTCTTTCTCCCGGGGACACGCTGGACGTATGCGTGCCGACCGGCAATTTCGGCGATATCCTCGCCGCCTGGTACGCCAGGCATATGGGCCTTCCGCTGGGCAGGCTGATCTGCGCCTCCAACCGCAACCAGGTGCTGACCGATTTTATCAACACCGGCGTTTACGATATTCGCCGTCCCTTCCACAAAACCATATCTCCCTCGATGGACATCCTGATCTCTTCCAACCTGGAAAGGCTTTTGTTCGAGCTGACCGGGCGGGATGAAAAGGCGCTGTCCGGGCTGATGGCGCAGCTCAAAACGGAAGGCCGCTATGAGCTTCCCCGGGAAGCCCTTTCCGGCCTTCAGGAGGAATTTGCCGGCTTCTATGCAGACGACGACGCCACCCGCCTGATGATCAGCCGGACCTGGGAAAAGGCAGGGGTGCTTTCGGACCCGCACACGGCCGTGGGCCTGTGCGCGCTTTCCCAGTACCGCGCGCAGACCGGTTCTGACCGGCTCACCCTGGTCAACGCCACCGCCAGCCCCTTCAAGTTCGCGCAGGACGTCGGCGCGGCGATCGGCCTTGCGCCCGGGGAAGACGCGCTCGGCGACGCTTTCCGCCAGGCGGAAAAAACCGGTCTTAAACTGCCTGAAGCCATCGCTTCCCTCAGGTCCGCTCCCGTACGCCATACCGCCGTCACCGAGATTTCCGATATGCCCCGGGCAGTATTGAGCGCCCTGGGCGCCTGAGGAGGAAACAGGCATGTCTTTCTTTAACCCGATCCGCTCTCAGTTCAGGCGCCTGGAAAAGGTCTTCCGGGACGACCCGGCGCTGGATCTTTCCTACGCGGCCGGCCTGATGAAGGTATCCAGGGAAAAGGTGCCCGCCTCCATCCAGAAAATGATCGAGCGGCAGTATTTCACCCCGGACGTGCCGGTGGTGGACAACCGGCTGTCCATCCTGATCCGCGACAAACGCTATCTGGAGCTGGGCCGCATCAAGCGACGCACCCAGCAGCTGCAAAAAAGCCTCCAGAAGGCAGGCACCGCCGCCGACCGGGTGCTGAACGCCCCCCGGGCTGACAGCGCGGCGCGCAGCCAGGCCATCGGCAGCTTCGTTAGGGACGTGGTGGACAGCGCGCTGGGCGTCCCCGTCCCCCGGGGCAGCATGCGCAGCCGCACCGGCTCCTTTCTGCGCGAGATGTGGGACCCGGACAACCGCCAGGCGATCGCCCGCTTCGTGCATGAGGATATTTCGGGCGCTCTGACCCAGCTGATCTCGCTGAGCAGACAGCTGGCGGACTGTCTGTCCAACCGGCCCGACCATCCCTGGAGCCCGGAGATCGCCCCATTCCTGGAAAAGGTCACGGCCATGGTGGACGCCTGGTCCGCCTGCATCCCTTCCGCCCGCATGCCCAGCGAGGCCCAGCTCAAAACGGCGGACAAGCTGTCCGACCGGCTGGAATATGAGTTTGTTCCGCAATTCCAGAACATGCTGGAAAACATCTATAATTACCGCGCGCCCGCTGCCATAGAGGCTCAAAAGCCCAAAACCCCGGAAAAACCGCAGGAAACGCCCGAAAACCCCATCCTCAGCGAGCTGGAGACCGGCAAACGGACCTTCCGCAACCAGCTCAGGTTCATCCAGAGCCCGGCCCTTCAGGACTCCGGCGCGCAGCTGGATCAGCTGGTGGGCCAGATCATCGCGCTGCTGGCCGTGAGCCCCGACAAGTGCTTCCGCGCGCCCGTCCGTTCCCTGAGGGGCACATATCTTCCGATGATGCAGGAGCTTTTGAACAAATACGCCGACAACGAAAAGCAGGCGTCGGACAGCCCCGCCATTCAGGCCGCCATGAAAACCACCGAGCAGCTGTTTGAAAACGAGCTGCCCTCCGCCCTGAAGCGCATCCTGGAGGACCTGCAGCAGGACAGCGCGCTGGACATGGCCTCTCAGGCCGAGGCCCTGCGCGACAAGCTGGAGCTGGATGGCCTGGTGCGCCACACGCCCTGGCCCGGCCAAAGGAAATGAAGTATTATGAGCCCGCCGATTACCGGCGGTTCGCCTGTCTGAAAGGCGCGTGCAAAAACACCTGCTGCGCAGGGTGGGAGATCGATATCGACCCCGACACGGCGGAATTATACCGTTCTCTTCCCGGTTCCCTGGGTGAAAGGGCCCGCAGCGGCATGAAAAGGGACGGGGACGTGTTTTCGTTCCGGCTGAACAGCCAGGGCCGCTGCCCGATGCTTGATCCGGACGGGCTGTGCGCCCTCATCCGGGAGCTTGGAGAACAGGCCCTGTGCGATATCTGCACAGACCACCCCCGCTACCGCAACTGGTTTTCGGACAGGATGGAGATCGGCCTGGGCCTGTGCTGCGAGGCGGCCGCCCGGCAGGCGGTGTTCCGCCGGAGACCTGTGAGGCTGCTGCTTACAGACGACGACGGCTCCGAGGAATCTTTACGCGAAGCGGACAAAAGCCTGCTTTCCCTCCGGGAAGACTGTCTGTCCGTCTTTTGGAGAAACGACCTTTCCTGGGCACAAAAAGAGCGGCGGTTTTTATCCCGCCTGAAGGTAAGGCCGCCCTTTGTCTGCTGCGGAGAAGAAGCGTTCCTGCGCGGGCTGGAGCGGCTGGATCCAAAGTGGGATGAGCGGCTTTCCCTGCTGCGCCGGCCCCTTCCGCCCCGCCCGGTTTCTTCCCGCCGCTGCCTCGCGCTGAGCCAATTGGCCGTGTATTTCCTGTACCGCCACCTGCCTGACGCCGTTTTCGACGGGCTGACCGTGCCCCGCGCGCTATTTGCCCTGTGGGCCGTCCGCCTGATCGGGCGCATGACCGTTTCCCCCTCCCTTCCCGCGCTGGCCGACACCGCCCGCATGTTTTCCGCCGAGATCGAATATTCGGACGAAAACCTGGCGGCCTGCTTTGCCTATCTGCAGGGGCAGGCTGTTCGTTCTGAACCTGCTTAAGCAGACCGGGCGGGCGGCGCGGCATTCTTCCGGATCCGCTGAGAAAGCATTCCCTGACCTCAACCGTAAACAGCCCCTGTCCGGCAGCTTCGCCGGCAGGGGCGCGTTGTTTAAGAAGCGGTGATGCTTCCATGATCTGCTTTATTGCGGTGCGCATATTGCGCGGGAAATGGCCTTTTCCGGCGACAGGGGCGGCCAGCGGGACCGCGCAGGGGGGCGGCCATCAGTTTTCGCCTTCTTCACCGTTGTGGATTTGGTGCGGCGGGGGTATAATTGGTTTGCCGGAAAAGGCAAGAAGCTTTCATGGAGGCAAGCATGCTGGATAACAAAGGTTTCGATCTGTGGGCCGACGGTTATGACAAAACCGTCGGGGTTTCTGATGAAGAGAACAGCTATCCGTTTGCCGGTTACAAGGAGATATTGGGACGGATTTTTCAGACGATCATGGCAAAGCCTGATGCCGTTGTCCTTGATATTGGCTTTGGAACCGGAACATTGACTGCGAGGCTCTATGAAAACGGATGTACTGTGTATGGCCAGGATTTTTCTGCAAGAATGATTGAATTGGCTTCAGAAAAAATGCCAGAAGCCCATCTGTATCAAGCAGACTTTTCTAAAGGCCTGGCTGAACCACTACGGCACCAAAGTTATGACTTCATTGTTGCAACATACTCTTTGCACCATCTGACAGATGATCAGAAAGTTGAATTTCTTCAATCTCTGCGCAGTCATTTGAATTCCAATGGAAAGATTCTGATAGGTGATGTCGCCTTTGAAACCCGCGTTCAATTGGAAGAATGCCGGCAAGATGTCGGTGATGGATGGGACGAAGAGGAAATCTATTTTGTCGTAGACGAACTTCGCAATGCATTTCCTGAGTTGTCGTTTAGTCCGGTTTCTTATTGTGCTGGTATTCTGACTATTTCAAAATAGCTTCATCCCGGCTTCACCCCCGGCCAGCCTTCATCAATGAAGCGCTGCCGGGGCTTTTTCTGTCTGATTCCCGGCTTCCCAATCAGGAAAAGAAGATGCGTATTCACACCTCATCCGTCTCGCTGACGCTCGACACCTTCTCCTCAAGGGGAAGGCATTGCAGCGATCCCAAAAGGCTTCCCGTCGAGGGGGTGAGCAGCGTCTTGGATGACAGGCCTGTGGCCTGTCATCAGCTGCGACGGGCCGGCAGGCCCTGGTGTCTGTCAGGCGCGGAAAATGCCTGAAATCATAATGCGTTTCCATAGCGTCTGACTGATGAGGTGGTAAAGCCTTCATCCGAAGCTTGTAAGTCCCTTTTCTCTCCTGTCAGGTGAGGATGGCGCACAGCGCCGGAAAGGGGCTCTCTGGGGGAAGCTGGCACGTAAAAACCTGTTCTTTTCCTGCTGTCTTGCTACAGCCCATGCCCGCAGGCGCAGGAAGGCCGGCATATCCATTTCGCCGATTTCTTTCATCCGCCGGCTGCGGATCGCCGTACTAAAGCCTCACCTGATCGGCCTTTTGACCGGGATACCCGCGCGGCGGGGGTACCGCTCGGGCGTTTTATCCTCCTTGACCGCCTTTACAAGCCACCGCTCCTCCCCGGGGAAGGAAAGCGGCAGAAGCTCCGGCCTGCCGCATCCAAGCGCCGCGCACGCATTTTCGGCCTCCGCCGCCTCCCCGCCCGCGGCCGGGCCCTTCCAGCAGAGCACCGCGCCGCCTGTCTGCGTCAGGGGGGCCATGTATTCCGTCAGCACCGGCAGGGGGGCCACAGCCCGGGATACCGTGATATCAAAGGCTTCCCGGAGAGCGGCGTTCCTCCCGGCGTCTTCCGCCCTGAGGCGAAACACCCGGGCGTTGGAAAGGCTCAGTTCCTCCAGCACGGCAGACAAAAAATCGCAGCGCTTCTGCATGGGCTCTATCAGCGCCACCTGCAGATCCGGCCGGGCGATGGCCAGCGGCAGGCCGGGAAAGCCCGCGCCAGTTCCCACGTCCGCCAGCTTCGCGCCGCGCGGGAACAGCTGCGGGTATGCATACAGCGGCAGCAGACTGTCCCCGAAGTGCCTGAGCGGGATGTCCTCCCCGGGCACGTTGGTCAGGTCCATCCGCTGATTCCATTTAATCAGCAGCTGTCGGTAAATTGTAAGCCTTTCAAGCAGGCGTTCCGTTTCTTCGCCTTCTTCAAGCCCCAGCAGCGCCCTGAGCCTTTCCATGGCTTCCTCCCATAGACAGTATTTCCAGCATGACCTTTTCAAGCGACCCCTCGTCGGGGATCGCGCCGGATTTGACCTGGAATTCGGTGCGGACGCAAAGGTCCGTCATGCGGGCCATTTCCGGGGCTTTGAACCGCCTGGAAAGGGCCAGGATCTGGCGTACGGCGAATTCCGGTATCCCCAGGGCGGAGGCGATGTCATAGCTTCTGGCGCCGTCCGACGCAAGCAGCGACGCCTTGAGCAGATGCCGGCACTGGCCGCCCAGCAGGGCCAGCAGGTAAAGCCGGTCTTCCCCGTCGTACAGAAGCTCGTCCAGCATGCGGAAGGCCGTCTGCCCGTCTCCCTGCAGCACCGATGAAGCCAGGTCGAACACCTTGTATTCAAGGTTGCTGGTGATCACGGCGTTCACCGCTTCCTCGTCCACCGTACCGCCGGGGCCCAAGTAGTCGCAGAGCTTGTCCGTTTCCCCTTTCAGGACGCTCACGGCGCTGCCTGTGCGGAAAATGATCCGGCTGGCCATTTCGGCCGGGCAGGTCACCTCTTTCTCGCGGCAGGCGCGTTCGACCCATTTGATCAGGTCGCTTTCGGGCAGCTGGTCAAAGGTGACCAACGCGCACTGCCCGGCCTTGGCGGCGTCCGCCAGGGCCTTGTACAGGCGCTTGCGCTTATCCGCGGATCCCCGCACATGAAACACCAGGATGCTCGTGGACGGAAGCTGCATGAAGTATTTCCTGAGCCGCGCGGCGCTGTCTTCCTCGTCATAGTCGCCGGCCTTCCCGCTCAGCATCCCGCTTTCCCGGACCACCACCAGCCGCCTGTCCGCCATGAAGGGCAGGGTCTCGTTGGCGGCGATCAGGGCATCCGCCCCGGGGTCGTTCAGGCGGGTCACATTCATGGCCTGCATGGGCCCCTGCGCCACGGCAGCCGTCAGGGCCTGCAGGGCCTGTTCCTTGACGAATTCCTCTTCGCCCTCCAACACATAGCAGGCAAAAAGCCTGCCCGCCTTCAGGTCCCGGTAAAACTCCCGGTAGCCGTAAGGGTTTGTCTCTTTCCTGGCCATGGTCACTCCTGATGATTGACAAAGGGGGTAACGGTGAACGACCCTTCCCGCACGTCCACCCTGAGCGCGCCGCCCGAAGCCGTTGTATAGCAGGGAATACCCTGCCCTTTGAGCCTCTGCGGCACCGCGCCGGATTCCCGGGCGGCGCTGTGATTGGCCCCGGTGCTGATCAGGGCGGCCTGGGGATTCACCTGCTCCAAAAAGGCCTCCGAGGTGGAATGAACGCTCCCGTGATGGGCCACCTTCAGGATGTCCGCCGGCTGCGCCACATACATTTCGTAGGTTTCCGTGATATCCGCGCACAGAAGGAAGCTGGTTTCCCGCGCCTGGGCCTCCAGCACGAGGCACATGTCGTTGGCGTCCTGCCCGGCGCGGACGCCGTCGCCGGGCGGCCACAGGGCGGTCAGCCGCCACGCGCCCATAGAAAAAACGTCCCCCGCGGCGGCCTCGGCCACCGGTATGCCCCTGGCCCTGAGCGTTTCAACCAGCGCGAGTGCCTCCGGCGCCACCTGTTGATTTTCCGCTCCCTGCGGCAGAACGACCTGCCGGATGGGGATCCCCCTTCTCAAAAGCTCGGCCGCTCCGCCCGCGTGGTCCATGTGCAGATGGGTCAGCACCAGCAGGTCGACCGTCCTGCCGGTGGAAAGGAGATAGGCGCTAAGGTCCTGTCCGTCCTCCCCCGTGTCCACCACGACGGTGCGCCGGCCGTCCTGAAGCACCGCGCAGTCCGCCGCGCCCATATCGAACTGGGTATAGCTGACGCCCCGGTCGACGGTCACGAGATTAACGGCGCAGCCCAGCGCGAACGCCGCCCCGAAAAGTGCCAGCCTTTTACGGGTTTTCAGCCCGCACAGCGGGGAAAGACACCAGATTGCCAGCACGAAGGCCGGCAGGAAGGGCCAGGGCAGCGCCGGCACGTTGACCGAGGCGTACGGCAGCGCCGCCGCCCGGTTCACCGCCTCGATCAGCCAGGCGGAAACCTGCCCCGCAAGCGCCGCCGCCGGCTGGGCCGCGGGCAGCCAGACGAAGCCCAGCGCCGTTATGCCCAGATAAAGTGGCAGCAGCACGCCCAGTAAAGCGCACAGAAGGGGGCTTAAGACCAGGCCTATCAGGGACACATAATGAAAAAGCCCGGAGATCGGCACGACTGTCCCGACGGAGGCCGACAGGGCGGCGGAAAGGGCGGCGCTTATGCTTTTGCCCAGATAAGGCCTGAACGCCCTTTCAAGCCTTCCGCCCAGCAGCAGCATGCCCAGGACCGCCCCGAACGACAGCAGGAAGCCCACGCTGATCAGATCTGCCGGCTGCATGAACACGATCAGCATAAACGACAGGGACAGGGCGCTGAATGAATCCGCCCGGCGCTTCTGCGCCCGTCCGTAGAGCAGGCAGGCCGTCAAAACGCTTGCGCGGACGACGGAAGCCCTGAAGTCCAGCAGCAGGCAGTAGCCGGCTAAAAAGACCAGCGCTGCCCAGAACCGGCCCTTCCGGGACAAAAGCCGCCCGAACAAAAGGCCCAGCGCCCCGGTCAGCAGGGATACGTGCAGGCCGGACACCGCCAGCACATGCGCCACGCCCGCCCGGGAAAAGGCCTCCTGCGTTTCCTCGCTCAGGTCCTGCCGGGCGCCGAACAAAAGCGCCTTGGGAAGGGCGCTGTCGGCCCCGAAAAGCCGGTCTGTCAGGGCTGTCAGCTCACCCCGGACGCGGGAAACCCGGGCGCGCAGATCGCCAGTCTGCCCCGCAGGCGTCTCAAAGGAGCCGTCGCTGTAAAGGCCCGCCGTGATGCCGCGCTGCAAGAGGTACTGCCTAAAATCAAAGCCGTACGGATTGGTCTGCCCCTGGGGATGATAGAGCCGTGCCCGAAACCGCACGGTATCTCCCGCCCGGGGAAGCGCAGGCGCTTCCCCTGCCCCAAAATACCAGGTCCAGTACGCGCCGGAAACGGAAAAGCCCCGCCCGGCATCGTCAAAAAGCGCCGCGCTTCTGAGCGGCACGGCCACATGGCCGTCCTCCATTCGCACGGAAGGCTCTTCGCGCACAATGGCCGTGACGGTATATTCCCCCGCCGGCGGCAGCGCCCGGTGATAGTATTCCCCGGAACGGAGCATGAATAAAAACAGCGTCAGCACGCAGACGCCCGCCCGCCGCACACGGGGCCGGTGAAGACCGCTCAGCCAGAGCAGCAGCCCCGCCAGCGCCCCCGCCGCCCCAAGAAAAAACGGCGCCCGGGGAAGCCAGCGGCCCGCCAGCGCGCCGGCCCCCGCGCACAGCGCGAAGACCGCCAGGGGCCTTTCTTCCGAAAAGGTGCCGATTTTCATAGACGCTCCTTATGGCGCTTTACGGAATGGACAGCCGGCTCAATCGGTGAGGGAGTCTGACGCGGAGATCAAGCAAAAGACGCACACAGATGTGCATGGATCAGACGAAATTCAGTATCATTCTATCTGGTACACCAGTCCGGGATGCTCCCGCCAACCCAGGTCCAGAAAAATGTCCTCATCAGGCGTCAGGCCCTCCCGCACCACGGCGTTCAGCGCCGTGTCCATGGCCAGCTGGGGGGTGTTGTTTTCGCCGCTCAGGTGGCCCAGCACCACGCGGCGGACGCCTGTTTCGTAGAGCGACAGCACGCCCGACGCGCTGGTTTCGTTGCTCAGATGCCCGTGGCTGCCCAGGATCCTGCGCTTGAGCGCGGCGGAATAATGCGGGTTGCGCATCAGCATATCAGGATCGTGGTTGCTTTCCAGCAGCACCAGGTCCGCCCCGCTCAGGGCCTTCAGCACGTCCTTTTTGATATAGCCCATGTCCGTCGCCGTGGCCACGGAGCGGACGCCGCTGAACACGCGGAACCCGACCGGGTCGCTTGCGTCGTGCGGGATCGAAAAGGGCATGACGGAAAGGCTGCCCACATAAAAATCCCCGTCCGTCTCAAATTCGCGCCGGGCGCCCGCGGGCAGCGCGCCCAATTGGGAGGCCATGGAAGCCCAGGTGCCCGCGTTGGCGTAAATGGGGATATGATACTTCCGGCTCAGTATGCCGGCGCCCTTGATGTGGTCGGAATGCTCGTGGGTGATCAGTATGCCGCTCAGGGTCTCCGGCAGCACGCCTATCTGCGAAAGCGCCTGGGTGATCTGTCTGCCGGAAAGACCGGCGTCGATCAGGATGCCGGTCTTTCCGTCGGACACATAGGTCGCGTTGCCGCTGGACCCTGAATACAGGGAACAGAAAATCATACTCATGCCGTGTCAGTTTTCTTTTCCGGGCAGGGAACGGATGGCGGCCATGACGCCCTCCAGCCAGTTTCCCTCGACGGATTCGATCCGTCCGGCGTCGCAGGCGGCGGTCAGCCTGGGGTCGATGGGCAGCTGGCCCAGCACGGGCATGCTGTGCTTTTCAGCAGTCTCCAGCGCGTGACTTTCCCCGAACAGGGAAATCTTTTTGCCGCAGTCCGGGCAGACCACATAGCTCATGTTTTCCACCAGGCCGAGCACCGGGATGTTCATCATGCCCGCCATATTGACGGCCTTTTCCACGATCATGGACACCAGCTCCTGCGGGGTGGTGACGATCACGATCCCGTCCACGGGGATGGACTGGAACACAGTAAGCGGCACGTCACCGGTTCCCGGAGGCATGTCGATGAACATGATGTCCGTGTCGCCCCAGGCGACGTCGGTCCAGAACTGCTTGACCGTGCCGGCGATGACCGGGCCGCGCCAGACCACCGGCGCGGTATCTTCTTCCAGAAGCTCGTTGAGGCTGATGGTCTTGATGCCGGTTTCAGAAAGCACCGGGAAAATGGTATCCTCCGTGCCCTCCGCGCGGGCGGTGATGCCGAACATGCGGGGAATGGACGGGCCGGTGACGTCGGCGTCCATCACGGCGGTGGAAAGGCCGGCCCTCTGGGCCATCACGGCCATCAGCCCGGTGACCATGGATTTGCCCACGCCGCCCTTGCCGCTGACCACGGCGATCACCTTGCCGATATGGGTCCCGGCGTGGGGCTTGGCCAACAGCGACTTAGGGTCCCGGCTGGCGCAGTTGGCCTGGCAGGAACCGCAGTCATGCGTGCATTCGCTCATTGAAGTAAGTCTCCTTAAGTCCTTTTTGTTGACGAATCCGTCTACCCGTCTATCATACTCGCATTCGAGAGAAAAAACAAGGAAAGATTTGTCCCGGGAACATCTGCCGGCGGGCAGTTCAGGTTTTACCGAAAATATGGAAAAAATGGTGGACTTTCATCCTTATCCGTGGTACAATACAGGGCGAATAAAACCTTCTCTTACCGGCTGCAGGATGATCCCCTTCATCGCTGTCCTTTTTGTCCGGTCTGCTTACGCCCGCTTTCATCAGCAACCGGCTTACATTATCATCAGGAAGGGATGGTAAACCCTATGAGCGTTCGCATACAGATCAAAGACGCTGTCAAGAAATACGGCGGCAACACTGTCATTCAGGACCTTGACCTGGACATCCGGGGCGGGGAGTTTTTCACCCTGCTCGGGCCCTCCGGCTGCGGGAAAACCACGCTGCTTCGGATGATCGCCGGCTTCAACTCCATCGAGGGCGGGGATTTCTTTTTCAACGACACCCGCATCAACGACCTGGACCCCGCCAAGCGCAATATCGGCATGGTGTTCCAGAACTACGCGATCTTCCCCCACCTGACCGTCCGCAAAAACGTCGAATTCGGCCTGCGCAACCGTCCCTTCCCCAAAGCCAGGATACCCGAGCAGACCGACAAATTCCTCAAACTGATGCAGATCGACCAGCTGGCGGACCGCCTGCCGGACCGGCTTTCCGGCGGCCAGCAGCAGCGCGTCGCCCTCGCCCGCGCGCTGTGCATCGAGCCGGACGTGCTGCTGATGGACGAGCCGCTGTCCAACCTGGACGCCAAGCTGCGCGTGGAAATGCGCAGCGTCATCAAGGAGATACAGAACAACATCGGCATCACCACCGTATACGTCACCCACGACCAGGAGGAGGCCATGGCGGTTTCCGACCGGATCGCCGTCATGAACGCCGGTGTCATCCAGCACGTGGGCACGCCCAAAAACATCTACCAGCGCCCGGCCAACATATTCGTGGCCACGTTCATCGGCCGCAGCAACCTGCTGGACGGCACGATGGTCATGAAAAACGGCAGGGCGGAAGTGACCCTGCCCACCGGCTATGTGGCGGAGTTTTCGACCGTCAGACAGGATCCCGCCGGCTGGAAAGACGGCGCACCGGTGCGCCTGTGCGCGCGGCCGGAGGAGCTGATCGTGCAGCCCAAGGGCCTGCCGGGGCTCAAGGCCGTGGTGGACGACTGCGTCTTCCTGGGGCTGAACACCCATTACTTCGTCCATCTGCTGACCGGCGAAAAAGCCGAGATCATCCAGGAATCCACGATCGACTCCGTCATCCCCCAGGGAACGGAGATCAGCCTGCGGCTCAATACCGACAAGGCCAACCTGTTCGAAAAGGAAAGCCAGCTTTCCCTGATGTCCGGCGTCCAGAACGACCTGGACGCCCTCCGGTAAAGGAGGAAGGCCGTATGCGGGAAAAGCGGAAATTTGAAGTCTGGCACGTGATCACCTGGGTCATGCTGGCGCTGTTTGCCCTGTTTCTGGTCTACCCCATGTTCGGCATCCTGCGCCAGGCGGTATTCGCTTCGGACGGGCATTTCACCCTGGAGCAATTCCAGAAATTCTTTTCGACCCCCTATTATTCCTCCACCATCTTAAACAGCTTCAAGGTGACGCTGGCTGTCACGCTGGTGACGCTTCTGCTGGGCATCCCGTTCGCCTATTTCTATTCCTTCTTCCAGCTCAAAGGCGCCAAGTTCCTGTTCGTGGTGGCGATACTGTGCTGCATGTCCGCTCCGTTCATCGGCGCCTATTCCTGGATCATGCTGCTGGGCAGAAACGGCGTCATCACCGCCTTTTTCAAGGACGTCTTCGGCGTGAGGCTGGGCAGCATCTACGGCTTCGGCGGCATCCTGATGGTGCAGGCCCTCAAATTTTTCCCGCTGGTGTTCGTATACATGAACGGCGCCTTCAAATCGATCGACAACACGCTGATCGAGGCCTCCGCCAACATGGGCTGCACGGGCGTCAAGCGGTTCTTCACCGTCATCATGCAATTGTCCATGCCCACCATCCTCGCGGCGTCGCTGCTGGTGTTCATGCGGGCATTCGCCGATTTCGGCACGCCGCTTCTGATCGGCGAGGGCTACCGCACGTTCCCGGTTGAAATCTACAACCAGTACCTGGGTGAAAACGGCACCGACCACAATTTCGCCGCCGCCATTTCCGTCATCGCCATCGTGGTGACGGCGATGGTATTCTTCCTGCAGCAGTGGGCCACCAGGAAATATTCCTTTTCCATCAGCGCCCTCCATCCGGTGCAGAAAAGGAAGCCCCGCGGCGCGGCGGGCGTGCTTATGTATATCTACTGCTACGGCCTGATCGCCCTGGCTTTCCTGCCGCAGATCTATATCGTATACCTGTCCTTCCGCAACTGCGATGGCGCGGTGTTCAAGCCCGGCTTTTCCCTGGGCAATTATGAAAAGGCGGTCAAGAAGCTGCTGGTGCGCTCCATCAACAACACGCTTATTTTCGGCGTCGTTTCCTTGGTGCTGATCATCCTGTTCGCCATTCTGATCGCCTATCTGGTGGTGCGCCGGCCGAGCGTTCCCAACCACACCATCGACACGCTGAGCATGCTGCCCTATATCATGCCCGGGTCCATCATCGGCATCGCCTTGGTAATCGCCTTTGGCAAGCAGCCCTTCGCCCTGACCGGCACCATGGCCATCATGATCATAGCCCTGGTCATACGGCGAATGCCGTACACGATACGGTCGGCCACGGCGACGCTTCAAAGCATTCCCATCAGCACCGAGGAGGCGGCACTGTCTTTGGGCGCGGGGAAGCTCAAGACCTTCGTGCGCATCACCACCCCGATGATGGCCAACGGCATCCTCTCCGGCGCGGTCTTGAGCTGGGTCGCCATCGTGACAGAGCTTTCCAGCGCCATCATCCTGTACAACAACAAAACCATCACCCTGACCATGTCCACCTACGCCGCCATTTCCCGCGGAAACGACGGCCTGGCCTGCGCCTTCGCCGCCATATTGACGGTGCTTACCGCCGTTTCCCTGATCCTTTACCTCCAGCTGACCAAGTCGGAGGATATCAGGCTGTGACCAATGGGCGCGCGGACGCCCATGGCAATAAAATACATACCAATAGGAGGCCTTGCTATGAAAAAGCTGTTTTCCGTCCTGCTGGCTGCCGCCATGCTGCTGACCGCCGTTTCCGCTTTGGCGGAAGTGTCCGGGCCGCTGGTGCTGTACAGTTCCATGACCGACAACGACATCGACAACCTGATCGAAGCGTTCAACGAAGTGTATCCCGACGTGGAAGTGGAAGTGGTCAACGGCTCCGCCGGCGAGCTTGAAGCCCGCGCCCGCGCCGAAAAGGACAACCCGCAGGGTGACCTGCAGTGGGGCGGCCTTTCCCCGTCCGACGGCGACGCCAACAACGACATCTTCGCCCTGTACACCAGCCCCTATGAAGACGACCTGCCGGACGAATACAAGTCCCACAACGGCCGCTACAACCAGGACCACCTGAGCACCATCGTCTTCTGCGTCAACGTGGAAATGGAAAAGGAACTGGGCTTTGAGATCAGGACCTACGAAGACCTGCTCAGGCCCGAGCTCAAGGGCAAGGTCGTTCTGTCCGACCCCAACAGCTCCTCCGCTGCATGGAACAACCTGTGCAACATCTTCGCCGTCTACGGCTATGACTCCGACGAAGCCTGGGCCATCATCCGCGGGATGTTCGAAAACGGCCTGGTCATCTCCACCTCTTCCTCCGTCTGCTTCAAGGCCGTCGATTCCGGCGAATATGCCGTGGGCCTGACCTATGAGGACGGCGCGGACACGCTGCTCAAATCCGGCTCCGACCGCATCCGCCTGCAGTACCCTGAAAACGGCGCTTCCGCCACCTCCATGGGCTGCGCCATGATCGAGGGCTGCCCGCATCCCGAGGCCGCCAAGGCCATGATCGACTTCCTGATGAGCCCCGAAGGCCAGCAGGCGCTGGCGCTCCGCCTGGAGACCCTGCGCTTCACCAACCCCAAGGCCGTGTACGACATTCCCTATCTGCCCGCCAACGACACCATCAACTGGGTGCCCCGCGACACCGCCTGGCTGACCGAGCACAAGGCCGAGCTGCTTGAAAAGTGGAACGCCCTGTACGCCGAAACCCATTGATCCATCACCGCTGACCGTCCGGCGCCGCGGATTTCCGCGGCGCCTTTTCATGTGCCGAAAAAGCCGGATACCCTCCGCATGCCTTCCCCGTGCCGGTCACGTTTCAGCCGTGCCTGTTTCAGACAGGATTCTTGACAAACCCTCACCGGGCTTTTATAATGAAATCCTGCGGACGGAGCGGGAAAAACGGCTCCTTCCGGCGGAAGGAGGAATGGACTGGATGTTGACGCAGGCTCCCAAGGGAACCAGGGACATGCTGCCCGATGAAGCGTATCTGTGGCACATGCTGGAAGATAAAATGCGGGAACTGGCCGCGCTGTGGGGATACCGGGAGATCCGCACCCCGGTATTCGAGCACACGGAGCTTTTCCTGCGCGGCGTCGGCAGTACTACCGACATCGTCACCAAGGAAATGTATACCTTCAAGGACAAGGGGGACCGCTCCATCACCCTGAAGCCGGAAGGAACGGCGGGCGCCGTGCGTGCCTTTGTGGAGGCGCATATGTACGCGGAACCGCTGCCCGCCAAGGTCTATTATCTGGCCGCTCCCATTTTCCGCTATGAAAATCCCCAGGCGGGCCGGCTGCGCGAGCACCACCAGTTCGGCATGGAATGCTTCGGCGGCAAGGACCCCGCTGTGGAGGCGGAGCTGATCAACCTGCTGATGACGCTGCTGGGCTCGCTGGGCCTTTCCAACCTGACCGTGCACATCAACTCCATCGGCTGCAAATGCTGCCGGCCGCGCTTCGGCGAGGCCCTGCGCGCCTATCTGGGCGACCGGCTGCAGGACATGTGCGAGGACTGTCAGGCCCGGTTTGAAAAAAACCCGCTGCGCATCCTGGACTGCAAGCAGGAAAAATGCAAGGCCATCGTGAAGGGTGCCCCCTCCATCCTGGACAGCCTGTGCGACGACTGCAAAGCGCATTTTGAAAGCCTGCAGAAGCTTTTGAGCGCTCAGGGCATCCCCTTCAGCGTCGATCCCACCATCGTGCGCGGGCTGGACTATTACACCCGCACCGTGTTCGAGGTCATCATGCAGACGGGGCGGGAAGGCCTGGCGCTGTGCGGCGGCGGCCGGTACGATAACCTGGTGGAGGAGCTGGGCGGGCCGGACATCCCGGCGGCCGGCTTCGGGCTGGGGCTGGAGCGCATCCTGCTGGAGCTCAAAAACCAGGGGCTCGTCCCCGAAAAGCCCACTTTGACCGACGTCTATGTGGCCAACATCGGGGAGGAGCGCCGGACCGATGCCTTTGTGTTCGCGCAGAAGCTGCGCGCGCTCAAAGTACGGACGGAGTCAGACCTGTGCGGCCGCAGCCTCAAGGCCCAGTTCAAATACGCCGACAAGCTCGGCGCCCAATACGTCGTCCTGGTCGGCGGGGAGGAATTCGAGCGCGGCGCCATCAAGCTGCGCGACCTGCAGACACGGGAAGAATGTGAATATCCGGCGGTGGACGCCGCCGCTCAGATTGCCGCCAAATTGAGCGAGGGAAAGGAAGCATAATACAATGGACAGAACTTTGATCGCGAACGTACTGCCCGGCCAGCCGGCCAAGCTGCAAGGCTTTGTTGAAAACATCCGCAACAAGCGGACCATGGCATTCCTGGTGCTGCGCGACCATACCGGCCGCATCCAGCTGACGGTCGAAAAGGAAAAATATCCTGAGGTCGCCGCCCAGGTGGATCAGCTGACCGTGGAATCCGTCATCACTGCCGAGGGCATGGTGGTGGAAAACAGCTACGTTAAGCTGGGCGGGCGCGAGATGCTGCCTGAAAGAATTCACATCGAATCCATCGCGGAGCCCCTGCCCATTTCCAAGGACGCCGCCATCGATTCCCGGCTGGATTACCGCTGGATCGACCTGCGCAGCGACAAAAATTACCTGATCTATCAGGCGCAGACAGTCATGGTGGCCGCCATGCGCCAGTACCTGCTGGACAACGGCTTCATCGAGATCCATACCCCCAAGCTGATCGGCGCCGCCAGCGAGTCCGGCAGCGAGGTGTTCGAGCTCAAATATTTCGACCGCAAGGGCTATCTGTCCCAGAGCCCGCAGTTCTACAAGCAGATGGCCATGGCCGCCGGCTTTGACCGGATCTTTGAGGTCGGCCCGGTATTCCGCGCAGAAAAATCCTTTACCAACAAGCACGCCACCGAGTTCACCGGCTTCGATCTGGAAATGAGCTATATCACCTCCTTCCGGGACGTAATGGCCGTGGAGGCAGAGCTGCTGCAGACTGCGCTCCAGGCCGTAAAGGACCACTGCGGGGACAAGATCAAGGAAATGTACGGCATGGACGTGGTCGTGCCCACGCTTCCTTTCCCCGAAATGAAGCTGTGCGACGTGTATAAGGAGCTAGAGGAGCGCTACGGCTACACCGTGGACGACGCCGAAAAGAACGACCTGACGACGGACGCCGAGCATCTGTGCGCCAGGCTTTCTATGGACAAGTTCGGCCACGAGTTCCTGTTCGTGACGGATTACGGTCCCGAAAAACGCGCGTTCTACCATATGCGGGATGAAAACGGCAACCCGCTGGGCTACGACCTGATCTGGCGCGGCACCGAGATCACCACCGGCGCTCAGCGCGAGCACCGCTATGAGCCCCTGCGCAGGCAGGCGGACGAAAAAGGCCTGGGCAAGGACGTCCAGTTCTATATGGACTTTTTCCGCTACGGCTGCCCGCCCCACGGCGGCTTCGGCCTGGGTGTGGACCGGCTGACGATGCTGCTGTTCGGCCTTTCCATCAAGGAAGTCGAATTCCTGTTCCGCGGCCCCAACCGCATCGAGCCCTGACCCAAAAATGACAGCGCCTGTCCGGCTGGCCGGACAGGCTTTTTTCTGCTCGGCCGGATGAAGCCGCAGAAGGAAACAGGCTGCGCCGCCGTCAGAGATGACGCTTGCATAAGGGAAGCCCTGAGCGGCCGGCGGATCATCCCGCTTTGAGGACGGATCACCGGCGCATAGGGTTTTCGCTCAGTTAATATCCCGGCCGCTGGGCGGAGAGACCTCCAGCCGGCTTTCCAGGTATTTTTTTAGCAGCGGCAGGGGCGCGTCCTCCGGTGGGCATTCCGCGCGTTCCACGCCGTTTTGAAGGATATCCTTCATCCACCGGATCTCCCGAGGAAGGACAGGCAGCGCCGGAGTCAGATAAGAGGCGCAGTCCGCGCAGAGCGGGCCGCCCTCCTCAATGTCGAACAGCCTGATCTCATTTTCTTCCATCCGTCTGCCGCAGCGCACGCAGTGGGACAGGCGCGGCCTGTAGCCCGAAAGCGCCGCGTCCATCAGCAAAAAGGCGGCCGTCACCGCCCGCGGCTCCAGCGGCATGTAGCACAGCCGTTTAAGGGACCTTATCAGCAGCTGAAACAGCCTGTCCGCCCGGTCGCCAGGGATGGCCTGGGCCTCCAGTATCTGCAGCATATAGGAGGCGAAGCGCAGCCTGTCATAGTCCTCCCTGAGGGGATAAAAGCTGTCGATCAGCGAAAAGCTGACCACGCCCGAGCGGCCTTTCCCCTGGTAAAGCACATATTCGCCGTAGGCAAACAGTTCCGCGCTGCTCATCAGCGGGCTGCCCGGCTTGCGGCAGCCCCGGGCCACCGTTTCCACCCGGCCGGAAAAAGGGGTCAGGAGGGTCAGCATCCTGTCGTGCTCCCGATAGTCCGCGCGGCGCAGGACGATGCCCTGCGTGGTCATATTCGCCATATCATCCCTCCCTCCGCGGGCGAAAGCGTCCGCGGAGACTTTTTTGTCTGCCCCGCGCCAGGCCGGGGGCGATGCATACCGCCAGCAGGTCCACCCGGGCGGCCCCTGCCCGGACAAGCGTCTCAGCGCAGCTCAGGGCGGTGGAACCAGTGGTGCGGACGTCGTCCACCAGCAGCAGCCTTCTGCCCCGGACGTCCGCCCCCGCTTTCAGGGAAAAGGCGTCCTGCACGTTCCTTTTGCGGTCGCGGAAGGTATGCATATCCGTCTGCCGCTTGGTGGAACGGTCACGGCGCAGCAGTTCCTCGGTCTTTATTCCCGCCTGCCAGCCGACCAGCTGGGATAGCTCCATGGCCTGGTTATAGCCCCTTTCCCGCATACGGGCCGCGCTGAGCGGCACGGGCACGAGGGCGTCGTAATCCCTGCCGGTCAGCGCCTTCAGCAAAAACGGAGCCAGCACGGCGGCCGCCCGGGTATCCCCGCCGAATTTGAGCCGCAGCACCAGGCTGCGCGGCGTCCCGCGGTAGCGAAACGGCGCGTACGTCTGCCCGATCAGACGGCCTTCGTCCCTTGCGCAGAAGCGGCACGGCTTCCCGGGCAAAAGCGCGCTTAAGCAGCGGGGGCATAAAAACCCCTTCGGTCTCGCGGAGATAAGGAGGCCGCGCGCGCAGTCCGGGCACAGGGGCAGGCCTTCAAGCGCGCCCCTCTTTTTGCCGCAGGCCAGGCAGTACGCGCCGTCAGGGCTGATCAGTCCTCCCATTCGGGTGCCTCCTGCTGAAAAATGGGCGCCGTTTCATCCGCCTCGCCGTTTTGCTCGCGGATGCGCTGCAGCAGGGCGGTGTAGCGGGTCGAGATATAGTTGTTGTTCACCATCTCGGAGATGATCTGCTCGCTGCCCACCAGCACCACCAGCTGCCGCGCCCTGGTGAGCGCCGTGTAGAAGAGGTTTCTTGTCAAGAGCATTCTGGGAGCGCCGGTGGCCGGCATCACCACGGCCGGGAATTCGCTGCCCTGGCTTTTATGCACCGATATGCAGTACGCCAGCTCGAGCTCTTCCAGCTGGCCGTATTCATAGGTCACGTTCCTTTCGTCGTCATAGCGGACGGTCAGGCAGCTGAGGTCCCTGTCCACGTCGGTGACAAAGCCCATATCCCCGTTGAATACGCCCGTTCCTTCTTCTCCGCCGTCCGTTTCCCAGGTGATCTGGTAGTCGTTTTTGACGTGCATGACCTTGTCGCCCAGGCGGAAAGCGGTGTCTCCGAACAGCAGCTCTCCCTTGCCCGGCGCTGGAGGGTTCAGGGCCTCCTGCAGCGCCCGGTTCAAATTGACTACGCCGCAGGGGCCTTTTTTCGTGGCGGCGATCACCTGAATCTGACGGACGCCGTCCTGAAGCCCCAGATAGGCAGGAAGCCTTCTGGTGCACAGGGAGACTACGGTCTGCGCCGCGTCGTCCAGACCGCGCTTTCTTTCAAAGAAAAAGTCGGACTGCTTCTGGTTGAGGATCGGCAGTTCCCCATCGTTGATCCGGTGGGCGTTGACGACGATCAGGCTCTTTTCGCTTTGACGGTATATATCCGTCAGCCGCACCGAGGGTACCGCGCCGGAAGCCAGAATGTCCCTGAGCACGTTGCCGGCGCCCACGCTGGGCAGTTGGTCCGCATCGCCCACCAGGATGAGCCTGGTTCCGTTTCGGACCGCCCTCAAAAGGCTGCGCATCAGGAAAATATCCACCATGGACATCTCGTCCACCACCACGCAGGCGGCGTCCAAAGGGTTATCCTCGTCGCGCAGGAAGCGGCCTTCCTCTCCGCTGAATTCCAGCAGCCGGTGGATGGTCCTGGCCTTTTCCCCGGTGGCCTCGCTCATGCGCTTGGCAGCCCGGCCGGTCGGGGCGGCGAGCTCCACTTTGCCCTTTTCGCCCAGCAGGGACAAAATGCAGTTGATGATGGTGGTCTTGCCCGTGCCCGGCCCGCCGGTGATCACCAGCACGCCCTTCTGCGCCGCCGACAGGACCGCCAGCTTCTGCTGCTCCGACAGGGTGATGCCCTGTTCCCGCTCAAAGGCGCGCACCTTTTTCATCGCCCCGCGGATATCCTCTTTGGGGGCGGTGGCCAGTATTTTGAGCAGCCGCATGGCCGTTTCCGTTTCACAGTAATAGACGCCGCTCAGGAAAATGCCCTCGCATTCCCCCACCCGGGAAAGCACGACCTCCCGGGAAAACAGCAGCTCCTGCAGATGCTCCTCCAGTATCTGCGGCGTGCTGCGCAGAAGGGAGGCTGCTTTTTGCAAAAGCTCTTCCCGGGGCAGGTAGGTATGACCGGCGCTTGACGCGGCCTCCTGCAGCACATAGCAGATACCGCTGCGAAGCCTTGCCGCGCTGTCTTTGGGAATGCCCAGGGCCAGGGCGATCCGGTCCGCCGTCAGGAAGCCCACGCCCTCCACGTCCCTGATCAGCTGATAGGGATCGCTGCGCACGGTCTGTTCGGTACGGTCGCCGTACGTTTTGGCGATCTTCTGCGAAAGCGCGGGGGATATGCCGTAGGACTGCAGAAACACCATGTTGCGCCGCACCCCGTACTGCTCGGCAAAGGATACGGCGATCATCTGCGCCCGCTTTTGGCTGATGCCCTTGACCAGCGCAAGCTTATGGACGTCCCCCATGGCGCCAAGGGTGTCCTCCCCGAAGGTTTCCACCAGCCTGCGGGCCGTGGCCTCCCCCACGCCCTTGATGAGCCCGGAGGACAAAAGCCGCTCGATCCCCAGCACGGTGGTGGGCTTCTGGATCTCGCAGGACGCGCACTTGAACTGCCTGCCAAAACGCGGATGATCCGTCCATACGCCGGTGAAGACGACCTGCTCCCCCTCCGTCAGCGGCGGCAGTATGCCCACGACCGTGACGCTGTCATGGCCGCTGCGCACGGACAAAACGGAATAGCCGTTTTCCTCGTTGCGGAAAACGGTGCTTTCCATCACGGCCTCCAGCCTGGTTTCTGACATGGATACCTCCCGCGTTTTTTCGGACGGACTGCCCCCGGGGGAGCCCGGAAAAACCCGCTTCCCCGCTATTCCATGATACACGCTCTTCTGAAAAAAGCAAGTCTCATAAGGCAGTTTTTCTACCGCGCCGTCCGGCCCGCTTGCGCTTAAGATAAGGGCGTGGTATACTCGCGGGGAACGCGGGGATCATCCGTTTCCCCGGAAATGAGGATGGAAGATGGAGCTTAATGCCTGGCAGACGCTTTTTGCCCAACAGAAGGACAGATACCCCCTGGCGCGCATGCAGGATCTGCTGAAGGCCCTGCACCAAAGCGCGCTGGGCTGCGGGCACCTGGTGGAGAACGAAGCGGGCAGCTTTGAGAGGCTCAAAAAAGAGTGGCCCTCAGCACCCGCCGCTTATCCCCCGGAGCCGCTTGCGGGCGGCTTTTCCCGCCTGCACCTGGGGCAGGCCCGGGAGGTGGGGCTTGACCCCCGCACCGTCCAAAGACTTTTCACCCTGTCCGCCCGCGTCCGCACGGGACAGGAAGCGGTTTTTGCGGACATCCTGCGGGAAATACGGGAATGCCCGGAAGTTCAGACGCTTTTTGCGGATGATGCCGACAGGGCCTTTCTGGACGGCTATATTCCCCGTGCTCCGGCGCTTTTATCCCACAGCGATATTTTCAGGGAAAACTACCGCCCGGCCTACCGGGTGATATCGGACGACCTGATTTCCCTGCTGCCGCTTTGTGCCCGCATCGACCGCGCGCTGGCCGCATCTGAAAAGCCCCTGGTGATGGCCGTCGAGGGGGGCTGCGCGGGCGGCAAAAGCACGGCTGCCGGCATCCTGGCCGCCGTATACGGGGCCCCGGTCATTCACATGGACGATTTTTTCCTGCGGCCTGAACAGCGCACTGAGGACAGATACCGTACTCCCGGCGGCAACGTGGATCACGAGCGCTTCCTGTTGGAAGCTGCTCCTTTTCTGCGGGCCGGGCAGGCCTTTTCGTACCGCAAATTCGACTGCGCGCGCATGGCCCTGGGAGAAAGCGTATCTGTTCCTGCCTCCCGGCTGACGGTAGTGGAGGGATCCTATTCCATGCACCCGGCACTGTCCTCGCTGTACGGCCTGTCCGTATTCATCGAAACGGACCTGAAGACGCGGAAAAAAAGGATCCTCCGCCGAAACGGAGACCGGGCGGAACAGTTCTTCACCCTGTGGATGCCCCTGGAAGACCTCTATTTTGACAGTACTGCCGCCAGACAGCGCTGCTCCATGAGCCTTTCCTTTCCGGACACGCCCTGGAACGTACTCGATTTTTCGGGGAGCGGCGCCGATGAATGAAAAGAATGCCCAACGGCCCCTGAAGGGCAGAAGCCTTCTGTGCCTGCCCAGGGATTACACGGTGATCGATATCGAAACCAATCCCACCCCTGAAGGGATGGAACCCATCGAGATCGCCGCCCTGCGCGTGACGGACGGCAAACGGACGGCGGCCTTTGACGAGTTCGTCCGCCCCTCGCGCCCGGTGGATGGGTGGATCACGGCGCTGACCGGCATCACGGACGGCATGGTGCAGCATGCGCCCCTTCCCGAACAGGTGCTGCCCGCCTTTCTTCAATTCATCGGCGGCGGGCTGCTGATGGGCTACAACGTGCACTTTGACGTAAACTGCCTGTACGACGCCTGCCTGTTCCATACGGGGACGCCGCTTCAGAACGACTTCGTGGATATACTCCGTTTTTCCCGCCGGTATTTGAAGACCCTGCCCGACCGCAGGCAGACCACCGTGGCCCGCTTTTTCGGCCTGAATACACAGGGCGCGCACCGGGCGCTGAGGGACTGCGAGCTGTGCGACGCGGTGTACCGGCGGCTTCGCCTGCTGGCGCTGGACGACCCCACCTTTTCGGGGTGAGGAGGGCCCGGAAAACGGTCCAGTGGACCGTTTTCACCGACGAACGGGCCGGCAGGCCCTGG
>CADAQF010000006.1 GCA_902790015.1 uncultured Eubacteriales bacterium | reverse complement strand
CACGGTGAAGGCCGATCCCACCCCCGCTCCCACCAAGGTGCCGACCCCGGTGCCCACCGAGGCCCCCACGCCCGAACCCACTGAGGCGCCCGCGGAAGAGCCGCCCGCCGAGGAACCTGCGGAAGAACCCGCGGAAGAGCCCGCTGAGGAACCCGGCGAGGATCCCTTCGCCGACGCTCCGGCCGACCCGGACGAGGTGATCGAAGGCGCGCCCGCCTATGACCCGGCAGAAGCTCCGGCCTACGACGGCACTGACGAGTCCCTGGAAGATCCTGCCGGCCCCGATCCCGTGGCCCTGTTTGACGCCGCGTTGGAGATCGTGCTGCAGCCCTCCAATTGGGTAGTTGCTCAGGAAGGTGACGACGTCGTGTTTGCCATCAGCGCCAACGGCGTCAAAGCCTTCCAGTGGCAGTACAGCAAGGACGGCAGCACCTGGAAGGATTTGGCCAACGGCAATTACTGGCGCGGCAACAAGTCCAAGAAGCTGACCTTCGCCGCCGCCGAGGCCTATGACGACCTGCACGCCGCCGAGGCCTATGACGACCTGCAGTACCGCGTGAAGATGACCAACGCGGAAAGCGAGGTCCTCTACTCCAGGGCTGTCACCTATTCCTACGGCACGGTGCTTCCCTTCGGCATCGCCACCCAGCCCTCCGACGCGCACGTCGCCCTAGACGCGGACGCCACCTTCAAGGTGGTGGCCAACAGCGCGCTTTCTTACCAGTGGCAGTACAGCAAGGACGGCGGAGAGACCTGGGGCAATCTCACCAACGGCACCTACTGGCGCGGCAACAAGACGGACACCCTGACCTTCGTCGCCGCCAGCCGCTATGACCAGTTCCTGTTCCGCTGCAAGGTGACCGGCGCAACGGAAAATACCGTCAGTGCGGCGGGGCAGCTGGTCATAGAAAAGGTCATTTCCAAACAGCCGGTCGATTTTGATGCGGCCGATGGTGACACGGTCACCTTTGCTGCCGCCGTCAATTCCACGGAAGCGGCGCTTCAGTGGCAGTACAGCAAGGACGAGGGAGCTTCCTGGGCGAACCTCACCAACGGCACCTTCTGGAAGGGAAATAAAACGGATACCCTTTCCTTTACCGCCGCGCAGAAGTATGCGGGCTACAAGTTCCGCCTGCGGGTGATCATCGGCAGCAATACGATATACAGCGACGTCGTCACCCTGAACATGGATGCCGCGCCCTCCCTGCCGGTCATCACCGTGCAGCCGGAGGATCAGACGGTGGAAAGCGGCGCCAAGGCCACCTTCTCCGTGACTGCTACCGGCGCGGCCGCCTATCAGTGGCAGTATTCGTCCGACGGGGAAACCTGGAAGAACCTGACCAATGCGTCTTTCTGGGCGGGCAACACCACCGACACGCTGACCTTTACCGCTACGGAAAAATATACGGTCTATCAATACCGCTGCCAGGTATCAAGCGCTGCGGGGTCCGTATACAGCGAACCCGCGAAGCTTACGATGCAGGTGGAGCGGGCCATTACCGCGCAGGTGAGCCAGGAAACGGCCAGCGAAGGCACCCGAGTGTATTATACCGCGACAGCGACAGGCGTGAGCGGAGATGCTACCTACCAGTGGCAGAAGAGCGCGGACGGTACGGGCAGCTGGACCAACTCGCAGCAGAAGGGCAATAAAACCGAACAGATGACGATCACCGGGGCGAAGAACCTGATCGACCTGTATTACCGGTGCGTGGTGAAGGATGAGACCGGCACCCTTATTTCCAATGTAGTGAAGATCGCCTGGATGGACCCGCCGGCGATCACCGCTTCGGCCGACGCCGAGACCGCCGGGCCGGGTCAGACGGTGCGTTTTGACGCCGTGATCAGCGGCACGGCGGGCGAGGCGCGGTATCAGTGGCAGCGCAGCGCCGACGGGGAGACTGGATGGACGGATTCCGCCGAAAGCGGCGCGGATACGCCGCATATGGAGCTGACTGCCACGGAAGCGCTGCTTGCGTATTATTACCGCCTGCGGGTGACCGACGACAACGGCACCTGGTATTCGAATGCCGTCAGGGTCAGATTCGTGATCCCGCCGACCGTAACGGCGACGACCAGCCAGCAGACAGCCAGCAAGGGCACCAAGGTGCAGTATATAGCGAAGGTTACCAATATAACCGGCAAACTTACCTACCAGTGGCAGAAGAGCGTTGACGGGGAGACCGGCTGGTCCCGTTCGCTGCAGCTGGGGTATGATACCGCCACCATGACCATCACAGGGGAGAAAAAACTGATCGACTATTATTACCGGTGCGTGGTGACGGGAGATAACGGCACCTTTACCTCCAACCCGGTCAGGATCACCTGGATGGACCCGCCGACGATCGTGGCTTCGGCGGACGCCGTAACCGCAGCGCCCAATCAGGTGGTGCATTTTGACGCGGAGGTCAGCGGAACGGCGGGCGAGGCGAAGTATCAGTGGGAAGGGATCAATGCCACGGCGACCGGGGCCGACACCCTTCATATGGAGATGACCGCGGCGGAAACGAAGCTGGTATACAATTGCCGGCTTCAGGTGACCGACGACAACGGCGTCTGGTATTCCAATTATGTGAAGGTGACCTGGAAGGCCGCGCCGACAGTAACCGCAACCGCTGACGCGGAAATGGCCGTACCGGGCCAGACGGTGCATTTTGACGCCGCGGTCAGCAATACCGTCGGTACGCCCAAATATCAGTGGCAGAAGAGCGCAGACGGGGAGACCGGGTGGACAGATTCCACGGCAAACGGAGCGGCAACCCTTCACATGGAGCTGGCTGCCACGGAAGAGCTGCTGAACGGCTGGTACCGCCTGCAGGTGACCGATGACAACGGGCCCTGGTATTCCAATACCGTCAGGGTCAGGTTTGTGGCGCCTCCGGCCATTGCGGTCGAGACCAGCCAGCAGACGGCCAGCAAGGGCACGAAGGTGCAGTATATCGCCACCGTCACCGGCGGCACCGGTACGCTGTCCTATCAGTGGCAGAAGAGCGCGGACGGGGAGAACGACTGGTCGAACTCCGCCCAAAGCGGCAACAAGACCACGATGATGACCATCAAGGCCACCCAGGCCCTGATCGACCTGTATTACCGCCTGAAGGTTACGGATGACAACGGCGTATGGTATTCGGAACCGGTGAAGGTCATGTGGATGGACCCGCCGACGATCACGGCGGCGGCGGACGCCGAAATGGCCATACCGGATCAGGAGGTGCGCTTTGAAGCCGAGGTGAAAGGTACCGCCGGTGAGCCGCGGTATCAGTGGCAGCGGAGCGCCGATGGGGAGACTGGGTGGAAAAACGCGACGCTGACCGGTGCCGATACGCCTGTTATGACGTTTACCGCGACGGAAGCGGCGCTTCAATACTATTACCGCCTGAAGGTGACGGACGATAACGGCACCTGGTATTCCAATGCTGTTAAGGTCAAGTTTGTGATACCTCCGACGATCACCGTGGAGACCAGCCAGCAGACGGCCAGCGAGGGCACGAAGGTGCAGTACATCGCTGCGGTGACCGGTACCGAAGGCAACGTGACCTACCAGTGGCAGAAGAGCGCCGACGGGGAGACCGAGTGGGAAAATTCCGCCCAGAGCGGCAACAAGACCCTGGTGATGACCATCAAGGCTACCAGGGAACTGATCGACCTGTATTACCGGCTGCAGGTGACGGATGAGAACGGTGCATGGTATTCGGAGCCTATAAAGATCGCCTGGATGGACCCGCCGACGATCACGGCAAAAGCGGATGTCGAATTTGCCACGGAAAAACAGGAAGTGCATTTTACCGCGGAAATTAGCGGTACAGCGGGTGAGCCGCAGTACCAGTGGCAAAAGAGCGCAGATGGAAAGACGGGCTGGAAAGGTTCTTCACAGAGCGGGGCTGCTACGCTGAATATGAAGCTGGTTGCAACGGAGGAGCTGCTCGGCTGGTATTATCGCCTGCGCGTGACCGATGATAACGGTGTTTGGTATTCCAATGCCGTGAAGGTCACCTGGAAGGACGCTCCAACGGTTACGGCTTCGGCAGACACTGAAATGGCTGTGCCGGATCAGGCGGTACGTTTCAGCGCAGAGGTTACCGGGACAACGGGCTTACCGCAATATCAGTGGCAGCGGAGCGTTGACGGAAAAACCGGATGGAAGGATTTAGCTGACAGTAGTGCCGCAACGTCCAGCCTGGAGTTGATTGCATCAGAGGAGCTTCTTAAATACTATTACCGTTTGAAGGTGACCGATGATAACGGCACCTGGTATTCGAATGCCGTCAAGGTCAGGTTTGTGGTACCCCCGACAATCACTGTAACGACCAGCCAGCAGACGGCGAGCAAGGGCACGGTGGTAAAATACGCTGCCATGGTTACCGGGGCTGTTGGTACTGTGGTATATCAGTGGCTGGAAAGCTACGACGGGGAAAACTATTGGCAGCCCTCCGCCCAAAGCGGCAGTGATACCACAGAGATGACCATAGTTGGTTCCAGAGAAGCCATCGATCTGTATTACTGCCTGCAGGTGACGGACGACAACGGCAAGTGGTATTCCAATGCCGTGAAGGTCACCTGGATGGATCAGCCGTTAATCGTGGCGTCAGCTGACGTTGATGCCGCCCAGCTGAATCAGGAAGTGCATTTCAGCGCTGAAATCAGCGGTACGGCGGGAACGCCGCAGTATCAGTGGCAGATGAGCGCCGACGGGCAGACCGGATGGAAGAACGCGACACAAAGCGGAGCAACGACGCCGAACATGAAGCTGACGGCGACGGAAGCGCTGCTGAAAAACCATTACCGCCTTCGCGTGACCGACGACAACGGAACGTGGTACAGCAACACGGTATGGGTGGAATACGTTCAGGCCATGCCGAATACGTATTTCGAATGGTCTGTAAAGAATGACGGGACAGTGCGTATTGATGCATACATTGGGCCAAAAGATGCGGTTAATGTCGTCATTCCAAGGATGATTAACGGAAGACGGGTTACAGAAATTGGAGAATATGCTTTAGCATGGCGCAGCGAAATTACTGGGAGCCTGATCATCCCGGACGGCGTGACGAGCATAGGAGAAGCGGCTTTCGAAGGCTGCATCGGGTTCACGGGTTGCCTGATCATTCCGAATAGTGTGACGAGCATAGGAACTTGGGCTTTCACTGGCTGCAGCGGGTTCACGGGGAGCCTGAACATCCCGGACAGCGTGACGAGCATTGGAGAATATGCTTTCGAATCCTGCATCGGGTTGACGGGTAGCCTGATCATCCCAAATAGCGTGAAGAGCATTGGAGAAGGGGCTTTTGAATACTGCAGTGGATTTACAGGAAGCCTGATCATCCCGAACAGCGTGACGAGCATTGGGAACAGTGCTTTCGCTGAATGCAGCGGCTTTACCGGGAGCCTGAACATCCCGAACAGCGTGACGAGCATAAGGAATCATGCTTTCGGTAACTGCAGCGGTTTCACCGGGAGCCTGATCATCCCGGACAGCGTGACGAGCATAGAGAGTTCTGTTTTCTCTGGCTGCAGCGGTTTCACCGGGAGCCTGAGCATCCCGGACAGCGTTACGAGCATAGGGAATTATGCTTTCTCTGACTGCAGCGGTTTCACAGGGAGCCTGAGCATCCCGGACAGCGTTACGAGCATAGGAGATTGGGCTTTCGGTGGTTGCAGCGGGTTCACGGGGAGCCTGATCATCCCGAACAGCGTGACGAGCATTGGGGAAGGAGCTTTTGAAAACTGTCACAGTTTTACTGGCAGCCTGATCATCCCGAACGGCGTGACGAGCATTGGGAGTGATGCTTTCTTTTACTGCTACGGTTTTACTGGCAACCTGATTATCCCGGACAGCGTGACGAGCATTGGAGAAGGAGCTTTTGAAAACTGCCACAGTTTTACTGGCAACCTGATCATCCCGAACAGCGTGACGAGCATTGGGAACTATGCATTCTATTGGTGCAGCAGGTTTTCAGGCAACTTAATTCTTTCTTCCAACCTTACGAGTATTGGCGATTACGCTTTCGCGAAATGTTCCGGCTTAGTGGGAAATTGCTATCTTCCCGCCAGTCTGACTAACATTGGGGCGGCTGCCTTTGAAGGTTGCAACGGATTGACGTTTATCAAAGTGGACTATTCGGATACTACGCCGGTTTCGAATTTCGAGTGGTCCGTAATAGCGAACGGAACGATCTGTATAGACAAATATATCGGGCCCGAGGACGCGAACAATATCATCATCCCGGACACGATAAACGGCAAACGGGTAACGGCCATCGGGGCTTCAGCTTTCAAGGACTGCAGCGGACTGACCGGTGTTTTGGTGATACCTGAAAGCGTGACGAGCATCGGACAATACGCATTTGCCCGGTGCGGCGGGCTTACAGGCGGGCTGAATATCCCGTCCGGCGTGACGGTCATAGCGGACTTTGCTTTCTTTGGCTGCCATGGCTTTACGGGTAACCTGATAATACCGTCCGGCGTGCGAAGCATTGGCAATTATTCGTTCATGGATTGCAGCGGTCTTACGGGCGGCCTGATCCTTCCGAACGGTTTGACGAGTATCGGGGATGATGCTTTCTTTGGCTGCGGCGGTATAGCGCTCTTTATGACCGACTTTTCTTACGGCGGGACGAGCATTGAGTATCAGTGCGCCGCTGGGGGTGGCTTTACGGGCAGCCTGATCATACCATCCAGCGTGAAGAGCATAGGGGAGTATGCTTTCGCATTCTGCACAGGCTTTACGGGTAATCTTTCCATTTCGGAGGGTGTGACGAGCATAGGGCTTGGTGCTTTCCTTTGGTGCAGCGGCTTCACAGGGAGCCTGAACATCCCGAACAGCGTGACGAGTATAGCGGAAGGTGCTTTCGCATACTGCAGCGGTTTCACGGGTATTTTGACCATTCCGGAAAGCGTGAGGAGCATCGGAGATAGTGCCTTCTATAACTGCAGCGGCTTTACGGGTATCATAATCATGGATGAAAGCGTGACGAGCATCGGGGAAAGCGCCTTCGAGGGCTGCTGCGAAGTGTCAGCGCTGATGCCGGCTTCGGTCTTCGAATGGTCTGCAACGGCAAACGGTACCGTGAGTATAGACAAGTATATCGGGCCGGCCGACGCGGCCAATATCGTGATACCGGGGACGATCAACGGCAAACGGGTGACACGTATAGGAGCTTCTGCTTTCAGAAATTGCAGCGGACTGACCGGCATACTGGTGATCCCTGACAGCGTGACGAGCATCGGAGAACATGCATTTGACGGCTGCAGCGGCTTTACGGGAGAATTATGTATACCGGAAAGCGTGACGAGCATCGAAGCATATGCATTTAATTACTGCAGCGGATTTACGGGCAGCCTGGTTATTCCGTCCGGCGTGAAAAACATCGAAGCTTATGCTTTTTCAGACTGCAGCGGTTTTACGGGCGGATTGACGATTCCTTATGGGGTCACAGATATCGGGGCATATGCATTTGTCGGCTGTTCCGGGCTTACAGGGCGGCTGATTCTCCCAGCCAGTGTGAAGCGTATCAGCGAACATGCTTTTGCTTCTTGCGGCGGATTTACAGGCAGCCTGACCATTCCGGGCAGCGTAACGAGTATCGGTGAACTCGCCTTTGCGTTCTGCAGCGGGCTTAAGGGCAGCTTAACGATCCCATCCAGCGTAAAGAACATCGGTACCGGTGCTTTTGCATACACCGGATTTACGGACAGGCTGACCATAGCGGATGGCGTAACAGGCATCGGAGAATCTGCTTTTTATGGCTGCAGCGGGTTTACGGGCAGCCTGATCATTCCGTCCAGCGTAAAGAGCATCGGCGATTATGCTTTCGCGTTTTGCAGCGGTTTTACGGGCAGCCTGACCATATCAGCCGGTGTGGCAAGCATTGGAGAATATGCTTTCCGGGGCTGCTCGGGCTTCACAGGCCCGGTACTTATTCCTTCCACAGTGACAAGCATAGGCGAAGGAGCGTTCGAGGGCTGCGACGGGATAACGATACTATGATCATTGGATTCAAAGGGGATGAAGACTGGCAGTACGATACGGCGGATTGCGTGAGCATCCGTTTAGATGAACGGTTTGCTTACAGGTGAACAAATAGGCAGCGGCATCATGCGCAAGGTTTCATTGATGGTATAACGATGCCTTGCAGCGGAGTTGTCGTGAAGGACTGTCGCACGCATTTCGGAAACCACACAAATCAAAAACACTGTAAAAAGGCCTCCCGGGAATCGACACTTCCCGGGAGGCCTTTGGTCTGGCTCACGGCGTTGCAGGAGCCGCTGCGGTACGTGAATGATTGCTGAATCAGGAAGCCTGAAACGGCGGGCTGCGGAAGCATCCGCGCAGAAACCACAGTCTTTCCGCATCCGCTCTTGAAAATGTCCCGGAAACGGGGTATATTGGTGCAGGCGGCGAAAGGCCGCGCGAAAGGATGCTGTTTTCATGGCCAGACCGAGATATGTTTACATCTGCTCCGTGTGCGGGGCGGAGACGTCCAAATGGTTCGGCAAATGCCCGGAGTGCGGCAGCTGGAACACCATGGAGGAGGGCGCGGCGCAGAAGGAGACGGCCGCGCAGGCCGGGCCGGACAAAAAGCCGCTCCGGCAGCGGGGCGGCACGGGCTCGGCGGCCGTGACCTTTCAGGATATACAAGCCGGGGAGCAGAGCTATTTCCCCACCGGATTGAGCGAGCTGGACCGCGTGCTGGGCGGCGGGCTGGTGGACGGAAGCCTGCTTTTGTTCGGCGGGGAGCCGGGCATAGGCAAGTCCACCCTGCTGCTCCAGGTGTGCGACGCGCTGAGCCGGGCGGGCAAAAGGGTGCTTTATATCACGGGCGAGGAAAGCGCCCGCCAGGTCAAGCTGCGCGCGGCGAGGCTTGGGGCGGACAAAAGCGCGATGCTGGTGCTGGCCGAAAACGCCATGGACGCCATCGAGGAAAAGCTCAACGACATCCAGCCCGACTACGCCGTGATCGACTCGATCCAGACCATGTACCGTCCGGAAATGGCCAGCGCCCCCGGCTCCGTCAGCCAGATCAGGGAAAGTGCGTCGCTGCTTATGCGCTACGCCAAGACGAACGGCTGCACGCTGATGCTGGTGGGGCACGTCACCAAGGAGGGCGCGATCGCGGGCCCCCGGGTGCTTGAACACATGGTGGACGTGGTGCTTTCCTTTGAGGGGGACCATCAGCACGAATACCGGCTGCTTCGGGCCAACAAAAACCGCTTCGGCTCCGTCAACGAGCTGGGCGTGTTCGAAATGACGGCAAAGGGCATGACGCCGGTCGAAAACCCGTCCGAGACGCTGCTGTCCCAGCGGGCCAAAAACGCGAGCGGCTCCTGCGTGCTGTGCGCGATGGAGGGATCCCGCCCGATGCTGGTGGACATCCAGGCGCTGGTGACGCAGTCGTATTACGCGGCGCCGCGGCGCACGGTCAACGGCATGGATTCGTCCCGCATCATGCTTTTGCTGGCGGTGCTGGAAAAAAGGGCGGGGCTGAGGCTTTTCAACCAGGACGTCTACATCAACGTGGCCGGCGGCATTTCGCTGAACGAGCCGGCGGCGGATCTGGCGGTGTGCATGGCGGCGGTATCGTCGCTTCGGGATATCGTGCTGCCGGCGGACTACGCCATCATGGGCGAGGTGGGCCTGGCCGGGGAGGTGCGCGGCATCCCCCATCTGGACCGCCGCATCGCCGAATGCGGCCGATTGGGCTTTACCGACATCGTCTGCCCGAAGGACAGCGTCAAAAAGCTCACCGGAACGCCGGACATCCGCCTGCACCCGGTGGACACCGTGGCCCAGGCCATGGCGGTGCTGGATATCCTCCGCAAATAAAGCAGGCCCCGCCCCGGAACGGAAAGAACCGTTATGGGGCGGGGCTTTGATTTACTGTCCCAGGGGAAACCAGTCGGCTGCGCTGCCGTCGATGACCGCCCCGTGCTTAAGCTCCATCAGGAACACCCGGGGCTGGGGCAGGTCGAACAGGACGTTCAGGCGCTGGCGGGCCAATTCCTCGCTTCCGCCGCCCTGGTCGGTCAGGATGATCCGCTGGCCCATACAGGTCTCCTCCCCGCGCTGGGCCTGCAAAAGGATCGTGCGCTTTTCGATGCCGTTTTCAGCGGTCCTTTTCTGCGCCAGTTCCTTCACCGTCACTTTTTCGGGCGGGGAGGGCGCTTTTTCCGTGACGGCCGCGGGGCGCTTTTCCTGCGCGGCGTCCACCAAAAGCTCGGCCGTTTCGCCCCTTTCGTCCGTGATGGCGGTGATCAGCCCGGAGGACAGGATGTCCTCCAAGGCCTCGCGGATGTCCTCCTCGCTGCCGGGACGGACGTAAAGGGTGATCTTGTGTGCCATTCAGGTTCGCTCCTTGCGCTTGGTTTATTTCGTCAGACGGTCGTGGTGCGGATGCTCATGATGTCCCTGTATTCGGCCAGGTGGTTGACCATGTCGTTGTAGGTCAGCTGATGCGGCAGGCGCAAAGCGTAGGTGCCGGTGCACAGCGTCTGCCCGTCCTCGTTGCTCACGTGATAGTCGACCTCCAGGACAAAGACCTTGTTTTCCTTGAAATAAGCGTTCAGCATCTCGATGGTCTCGGCCCGGTTGACAAAGGAAATGACCACCTTTTTGTCCAGCGAGATGTGGACCAGGCGCTGCAGGACGATCAGCACCAGCAGCACGATCACGGCGCCCGACAGGGCGATGGCGTGGTAGCCGTAGCCCTCCGCCAGGCCGAGGCACGCCGTGTTCCAGACAGACGCGGCGGTGGTGAGGCCGGTCACGCGCCGGTTGCTCATCAGGATGGTGCCGGCGCCTAAAAAGCCGATGCCGCTGATGACCTGCGCGGTCATGCGGCCGAAGCTGATGTTGACGCCGTCCGGCATGTCCGACGTGACGCCGGCGATGAAGGTGCTCTCTATCAGGGCGATCACGCAGGCGCCCAGGCACACCAGAATGTGCGTGCGAAGGCCTGCGGGGCGGTGTTTGGTTTCCCTCTCCACGCCGATGCCCATGCCGATGACCAGCGCCAGGCCCATGCGGATCAGTACATCTGTCCACTTCATGTCATAACCGCCTTTCATAAAAACGCCGCCTGCGGTAAGCTTAGCGCGGGAGAACCCGCCTGTAAAACGGGAGTGGGGGAACGCAGATATAACAGACGGGCCCCAGGGCAGTGCACGGCGGCAAAAGGGCCGCCGGCCCGGCAGGCGAAAAAGGCATATCCTTTGCTTGACCGACCTGATTATACCAGCAATCCGTCCCTTATGCAAGCGCGGAGCTTTTTCCGTTTGCCGTTTTATGGCGTTTATGTCGTATCCGTTTGCCATTTTTAACGGTTGCTAAACCGGAAAAAATCATGTATAATGAACTCTGACCTTATTTATCTTTTAAGGAAAGGGGTCAATGACAGTATGGAATGCAAGATCAAAAACGATATCGGCACCATTTTTATTTCTGACGACGTGCTGCTCAAGGTCGTGGGCTATGCCGCGCTTGAATGCTACGGGATCGTGGCGATGTCCTCCAAAAGGGCCAAGGACGGGATCGTCGAATGGCTGGGAAGGGAGAACCTCTCCAAGGGCGTCGAGATCAAAATGGTAGACAACCAGCTGGACGTGAACCTGTATATCGTGGTGGAATACGGCGTGTCCGTGGCCGAGGTATGCAAGACGATCGTCGAGGTTGTCAAGTACAAGCTGGAAAGCATGACGGGCGTGCAGGTGCGCGGCGTGAACATCTCGGTGGAAGGCATCCGCGTCTGACACCTTTTATTCACGAAGGATGACCGCGGGCAAACCTGAATCGCGCGGCCGCGGGGAACCGGGCTGTGCTTTTCCGGCCTTTTTCCCGCGCTGAAGCTTTCCAAAGCACAGCGGCTGCGAAGGGATTTCGCAGCCTGCCTGAATGGAGGAAACCAAGTTGATAGAAATCAAGGCGATAGACGGCCTGATGCTCAGGGAAATGGTGCTGGCCGGCACGGCCCTGCTGGAAAAAAACCGGGAAAAGGTGGACGCGCTGAACGTCTTCCCGGTGCCGGACGGGGACACGGGCACCAATATGTCCCTGACGATGGCTTCAGCTATCAAGGAGATCAATGCGCAGGAGTATACGTCCGTTTCCAAGGCGGCCGCAGCGCTGGCCAAGGGCGCGCTCAGGGGCGCCCGCGGGAACAGCGGCGTCATCACCAGCCAGCTGTACCGCGGCTTTTCCCGGGCGCTTGAGGGGGTGGACGCCGCCACGCCGCAGCAGTTCGCCGCCGCGCTCAAGCGCGGAGCGGACACCGCCTACAAGGCCGTCATGCGGCCCAAGGAGGGCACGATCCTGACCGTGGCCCGCGTCATAGCGGAGGAAGCGGTCAAGCAGGCGGACAGCGCGCCGGAGGATTTTGACGCCCTGTTCACCACCATCCTGGAAACGGGCGAGGACATCCTGGCCCAGACGCCGGACATGCTGCCCGTGCTCAAGCAGGCGGGCGTGGTGGACGCCGGCGGCCGGGGACTGATGCATATCTACCGCGGCTACGCCGCCGCCCTGAGGGGCGAAAGCGTGGACACCGCGCCTGAAGAAACGGAAAATACCGCCGAGCGGCAGGAAGAAGCCGAGGAGGCGGAGGAGGAAGACCTCAAATACACCTACTCCGTGCGCTATTCCCTGGTCAACGTCAGCAAAAAGGCGGTCCATTCGGACGTGGAGCTTTTGAAGCGCCAGCTCAACCGCATCGGCGATTTTCTCAAGATCAGGGGCGAGCTGCCCAACATCACGGTGTCCGTCCACACCAACGACCCGGGCAAGGCGCTGCAGTGCGGCCAGATCCTGGGCGACCTGACCGATTTTGAACTGGTCAACCTGGCGGAGGCCCGCAAACAGAAAGAAAAGCCCCAGGAGGCGGCCGCGGAGGAAGCGCCGGCCCCGAACAAGCCCTACGGCATGGTGGCCGTTTCGCTGGGAGAAGGCTTCTCCAAGATCTTCCGCGATCTGACGGTGGACGTCATCGTGGAAGGCGGGCAGACCATGAACCCCTGCATAGAGGACCTGCGGCAGGCCATCGAAAGCGTACACGCGGACACGGTTTTCGTGTTCCCCAACAACGGCAACGTGATCCTGGCCGCTCAGCAGGCGGCCGAGCTTTGCGAAAGCCGGGTCATCGTCATCCCCACCAAGAACGTGGCCATGGGCATCGCCGCGGCGGTGGCCTTCCAGCCCGACAGCACGCCGGAAGACAACGAAGCCCGCATGACCGAGGCGGCGGAGATGGTCCGCACCGGCGCCATCACCTACGCCATCCGCGACAGCGAATACGAGGACCTGCACATCAAGCAGGGGGACGTCATCGGCCTGATGAACGGCAAGGTCACCGAGGACGGCACGGATATCCACGACGTCGCCGTTTCCCTGGCGCGGCAGATCGTCACCGAGGACGACAGCCTGATCACCCTGTATTACGGCGCGGACACCAAAGAAGAGGACGCCAGGAGCCTGGCGGACGAATTTGCCGGCCTGTTCCCCGACTGCGACATAGAGCTGCAGAACGGCGGGCAGCCGCTGTATTACTACCTGATCGCGGTCGAATGACCTGACGGACGGGGAGCTACAATAAAACTCTGTGGGAGCATATGCTTTGCACAGAGTTTTCTCTTGATGGGGGAGGCGGCGACGGCTTCATGGACGCGCGGCGGGGAACAGAGCTGGCCGAAGATCTGGGCCTGTGGATCAACACGGAATCGCCTGTGCTGGCCCTGCCGGCGGACGCCGGGGAAAAGGAGGCCGGGCAGGCGTTCGCGCGCGCCCTTGAAGTACGGGGGCTCTGGCAGCGGATGGACGGGCCGTACCGGGAGGACCTGCTTTCCCGTTTCCGCGTGCTGGACGCGCAGGAATTCATGCGCGACCCCTATCTTTCGGCCGTGAAGCCCGCGGGTGCCTGCCGGGCCGGGCGGTTCCTGCTGACGGAGGTGGAATATCAGCGCGGGGAGCTTTTGCAGTACCGCATGCCCGATTACGGGGCTGCGTGGCCGAAGCTCAGCATAGGCTGTTTTTCCGGCCCCGTCAGGACCTGGGCGCTTTATGAAAACGGGCTGCCCTGGATGACCGTATGCCCCTCCGAAATATCCTCCATGGAAAAGGAAATGCGCCACGCGCACGGAAGAGTGCTGACGCTGGGGCTGGGGCTGGGCTATTATCCGCTGACGGTAGCCGCCCGGGAGGATGTCCAAAGCGTGACGGTGGTGGAGCGGGAAAAAGATGTGATCGGCCTGTTCACAAGTCACATCCTGCCGGCCTTTCCCCAAAAGGACAAGCTCAATATCGTTCAGGCGGACGCGCTGGATTACTGCGCCTCCCTCAGGGACGGGGATTTTGACTACTGCTTTGCCGATATCTGGATGGGACAGGAGGACGGAGCGCCGCTGTACCTGGCGCTCAGGGACATACTCAGGCCGCTCAAGGGTATGGAAACGGAATACTGGATCGAAAGGGAAATCAGGGCCTATCTGATCAACCGCTATGAAGACCGGCAGGAGGGCTGACCCCAAAGCGTTCGGCAAAAGCTGACGGCATCCAAAAAGAACGGAGGATACGCATTGTATCAGCACATCATATTTGACCTGGACGGAACGCTGACGGATTCCGGCAGGGGCATCCTCAACAGCGTCCGCTACGCGCTGGACAAGATGGGCGTTGCGGTGCCTGAGGAAAAGGTGCTCAGACGGTTCATAGGCCCGCCGCTGACCGGCAGCTTCATAAAATGGTGCGGGATGAGCCAGGCCCGGGCGGAGGAGGGGCTGAGGCTCTTCAGGGAGCGGTATATCCCCACGGGCTGGCGGGAAAACAGGGTGTATCCCGGTATCCGCCCGCTTTTGAGGGCGCTTAAAGGCAGGGGCTGCCGGCTGTATGTGGCGACCGGCAAATCCGAGGAATCGGCGCTGCGGGTGCTGGCCTATTTCGGGCTTTTGCCCTACCTGGACGGGGTGGCCGCCCCAAAGCCGGAGGATCTTACGGCGGACAAGGCCCAAATGATCCGCTCGCTGTGCCCTGCGGGGCCTGAAAGCGTGATCGTGGGGGATACCCTGGGAGACGTGCAGGCCGGCCTGGACGCCGGGGTGGACAGCATCGCGGTAGGCTACGGGTTCGGCGAATGGCCGGAGGAGGCCCAAAAGAAGGCGACGCACTTTGTGCAAACGGTTTCGGCCCTGGGCGAATGCCTGCTGGGCGAAACGCCCCGGGAGCGGGGCATTTTCCTGACGCTGGAGGGGCTGGACGGCTGCGGCAAAACCACCCAGCGGGAGACGGTCCGCAGGCTCATGGAGGACCTGGGCTACGAGACGGTGGTCACGCGGGAGCCGGGCGGCTGCCCGATCTCGGAAAAGATACGGGAACTGCTTTTGTCCGCCGCGAACAGCGAGATGACGCCGACCACGGAGGCGCTTTTATACGCCGCCTCCCGCGCTCAGCATACCCATGAGGTGATTGCGCCGGCGCTTAAATCGGGCAAGGCGGTCATCTGCGACCGGTATGTGGATTCCTCCCTGGCCTACCAGGGCGGAGGAAGGGAACTGGGCATCGACACGATCCTGCAGTACAATCAGGCCGGCATGCAGGGACTTGTGCCCGATGTGACGATCTGCTTTGAGATCGACCGCGCCACCTCCTTAAAGCGGCGCTACGCGGCTTCTGCGCCGGACCGCATGGAGCTGGCGGAGGATGCCTTCTTCGCCCGTACGGAGGAAGCGTTCAGGACGCTTAAAGGCCGCTGGCCCGACAGATATCTGACGCTGGACGGGAGGGGCGCTCCTGAGGAGGTAGAGGCGCTGCTTTCAGAAAAGCTGCCCGCATTCCTGCAAAAGAAGGGACTGATCTGATGCGCGTTGTGGTCGGCATGTCCGGCGGAGTGGATTCGTCGGTGGCGGCGCTGCTGCTCAAAAAGCAGGGCTATGACGTCGTGGGCGTGTTCATGAAAAACTGGGAGGAGAAGGACGGGACGGACGTCTGTACCGCCGAGACAGACTGGCGGGACGTCAGGGACGTCTGCGACCGGATAGGGATCCCCTATTACGCGGTCAACTTCACCCAGGAATACATGGACCGCGTGTTTACGCTGTTTTTAAAGGAATACCAGGCGGGCCGCACGCCGAACCCGGATGTTTTGTGCAACCGGGAAATCAAGTTCAAGGCTTTTCTTGAATACGCCATGCAGCTGGACGCAGGCAAAATGGCCACCGGGCATTTCGTCCGCACCAATGAAAAGGGAGACCTGCTCAAGGGCCTGGACCCCAACAAGGACCAGAGCTATTTCCTGTACATGCTCCATGCGCGGCAGCTGCAGATGTCCCTGTTCCCCGTGGGGGAAATGACCAAGGGGCAGGTCCGCGAACTTGCCCGGGAAGCGGGGCTTCCAGTATCTGAAAAAAAGGATTCTACCGGCATCTGCTTTATCGGCGAGCGCCGGTTCAGGCAGTTCCTGGCCCAGTATCTTCCGGCCCGGCCGGGGGATATGGTGACGCCCAAAGGCGAGGTGGTGGGCCGGCACGACGGCCTCATGTATTATACCTTGGGCCAGCGCCGGGGCCTGGGCATCGGCGGCCGGGGGGACGGCAGGCGCTTTTTCGTGGTGGACAAGGACCTTGAAAAAAACCGTCTGATCGTCGTGCAGGGCGAGGACGACGAAAGGCTTTATTCCCGCGGCTGCGTCTGTACGGACGTGACCTTCGTGCGCGAGGAGCTAAAGGACAATACGCCCGTGCGCCTGCACGCCAAGGTCCGCTACCGCCAGCCGGATCAGCCCTGTCTGGTGACCCGGAGCGGGGACAGGCTGACGCTTGTGTTTGACGAAAAGCAGCGCGCCGTCACCCCGGGGCAGAGCGCCGTCCTTTACGACGGGGACAGGTGTCTGGGCGGCGGGATCATAGACGGGCTGATCCGGTAGCTTAATACTTGTTAAATCTCTTCGTTTCCCTGTACGTGAACCGACAGGGTATGCTATAATGACTGGTGCGGAACGTCCCGGCACAGCGGGGCGGACCCACAGGGCGGGAGGCCGTTTGAAACACATGGAACCGTTGATGCTGGCGTCCGAATCTCCCAGGCGCAGAGAGCTGCTTGAGGCCATGGGCGTGCCGTTTGAGGCCGTCGGGGCGGATATTGAGGAAACTGAGGAGGGAGCTCCTGAGGAGGTCGTCCTCCACAACGCGCTGGGCAAGGCCGAAAAGGTGCTTTCCCGCTTTCCGGACCGGCTGGTGCTGGGTGCCGATACGGTGGTCGTCATAGACGGGCGGATATTCGGAAAGCCCGCCGATCAAAAAGACGCCGAACGGATGCTTCAGACCCTTTCCGGCCGCTGGCACGAGGTCTATACCGGGGTGGCGCTGCTCAAAAAGGGCTTCAGACGCCTTGAATCTGACCGCACGCGCGTGCATTTTGTACCGCTCACCGCCGGGGACATTGACGCCTACATCGCCACCGGCGAGCCCTTTGGCAAGGCGGGCGCCTATGCCATACAGGGCCGGGCTGGCATGCTGATCGACCGGATCGAGGGCAGCAGTTCCAACGTCATAGGTCTTCCGCAGGCCCTGGTCCGCCGACTTTTGATTCAGGCTGAATTTAACCTTTGACATACAGATGGGATGAAAAAACAGTATGGCGATTATCGCACCTGATATCGGAATAGACCTGGGCACCTCCAACACCCTGGTGCACGTGCGCCGCAAAGGCATCGTCATCAACGAGCCCACGGTGCTCGTGGTGGACAAGACGGCCAAGCACGCCGTTCAGGCCATCGGCGAGGACGCCCGGACATTGCTGGGCAGGACGGGCGGCGAGCTGACCGCCGTGCAGCCCATGTCGGACGGCATGATCCGCGACTTTGAAATGACGGAATACATGCTGCAGTATTTTATCCGCAAGGCCATCGGCGTATCCCGCCTGGTCAAGCCCCGGGCGGTGGTCACCATTCCCTGCCGGATGTCGCCCATCGAGCGGCGGGCGGTCAGGCAGGCGGCGCTTTATTCGGGCGTGCGCAAAAACGGCCTGACCCTGATAGAAAAGCCCTTCGCCGCGGCGCTGGGCAGCGGCCTGCCGGTGTTTGACCCGGTGGGCAGCATGGTGGTGGATATCGGCGGAGGCACGACCGAGGTGGCGGTCATTTCCCTGGGCGGCATCGTGGTGTCCCGGTCGGTCCGCATCGGCGGCGCCAAGATGGACGAGGCCGTGGCCGCCTACATCAAGCGCGATTTCAACATGCTGATTGGCGACAGGACGGCGGAGGAGATCAAGATCGACATGGGAGCCGCCCTGCCCCTCAAGGAGGACCGCAAGGCCCTCATCCGCGGCCGCGATCTGATCACCAACCTGCCTCAGACGGCGGAAATATCCGCTTCGAAGGTTTACGAGGCGCTGAAGCCCACCTGCGAAGCGGTCCTGTCCGCCATTCAGTTCGTGCTGGAAAAGACGCCGCCCGAGCTGTGCAGCGATATCGTCAAAAGCGGCATCCACCTGACCGGAGGCGGCTCGCTTCTGTTCGGGCTGGATCAGTATATCGCCACGGAGCTGGGGATCACCGTTTACCTGGCCAAGGACCCGCTGTCCTGCGCGGCGCTGGGCATCGGCCAACTGACAGACAATTACGAGTGGGTGCACCGGATCGTGAAGAGCGCCTTCCTTCACGACGAAACGGAGGAATAACCCTTGGCGGATAAGGATCAGAAAAAGGAAACGAGCAAAAAAAAGAAAAAGGCGGACCGGCCGCGGCATTCGTTCTGGCGAAACCTCTTGCTGGCCGGCGGCGCGACGCTGCTGGTCATTATCATGGGCGTGATGCTTTTGAGCAACTTTTTTGACGTGCCCATGCTCAGGCAGCCGGGCATCGCCATTTCCCGGATCATGACCCCGATACAGAGCTTTTTCACCGGCGCGGTCAATATGGTGGGCAATTATTTCCGCACCCTCAAATACCGCAGCAACCTGGAATATGAGTACGAGCAGCTGCTGATCAAGGTGGAGGAGCTGCAGGACCAGGCGATCATGGCGCAGGAATACGAAAACCGCCTCGCCGCGTTTGAGGACCTGAAGGTGGAAGCGGGTGCCCACAGCAACATGAACCCGCTGACAGCCACCGTGATCGGCCACGATACCGGCAACTACTTTACCACCCTGGACCTGAACCGCGGCGCCCGCGACGGCGTGCAGGACTATATGGCCGTCGTTTCCGAGGGCGGCCTGGTGGGCTATACCTACAACGTCACCGTTTCCACCTGCAAGGTGGCCACCGTCATCGACAGCGATACCACCATCCCCGCGCTCATGGAATCCACCCGCGACCAGGGCTCGGTCAAGGGCACCTACGGCGTCAACGGGGAAGCCTCCTGCAGGATGTACTACCTGCCCGAAAACCACCTGCCCCGCACGGGCGACACCGTGGTCACCTCCGGCGTAGGCATGCCTTTCCCCAAGGGCATCCCCATAGGCACGGTGCGGGAAAGCACCCGCGGCATGGAGGACAACAAGCAGTTTGTGGTCATAGAGCCCATCGTGGATTTCCAGCACCTGGAGTATGTGGTCATTTACCGCTACATCCCCTCCTACGCGGAAACCGCGCAGAACAGCGAAACCGTGGCGCAGGCGACGCTGGTGCCTCTGGCTACTGCCAGGCCCATCCCGACCTTTGCCAGCGGTCAGAATGGCGGTACTGGTGAAAATTCGGCCTTCAGGGCGCAGGAAGAGGAAACTCCGGAGCCGGTGCCGCAGGCGACGCCGACGCCCACGCCCAGCCCCGCGCCTACGCAGACGCATGCGAGCGTCTATACCTTCCAGTCTCCCACGCCGCCGCCGAACCTGGAGTACCTGCGCGTGACCGCCACGCCCAGCGGGCCGACGCCCACGCCCAGCCCCGCGCCCACCCCGACGCCCCTGCCGCAGCTTGATCCGGATGAACTGATGGGTTCTTTGGAGGAAGAAGAGGATTGAAGACCCTGGAACGCCCGCTCAGGGTGGTCTTTCTCACCCTTTTGAGCTATCTGATCGACGTATGCCTGATGCCAAGGCTTTCGGTGAACGGGGTCGTGGGCAGCGCCAGCTTCGCCGCCATCGCCGTCATCACCGTAGGCTACGGGCGCAAGGCCGCCTTCTGCGCCGGGGCGATGATCGGCATACTGATGGAGGCCATGCTTTCGAGCGTGCCCGTCATCTATCTGGTATCCTACCCGATCATTTCCATGCTGTGCGCCCAGTGGTTCGCCGACCTGACCGACCGCCAGCGCGAGCGGCGCAAGCTCGCCCGCGCCGCGCAGGAGCAGCCGGTGATGAACAGCCGCCTGGGAACGCTGCTGGTCAAGCGCCTGATGGGCGTAGTGGAAATAATGCGCGCCCTTTTCAGGCGCGAGGAAAACCTGAACCCTTACCTGCGCATTCCGATGTGCGCGTTCGTTTCATCCCTGATCATGAACGTGATCTTTCTGGTCTACGGTTACGTATCCGATTTCGGCCTGAGCTGGCTGCACATCGCCCGGGCGATGCTGGCCGTACTGTACACGGTGGCCATTTCCCTGGTGATGACGCTGCCCTACCGCTGGTTTTTGGGGCTGATCGGGCGTAAGCACAGGCGCTCCCGGGAGGAGGGACAGACGGCTTGAGCAACCCTGAAAAGAAAAAAGAATACAAGGCCAACATGAACGCCCGCTATCTGACCTTCACTTTAGGGGTGCTTATGTGCTTTGCGCTGCTGGTGTACGGGCTGTACGGGCTGCAGATCCAAAAAGGCGACACCTATTCGGAGGCTGCCGGCACCCAGTCCAACAAGACCATCGTTCTGAAGGGCACCCGCGGCATGATCACCGACTCAGAGGGCGTCATCCTGGCCAAAAGCGAAAAGATATACAACGTGACCTTCAGACGGGACTCGTCCCAGTCCTCCAAGGCCGAATACCTGGCCTTCACCAACGCCATCATAGACGCTATCGGCATCATCGAAAAATATGACGGCGTCCTGTCCGTGACCTTCCCCATCGAGCGGGATCCGGAGGTGGGGGACTGGGTGTTCAATTTCGGCTCCGGCATATCGGACTCCGCCAAGGCCACGCGTATGAGCCAGTGGCGCTCCAACCATTATTTGTCGGCGTCCGCCTACCCCACGGCGGAGGCCTGCCTGAACCGGCTGAAGACCCGCTATCAGATGGACGAAAACATCGATGAAGAGCTGATGCTCAAGGTGATGGCCGTCTATTCTGAGATGCAGATGAACATCTTCAACTCCCTCCCCGTCGTGATCGCCAAGGACGTGGCTTTCGCCGCCGTGGGCGAGATCGAGGGGCGGAGCGTGCTTCTGCCCGGCATCGCCATCGAGGTGGGCGAAAAGCGCATCTATCCGCGGGCGACGCTGGCGTCCCAGATCATCGGTTACACCGGCAAGATCCAGAATTACGAGACCTATTACCGCGAATATCAGCCCGCGGGTTACGCCCTCAACGACGAGATCGGCCTGGACGGCATCGAAAAGAGCCAGGAAAACTGGCTGACCGCCTGCATCACGGACCGGCAGGGCAGCCGCGTCATGGAGCGCGACAGCAACGGCAAGCTGACCCGCCAGATCAGCTACACCGAACCCACGGACGGCAACAACGTAAAGCTCACCCTGATCGCCTCCTATCAGCAGCGGGCCGAAAGAGCCATTCAGGAAAACGTGGAATGGATCCGCGACGAACAGGAAAAAAAGATGGCGGACGGCGACTGGCTGGAGACCAACAAGGAAAAGATCAACACCCGCAACTGGGAAGAGGATCCGGCCCGTCTGGCGGAAAAGGGCGTGCTGGCCATCATGGACGTGAATACCGGCAAAATGCTGGCCATGGCCCAGTATCCCACCTATGACCTGAACGCCATGGTGGCCGGCGGCAAGCCCGCCCAGGAGATCGTGGCGGACAAGCGGGGCCTTTTGATGAACTACGCCATACAGACCCGCGCCGAGCCCGGCTCCACCTTTAAAATGGTCACCAGCCTCGCGGCGCTGACCAACGGCGTCATCACCACCCAGACGCTCATCAGCGACGGCGGCAAGTTCATGATGTACACCAGAAACACCGCTGAAGCGCCCACCTGCTGGACCTCTCACCCCGAAAAGCACCAGAACCAGACCATCGTGGAGGGGCTGGAAAACTCCTGCAATTACTTCTTTTACACCCTGGGCTCCATGCTGTACGGGGACAACGCTTCGGACCGGCTGTACAAATACGCGGCCTCCATGGGATTAACCAGCAAAACGGGGCTGGAGCTTAACGGAGAACTCAGGAGCATCGTAGGCAACCAGGATAACCTGTACGACCCCACGGAGTCGCTTCGAAACCAGGTCACCGATACCCCGATCATCGTAGCCAACGCCATCAAGACCCATATCCGCAACTTCGCCGCCTCCTACGGCATCACCTACGACGATACCCGCCTGGACAGCTGCATCAAGCAGCTGATGGACATGGCCATCAACACCGGTTCCGACAGCTGGGTGCTGGAGGCGCAGGAAATCTTCATGCAGGAGCTCAACATGACCCGCAACATGGTTTACATGTCGGCCCTGATGAGCGACCTGTGGAATTATCTGAACACGATCAAATGGGGCGGAAGCCTTGAGATCCAGATGGCCATCGGCCAGTCCATCACCCTGGTCACGCCGGTGGCGGAGCTGCGCTACGCCGGGGCGCTGGCGGACGGCAAGGTGTGGAACCTGTCCCTGATCGACTCGGTCACCTCGCCGGAAGGCGAGATCCTGTCCCAGAAGAGCCCGCAGCTTTTCGGCGACCTGAACGTCAAGGACGAATACCTGCAGGCGGTCAAGGAAGGGATGCACAAGGTGGTCGACGAAACCGGTACGGCCGGTAAACAGTTCACCGGCTGGAAATACACCGATGAGATCTGGGCCAAGACCGGCACCTCCCAGATCACCGTGGGCAAGATCAAGATCGATATCGAAAACAACGCCTGGTTCGTCTGCCTCACTCCCTATACGACCGATACGGAACTGGCGCTGGTGTCCTATATCCCCAACGGCTATTCAGGCGGTTATTCCGCCCGCGCCGTCAAGGACTGGATCGGCTGGTACATGGACGAAAAGAACAAGGTCATCTCAGATATTTCCCTGACGACCGGCAACGAACTGACGCCGTAAAGGCGGGAGAAGCGATGGGAGAAGCTTATCTGTTTTTATCCGGCAAGGGCGGCACGGGCAAGACCACCCTGGCCACGTCCCTGGCGCTGGCCCTGGCCAAGGCGGGCAACCGCACGGTACTGGTGGACGCCGACGTGGGGCTCAGGTGTGCGGACCTGCTGCTGGGCATGGAAAACGAGATCCTGTACGACCTGTCGGACGTAGCGGAAAACCGCTGCACGCTGAATCAGGCGCTGGCGCGGCATCCTGGGTGCCGCTCACTGGGTGTATTGTCCGCCCCGCAGACCCTGTTCCCTTCCCAGGTGCGAAAGCGCTCTTTGGAGGATATGATCGCGGAGCTCAGGGAAAACAACGATTTTGTGCTGATCGACTGCCCGGCGGGCCTGGGCAGGGGGCTTAAAAACGTGTGGGGCGCCGCGCAGGAGGCCGTCATGGTCACCACGCCCGACGATGCCGCCATCCGCGCGGCGGAAAGGCTGTCCCAGCTGCTTTTTGAAAAAAGGAGCATCCATCCCAGGCTCCTGCTCAACCGGGCGGACCGCACCCTGATCGCCGTGCACGAGGAGCGAAGGCCTTCCGTGATCGCCCAGCAGACGGATATGGAGCTGCTCGGCGTCATACCGGACAGCCCGGACGTCTACCGCGCGCTGCTCATGCACAAGACCGCCCTGGAATCGGACAGCCCGCGCGTCCGCCGGGCGCTTCAGCGCACGGCCGACCGGCTTTCGGGCACTCCCCGCCGGCTGCCCAGATATTGCAGATAAGCTGTCGAGGCTTTTGCCGAACAGTTCATGCCGGGGGAGCGTAAGTCTCCCCCAGATACTCCCTTGGTTACCGGAGGAAAAAGCATTGGTTACATCGCCGATCAGTCATCGCAGGACCAGGGCGCACATCGAATGGATGCTCCCGGCCATCTGCTACATACTGGCCGTCTTCGGGGTGGTCTGCATCGCCATCGCGACCTTCAACCCGGACAAGGGCACGGAACTGTCCCTGCTCAACTACATCATCAATTCCAACTCCGCTTCCTGGCAGTCCATTTTCGTGCTGGCTTCGGTGGTGGTGCTGTTCGTGGTCGCCAATATCCCGCTGGAGCTTTTCAAAAGCCGCGCCAAGCTGATCTACTGGGCCGTGCTTATGCTGCTGCTGTTCACCCTGCTTGCGTCCACAGCCATATCCGGCGTCAACGCCTGGCTGCGCGTGGGCTGGGGCCGCACCATCCAGCCCTGCGAGTTTGCCAAGCTGTCCATCCTGATCATGCTGGCGCGCACGCTGTCACTCAAGGAAAAGCCGATGGCCTCCGTTAAGGACTTCGCGGTGATCTGCGTGCAGTTCGGCGTGCCGGCGGTGGTGACGCTGGCCCAGGGCGAAACGGGCACGGTCATCGTGATGGGCTTCATGTTCATCGTGATGATCCTGTTTTCCGGGGCGGACGTCCGGCTCTGGTGGGGCATGATGGCGGCGGTGGCGCTGGCGGTCGCGGCATTTTTCGGCTACGCGATCTTTTCCGGCTCCACGGACTACCGCATCACCCGCATTCTCTCCTTCCTGGACCCGCAGAAATACTATAATTCCGCCGGCTACCAGATCCTCAACTCCCAGATGTCCATAGGCTCGGGCCAGATGAACGGCATCGGCATGTTCCGCGTGGGCTCCATAAGCCAATTGGACTACGTGCCGGAGGACCATACGGACTTTATCTTTTCCGCCATCGGCGAGGCCTTCGGCTTCGTGGGCTGCTGCGTGCTGCTGGGCCTGTACCTGATACTGATCATCAGGCTTCTGTATCTGGCCCGCTTTACCGAGGACCGCTTCGGCCAGCTGCTGATCGTGGGCGTGATGGCCATGCTGTTTTTGCATATATTCGAAAACATCGCCATGAACATAGGCCTCATGCCGATCACAGGCATCCCGCTGCCGTTCGTCAGCTACGGCGGCTCCAACTTCATGACCAATATCGTAGGCATCGCCCTGGTGATGAACGTGGTCAAGTCCCGCAGCAGCATGACGCAGATCGTCTTCCAGGGGCAGCAGAGAGGCAAGCGGAAGAAGCGCAGGCGTCTTTTGTCCATCGGCGCCAAACAATCCTGAATCGGAGGTCTTTTCAATGAAACGAGTGCTTTGCCTGTGCGTGTGCGCCGGTCTGTTGCTTCTGCTCATCCCTTCGGCCCTGGCCGCGGAAACGCCGTACGACATGGCCCTGGTCCACGGAAGGCTCACGCTGGACAACGACTGGTTTGCCCGGGTGCTTACGCCTGAGACGCTGGAGACGAACGAGGAATTTCTGACCCAGCAGGGTACGACCGTGGAGGAGACCAAAGCCCTGTTTGAGGAAGACGGCGTGCTGCTCAAGGCGTATGACCCGGAAAACAGCCGCGTGCTGGTGGTTTCCGCCCTGCAGGACGTGAACGCCGAGGAGATCTACGACGTCAACATCGTGGATGAGGAGACCCGCCGTTCCTACCGGCTGAACCATTCGGGCGACGTTTTTTACGGCATCGCGGGCTATCATTACGAGAGCGCCACCTGGAAAAACTACGGGGGCAATCTGGGCCGCTTCCTGCAGCTCAAGTACACCCTGACCCAGGAGGGCAGCACGATCATGCGGGGCTACCAGCGCCGCTCGGTGAGAAACGGCTTTACCATCACCTTTGACCTGCAGGTCACCGGCCGCACGGCTAAGGACGGGGACGCCAAATTCCTGGACAAGGTGCTGAACCGCTTTATTTTCACCGAAATACTGAACGCGCCGGAGGGCGCCTGCCGGCTGACCTTCACGGAGGACCCGCCCCGGGAGGTGACCAGCGATACCCTGACCGTGACCGGCAAAACGGAGGCCAACGCGGCCATCACCGCCACCCTGATCAGCATGACGGACAGCAAGACCGCCTCCTTTACCGCCACGGCCAACAAATCGGGCAAGTACACGCTGAAGCTCCAGTTCCCCCAGCAGGGCACCTTCACGCTGACGGTCGTGGCGCTGACGGAAGACGGCCGCACGGCGCAGAAGACCGCCTCCATCATGTACCAGCGGGATTATATCCCCATCAACCTTAATACCGCCATCCCCACCACGCTTACCGGCAACACCCTGGTGATCAAGGGCACCACCTCCGCGGGCGCCACCACCCAGCTGGACGTGACCGGCCCGGTGACCGTCAAAAAGACCAAGACCGGCAAATCCTTCAACTTTGAAGTCAGCACCAAGCAGGAGGGCGTCTATCAGATCCTGCTGACGGTTTCCAAGCCGGGCATGACGCCCCGCTCGCTCTCTTTCACCGCCACCCGCACCTTCACCGAGGCCGAACGGATGGAAAGGATCAAGAACTCGGCGGAGGGCGTCAAATTCAGCACCCTTAAAAACAGTATCGCGCGCTACGCCGGAAAGACCCTTAAAATGAGCGGCTGGGTGATGTCCGTCAATCAGTCCAACACCGAATGGGTGGTCAAGCTGGCCATCAACCGTTCCGGAAAGGAATACAGGGATTTCGTGTTCGTCATCTGCCGGAGCGACCCGCAGCTGACCGAAGGTACCCATGTCCGCCTGTACGGCACCCTGAGCGAAAACAAATACATCGAGATCCAGGAAGGCGGCGCCACCACCGAGTCGCCGCGGCTGGAGCTTCTGCTGTTCGAGCCGATCGACTGAGGCGTGAAAAAAGGACGGAATGCCCATGTACCAGATTTTTGTGGCGGAGGATGAGCTGCTGATCCGCCAGAGCATCCGCCGTACCATTGAAACCATGAAGGGGCCGTATGCCCTGTGCGGGGAGGCGGCGGACGGCGAGATCGCCCTTTCCATGATGCAGGACCTGATGCCGGACATACTGCTGACGGATATCCGCATGCCGTTTCTGGACGGCTTCGGGCTGATCAGGAACGTCCGGGAAAGGATGCCCTGGCTCAAGATCGTCATCATCAGCGGCTACGGGGATTTTGATCTGGCGCAGAAGGCCATCTCACTGGGGGTGGACGAATACCTGCTTAAGCCGGTGCGCCCGGCGGAGCTGACGGCGGCCATCGAAAAAATGGCGGCGCAGCTGGAAAAGAGCAAGGAGGAGGTCCGCCTGTCGGGCCATCAGGAAGTCCAGTGGCAGGACGCGCTGCGCCGCCAGTTCACCCAGCAGCTGCTCTACGGGGGAGAAAACACGGAAAGCCTGCTGGAAAACGCCAGGCAGCTGGGGCTTGATATCGTTAAGCCCCGCTTTTTGGTGTCCGTGCATTATCTGGATACGCAGGATCTCGACCATGCCCTGGTGCAGAACGTGATGCGCCGGGTGACGGAAGGGACGCCCAGGACGCTCTACTGCTTTCATTCGGAAAACCAGTTTTCCCTGCTGGTATCCGGCCAGGATGACGAAGCTGTCAGCGACCGGACGTATCAGCTGATACAGATCCTGCGCCATGAGTTCAGGGAGGTCTGCCCGGTGATCACCACAGTGGTGGGCAGGCCCGTGCAGCGGCTGGGCGAGGTCAGCGCGGCCTACAGGGAAGCGGCCCGCCTGCTCCAGCAGGTCAGCGGCATTTCGGCAGGCCAGGTGATCAATATGGCGGACGCCGCCCGCGTCGCCGCGGAGCTTGTGCAGTTCACCGGGCCCCTGGGAGACGATTTTCTGCAGAAGCTGGCCTGCGCGGGGGAGGAAGAGGTGCCAGGACTGGTGGACGGCCTGCTTTCGTCCCCGGAGGGAGAAAAATACCACAGCGCCCTTACGCGACATTACGCGCTGGTGGAGGCCATGAAGTGGGCCGTGAGCGTGTCCGGCCGCGGGGCGCAGGACTTATGGGAAGAGCGTAAAGCGGACGGCGCCGCCCCGGTGGACCTGTTTGAGGCGAGCGCTGACGTGGAAGCCTTCCGGAACGGGATGATACAGGTCCTGAGCCGGGCGCTCAGCGCGCAGGAAGGCCGCCGGCAGGACAGCGCGGCCGCTCCCCTGATCCGCAGGGCGGAACAGTATTTGCGTGAAAACTGCTGCGACCCCAATATTTCCCTGATCGGGGCCGCCCGCTACGTGGGGCTGAGCCCCGCTCATTTCAGCACCGTGTTTTCACAGACGATGGGCCATCCCTTTATCGCCCATCTGACGCAGCTGCGCATCGAAAAAGCAAAAGACCTCCTAGCCCATACGGACAAGAGGCTTTCAGACATCGCGATGGATGTGGGCTACAACGAACCCAATTACTTCAGCCATGTTTTTCGCAAGCAGGAGGGGATCACTCCCAAGGAATACCGCGCCGCGCATCAGAAACCCTGATCAGTAGCCCCTGACGCGGATGGTTTCCTCCTTGAGGCCGGAGCGTTCAAAGGCGGTTTCCTCCACAAAAGTATATTTGGGCGGCGTTTCGCCCTTTTCCAGCTGTTCAATGATCGCCCTGACCCGGGGGCCGTGAAGCGGGTTGCACTCCACGTCGTAGCTGATCTCACCCTCCAGGATCATATGCAAAGCGGTGCTGCTGGCGTCAAAGGAAACGATGGTCACATCCTTTCCGGGCGCCAGCCCCGCTTTTTTTAGCGCCTCTGCCGCGCCGTAGGCCATATTGTCGTTTTCAGCATAGATGACGTCGAAGGCGATGCCTTTTTTCAGCACTTCCTCCACCAGCTCCTGGCCTTTGGCCTGTATGAAATCCCCCGCCTCCCTGAATACCACCTGCCAGGCGGGATGGCTTTCAAGCGCCGCGTTCAGCCCTTCGGTGCGGCCGATCTGGGCGGAAGAGCCGATATTGCCCTGCAGATGCACGATGCTGAGCGGCCGGGAACCGAACTGCCGGTCCAGCCACGCGGCGGCGGTATCCCCTTCCCGGCGAAAATCGCTGCCGATCCAGCAGGTGAACAGGCTGGTGTCGGAAACCTCGATCATCCTGTCCACGATGATCACGGGGATCCCGGCGGCTTTGACCTCCTGCAGCACCGTTTCCCAGCCCTGCTCGGTGGTGGGGGCCAGCACGATGTAATCGACGCCCTGGTTGACGAAATTCCGCAGGGCGGTGATCTGCTTTTCCTGCTTTTGCTGGGCATCGTCCAGTATCAGGCGGTAGCCGTTTTCAGCGCAGAGGGCGCGCTGCATGCTAAGCGTATTGGCGGCGCGCCAGTCGCTCTCCGCTCCCACCTGCGAAAAGCCCACGACGATCCGCTTTTTTTCATCTGCCGGGGAAGAGGGCGCGTCGGGGCCGCGGCAGCCGCACAGGCACACGCACAGCATAAGCAGGATCAGGAGCATGGCTCTTTTCATTTGGTTTCCTCCTTCGGGCCGGACGGGACCCCGTCCAGCGGCATGAACAGTGTGACGGCGGTGCCTTTCCCCGCTTCGCTTTCAAACGACAGGCCGTAGGGCTCGCCGCAATACAGGCGTATGCGCTGGTGGACGTTTTTGAGCCCCAGGCCGCTGTGGTGCTCTTCATATATGCCGGCCTGCAGCTGCGAAAGCTTTTCGGCCGTCATGCCTGCGCCGTTGTCCCGGACGGTCAGCACGATGCCGCCGTCCCGTTTTTCCCCGGTGATTTCGATCAGGCCGCGGCCGCGGCGGTTTTTGATGCCGTGATACAGGGCGTTTTCAATGAGGGGCTGCAGGATCAGCTTGGGCACCCTGCAGTCCTGGATATCTTCCGGAACGGACAGGCGGTAGGTCAGTATGTCGCTGTAGCGGATCTGCTGGATCTCCAGGTAGGACTTGGCCTGTACGAGCTCCGAGCGCAGGGATATGATGTCCTCTCCGTTGTTCAGGGAGCTGCGGAAAAAGGAGGACAGGCTGGTCACCATATTCACCACGTCGTCGCTGCGCCCGGATTCGGCCAGGATCGCGATGGAATCCAGGGTATTATAAAGGAAATGGGGGTTGATCTGCGCCTGCAGAAGCTCCAGCTCCGCGCGGTGGAGGGACTGCTGATCCTGACGCTGCTTTTCCATCAGGGAATCGATGCGCCCGGCCATTTTATCAAACGTGGCGTCCAGGGTGCGGAACTCGGTGATCTTCGTATCCACGGGCAGGCCGGTGAAGTGATCGGCCCCGAAACGTTCGGCCTTCAGGGAAAGGTCGCGGATGGGGCGGGTGATGCTGCGGCTGACCCGCACGGAATACCCGAACAGGATCGCGCACAGCAGGATCAGCGCCAGCGCGGAAATAGCAATGATCGCGGTGGTCTGGCGGCTGATCTCGCCCCTGAGCCGGGCCAGCTCGCGCACCTCGTCCCCCAGAAAATCGTGCATGTAGTTTTCGATCAGCCTCGTAAGTCCCGTTTCACCCCGGATGTTCCGGTCCAGCAGCTCCATCCTCAGGTCGTAGCTTTCCGTCCGGGCAATTTCAAGCATATACATCCGCAGGTTGCGGCACATATCCAGCATGCTCTGCACCCGCCAGCGGTTGTCGCTGAGGGTGGTTTCGTCCGCCAGCCTTCTGAGCACCAGTTCAGCGTTGTCCAGTTCCCTGGTGGGCAGGTTTTCCTCAGAGTGCTCGGTGCGGGGCTGGATTACATGGTTATACATTTCAAGGTCAATGGTGCTTTTGAATTCCTTGTTGAAATCCGCCGCGGTATTGGCGCAGGCCAGCACGCTGGCATAGCGCCGGTTCACAGACAGCAAAACGACCGTCAGCACCACGATGACCACCGCCATGGCGGCGAACATGGGCAAAAGCAGCCTGTGGATATACTGGCGGATGGTTCTTCTGGAAGAAGGATGAAGCCTGGCCATGCTGTTCCTCCGGAATAGATCGGATAAGAGAAGTATAGCATACTTTGGCCCGCCGTGACAGGGCGGGCGCGCTATTTCAAAAGAAAGTGTCAGTTTTCAAAAAAAAACATCATCGGAAGCCTTTCCGGGCGGAAGAACGAAAAAAGTTGAAGCGGCCATCGAAAAAAAGTGAATGCCCGCGGGGAGCAAACGGTGTATACTGGACGCAAGAAAGCTCGAAGAAGAGCGACAAAAAAACAGGAGGTTGTAGCTATGAAAAAACTGGTTGCGCTGCTGCTGATGCTCACGATGGTGCTTTCCTGCACCGCCCTGGTTCACGCGGATGATCCGATCAAGGTAGGCATCATCAATCTGGACCCCTCCGAGTCCGGCTACCGGCAGGCCAATGTAAAGAACCTGCAGGAGACCTTCACCGCGGAAAACGGCTATGACGCCACCTTCATCACCGCTCCCACCGCTGACAAGCAGCTGGAAGCCTTCCGCACCTTCGTCAACAACGAAGTGGACTACATCCTGGTTTCCGCCGCTGAGACCACCGGCTGGGACGAAGTGCTGCAGGAAGCCAAGGACGCCGGCATCAAGGTGTTCCTGTTCGACCGTATGATCGAGTGCGATCCCAGCCTCTATACCGCCGCCGTGGTTTCCGACATGCGCAAGGAAGGCGAGACCGCCGTGGCGTGGCTTGAGAGCCTGGGCCTGGACGAATACAAGATCCTGCACATTCAGGGCCAGCTGGGCTCCGCCGCCCAGATCGGCCGCAGCGACCCGCTGACCGAAAAGTGCGCCGCGGATGAAAAATGGACCATGGTGCGCGAAGGCACCGGCGGCGACAACTGGGACGCCAACGAAGCCCGCAAGATCGCCGAAGCGGCCATCAACGCCAAGGAAGACTTCAACATCGTCTACGCCGAGAACGACGGCATGGCTGACGGCGTCGTGGCGGCGCTGGACGCTGCCGGCATCACCCACGGCGTGAACGGCGACGTGATCGTCATGGGCTTTGACTGCAACAAGTGGGCGCTGGAAAAGCTGCTGGCCGGCGAATGGAACTATGACGGTCAGTGCTCTCCCTTCCAGGCCGTCAAGATCGACGAGCTGATCAAGATCCTGGAAGCCGGCGGCGAGATCGAAGGCCTGAACGAACTGAACCAGATCATCTCCGAAGAAAAGGGCTTTGACGCCCGCACCATCACCCAGGAAGACATCGACGCCTACGGCCTGTAATAAGCTTGTGCGTCCCGGCGCGGTATGAACGACCACAAGGCGCGTTCATACCGCGCTTTTTAAGAAAAAAAGGAGTCTTTCCGAATGCTTAACGACGCGTTATTGACCATGCGGGGGATCTGCAAACAGTTTCCCGGTACGCGGGCGCTGAACAATGTGGATTTTACGCTGCGCAGGGGAGAGATCCACGCCCTGATGGGCGAAAACGGCGCGGGCAAATCCACCCTGATCAAGGTGCTGACGGGCGTGTATGAAAAGGACGGCGGGCACATCCGGGTGGAGGGGCAGGAAGCCCATATCCATTCACCGCAGGACGCCCAAAAGGCCGGCATCAGCACGGTGTACCAGGAGATCACCCTGTGCCCCAACCTGACGGTGGCGGAAAACATATTCATCGGCCGCACGGGCGGCGCGCTGGTCCGCTGGAAGGACTACGAAAAGCGTACGGACGAGATCCTGAAAAGCCTTGGGATCCCGGCAAGGGCCAAACAGGAGCTTTCCCGCTGCTCGCTGGCCGTGCAGCAGATGGTGGCCATCGCGCGCGCCGTGGACATGCAGTGCAAGGTGCTGATCCTGGACGAGCCCACCTCTTCCCTGGACGAGAAGGAAGTGGAAATGCTTTTCGGCCTCATGCGGGACCTGAAAAGCAGGGGCGTGGGCATCATCTTTGTCACCCACTTCCTTGAGCAGGTGTACGAGGTCAGCGACCGCATCACCGTGCTCAGGAACGGAGAGCTGGTGGGCGAGTATGAAACGCGCGATCTGCCCCAGGTGGAGCTGGTGGCCCGCATGATGGGAAAGGATCTGAAGGAGCTGAGCGGCCTGGAGGCGAAGACGGAAAACAGGGCCGCCGTTCATGACGAGATGGTATACGAGGCCAGCGGGCTTTCCAGCTCGGAAGCGCGTCCCTTTGATTTTTCCATCGCCCGGGGTGAGGTCAACGGCTTTACGGGGCTTTTGGGCAGCGGCCGCAGCGAAAGCGTGCGGGCCATTTTCGGAGCGGACCGGGTGACGGGCGGCAAGGTCACGGTAAAGGGGAAGCCCGTCAGGATCAACAGGCCGCATCACGCCATGAAAAACGGCATCGGCTATCTGCCGGAGGACCGAAAGCGCGACGGCATCATCGCAGATCTTTCGGTCAGGGAGAATATCATCCTGGCGCTTCAGGTCATGAAGGGCTTTTTCCATCCCATGAGCAAGGCCCAGATGGAGCAGTTTGCCGACGAATACATACAGGCGCTGAATATAAAAACGGCTTCACAGGATACCCCCATCCGGGCGCTTTCGGGCGGCAACCAGCAGAAGGTGATACTGGCCAGGTGGCTGCTGACCCATCCGGATTACCTGATCCTGGACGAGCCCACCCGCGGCATCGACGTGGGTACGAAGCTGGAGATCCAGCGGCTGGTGCTGAAGCTGGCCGCAGAAAACATGAGCGTCACCTTTATTTCCTCCGAGATCGAGGAGATGCTGCGCGTCTGCTCCCGGCTGATCGTCATGCGCGACCGGAAGATCGTGGGCGAGCTGAGCGGGGACGGCCTGAGCCAGGCGCAGGTGATGAAGACCATCGCGGGAGGTGGACAGTGAGATGAGCCAGAGGAAAAAACGTTCCAGGGGACTGGGGCAGCTGCTGATCCCGCTGGTGGCGATGGGCCTGCTGCTGATTTTTAACCTTTTCCGCGACCCGGGCTTTTTCTCCATCGGCATCGCTACCAACAACAGCGGCAACGCAGTTTTGACCGGCAACCTGATCAGCATCATCGACAGCGCCAGCGAGCTGGCCGTCATATCGATGGGCATGACGCTGGTGACGGCGGCCTGCGGCGGGCAGGATATTTCGGTCGGCGCCGTCGGCGCCATTTCCGGGGCGGTATTCGCCAAGGTGCTGCTGGGGTTTGGAAGCATCACCGGCGCCACGGTGGTGCTTGGGTTCATACTGAGCGTCCTTGCGACCATCCTGTTCAAGCTCTTTAACGGCACGCTGGTGGCGGTGTTCCGCATACAGCCGATGATCGCCACCCTGATCCTTTATTCCTGCGGCCGGTCTATCGCCTACTGGATCAACGGCGACGCAACCCCCCAGCTGAACAGCCCGATCCTGAGCGCTATGGGCATGACCATTCCGGGCATCCCGATCCCCACGCCCATATTCGCGGTGATCATCGTGGGCGCGCTGATGGCGCTGATCTTCCGTCTGACCACCACGAGGCTCTACATTCAGTCCGTCGGCATCAACCAGGGCGCGGCGCGGCTCAACGGCATCAATCCGGTGGCGATGAAGCTTTTGAGCTTTGCCCTGCTGGGCGTGTGCGTGGCGGTAGCCGCCGTGATCGGCGTGAGCCGGCTGGGGCAGCTCAACCACAAGACGCTGCTGGTGGATATTGAAATGGACGCGATCCTGGCGGTCGCGATCGGCGGCAACAACCTGGGCGGAGGCCGTTTCAGGCTGAGCGGCAGCATTCTGGGCGCCTATATCATCCAGATGCTCACCACGACCCTGTACGCCATGAGCGTGGCGCCCGTGAACGTCAAAACGTACAAGGCGATCGTCATCATCATCATCGTCGTGGCGGGCTCCCCGGTGGTCAAGGCCAAGCTGACGGCGCTGCTCAACAGGCTGTGCTACGCCGGATTGCCTTCCTCCGCGCATAAGGGGGTGAACTGAGATGACCAGACCCGTTAATCCGGTCAGACGCCGCGAGCCGCTGACGGACGCGCAGCTTTTGATGACCATCAGCATCTGCATTTTCGTGGTCATGTACGCCCTGGCCATGCTGCTGCTGGGCGGCGGTTTTCTAAAGACGCAGCAGCTTTTCGACATCCTGAACGACAACGCCTATCTGATCATTATCGCGTGCGGGCTGACGATCGTCATGATCGGCGGCGGCATCAACATCAGCGTCGGCGGCGTGATCAGCCTGACGGTGATGGCCTGCGCCCTGTTTCTGAACGGCTGCGGCATCCAAAGCCCGGCGCTCACCTTTATCGCGACGCTGCTGCTGGCGCTGGGCATAGGGCTGGCTTTCGGCCTGCTGCAGGGGTTTCTTATCAGCTATCTGGACATTCAGCCCTTCATCGTCACCCTGGCGGGCATGTTCCTGGCCAGAGGGCTTACGACCATGCTGTCGGTGAACCCGGTCAAGGTGTCCAACAGCGGCTTCCAGGCCATCATCAAAACCAAGATCGAGATCCCCTGGCTGGGGTATGTGGCGAAAAACGGCAACCTGATCCCCGCGCGGCTTGAAACAGGCGCGGTGATCGCGCTGTGCGTCGTAGCGCTGGTGTACCTGATGCTTCGCTACGCCAGGGCCGGCAGGCATATCTACGCCTTGGGCGGCAACAGCCAGAGCGCCCTGATGCTGGGCATCAACGTGCGCCGCACGAAGATGCTGAGCTATGTCTTAAGCGGCCTTTTGAGCGGGCTTGCGGGCTTCGTGTTCCTGATGCACAAGCCGGCGGGCAACGCCAGCGTGGCCATGCGCAGCGAAATGGACGCCATCGCCGCCTCCATCATCGGAGGCACCCTGCTCACCGGCGGCGTGGGCAACGTCATCGGCACGTTCTTCGGCGTCATGATCCTGGCGACCATCCAGAAAATCATCGGCCTGAGCGGCCTGAACGATTCCTGGTGGCAGGACATGGCCAACGGCGCCATGCTGGGCTTTTTCATCCTGCTGCAGAGCGTGGTGCTCTTTGTCCGCGGCAAGGGCGGCCCGAAGCTGCCCTGGCTGAAAAAAGAAAAACCCCGGCAAAGCTGAGGGAAAAACAAACGCGGCCGGCAGGGTCAAACAGGCTCTGCCGGCCGTTTTTTGCGGGGGTTTACAGGGCTTTGAGCCTCGCCGTGATCTTCCGGGCGAGGATCCGGTGGCCGAGGGCGTTGGGGTGCAGGCCGTCGGGCATCAGCTGCTCCCGCTGGACGGGGTTTTCAGGGTCGATGCCGCTTTCTGAGTAGAGGTCCAGCACCGGCAGGCCGTGGGAGAGGGCCGTTTCCAGAAGGATGTCCCGGTATACCCGGAGCGGCCCCTGGCCGTGAGGCTTGCCCGAATCGCCGCTTATATCGTCCTCGTTCAGCCGGTGCAGCGGGGTAATGAACAGGATGGGCTGCACGGGGTAGGCCGACTGCAGATAGATCATCAGCGTGTGGCACGCGCCGTAAAACGTGTCCGGCGTGCGGTCCGAAAAGCAGCCCAGCGGGGCGTCTCCGTGGCCGTAATCGTTTGTGCCGCCGAACACCACCACGGCGTCGGCGTCCCGGTCCATTTCCCGGGCCCTCTGGCAAAAGTCCAGGTCGAAGGAAGGGCAGCCGGGGGTCGGGCGCTGCTGGCGGGCGATGCGCGTGCCGCACAGGCCGTAGTTGCGGGCGGTCAGCACCTCGCAGGTAGCGATCAGGTCAGGAAACCGCTCCGTTTCGGGATGAACAAGGGAAAAGCCTTCCGTAATGCTGTCACCGAGGAAATTGATGCGCGCGCCGTTCAGCTTCATGGAAAAAACTCCTTTTTATGGCAGGGCGCCGGGTCCTTCCGGCGCGGTTTCAGGGACGGCTTCGGATACGCCGCACGCAGGCGCGGCTTCAGGGGCGGATTCACAGGACGCTCCGGGGTCGTTTTCGGCGCCGGGTTCGCCGGTAGCGTCAGGCGCTGCTCTTTCGCCGTTTTCCGTAAGGTGCGGCGGGGTGCCGGTGTCGTCTGAAGCATCGTCCGAAGCGTCGCCCAAAGCGGGCTGCGGCGCTTCCTGCGCGGGTTTGCCGGCCGTATCCGGGGCGTCTGTCTGTTCCGGGGCGGCGGTCATGCCGGCTTCGTCCTCTTGCCCGCTTTCAGACTCCTCAGTGGAAGGCTTTGGGGCGGCGTTCTTTTTGCCCGCCGGAGTCCAATTGAAGTTGAAGGGGAAGCGGCGCTGTTTTTGGGCGGATGCGCGGGCGCCCTCGATGCCGCTCACGGCGCCGCGGGATTCGTTCATCACCAGCACGTCGCCTTCCTGAAGGACCGTCTGCCCGTCCGGGATGATGGTCTCCTTCCCGCGCAGCACCATGATGATGAGGCGGCCGCTGTCCATATTGATGTCGCGCAGCGCCCGGCCGCACCATTCGTGGCCGGCGGCGATATGCATCTCTGTCAGCGAGCCGGTCCTGCTTCCGTCAAAGGCGGGGCCGGCCACGATCAGCGTGTCTCCCGGCAGTATCTCCGTATCTCCCCGGGGGATCAGCTGAACCTTGTCCCGTATCACCATGGCTACCCGCGTCTGCGGCAGCATCTGCAGGGATTTGAGCGCCTTGTGCGTCCAGGCGTGGTTTTCATCCACCGTGAGCTTCAGATACTGGATGGGCACCTGCTCGGTATAGTCCGAGAAGGTCTTCATGACGTCGGCGCTGTCGTCGATCATATCCAGCCTTTTTGCGATCAGCGGGATCAGCGTTCCCTGAATGATGATGGAGAACAGCACGATAAAGAATATGGTGTTGAACAGCTGCGGCGGCGTCTGCGGGGACATCACCGTGGCCATGATGGCGAAAACGATGGAGCTGGCGCCCCTCAGCCCGCACCAGGACACCAGCAGCTGCTGCGCGCGGGGGCTTTTGAAGGGCAGGGTCAGGGCGAACACGGCCGCGGGCCGGCCTATGAACGTCAGGAACAGGGCGATGGCCAGGCCCGGCAGGGTCACCTGCGGCAGCTCCGACGGGGTGGAGAGCAGCCCCAGCAGGAAAAAGATCATGATCTGCACCAGGCCGGTCGCTCCGTTAAAAAACTGCATCAGGCTCTTTTTGCCGATGAGGGGCATGTTGCCCAGGATGATGCCGGTCAGGTAGACGCTCAGATAGCCGTTCCCGCCCAGATAGGCGGACAGACCGTAGCTCAGCGCGGCCACGCCGAACATGAGGATGGAATCGTAGCTGTCGTCGTCAAAACTTACATGGCGGAACAGATAGCCGGCCCCGAAGGCCACCGCCGCGCCGATGCCGGCCCCGAAGATCAGCTGCTTGAGCAGCATCAGCAGCATCTGCCAGAAGTTCGCGTCCCCGTTCAGTATGCTCAAAAGGATGATGGTCATCATGTAGGCGAACGGGTCGTTGCTGCCGCTTTCCACCTCCAGAAGGGAGGCGGTATGATGTTTCAGGTTGAGCTTGCGGGAACGCAGGACGTTGAAAACGGAGGCCGCGTCCGTGGAGGAGATCACCGCGCCCACCAGCAGCCCGTGCATCCAGCCCACGCCCAGTACGAAATGGCAGAACACGCCGGTCAGAAGGGCCGTCAGCACCACGCCGGCAGAAGACAGCAGCACGGACACCTTCGCCGTGGGCTTCGCCTTTTCCCAGTTGGTGCCAAAGCCGCCGTAGAACATGATCAGCGCCAGCGCCAGGGTGCATACCTGCTCGGTCAGAGAATAATCGTCAAAAGAGTAACGAAACAGGCCGTCCTGGCCGAACACCATGCCCAGCCCGATGAACACGGCCAGGGTCGGGAGCCCGATCCTGCTCGATACCTTTGTCAGGGACAGGCTGACCAGAATAATGACGGCTACCGCCAAAGCCAAAACTTCGATGAGGATCACCAGCCTTCCGGCAACTGAAATAACAAATGAACAGCGGTCAGATGGGCCAGCCGGCGATCCCGGCCAGCCTTTCCCGGAAGGAGGCCGGGGTCTTCAGGTCGTTCAGGTCGATGACATCGATGCCCAGCTCAAAGGCGCGGTGCCGGGTGACGGAACGGACGGTGCCTGCGCTGGATACGATGACGGCGCGGGAAACGGAACTGCCAAAGCGGTCCCGCAGGATGGCCAGCTCGTTGAGGGCTTCGGTCCTGATCTCGCTGGTCTTGCAGCTGATGAAAACCGGCATCACTGAGCGCACGGCCACCACGTCCAGCTCGTTGGTAACGGATTTGGCGTTCACGCGGCCGCCCTCCCAGTTGACCACGGCGGACAGGCGGACGTCCTGAAAAAGCCCGGTGTCCAGCGCGGCCTTATAGGTGAAAAGCTCCAAAACGCTTCCGATGTCCCTGAGAAAGAAACAGGCGGCTTCGTCCCGGAAGATAAAGGAGACGCCGGCTTCTTCGTCGAAGCTCAGATCCCGGATGAGCCCCAGCTCCTCAAAGGCGTGAAGCGCGCCTTCAGGTGCCTGGAGGGTGCGATTTTTATCCTTCACCCGGCAGGGGCCGTAGGCCCTGTACAGCCCATCCGCCCCCTTTTCCGCGCGGGAGATGTGCTGGATGTAGGTGATGATGTCGGTCCATTGGCTGCGCCAGCGAAGGTAGGCGCTGAAAAAGCCGTCGATCGCCGGCAGGTAATCCCCGAGCAGGTCGTTATTCATGCGGCCGGGCAGCATGGCCCCGCCGGCCATGCTGAAGCAGTCCGCCGCGTTGAGCCGGATGGGGCAGGGCAGGTCCCGCGCGAAGGGGGCGCTGCGGATGTCAAAGAAGGTGTTCTTTTTGCGGCTGTAGGTGAACACCGGCAGGGCTGTTTCGGCGCTGACCAGCCCGGCGGCGAACAGCGCGGCCTCCGTGCCGCCGGCGATGTCCAGCGCGCAGTCCTCGTACTCAGAGAGGATCCGGCGCAGGGACTGGGCCACCTTTTCGGCGTCCAAAAGGCTCACGGCGTGAAAACGGATATCCGTCCGGCAGCCGCGGTTTTTAAAATACTCCTTCAGGGAATCCCGGAGCGTCCTGTCCTCCTCCACCTCGGGCGGGCAGAGGAACACCGTGGTTTCGGGGCGGAACATTTCCGTGCTCAGCACGTTGTCCAGCGGGCGTTCGTCATACAGCTCTATCAGTGTTTTCATAGCCATTCCTTCACCTGGTCAAGCGCGGCACGGATGACCTTGTCCATATCAAAATAGCGATACAGGCCCAGCCTTCCGCCGAAGGTGACGGAGGGCTCCTTGTCGGCCAGCGCACGGTAGCGGGCGTAAAGAGCGTTGTTTTTTTCGTCGTTCACGGGGTAATAGGGCTCCTTTCCCGGCTGCCATTCATCCGGGTATTCCCTGGTGACGACGGTGGAAGGCTGCCTCCCGAAGGCGAAATGCTTGTGCTCGATGATCCGTGTCCAGGGCACGGAGCGTTCCGTGTAGTTGACCACGGCGACCCCCTGATAGTTTTCTGTATCGAGCTCCTGGGTCTCAAAGCGCAGCGAGCGGTAAGCCAAAGGGCCAAAGCAATAGCCGAAGTATTCGTCGATGCAGCCGGTGTAGATGACGCGGCCGGCTCCTTCCGGATGGGATGCGCGCCAGGTACGGTAATCGCACGAAAGCGTCACCGGCACATTTTCAAGCATATTTTCGACCAGACGCGTGTAGCCGCCTTCGGGAATGCCCTGGAAGGGGTCGGTAAAATAGTTGTTGTCGTAGGTGAAGCGGCAGGGCAGGCGGCGGATGATGAAAGCCGGCAGGTCCCGGCAGTCCCGTCCCCACTGCTTTTCCGTGTAGCCCTTGACCAGCTTTTCGTAAACGTCCCGTCCGACCAGGGAGAGGGCCTGCTCCTCCAGATTCCGGGGGACGCCGATATTTTCCGCCTCCACCTGGCGCCGGATGATCGCCCGCGCCTCCTCAGGGGTGCGGATGTTCCACAGGCGGGAAAAGGTGTTCATGTTGAAGGGCAGGTTGTAGGTCTCGTCCCCGTACACGGCGATGGGGCTGTTGATGAAGTGGTTGAACGAAGCGAACCGCCCGGCAAAATCCCACACCTCCCGGTCGGACGTGTGGAAGATGTGCGCTCCGTACACATGCACGTCGATGCCGGCGCGGTTCTCCGTATAGATATTGCCGGCTATGTGGGGCCGCCGGTCGATCACCTGCACCGACTTTCCGGCGTCCTTAAGGAGCCTGGCGCAGACGGCGCCGTACAGCCCGGCCCCGACGATCAGATAATCAGGTCTCATGGGTCAGTCCTTTCGGCCGAGCTTCTGAAAAAAGGGGAAGGTCAGCGGCCATACGATCCCGGAAAAAAGCACCATGAGCAAATACCTTATGCCGTTGGCCCACACCGCGCCGCCGGTCAGCGCGTTAAGGACGGGTTTGAGCCCGGCCCTCAGGCCCATCAGCAGCGCGAAGCCCAGCACCAGCTTGAGCGCCTGCGCCCACCAGCAGGCCCGGGTTTCAAACCGGATGTACCTGCGTTCCACATAATAGGATATAGTCAGCCCCACCGTGGCGCCCACGCAGGTCCAGGCGGCCTGGATGCCGCTTAGCAGGTTGGCCTGGTCAATATCCGCCGGGAAGGGATACAGCGAAACGAACAGCGCGCAGATGACCGCCACACAGGCTGTGGCGAACAGCGCGATGCCGACGGTCTTTTCATCGCCCTTTTTGAACACCGGGTACAGCCCGAAGGCCAGCGCCAGCGCCATCAGCGCGGCCACGCCCACGTCCAGCGGCGTGTGCACGCCCAGATACATCCGGGAAAAGGCCACCAGCGCCGCCAACGCGATCAGCACGGCTTTCACCCATTTTTTCCCGGCCCACAGCGCCGCGCCCACATAGATCCCCACGGCGTTCTGCGTGTGGCCGGAGGGGAAGGAATAGCCGCTCGCTCCTTCGCGGGCGCTTTCCACGATGGTAAAAGACGGGTCGGTCACCCAGGGCCGGGGGATACGGAACAACAGCTTCATCCCCTGGTTGATCGCCGTGCCGGAAAGACCCACGGACAAAAGGTAATACCCCATCCGCTTGCTGATACACCAGAAAACCAGCAGGCCCACGACGATGAACACCGTCTCGTCCCCGCAGTAGGTGATCAGGCCGAGTATCCTGTCTCCAAGCGGAAACCGGATGCCTTCCAGAAAACGCAGCAGCTGCATACACGATCATCTCCTGTATTTGATACAGGTATTCTATCATATAATAAGGCGGATGTCCATGAGCGAATCGGCCCGTGACGGGGAAAGAAAAGGATCGGAGCGTCATGACCGCAATTTCCCGCCCGGCGGCCGGACAAATTGCGGGAAACGGGTCAAAAAAGCTATGCGGTCGGCTGGATTGTGATATACTCTACCGGGATGCGGCAAAAATGACGCGCCGCGGCCGCGGCACACTGGGATTTCAAGGGAGAAAAGCTGTATGGAGGAAATAAAAAGAGTCTGGGATCCGGCGCAGGCGCCCGGAAAGCGCGCCCTGGCCATGGAGGGCGGGGCGATGCGCGGCATGTTCACCTGCGGCGTACTGGACGTGCTGATGGAAAACGGCGTGGGCTTTGATATCGCGGCGGGGATCTCCGCCGGGGCGGTGTTCGGGTGCAACCTGAAGTCCGGCCAGGCGGGCCGCGCTGTCCGCTACAACAAGCGCTTCTGCCGGGATAAGCGGTACGGCACCCTGTTATCCCTGATCCGCACGGGAGACCTGTACGAGGCGGATTTTTGCTACCGCGAAATCCCCGACGAGCTGGACGTGTTTGACAGAAAAGCCTTCAGGGAAAACCCGATGCTTTTTTATGCCGGCGCCGCGGACGCGGACACGGGGGAGATCGTCTACCATCTGTGCCGGGACGGAGAAAAAAAGGACATGGACTGGCTCAGGGCCTCCGCTTCCATGCCGGGCGTGTCCCGCCCGGTCCCGATGGATGGGAGAAGGCTGCTGGACGGCGGCGTCGTGGAGCCCGTGCCCTGCGCCTTTTTGCGCCAGCTGGGCTTTGAACGTCAGACCGTCATACTGACCCGCCCCAAAGGATACCGAAAAAAAGATGGGCCTTTCCTGCCGCTTACGCGGCTGCTGCTCAGAAAAACGCCGGGAGCGGCCCGGGCCATGGGCCTTCGTGCGGCCCGCTACAACGCCCAAATGGAGGATATCGACGCCCGTCAAGCGCGGGGAGAGCTTTTTGTGCTGCGCCCCGCGGCGCCTTTGGAAATAGACCGCCTTTCAAGGGATCCGCAGGCGCTGGAACGCATGTATGTCCAGGGCAGGCGCGAAGCGGAAGAGCGGCTTCCGGCGCTTCAGGAGTTTCTAAAAAGCCCTTTCTGAGCGCGTATAAAAGGATTGACGAAGCCCGCCTTTCTTGCTAATATGAAACAGCTTTCCCGCTTGCTTTTAAGCGCAGCGGGAAGGACGGAAAAATGCCTGACGGGCGGAATGAAAGCCTTTCCCGTCACGTTGAAAATGAGGAATACCATACGTGAGTGAGCGATTAATCAGGATCCTGTCGGACGCATTGCCCCAGCTGCTTGAAAAGTTCGTCACCATGACCATTCCGCTGACGGTACTGTCGTTTTTGCTGGCGCTGGTCATATCGGTGGCGGTGGCCATGATCCAGTACGCGGACGTGAAGGGGCTGAGGCTTCTGTGCCGCGGGTATATCTGGATCATCAGGTGCACGCCGCTGCTGGTGCAGCTGTATCTGGTCTTTTACGGGCTGCCCAGCCTGGGGATCGTGCTGGACGCGTTTCCCACGGCGGTGCTGGTGTTCGGCGTCAACGAAGGCGCGTACATGGCGGAGACGATGCGCGGGGCGCTGGAGGCCGTGCCGGCCGGGCAGATGGAGGCCGGCTACTGCGCGGGCCTGAGCTACTGGTCCATCATGGGCCATGTCGTTTTGCCCCAGGCCTTCCGCACGGCCTTCCCGGGGCTTTCCAATTCGCTGATCTCCATGGTGAAGGGCACTTCCCTGGCCTCGGTGATCACGGTCACGGAGATGTTCCGCCAGGCCGTGGTGATCAACGGCAGGGTGTATGAATCCCTGGCGCTTTACACCGAAGTGGCGCTTATTTATCTGGTGTTCTGCTCGCTTCTGACGCTGCTGCAGCGCTGGGGCGAAAAGAAGCTCAACGTATATGGAGGAGTCCGCTGATGCTTCAGGTGAAGGACGTTTATAAATCCTTTGAGGGCAAGGGGCAGGAGGTACTGCGGGGCGTCAGTCTCCACGTGAACAAGGGAGACGTGACGGCCATTCTGGGCCCCTCCGGCTCCGGCAAGACAACGCTGCTCAGGTGCATCAATTTCCTGGAACGGGCGGATTCGGGCACGATGATTTTTGACGGGCAGACCTATGACATGCACCGCGTGCCCAAGGACCAGATCCGCCGCATCCGCAAAAAGACCGCCTTCGTATTCCAGAACTACAACCTGTTCCTGAACCAGACGGTGCTGAACAACGTGACGCTGGGACTTACCAGCGGGCGGAAGGTGCCCCGCGAGGAGGCCGAGACGCGGGCCATGCAGGCCCTCCGCCGCGTCGGCATGGCGGAAAAGGCCGCGGCCTATCCGGGCTCGCTTTCGGGCGGGCAGCAGCAGCGGGTGTCCATCGCCAGGGCCATCGCCGCGGAGCCGGAGCTCATATACTTTGACGAGCCCACCAGCGCCCTGGATCCGGAGCTGATAGGCGAGGTGCTTTCAGTCATGCGCGAGCTGGCGCAGGATGGCATGACCATGCTGGTGGTGACCCACGAGATGGAATTTGCCCGCCATGTGTCCAGCCAGGTCGTTTTCATGGAGCAGGGCGTGGTGGTCGAAAGCGGTCCCTCCGAGGCCTTTTTCGAGGCTCCGAAGACGGAGCGCTCCCGGGCCTTCATCCGCAGCATCCTGGGACAGCACGAGATCCGGTAATTGGAAGACGCCGTTTTAATTTTTGACCGATCAGGCCCGAACAGGGCCGGGGTAGTATATGGAGCTTTCCTATCTCACTGATGGCCTCGGGGTGTACGGGGCCGGGGCCGTACAGGCGCTTGAGGGCCTGCGCGCGTTAAGGAAAACCACCCTGAGGGTGAACACCCTGAAGGCGGGCATGGAGGAAACGGAGGAGGAGCTTAGCCGGGCAGGGATCCCTTTTGAACGCGCCGGTGGCTTTACCTTCGCGCTTAAATTAGCCCACGGCTCGGAGCCGGAGCTGAGAAAGCTTTCCTGCTATCAGACGGGCAGGATATACCTGCAAAGCCTGTCCTCGATGCTTCCGCCGCTTTTTCTGGGCGCCCAAGCGGGGGAGGATATACTGGATATGGCAGCCGCGCCCGGGGGAAAGACCAGCGAGCTGTGCCAGCTGACCGGGGGCGGGGCCTTCATCACCGCCTGTGAGATCAACCCCATCCGCGCCCAGCGACTGAGGGCGAACCTGGAGCTGCTGGGCTGCCGGCGGGTGACGGTCATGCAGCAGGACGCCCGGAAGCTGGACGATTTTCTCCGCTTCGACCGGATACTGCTGGACGCGCCGTGTTCGGGCAGCGGGACGTTTGACCTGAACGACGAATCCTCCTGCGCGGCGTTTTCCAGGAAGCTTGTGCTTAATTCCGCCAAGCTTCAGCGGGAGCTCGTCAAAAAAGCCGTCCGGCTCCTCAAACCGGGCGGGACGCTGCTTTATTCCACCTGCTCGCTGCTGGAAGAGGAGAACGCCCAAAGCGCCCGCGAGGCGGAAAAGCTGGGGCTTGTGCCGGAACCGATCGACATGACGCCGTTTGCGGACGTAAAGCTTCTAAAGGGCTCCATGCAGGGGACGGTGACGGTCTGTCCGGACGAAAACTACGAGGGCTTTTTTATGGCCCGCTTCAAGAAGAAGGGCTGACGCGTGAAAAAACTGCTGAAATATCTGAAAAAATACCGGCGGGACTGTGTGACGGCCCCGCTTTTCAAGCTGTTTGAGGCAGTGCTGGAGCTGCTGGTGCCCATCCTGGTGGCCCGTATGATCGACGCAGGGATCCGCGGGGAGCAGCCCGGAGTGGTCACTCAGACGGGACTGCTTTTGTGCGCGCTGGCTTTGATGGGCTTCGCGGCGGCCCTGAGCGCGCAGTATTTTGCCGCTCGGGCAGCCACGGGCTTTGCGTGCGACGTTAAAGCCGCCCTGATCCGCAGGATAGAGGCGCTGTCATTCCGCCAGACGGATGAGATCAGCGTGCCTACCCTGATCACCCGCATGACCAGCGACGTAAACCAGCTGCAGACCGGCGTCAACCTGACGCTGCGGCTGCTGCTGCGGTCTCCCTTCGTGGTGTTCGGCGCCATGATCATGGCCTTTGTGGTGGACGCGCGGGCGGCGCTTTTGTTTGCGGCGCTGATCCCGCTGCTGGGGCTGTGCGTCTATTTAGTCATGCGCAGGACCCTGCCCGGCTACCGCGACATTCAGCGCGCGCAGGACAGGGTGCTGGGAGATACCCGGGAAAACCTGTCAGGCGTGCGCGTGATACGCGCCTTCGGCCGGGAGGAGGCCGAGCGGGAGCGGTTTAAGCGCGATCACCAAATCCTTACAGCCCTGCAGGTGAAGATACAGACGTATTCCTCGCTTTTGAACCCCTTGACGCTGCTGCTGGTCAACCTGACGACGGCGGCCCTCATTTACGTGGGAGCCGTCCGGGTCGAGGCGGGGGGACTGACCCAGGGCGAGGTCATGGCGCTGGTCAGCTATATGTCCCAGATACTGGTGGAGCTTCTGAAGCTGGCGAACCTGCTGGTGACCATCTCCAAGGCCCTGGCCTGCGCCGACCGCGTGGCCGAGGTGATGGAAACCGCGCCGGACATGGTATCCGGCACGGAAAAGCCCGATTTTTCCCAGGGGCCGGCGGTGGAGCTCAGGAACGTTTCCCTGTCCTATGCCGGGCACGGCAAGGAAGCGGTCAGGGGCATCAGCCTGACGCTCAGCAAAGGGGAAAGCCTGGGCATCATAGGCGGCACGGGCGCGGGCAAAAGCACCCTGGCGGCCATTATCCCCAGGCTGTATGACGTGACCGCGGGCGAGGCGCTGGTAGGAGGGCGCGACGTGCGGGAGCTTGATCTGCGGGCGCTTCGGGCCTGCGTGGGCTATGTGCCGCAGAAGGCGAAGCTGTTCAGCGGCACCCTGCGGGACAACCTGCTGATGGGCGACCGCGGGGCGTCGGACGAAAGCGTCTGGCAGGCCCTGAGGACAGCCCAGGCGGCGGAGTTCGTGGAAAAGCTTCCGCAGGGGCTGGACAGCCCGGTGCAGCAGGGAGGAAGCAACTTTTCCGGCGGGCAGCGCCAGCGGCTGACCATCGCCCGGGCGCTGGTAAGGAAGCCTGATATCCTGATCCTGGACGACAGCGCCTCCGCCCTGGACGCGCAGACGGACCGTCTTTTGTCCGACGCGCTTAAAAAGGACGCCCGGGACGCGGCCCTGGTGGTCATTTCCCAGCGCGCATCGTCGGTGATGGGGCTTGATCATATACTGGTGCTGGAGGACGGCGCTTTGGCGGGCTACGGCCGGCACGAGGAGCTGCTTTCTTCCTGCCCGGTGTACCGGGAGACCTATGAGGCGCAGTTCCCGCCGCAGGAGGCGACAGCATGAAAAGAAGAAAGACGGATATGAAAACCGTCCGGCAGGTGCTTTCCCTGGTCCGGCCCCACAGCGGGCTGGTGGGGCTGTCGCTTTTGATGGCCGTGGGACAGGCGGGGCTTCAGCTGACCGTGCCCCGTTTCACGGGCCGCGCGGTGGACCTGATCGTAAGGCAGGGCAGCGTGGATTTTGAGGGCGTGGCCCGCCTGCTGGTGATACTCTGCCTGGTTTCCGCCGGGGCGGCGCTTTTTCAGTACCTGATGGGCGTGTGCAACGCCCGGACGGTCAACCGCGTGGTGCGCGACCTGCGCACCGCCGCCTTCCGCCGCTTTGCCGACCTGCCCCTGTCCTATCTGGACAGTCATCCGTCAGGAGAAACGGTCAGCCGGGTGATGACCGACGTGGACACCCTGGCGGACGGCCTGCTGCTGGGCTTTTCCCAGCTGTTCACCGGCGTGGTGACCATTTTGGGGACGCTGTTTTTCATGTTCAGAGCAAACGCGTCCATCGCCCTGATCGTCGTGCTGATCACGCCGCTTTCCCTGTTCGTGGCGGCCTTTATCGCCAGCCGCACCCATCATCTGTTCGAAGCGCAGTCCAAAGCGCGCGCCGTGCAGACCGCCCTGGTGGACGAGATGCTGACCGGGCAGAAGGTGATCGGCGCCTTCGGCGACGAGGATACCTTCCTGCGCCGGTTTGACGACAGCAACGAAGCCCTGCGGGACGCTTCCCGCAAGGCGATCTTCTATTCTTCCCTGACCAACCCGGCGACCCGTTTTGTAAACGCCCTGGTATACGCGGGCGTGGGCGTTTTCGGCGCCCTGCGGGTGCTGAAAGGCGAGCTGACCGTGGGCGGCCTGCATGCCTTTTTGGCCTACGCCAGCCAGTACACCAAGCCCTTCAACGAGATTTCCGGCGTGGTGACGGAGCTTGAAAACGCCCTGGTCTGCGCAGAAAGGGTATTCAGGCTGATCGGCGAGGAGCCGGAGCCCTGTGAAAAGCCCGCGGTGCTTCCGCAGGCCGCGGGGGCTGTAGGGGTAAACTCCGTGAGCTTTTCCTATGTGCCCGAAAAGCCGCTGATGAACGGCCTGACCGTATCGGCGCAGCCCGGACAGCGCGTGGCCATCGTCGGCCCCACCGGCTGCGGCAAGACCACGCTGATCAACCTGCTGATGCGCTTTTACGACGTGAACGCGGGCTCCATCACCGTGGACGGGACGGATATCCGCGATGTGACCCGACATAGCCTCCGGAGAAGCTACGGCATGGTGCTGCAGGATACCTGGCTCAGGGCCGGCACGATCCGCGAGAACCTGCTGTTCGGGCGCGCGGACGCGACGGAGGAGGAAATGATCCGGGCGGCCAGGGCCGCCCATGCCGACTCCTTTATCCGTAGGCTTCCGCAGGGATATGACACGGTGATCGGCGAAGACGGCGGCGCGCTGTCCCAGGGGCAGAAGCAGCTGCTGTGCATCGCCCGCGTCATGCTGTGCCTGCCGCCGATGCTGATACTGGACGAAGCGACCAGCAGCATCGATACGCGGACGGAAATGAAAATACAGTCCGCCTTCGCCCGGCTGATGGAAGGAAGGACCACGTTTATCGTGGCCCACCGCCTGTCCACCATCCGCGGGGCAGACTGTATTCTGGTCATGCGCGACGGCCAGGTGGTCGAGCAGGGAACCCATGAGGAACTGCTGGCCCGAAAGGGCTTCTACGCGCAGCTTTATCAAAGCCAGTATCAGCAGGCGCAAAGCGCGTGACGGATGATTAAACCGATCCTGAAAACGGGATTTGCATCAACCGATCCTCAACGGAAATGAAGGCAGGCAAAATGAGCGAAACATCCGGCAAAAAGAATCTTTGGCAGGTCATCAAATTCACGCTTTTTTCGGCCTCGGCGGGGCTTATCCAGCTGGGCTCCTTCGCCGTTTTCAACGACCTGTGCCACTGGCCCTACTGGCTGAGCTACGGGCTATCCCTGCTTTTGAGCGTCCTTTGGAATTTCACCCTGAACAGGCGCTATACCTTCAGAAGCGCCGCCAATATCCCGCGCGCGATGGCGCTGGTGGCGCTGTTCTACGTGGTATTCCTTCCCGTTTCCACCTGGGCGGGCAACGCGCTGGTCAAAGGGGGCTGGAACGAATACGCCGTGGAGATCATGACCATGCTGGTCAACTTCGTGACGGAGTTTCTCTATCAGCGCTTTGTGGTCTACCGCCACACCATCGATACCAACGACCTGGCTCAACGGGATCAGCGCGGGGCGTAAGCGAAGCGGCCCTGTTCAGGACCCGGGCAGCACGGCGGTGATCGTCAGGACGCCGTCCTGCTGGGAAGCGGATATTTTGCCCTTGTGGTTCTGCACGATGGCGGAGGCTACCGAAAGGCCGATGCCAAAACCGCTCTTTTTGGAATTGCGGGCGGAATCAGCCCGGTAAAACCGGTCGAACATGCCCTGCAGGGCTTCCCTGCTCATCGGTTCGCAGGGGTTCTGGCAGCGGATCTCGGCATTTTTGCCGACGCGCTCCAGCGAAAAATGTATGGCGCCGCCGTCCGAAGCGTATTTGACAGCGTTGTCCAGCAGCACGGAAAGGAGCCTGCGTATCTCGCTTTCATCCCCTGTCAGGGAAACCATGGGGGCGATCTGGGAGGAAAGCGTCAGCCCCCGGGCCAGGGCAGGGGCCTGGAAGGAGGAAACGACCTCCGCGCAGACCTCGGACAGCGGGAACGCGAGGGCTTCCCGCTTCCGCTCCTCCTCCATGCGCGACAGATAGATCAGGTCGTTGGTCAGGCCGCTCAGGCGTTCGGTCTGCCGGCGTATATCCTGCAGCCATTCGTTGTCCTCCTGGTCCATCATCAATAGCTCCGTATCGGCGTTGATGATGGTCAGCGGCGTGCGAAGCTCGTGACCGGCGTCGGTGATGAACCGGCGCTGTTTTTGATAGGACTCGGCCAGCGGCTGCACCATCCGGCCGGAAAGCAGCAGCAGCATCAGAAAAACCGCCAGCAGGATGATGCCCCCGGCCGCCAGGCTGATCAGCAGGGCACTGCGCTGCTGCTCCATCTGTTTGCCGCAGAACAGGAAAAGCACGGTCTGCCCGTCTGTATCCGTATAGGACAGATAGCGGAATTCCCCGATATAGCCGCTTTCGCTGGAGGAAAGGGCCAGCTGACGGGCGTAAGTGAGCGCTGTTTCCAGGTCAAGGGAGGCGATCCTGTCCATGTGGGAGGAGATCAGCTCTCCCTCTTCGTTGAGCGTCACCGAGCAGTACCTTGTGTCAAAGGGGGATTCCGCGGACAGGTCGATGTTCCTTCTGTCGCGGCGTCCGCCCTGCCAGGGCTGGTGGGGGAAGATGCCGCCGTTTTCCCTGATCAGCGCCAGCATCTCGTCCTCGGCCTGCCGGTTGCGAAGGGCCAGGCCTATGTTCAAAATGGAGATCAGCACCGCCACCACCAGCAGCACGCTCAGCATGGCTGTGAAGATCAGCCGCCGTTTCAGCCGGCGTATCATTCCGCCACCTCCAGGGAATAGCCCGCACCGCGCACCGCGCGCAGCTGCACGTTGGCCTGCAGCGCGGTCAGCTTTTTGCGCAGATAGGAGATATAGACCCACACGACGCTCATTTCCACATCGCTGTCCATGCCCCAGATGCGGCTGAAAATGGTTTCGGCGCTCAAAAGCCGCTTGGGGTTGAGCATCAACAGCTCCATCAGCTGGAATTCCTTGCCCGTCAGCCGGTAGCTTCCGCCCGGGCCGGTCAGCTGGTAGGTGGCGCGGTTCAGGGTGATGTTGCCCGCTTGCAGCTCGGCGGACTGGGCCGCCGCCGCGGGACGGGTCATGGCGCGGATGCGGGCCAGCAGCTCCTGCACGGCGAAGGGCTTGGTCAGATAGTCGTTCGCGCCGGAATCCAGCCCGGATACCCGGTCGGATATTTCGGCCTTGGCCGTCAGCATCAGGATGGGCAGGGACAGCCCCCGCTCCCGCGCTTTTCTGAGCACGGTGATCCCGTCCATTCCGGGCATCATCACGTCCAGCACGGCGGCGTCATAGTTGCCGCTTTCCAGATAATACAGCGCGTCCGTGCCGTTGTCCACGGCGTCGGCTTCCATATTGTTCTTGCGCAGAATGGTCACCAGCGCGCGGGACAGGGACGCCTCGTCCTCCGCCAGCAGAATCCTCATTAAACCGCCCTCCTTTGATCTCAAGCCTTGATCCATTGTACAAAGGCTTCTTTAAGAAAACTTTAAAAATCGTGGGCCGCTGCCCGATCCAGGAACATGGATTCCAACGCAAAATCTTTCCCGGAAGGGAGGTGTCAAAACGTGCCCGGATATGATATACTGTTCTCAGCAGCAATATGAACCGGAGGGAAAGTCATGATCACCAACGACAGAGGCATAAGGGATCTCAAGCACGACATCGCCACCGAAGTCTGCAAGCTGGCCTGGGCGGGCAGGCTGAACGACGAGGAACGGGAAAAAATCGTTTACCAGATAAGCCCGGGCCCCAAGCCTGAATACCGCTGCTGTGTCTACAAGGAAAGGGCCATCGTGCGGGAGCGCATCCGCCTGGCCTGCGGCATGAACGCGGATGTGACCAACGACACCAAAAATGTCGTTCAGGTGATCCGCCCGGCGTGCGACGACTGCCCCACGTCCACCTATTCGGTGACGGACAACTGCCGCTTCTGCCTGGGCAGGGCGTGCATCAACACCTGCAAGTTCGGCGCTATCAGCAAGGGCGAAAGGCGCATGCAGATCGACCCGGAAAAATGCCGGGAGTGCGGCATGTGCGCCAAGGCCTGCCCCTACGGCGCCATCATCCACCTGGAAAGGCCGTGCAAGAAAATCTGCCCAGTGGACGCGATCAGCTGGGACGAGTACGGCTTTTGCCACATCGACGAAAGCAAGTGCGTGCACTGCGGACACTGCATCCACGCCTGCCCCTTCGGCGCCATCGGCAGCAGGATTTTCCTGGTGCCCATCATCGAGGACATACTGGCCGGCAAGGAGGTCATCGCCATGTGCGCGCCGGCCTCCGAGGGCCAGTTCGGCAAGGACATCGGCATGGCCTCCCTCCGGGAGGCGCTCAAAAAGACCGGCTTTGCCGATATGGTGGAGGTGGGCCTGGGAGCGGATATGACCGCCGCGTATGAGGCGCGGGAATGGATCGAGGCCAAAAAGGAGGGCCGGAAGATGACCACCTCCTGCTGCCCGGCCTTCATCAGCCTTTTGCGCCATCAGTTTCCCAAGCAGTACGAGGAGAATAAATCCTCCACCGTCAGCCCCATGGTGGCCGTGAACCGGTATCTTAAGGCGACGCGCCCGGGCTGTGTGACGGTATTTATCGGCCCCTGCATCGCCAAAAAGGGCGAAACGCTGAATGAGTTCATTGCCGACAACGCCGATTACGCCATCACCTTCGGCGAGATGACGAGCCTGCTGGAGAGCCGGAATATCGTTCTGGAACCTGTACAGGGGGAATATCAGGAGGCCTCCCTGCACGGCAAAAAATTCGCGGCCTCCGGCGGCGTCGCCGCGGCGGTGCTGGAAGTCATGCGGGAAATGGGGGAGGATACGGAAGATATCAGCCTGTTTTCCTGCGCCGGCGGCGCCGAGTGCCGCAAGGCTCTGGCAATGCTCAAGGCCGGCACCCTCAAGGAGGATTTCATCGAGGGCATGATGTGCCCCGGCGGCTGCGTGGGCGGGCCTTCCCGACACAAGGCGGAGCTTGAGATCACCCGAGCGAGGACCGAGCTGCTGAGCAAAGCCGACGGACGCAGCATACTGGACAACCTGAAAAACTACCCGATGGACAGCTTCTCCATGTTCAGGGACGGCCACAGGGAATAAGGGCCGCTGATACAGTATCGAATGAAACGGATGCCGCGCATCCGTTTCATTTTGCATATCAGAACTTCGGCATATCCTCCAGCGTGACCACCAGGCCGCTGTCGTAAGCGGCCTTCAGCCGTTCGGGTTCGTTTTCGCGCAGGTATCTGGTATGCCAGGGCATGAACCAGGCCCACATGGCTCCGTCCCTTTCAAAGGCCCGGATGTCGTCGGGCAGCTTTCCGCACTCATGGAAGGCGAGGGGCTTGCGGGTGATTTTTTGCAGGCGCTCCCAGCCCCTGAGGTGGGTGGAGCCGTCATAGGTGTCGGAGCCGGCGATGTCCACATATTCGTCCCCGGGATACCATCCGTCCTTTACCTCGCCCGAATAGCCCAGCACCCAGATCAGGTTATTGAGCCCGAAGGTTTCCGTAAAGGTGCGGTACATCAGCCGCCACAGGCGGATAAAGCAGTCCGGCCCGCCTCTTCCCCACCAGAACCACTGCCCGTCAAACTCGTGGAAGGGACGCCACAGCACGGGAATGTTCCGGTCCTGAAGCTCTTTGAGGGCACGGGCGGCCCGCGCCCAGCTCTGCGTGAGCGTGACGTTTTCCGGGGTCCCTTCGAGGAAGAGCCGGTCGAAATCCGGGCTTTCCTCCTGGGATTCCTTATAGCCGCTGATGCCGACGCCCGTGTGCCAGCAGATGGTCACGACGCCGCCTCGTTTGTCCCAGTCTGTGGCGCGGCGCACCACGCCGTCAAAGTCGTTGTCGATAAAGTCCAGCCCGCGCATGGCGGGCAGTTTGCCGGTCGCGGCCTTCACGTATTCCATTTCCGAACCGCTGACGCCTCTCCAGTTGGATTCCATCTGACTGGAGAGCATTTTTTTGCCGTACAGACGTAATATCGTTTCGTACAGCCTCTTCGTCCGTTCATTGGCGTCGGGGTTGGAAAGGGATAAGTCCGGGGAGGCTTCTCCCCGCGCGGGCCGGACGACCGGCAGAATCAGCGCGGTCAGCAGAAGGATGAATACCAGCAGCATATTTTTTCTCCTTGCGTGAGATTAAGGTACGTGACGCGGATCATTTCCACTGTATGGTATCGACCAGCATCATGCGGGAGGTATCACGGTGATAGACGGAGGCGCTGCGTATGCCGGCCTGGTCGATCCAGTCCCATACCTCATCGCTCATCTGGGCGTACAGTGCGTCGGTCAGATAGAGATGAACTTCCGTAGCACCTTTTCTGGCGGAGCGCAGTGCCTGAAGGACCCCTTCCCTGGTGCTTTCCCGGGACACGATCCGGCTGCCCTGGTTCCATACGATCCGGTCGATGGTGACAGAACGGGCGCTTTGGCTGTAGGTGACGTCCCCGTTGAGCATTCCGCCCAGATCCATCCACATGAAAACAGGATTGTCCGCCTCCATAAACCGGCTGAACAGGGACGGGGATAAGAACAGCTCCACCTTCTGCGCCCGGTCCTGACCGGCCTGGCGAAGAGAGGTAAGGAGCGCTTCTTCGCTGTCCGGCGCGTAAACACGGGCGGTGGCCGTATACCAGCGGATATCCCTGAAGGTCAGCACCCGGTTTTCATCCTGGTAAAACAGCGCCGCTTCTTCGGTGCCGGCCAGGTGCAGCGCACGCTGACAGTCGGCTTCGTCACGCTGCCAGGCTGCGTACAGCGCGTCCGTCAGGTGGAATTCCGCCTGGGTCCCCCCGGCGGTTTTAAGGCCGGCGATGGCCGAACGCAGCTCGTCCCAGGAGGAGATGCGGTATTCGGGCAGGGGCCGGGCGGTCAGATCGGTCTGGCCCAGAAGGCGTTGCGGCAGAAACCGGGGAGAATAGATGTAGTTCTCGTCCATGCGGTCCCGGCCGAAGCAGAAATAGGTCCAGGTGATGCGGTCCTCCTGGTCGTCCCAGGTCACGTCCACGGCCTGCCACACCTGGTCCAGCTCGATAAGGTTCCACATGTGCCCGGCTTCGTTCGGATCGGTCTTTATAAGGGCATCCCCGCTGATCAGGCGGGCATTGATGCCGCAAAGACCGCACAGCAGCAGATAAGCGTCCGAGTAGCCGTCGCAGTTCGCCTCGCCGTTCAAAAGGGCACCTACGCAGCAGTCGTCCTCATCGGTAGTGTCGTCTATCCTGTACCGGACGGCTTCGCACAGCCGGTCGTGAAGCTGGAGGGCCTTTTCCCGCTGCGTGCCGGATACGTCCCGGGCGAGCTGTCTGGCGCGGCTCAGGGCCATCTGCAGCCGGTCAGGCAGCAGGCTTTCCGTTCCGTTCTGGACGGCCGTCAGTATGCGCACCCCGGGATAATAGGGCGATTTTCCGTCGGCCCCGAAAAAATAGGTCCTGGTCTCGTCGGAATGGGAATAAGCACCCCACAGCCCTACGGCGTCCGTCATCGCTTCCATCGTATTTTTGTCGCTTCGCAGAGCGGTATAGGTATCCTGATCCAGAAAAAGGGCAAAGCTCTCCTTTTCCTGCGTCCTGAGCGCGTAAAGCGCGTCCAGCGCGCCCTGCAGGGAAGATGCTTTCACCGCCACACCGTCCCAGTAGCGGCAGCCCTCGTAACGCAGGGCCCGCAGGGAGGGATAAGAGTACATCATGTCAAACTGTTCCAGGCCGCCGTTGAGCTGCCACTCCCGGCGGGAGATGACGTCCGCCTTCGCCTGCTCGTACAGCGCGTCACTGAGCAGCAGGGCAAAGACTGCAATCCGGTCCTTTTTAGCGTTGGCGACGGCGGCGATAAAGCCCTCCTCCGTTTCGGCCATCAGCACCGGGCAGCTCCACAGGACCATTTCGCGGGCCTCTATTTTGCCGGAGCGGTAGTAGGACCACTTCAGGTCTTCATACCCGCCGCGGGCGGCGGCGTACCACATCAGCTGGTTGTCCTCTTGAAGCTGCGTGAGCAGCGACGGGGAAACGTAGAAGGTCATGGAGCTCCTGCGTTCCTGCGCGGCCCGGGAAAAAAGATCGGTCAGTTCCGCCACGCTGGAAGGAGTATCCGCCGCGCTCGCGGGCCATACGGAAATAAGCAGGGAAAGAAGGATGAGCAGGGCAGTCAGACGCTTGATCATAGGGCTTCCTCCTGAAAAAGATGACTGGCCATACATACATAAGCGTGCGGGAAACGGAGACGGATATGATTAATGTTGACTAACAGAGCGGACTTCTTTTATGATGATACGGTCATGGGGGAGTAGCCTGCGCCTGCTTGTTTCAGGCGTGGCAAGTCAACATACCGGCGCGGGTCGCCTGGCTTGCTGTTACAGGCGAGACTCATGTACGGATCGGCATTACGGGCGCAATCCCGTTCCGCCTGCCGTACTGGGCCGCTCTCTCCTGAGGGAACAGACCATCAGTCACGGCGGGCCGTGGCTTTTTTTGTTGCGGACAAAAGCACCGTCATGATATAATAGAAGGAGCGTACGGACATGGAGTGGAATGCCCTGTTTTTCCTGAACAGCGCGCTGCTGGGCGCGGCGCTGGCGATGGACGCGTTTTCGGTCTCGATGGCCAACGGCCTGGCCCGCTCCTCCATGACCGGGCGGGAAGAATGGCTGATCGCGGGAACGTTCTCCTTTTTCCAGTTTCTGATGCCGCTGGCGGGCTGGCTCATGGTGCATACGCTGATGGAGGTGTTTGACTTCCTGACCGGGGTGATCCCCTGGGCGGCGTTAGCACTTCTGGGCTTTCTGGGCGTCAGGATGATCCGGGAGGGGATAGCCGAACGGAAAAACCCGTCCCGGGGCAGCAGGGAAGAGCAGCGGCCGCTGAGCCGGGTCGTCCTGCTGACCCAGGGCCTGGCGACCTCCATGGACGCGCTGTCCGCGGGCCTGGCGACGGGGGAATACGGCCCGGCGGCGGCAATTGTGAGCTCCGTCATCATAGCCTTGGTCACTTTGGGGCTGTGCCTGTTCGGCGTGCGCCTGGGGCGCAGGGCCGGGGAGGCTTTTTCCGGCAGGACGACCGTGCTGGGCGGCTGCGTGCTGATCGTCATCGGCCTGGAAATACTGATAAAAAGCTTTCTGTGAAAAGAGCGGCTCCGTCTGAGGGGCAAAGGGTCATTCGCGCTTGAGGGTCGTGTATTTGTCGGTGATGTAGCCCCGGGTGCCGTCCTCCAGTTCAATCAGATACCACCCGGTTTCTGCCACGCCGAAGCAGGGATAGCTTTTTCCCGCCTTGGCGGAGCCTACCTTGCGCGCGCCGGTGCTGCCCTCCTCGCGGACGTTCACGTCCCCGCTTTTGCGCACGGTAACGGTGCCTATCCGGTATGGGCCGGGGGCGGCGGTGGGCTTCAAAGTAGGCACTGCCCGGGGCGAAGAAACGTCCAGCGGATAATCGGTCTGAAACAGGGGCATGTCGTTTCCGGGCAGATAGCCCGCGATGCGGAAAGTCACGGCCGTGTCCCCGGGGACCAGGGCGGGCGCGTAGCAGACCGTATGGGGGATCAGGTCGTACACGGCGGGCGTGTCCAGGCTGTTTCCCGCATCTCCCCGGGCGGTGATGACGAAGCGGATGAGTTCGTCCGCCTTATTGATCAGGTACCATTCGAAGCTGATCCCGTTTTCAGGGCTGTCCGCTGTCAGGCGGCACAGGCGGACGCCGGCGTTCAGGTCGTCAAAAGCGGCGTAGGTCTTTTCATCCCCGCTCAAAAAGCGGCGGGATACCTTTTTTTCGCCCAGGGGAAGGATGGTGAGCAGGGCGGCTTCCGTGCTGCGGCCGGAAATATTCACCTCCGCCCATACCTCCACCACGGTCAGGGAACCGAGCGTTCCCTTCTGCCACAGGGAGGTGCGGCTGTCGGACGCGCCGGGCGCGGCCTTCAGGGTGAACGAGGCGCCGGTGCATTCGCCGTCCAGCGCGATGTTACGCACGGTAACGGACGCTTCCTTGTCGCCGCTGTTGCGGAAATCCACCGTGACGCGCACGCGCATGCCGCTGCTTTCGGCAAAGGCGGTCAGGGTGTAGTCCCTGCCCTTATACTGATCGGAGGTCGGGGTGCTTTCCCCCAGCGCGGGCAGACAGGCCGCCAGGCATATCAGCAGTATCAGCCACCGTTTTTTCATACATCTTGTCCTCCTGCCGGTATTTTATCATACCCCAAAGGGGACTGTAAAGGAGCGTTTTATGGAACAGCCCGGCAAAGGTTGGTTCAGCAGATTATATCACCGTCTGCTGGACGAAAAAAAGGACAGGGAGCCTTCCGCAAAAAGGCATGGACGGCGGACGGACAGGCAGGGAGAGCTGACCATCCCCACAGACCTGCCGCGCCGTTTCACTCCCACCCCCGAAGGCGGCCTGACCGCGCAGGAGGCCGAAAAGCGCCGCCACCAGGGCAAGAGCAACGAGATGAAAAAGGACCCGGGCAGAAGCCCTCTGCAGATCGCTGCCAGAAACCTGTTCACGCTGTTCAACCTGCTGAACTTTGGCCTGGCGGTGTGCCTGATGCTGGTGGGGTCCTACCGCAACATGCTCTTTTTGGGCGTGGTGTTTTCCAACACCCTGATCGGCACCGTGCAGGAGCTTCGCGCGCGCAAGACCGTGCAGAAGCTGCAACTGCTCCATATGCCCCAGGCGCATGTCATCAGGGAAGGAAAGGAGCTGACTGTGACGCCCGCCCAGCTGGTCAGGGACGACCTGATCATCCTGAGGCCGGGTGAGCAGGTGCCGGCGGACGCGGTTATACGCGAAGGCGCCGGGGCGGCGGACGAGTCCCTGCTGACCGGCGAGGGCGACCCGATACAGAAAAAAGAAGGGGACTGGCTCCTTTCCGGCAGCTACGTGACGGAGGGCCGCTTTACGGCCCAGCTGGTTTACGTGGGCGACGAATCCTATGCCGCCCGCCTCACCAGCACCGCGCGGAAGATCAAGGCCCCCAAGTCCGTGCTGATGAGCGACCTGAACCGCCTGGTCCGCGTCATCAGCGCGATGATCCTGCCGATAGGCCTGCTGCTGATGGCCAAGCAGTACTTTATCCTGAAGATTCCTGCGCAGGAAGCGGTGCCCGGCGTGGTCGCCGCGCTGATCGGCATGATCCCGGAGGGGCTGGTGCTTCTGACCAGTGTGGCGCTGATGGTGGGCGTCATCCGCCTGGGCAAAAAAGATACGCTGGTATCCGAGCTTTTCGGGATAGAGTCCCTGGCCCGGGCGGATGTGCTCTGCCTGGACAAGACGGGCACGCTGACCACCGGACGGATGAAGGTGGAGGAGATCGTTCCCCTGGAGGCCGACGAGAAAGCCCTGCGCGGGGACATTGCCCGTTTCCTCTCCGCATTTGACGAAGAAAGCCCCACGCTTAACGCCCTGCGCGCCTTTGTTCAGCCGCAGGTCCGGGAGGACGCCGCGGTGCTGCCCTTTTCCTCCAAGCGGAAAAAATCCGCCGCTTCCTTTGCGGACGGGATCACGCTGATCCTGGGCGCGCCGGGCTTCGTGCTGGAGGACGCATCCGCCTGGCAGGGAGAAATAACGCCCAGGACACGCCTGGGCTACCGGGTGCTGGTGCTGTGCCAGGCGCGGGGGCCGATCTCCGCCGGGGAATGCCCGCCCGTTGAACGGGTGCTGGGGCTGATCTCCCTGTCCGACGAGCTCAGGCCGAACGTGCAGGACACCCTGGCCTATTTTACCGGGCAGGACGTCCAGCTGCGCGTCATCAGCGGGGACGACCCGGAAACGGTATCCCACATCGCCCGCATGGCCGGCATGCCCGGGGCGGATAAATATGTGGACGCTTCCCAATTGACCGATGACGACGCCCTGCGCCATGCCGTGCGGGAGGCGCGCGTGTTCGGCCGGGTCACGCCGGAGCAGAAGAGGAAGCTGGTGGATGCCCTGCAGGACGAGGGCCACACCGTGGCCATGACAGGGGACGGCGTGAACGATATTCCCGCCCTCAAGGCGGCGGACTGTTCCATCGCCATGGGCACCGGCACCGACGCCGTGCGCCAGGTGGCGCAGCTGTCCCTTTTGAGCGGCGATTTCAGCGCCCTGCCTCAGGTCGTGGCCGAGGGCCGGCGGGTCATCGGCAACGTCCGAAGGACGGCCACGCTTTTCCTGGTAAAGACCATCTATTCCGCGCTGCTCAGCGTGCTGACTCTGATCCTGCCGCTGCAGTATCCCTTCCAGCCCATTCAGCTGACCGTCCTCAGCTCCCTTACCATCGGCATACCCGGGTTTTTCCTGGCGCTGGAGGCAAACCATGAGCGAGTGAAGGGGGATTTCCTGCGCACAGTGCTCAAAAAAGCGGCGCCCGGAGGCGTCGCCGTGGCGGTCAGCGCCATACTGGCGTCCGCCCTGGTAATTTTCGATCTGAGCCAAAACAACTGCTCCACCGTAGCCGTGCTGGCCGCGGGCATCATAGGTCTTACCGAGCTGGGCATGATCTGCTGGCCCTTCACCTGGATGCGCGCAGGCGTGCTGGCAGCGATGACCGCGGGCTTCGCTTTGTGCGTATTGCGGTTTGAAAATGTGTTTTTCCTGACCGTTCACCAGATGCCCCTGACCGGCTGGCTGGGCCTGTGCGCCGTGCTGGGCGCGGGCTTCGCGGTGATGTTCCTGACCCCGGTGATCTACCGGGTATTAAAGCGCAGGAAGCGATCTGCCTGAAGGCGGGCCCGCTGAACCTCACAACGGTTTTCCCGGCATAAGCGCCGACATATGAAGATCTGAAATGATCTCCGCGCCGCTCTTTGGTCCGGACGGTTCAGCCAAACGTATCCGAAAGCCACTCATGAAGCAGCTCAGGCCAGCGGCAGGCGCAGGGGGTGCTTTCGGCCAGCCCCAGGCCGTGCCGGCCCCGGGGAAATACGTGCAGGGCAAAGGGTACCCGGCGGGCGCTTAGGGAGGCTGCGAGCCCAAGGGAGTTTTCTACCGGGACGGAGGCGTCCTCCGCCGTGTGCCATAAGAAGGCCGGCGGGGCATCTTCCGTGACGCGGGTCTCCAGCGAGTATTCCGCAAGCAGGGCGGGATCTTTGGCTTTTTCTCCCAAAAGACTGTCCCGGCTGCCCGCGTGGGCGAAGGGGCCCATGGTCAATACGCCGTAGCAGGAAATAAGCCCGTCCGGCCGGGCGTTTTGCCGCTCGACAGGGTCGGCGGAGGAAGGATCCCCCGCCCAGCGGTCGGCCTGCAGGGCGGCGCAGGCGGCCAGGTGAGCGCCGGCGGAAAAGCCCATGATCAGGATGCGGTCGGGAGCATAGCCCCATGCAGCGGATTGGAAACGCAGCAAGCGCATCGCGCGCCGGGCGTCCAGCTGAGGCACGGGTGCCTGATAAGGGGCCAGCCTGTAGCGCAGCACGGCGGCGCTCCAGCCAAAGCCGTTCATTCTTTCGGCGATGGGCGCGCCCTCATGCGGGGCCAGGTGGGTATAGCCCCCGCCGGGCAGCACGAGGATCATGCCCCTGGGCCGGGAAACGGGGAAGAGCATCAGGGACGGCGCCGGCTGACCGACGGCCGCGTCATAAAAGGGGATGTCCTTTTCCCACAGCGGTATTTCCTGCATGATGGTTTTCCTTTCAAAAAGCGAAGATGAGCAAACGCTCCCCGAAAAGCATCGGGGAGCGTTTCGTTCAGATGGTGCCGAAGGTCACGTATTTTTCGCGCGGGGCGGCGGTCTTGTCGGCGCTGATCTCGTGCAGCATCAGTACGGAGCGGCCTTCCGGGTCCGTCGCGTGTTCGCAGCGGGCGGTAAGGCTCACATAGCCTGTATCGCTGGGCTTGCAGGGGCCCTTGCAGACCCACCCGGTCTTCTGGATGTCGTTGGCGCAGCAGGTCATGGCGTAGCGGCCGAAGAAATAGAAGCCCTTGGGCAGCTTTGAGTGCGGGAAAGGCTGGCCGATCATATGGACGGTCTTTTTGTCGTAGCGCTCCGGGTGCTCCATGGAATCCAGATAGAAGATGCCGAAGTTTTCGTCGGAAATCTGCACCACGGGGGCGTTCACGTCATAGGGCAGGTCCTCGTCGGATACGCCGTCCTCCGTGCTGCCGTCCGGGTTTTCAAACAGGATGGTGGCCGTGTTGTTGATGGCCCTGAGCTGGCGGCGCCAGTTGCTCTTGTTGAAGTCCGGCGCGCAGCGGTTGATCAGGATGAGGTCGGCCTCCCGCATGGGGTCGGTCATGGGCTGGCGCATGTTGGTCATGTAGTTGTTGAAGGTGGAGCCGTCGGCCAGGGTGATCACCTGCACCCACTCCCACAGCGGCGGCATGCGCAGGCGGCTGATATACTCGATGCCCCAGAAATTGTTGTACTCGATGATGACCCGCTCGGGCAGGTATTTGGCGTTGAGCTCCTTGAGCCTGAGGCTGGTCAGCTTTTGCTGTTCGTCGATCACGGCCAGGACGGCGTTGTACTTTTTGAGGAAGTCCTCCTCAAATTCGGTTTCGCCTTCCTCGCAGCAGATGATCAGCGTCCTCTGCCCGGAGGAAAAGCCCTCGTCGGACAGCATGGACTGTATCATCGTGGTTTTTCCGCTTTCCAGAAAGCCGGTCAGCATATAGACGGGTACGAATTCCTGCTGGCTCATACGTTGAACAGCTCCTTCAGGGCTTTTTCATCCAGGTGGGCGCCGATCACGCAGAAGCGGCCGGTATAATCGGGCGCGCTGTCGCGGAAGTCGATCTCGCCGGGAACGAAGTCAAACTGGAACCATTTGCCTTCGGCATCCTGCAGGATGCCCTTGGCGCGCAGGACGCGGCCGTACTCCTCTTCGTCGGAGAGGGCTTCGAGCTTATTGCGGATATCCTCGCGCTCAAAGCGCTGGGCCGTCTCCACGCCGATGTTCTGGAACACCTCGTCGGCGTCATGCTCGCCGTCGTGGTGATGATGGTGATGATGATGCTCATGGCCGTGCCCGTGTTCATCGTGGTCATGATCATGATCGTGATGATGGTCATGGTCGTGATCATGCTCATCCTCGTCCTCATCATGATCATGATCATGTTCATGATGATGGTGATGATGCTCGTGCCCGTCCTCATCTTCGTCCTCGTCTTCCAGCGGGGCGAAGGCGATGGGCTTGCCGTTTTCGATCACGTCCAGCATGAAATCGGGCTCCATATCGTCCCACGGCGTGGTGATGACGCGGGCGTCGGGATGGAGCTCCCTGATCAGGGCCATGCTCTTTTCCACGCGCTCAGCGCTCAGCAGCTGGGTGCGGCTGAAGATCACGGTGGAGGCGCTCTTCACCTGGTCGATGAAGAATTCGCCGAAGTTTTTGGCGTACATGCGGCACTTGCCGGCGTCCACCACGGTGGCGCTGCCGCCCACGTCGATATCGGGGTGGCGCTGTTTGGCCTTTTCGATGGCGGAAAGGATCTCGCTGAGCTTGCCTACGCCGGTAGGCTCCACCAAGATGCGGGTGGGCTGATAGGTGTCGATCAGCTGGTCGATGGCGGCCTGGAAGTCACCCGCCAGGGTGCAGCAGATGCAGCCGGCGTTGAGCTCGGTAACGGTGATGCCGGCGTCCTTCATAAAAGCGCCGTCCACGCCGATATCGCCGTATTCGTTTTCCAGCAGCACGACCTTTTCGTTCTTCAGGCTGCCGGTGAGCAGCTTGCGGATGAGCGTGGTTTTGCCGGCTCCCAGAAAGCCGGAGATGACATTGATCCTGATCATATGAAAAGACTCCTTTTTAAAAACATTTACACCCGGCGGGAGCATCCGCCGGGCAGCCATATCAGAACGACATGCGCGCGGCGAAGCAGAGCCCGCCGTTTTCGTGCGTGCCGGTGACGGTGTAGGAAGAATTGTCCTTTAGGCCCTTCAGGCTGATCGTTTCGCCCAGGGTGGCTTCCTTTACGTAATTCAGGGTGAAGCGCTCAAAAGGCTTTTCCCTGACGTCCCCGGGCAGATAGTCCATGATGATGGAACCGTAGTTGGCGCAGTAGATATGCAGATTGACGTCCAGATCGGAATACCGGACGGTATGCCGGCCAAGCTCCTCCCCGCCGGAAAAGGGCTGTATCTTTTCGGGGAAGGGACAGTCGATGGGCCGGTCTATGTCGGGCACTTCGTGCCCCAGGGCGGAGGGACGCAGGATGCGGTGCCGCACCGGGTCGCACAGCAGCCACAGGCTCGAGGCCTCGGCGGCGCACAGGCCGCTTTGGTCGTAAAAGTCGTAATTGCGGCGGAAAAAAACGGCGTCCAGCCCCTTCTCCCAGGTGGAGGCCGTCAGCGTTTCATAGGCGCGCGGATGCCTCAGAAAATGCAGGGAAAATGAGGAGACCAGGAAAACCTGGTTCTGGCTCAGCAGCTGATCCCGCCCCAGATCTCTCTGTTCGTACTGGTCGCCGGCCAGCTCGGCCAGATAGGAAAGCCACGACCTGAGGCTCACCCGGCCGGAAGCGTCACAGTCGCGGAAGGGGATATACAGCTGCTTTTCATAAAAACCCATCGGCAGACCGGCTTCACTCATACAGGGCTTCCTCCGCCGGAACCAGCCTGTCTCTCAGCTCCAGACGCTTTTCGTTCAGCCTGCGCAGGGAGCGCAGGCGCTCCGTGCGGTTCTTAAGGCGCACGGCGGTCAGGCCCCGGCTTTTGTAGCCGTCCAGAAAGGCGCGGGTGCCCAGCGCGGCGCCCATGCCGCCCAAAGGCCCGGCCACCGCAGCAGCGGCGGCGCCCACGGTGAGGGCGGCGCCGGACTTGGCCATGCGGTAGGCGGTGTCCTTGAACATGGTCTTCTGGTCCTTCCGGCCGAGGATCACCTTCATTTCCTCGGTCACGGCGATGACGGCAAAGGGCAGCACGCCGCCGGCGGTGCTCAGCACGTCCTTGAGCACGCCGGTGTCTGCAAGCAGCCCAGCGTCCTCCGTGACGCTTTCGGCGCAGGAAAGGCCGAGAGCCACCGTGTCCACCAGGCGGTCCTTGCTGCGTTTTTTATAGGTAGTGACGAGTTCCTGAAAATCAGCCATTCCTTCCGCCTCCTTTTATCGGGCGCTCAGTGCCGGAACAGGTTGAGTATGGTCACGATGATCCACGCGCCGCCGCCGATGCCGACCAGCCAGGTCAGCTGCTTGATGAGACCCTGCAGCGTGTCGAGTTTTTTGGCTTTTTTCTCCTCGGCCTTTTTGGTGTACTGGGCAAAGGTATCCTGCTGGGTCTTAAGGTCCGTGCGCAGCTTGTCCAGGTCCTTCTGAAGGCCTTCCAGCACGGTTTCCGTCTTCTTTACGCGGTCTGAGGTTTCCTTCAGCGCGTCGGATACGCGGGAAACGTCCTCCTGGGTCTCGCTCTTGTCCACAGTCTGCTGGGCGGACAGGCTTTCGTACAGGTCATGCAGGCGCGCCTGGTCTTCGCTCAGGCCCTCGGCGACCAGCGTCATTTCGGAGGAAAATTCCTCCACCAGGCTGGTCAGGTCCTTCCCCTTGACGGTGGAAAGCGCGTTGCCGAAAAAGTCCTTCGTCGCCTGCACCAGGCCGACCTTTTCTTCCGGGGCGGCAGGCAGGTTTTCTTTTTCCGTGTCGGCCATGTGATGTCTCCCTCAGACGAAACGGATGCCGTTCTTCGTCTGTTCTTCTTTATAGTTGGTGACCAGCCGCTGTATGCGCTTCAGGGGCTGCAGCAGGTCGCTCAGGGAACGGTCGTGGTTCAGCGTCGCGATCAGGTAAGAGATATATTTGCTGATATCGGCCTCGATGTACCATTCGGCGTCCATGAGCTCGGGGCGGCGGTAGGTGGCGTTGGTGGTGACCACGCGGTAGATGATGCCGTCCCGGTAGGCCTGGTTGAAGGCCTCGATGCCGTTGGTGAACATGCCGAAGGTGGAAAGGGCGAAGATGCGGTTGGCGCCCCGGGATTTAAGCTCCTTGGCCAGCTCGATCATGGACTCGCCGGAGGAGATCATATCATCCACCACCAGGATATCCTTGCCCTCCACGGATGCGCCCAGGTATTCGTGGGCCACGATGGGGTTGCGGCCGTTGACGACGGTGGTGTAGTCTCGCCGCTTATAGGACATGCCCAGATCCAGCGACAGGACCGAGGCGTAGTAGATGTTGCGCTGCATGGCGCCCTCGTCGGGGCTGACGAACATGGTGTTGGTCTTGTCAAAGCGCAGGTCCTTGACGTTTTTGCAGAGGGCCTTCAGCATCTGATAGGTGGGCATGATGTTTTCAAACCCGCTCAGAGGGATGGCGTTGGCCACCCGGGGATCGTGCGCGTCGAAGGTCAGTATGTTGGAAACGCCCATATTGACCAGCTCGTGCAAAGCCAGCGCGCAGTCCAGGCTTTCGCGGGAGGAACGGCGGTGCTGGCGGCTTTCGTAAAGGAAGGGCATGATCACGTTGATCCGTTTGGCTTTGCCGGCGATGGCGGCGATGATCCGCTTCAGGTCCTGGAAGTGGTCGTCGGGGGACATGGGGACGATTTGCCCGTACATTTTGTAGGTTACGTTATAAGCACATACGTCAACGATGATGTAGATGTCGTAGCCGCGGACGCTTTCCTTGATGACGCCCTTGGCTTCCCCGGTGCCGAACCGGGGGCAGTAGGCCTTGACCAGAAAGGAAGAACGGTCGCGGCCGGTCGTGGTGTAGAAGTCTTCATCCTGGATTTCCTGGAGTTCATGCCATTTCTGCAGCCAGCTGTTGACACGCTGGCCGATCTCCTCACAGCCTGGCATAGCGATGACCCCCAGGGGGCCAAAGGGGATGCTGTTGATGTCTGTGCTCCAATCTGCGGGCTTGTGCGTCATGCTATCCATCCTTCCTGACGGGACGCTGGGGAAAAGAGACGATCATATTATACTATCTTTTGGCCCCGGTTTCAAATCCTTTTGGGGGATTTCATAATTTTGACATAATCGCCGGTCAGATGTACTGGCCGCCGTTCGGGAGTTTGACAGGTAAAGAAAGAGGAAACAGATAAAATCGGCTCAAATGGCCGATATTTTTTTGTCAAGAAATATCATTTCACTATTGCACAACATA